>NZ_JBYTEA010000008.1:0-209230 GCF_058791995.1 Bacillus sp. EB106-04-02-XG92
TTAGTTTGTCTAGCATCTAAAATAAAAATTGACGTTTCACGTTGTTTGTTTCGTTCAGTTTTCAAAGAACTACTTGGTCGCTCATTTGCGACTTCCTTATGTTAACATCTTCATTTTTTAATGTCAACTAAGTTTTTCATTTTCTTTTTTGCCGTTTTCTGCGTTTCCGCATCAGCGACGGTTATTAATATATCATGTAGTACATACAGGGTCAATACTTTTCATAAAAAAATTTCACATCCCGTTAAAACTTTAAAAACATGTTCCAAAAATCATTAAAGTCTCCCTTCATTCTTCATCACATTCCGTATTTCCTATCTTATCACTTTAGCACGTTTTCGAACGAGTGAAAATTCTAAATTTTATGTTATATTATTGTTATAAGGAGTGGTGAGAATGAGCATTAAGTATTCAAACAAAATCAATAAAATCCGGACCTTTGCATTAAGTTTAGTATTTATCGGCCTCTTCATTGCATACTTAGGAGTCTTTTTCCGTGAAAACATTATTATTATGACAACATTTATGATGGTTGGCTTTTTAGCTGTTATCGCTAGTACTGTCGTTTACTTTTGGATCGGTATGCTATCCACTAAAACTGTACAAATCATTTGTCCAAGCTGCGATAAACCTACAAAAATGCTCGGCCGCGTTGACGCATGTATGCATTGCAATCAACCTTTAACAATGGATCGAAATCTAGAAGGAAAAGAATTTGATGAGAAATATAATAAGAAGAGCTATAAGTCATAGGTATATATGGGGACAATGCATCCTTACAAAATTAGGTTGTGTACTGAACATTTTAAATCCTTCTGAACCTAACATAAGAAAGAGGGAGACGTAAACGTCTCCCTCCTTCTTATGTTATATATTACGCCTTATGACACTCTGGACAAACGCCATAAATTTCTAAGCGATGACTATTAATAACGAAGCCTGTCGTTTTCGCAGCTTCCTCTTCAAGCTGTTCCAAACCCCCATAAGGAAAATCAACAATCTTACCACATTTTTCGCAAATCACATGATAATGTTGACTTGTAACATAATCAAATCTACTTGAAGCGTCTCCATAAGTTAATTCCTTTACAAGTCCAACCTCTTTAAATACACGTAAGTTATTATAAACAGTTGCAACACTCATATTTGGAAACTTACCTTCTAATGCTTTATAAATGTCATCCGCTGTTGGGTGCGTCATAGATTCCACAAGGTACTCTAAAATAGCATGACGCTGTGGAGTAATGCGTACACCCGTATTTTTCAGCATTTCTAGCGCTTCTTTTAATTCTTCTTTGACCACCGTCATGCACCCCGATTCTATACGGATTATTATTTTATAATTCTTATAAAGAGTGTACTCCTTTTCTTATAAATCGTCAATATTTCTACTATAAGTATGTGGTTTATTTTTGTACATAGCCTTATTCTTATATATCTTTCCCCATTTTCTATACATTTACATAGAAAAAAAGTGCGACATAATCGCACTTGGAATACTATCATCTGAGGAGGTATGCCCTACACTTCACTTTATGTAAGACGATAAAATATGTATAGACACTCGCCTTACTTCTATATATTTTATCTCCCAAATGAATTTATTTTATATAAGAAAGAACATCTTCAATATGTCCCTTCACTTTCACTTTACGCCATTCTTTTACAAGCTCACCGTCTTTATTAATAAGGAATGTAGAACGCTCAATTCCCATGTACTCTTTTCCAAAGTTCTTTTTCAATTTCCAAACATCGTACAATTCCGCTACCTTATGATCTTCATCTACTAAAAGTACAAATGGAAGTTCATGCTTCTCAATGAATTTCAGATGTCTGTTCGCTGAATCAGGACTTACACCAAGAATAACTGTATCTTTCTCTTGAAATAATCCATATGCATCTCGAAAATCACACGCTTCAGTTGTACATCCTGGAGTCATATCTTTCGGATAAAAATATAGAACTACATTTTTACCACGAAAATCAGCTAAGCGAACTTGTTCCCCGTTACTTCCCTCTAATGTAAATTCTGGAGCCATTTCTCCGACTGTGATCATTGTTATCACTCCTACTTTTTTTCTTTTACTATATCAAATGCTAGCTTATTTTTCATTGTCTATTACAGACCTCATTACAAAAGCAAACGGTAATGTATATCCAATTAGCGCTTCTGCAATCGCAATCCATCTCCCTATTCCAATCGGAGCTATATCACCATACCCAACGGACAACAAAGTAACTGCGCTAAAATATAAACAAATTTCTACAAGTTGAAAAGATTGGGCATGCAAGCTTTCTCCATCTTCTTTCAAAACTGCAAAACCCATTTCCTCTAATACAACATAACTTAACCCAAACGCAATTAGTACCGTTGTATAAATTAGAAATAAGGAGGCTAAATTATACAGCGAAAAGAATCGCCTAGAATCTGAATATGAACTCCATAACAATTGGACACTTCTCAAAATAGCGATTGCCGCAATTAATAGAATAAATCCCCATAACATGTCCTCCACCTCATTTTATATGTATGAGACGGCCATTAGATTTATCCCTTAGAAACAAACAAGCTTCTATAATTAATTCCCAGCACCACGGTACCTTTTTACCCCTTGATTCCAAAGAGTGATTGCAATCGTAAAACAGATAACACCCACAAATGGTGTTGCAAATGCATAACTATTCCACTCTGTTTTTCTTAAGAAATATGCTGCTGGATACACTCCAACAAACGCAAATGGTAGAACAAAGGTTAAAATGAAGCGAATCACACGGTTATAAATATTAACAGGATAACGGCCATAGTTACCTATGTTATACATTAGCGGCATAATTGAACTTTTCGCATCCGACCAAAAACCAAGGCTTGCAAGCGTAACAAATATCCCTCCATATACAAGTGCGCCCCCTCCTACCATTAGTAAGAATAAGAAGAAATCGTACCAGTAAAAAGATAATTGCAACTCCACTGCTGCGTAGCCCATTACAACCATCCCTGTAATCGCTCCAATTAAAGATTCAAGTTCCATTCTTTCTAATATAATTTGAAATAAACTATGAATCGGTCTCGTTAATATACGATCCATTTCTCCTTTAATAATGTAACGATCATTAAAGTCCCATATGTTAAAGAAAGCAGAGAAAATGGCAAACGGTACTAAAAAGAAACCATAAATAAAGATGACTTCTTCTCTACTCCAACCTTTTAATGCTTGTGTATGTCCAAACACAACGAGAATAAAGATTAAATTAACAGCCTGTAGTGATAAATCAGAAAGTAATCCAACGATAAAATCGCCCCGATACTCCAATTTTGTTTTTATATATTGGCTTGCATACTGCAAAAATAGTTTTATATATATCATCTCATCATCCCCCTTGTACAATTAGACGTTTTCTCGCCGTTCTCCACATGAGTACAATTGGAATAATAAGTACAATTGCCCAAATTACTTGGAATAATAATGCCTCATACAATTTACTTCCTTGTATACCTTCTGAAAAAATCATACTCGGAATATAACTAATGGCCTGAAACGGTAAAAACATCATTGCCTTCTGGGCCCATAACGGATAAAAACTAATTGGTAATAATAAACCTGAAAATAAATCAATAACAACACGTTTTGCATACATAATTCCACTATTATTAAATAAGAAGAATGTAAGCATTCCCGTCATTAAATTAATTTGTGTATTAATAATAAAACTAAATATTAAAGACAAGAAGAAATATAACCACGTTTGAAAATTCGTTGTAATTTGCAATGAAAATAATAAGGTAACAATAACCATACCCGGAATTGAAAAGAAGGCAAAGCGAAATATTCCTTCACCAAGACCTTGCATCACTTTCATCCCTAAATAGTTATATGGACGAATAAGTTCTACCGCTACACGTCCTTCTTGAATCTCCATCGCAATTTCCCTGTCTATATTATTAAAATAAAAGGCACGTGCCATCCACGCAATTGCGATATACGTAGTCATTTGCGAAATAGATAAACTTTCAATATTCTCTTTTCCGCTATAAATTGCTTGCCATAAAAAATAATACGCGCCGATATTAATTGTATAAATTAAAATCCCGCTATAATAGTTTGTACGATACGCAAGCATCATTAAAAAGCGAATTCGAATCATTTCAATATACTTACCCATGTTTAATACCTTCTTCATAGATGTTACGAATAATTTCCTCTGTAGACACTTCGTTAATTTTTAAATCTTTAATTTGAAAGGCTTGTACTACTTTAGAAATAAGCATTGAAATGATAACTTCTTCATTCGGTATTTTTGCAATCCACGCGTTTTCCTCTTTCGCTTTCGACCAAACGACATGGCTATCTGGCATAACCATTGATAAAGCTTGATAGGAAACTGGTGCAATAAATTGAAAATGTATTTCCTTCTCTGCTCCCCACTGCGTACGAAGATTATTTAAAGAACCGTCATACATAATATTTCCTTCATCAAGCATGATGACACGCTCACATAAAGCTTCAATATCAGTAATATCATGGGTTGTTAATAAAATTGTGGTTTTATAACGTTCATTCATTTCTTTTAAAAATTCACGTATTTTCAATTTAACAAGTACATCTAAACCAATTGTTGGTTCATCTAAAAATAATAACGGCGGATTATGAATTAATGCTGCCGCTAATTCACAACGCATTCTTTGACCAAGAGATAACTTTCTCACTGGCTTATCTAATAAAGGCCCAATATCTAATGTTTCAATCACGTGCTCCATATGCTCTTTATACTGGGCGTCTGATACACCGTACACCTTTTTTAATAAACGAAACGATTCTTGTACAGCAATATCCCACCAAAGTTGCGAACGTTGACCAAAAACAACACCAATTGTTCTTACGAATTCTTCTCTCTGCTTATGCGGATTCATCCCATTTACTAAAATCTCACCTGATGTCGGAGTCAAAATCCCAGTAAGCATTTTAATTGTCGTTGATTTACCGGCACCATTCTCACCGATATATCCAACCATTTCACCTTGTTTCACAGTAAAAGATACGTCATTTACTGCTGGTACTATTTTATAATTACGATTTAATAAATCGCGAAATGCACCCTTTAAACCTGGACGACTTGAATAGGCTGTAAATTCTTTACGTAACCCTTGTACCTCAATTACCGATTTCATAACCGGACCCCCTTCCTAAATGTCACAACGAATAGTTTACCCAACTGCCTTCTCTATCACAAACAATACGTCTTTTCGAAAAACATGTTAGAATAATACATAGATTTTTGTAAGGAGATGAATGGTAGTGAAATTCACAAAATCAGAAGCATTACATAAAGAAGCTTTAGAACATATCGTTGGCGGCGTTAATAGTCCTTCTCGTTCTTTTAAAGCAGTTGGCGGCGGCGCTCCTGTTGCTATGGAACGTGGAAAAGGTGCTTATTTCTGGGATGTAGACGGAAATAAATATATCGATTATTTAGCAGCATACGGTCCTATTATTACTGGACATGCTCACCCGCACATTACAAAAGCAATTACAACGGCTGCTGAAAATGGTGTACTTTACGGAACACCAACAGCTCTAGAAGTAAAATTTGCAAAAATGTTAAAAGAAGCAATGCCTGCATTAGATAAAGTCCGTTTCGTAAACTCTGGTACTGAAGCAGTAATGACAACAATTCGTGTCGCTCGTGCTTACACAGGCCGCACAAAAATTATGAAATTCGCTGGTTGTTACCACGGTCATTCTGATTTAGTACTTGTAGCAGCTGGATCTGGTCCTTCTACACTAGGAACTCCTGACTCAGCTGGCGTACCACAAAGTATCGCTCAAGAAGTTATTACTGTTCCATTTAATAATGTAGAAACTTTAAAAGAAGCATTAGATAAATGGGGACATGAAGTAGCAGCTATTCTTGTAGAACCAATTGTTGGAAACTTCGGTATTGTAGAGCCAAAACCTGGATTCCTTGAGAAAGTGAATGAACTTGTTCACGAAGCTGGCGCACTAGTAATTTATGATGAAGTTATTACTGCTTTCCGCTTCATGTACGGTGGTGCCCAAGACTTACTTGGCGTAACACCAGACTTAACAGCTCTTGGTAAAGTTATTGGCGGTGGGCTTCCAATCGGTGCTTACGGTGGTAAGAAAGAAATTATGGAACAAGTTGCTCCTCTTGGACCTGCATATCAAGCTGGTACAATGGCAGGAAATCCTGCTTCTATGGCATCTGGTATTGCTTGTTTAGAAGTTCTTCAACAAGAAGGGCTTTATGAAAAATTAGATGAACTTGGTGCAATGCTTGAAAAAGGAATTTTAGAGCAAGCTGCCAAACATAACATCGATATTACATTAAACCGACTAAAAGGTGCTTTAACTGTATACTTCACAACAAATACAATTGAAGATTACGATGCAGCACAAGATACAGACGGTGAAATGTTCGGTAAATTCTTCAAGCTTATGCTTCAAGAAGGAGTGAACTTAGCACCTTCTAAATATGAGGCATGGTTCTTAACGACAGAACATACAAAAGAAGATATTGAATATACAATTGAAGCTGTAGGCAGAGCATTTGCTGCTTTAGCAGACAATAAATAATCGCATCATTAAAAGGAAAAAAGAAAGCACATCTTTCTTTTTTCCTTTTTTCTATTTCATAAATCCCTTATTAATAGTATAATTATTCATAATTATCTGTTTAATTTTCTTTTATATCCTTACTATCTTTGTATACAAGGCTGCTCACGCCTCGAATAGTAAGATTATTCAAACTTCAATAAGAGGGGGGATTGACGGATGCTCAATAAAACAAATACATGGACACCGTCTTTATTTCGAGATTATAAAAATGCAGAACATGATGCGTGTGGAATCGTTTCCGTTATGGAGAAACGAAAAATTCCTACAAAAGAAAACATTGACCTTTGCATACAATCACTCGTCAAAATGAATCATAGAGCTGGTTTCATTAATGGTGAAGGCGATGGAATCGGCATTCACATTGATGTACCAAAAGCACTTTGGAGTAAAAAACTAAAAAGTAGCGGATATAATCCAACGATCGTGGATCATCCCCACTTTATCGTTGGACATTTTTTTCTAAACAAAAGCGCAAATATAATTAATTTAAAAAATCATATTCGTACACAACTAAACAACGAAAACTTTGCAATTATATTTGAAAGTGATGATGTAATAAACTCCGATGCACTCGGTCCACTTGGCAAACAAGAAGAACCTTTATTTTGGCAAGTTGCCCTTATCGCAGAAAATGGAGTTAAAAATATTGAGCAAACATTATTTTCAGTAACGATAAAAATAGAGGAAAACGAAGCGATTCATGTTGCTTCCTTAAGTCGTGATCATGTTGTATATAAAGTTCTAGGTGCTGGTGATACACTCGTTGCTTATTATAATGATTTACAACATCCGCTGATCGCTTCAACTATGACATTAGGACATAATCGCTATTCTACTAATACATTATCTAATTTTTTTCGTGTACAACCATTTAGCATTCTCGGACATAACGGTGAAATTAACACGATTGCAAAATTACGCGATCAAGCTGACATGATTCATGTTCCACTTACTGCTGGGGGCAGTGACTCCCAAGATTTAAACCGCACCTTAGAAACTCTACTTGTTCAATACGACTACAGCTTATTTGAAGCAATGGATATACTATTCCCACCAATTATTAATGAAATTAAACTTTATGAACCGCATTTACAAGATTTATATACGTATATACGTGAAGCATGGGGCCATTTTGCACAAGGTCCAGCTGGTATTATCTCACGTTATAAAGATGAAGCCGTTTTCAGCGTCGATTCCCTTGGACTACGACCAGTTTGGAAAGTAGAGACAGAGAGTTCTTATATTTTCTCTTCTGAACCTGGAGTTGTATCTCCAACTGAATATGTGGCTGAACCGAAACCACTCGCTCCTGGGGAAAAGGTCGGCCTAAAGTGGAATGAACAAGATGAGCTTATTCTTTATGAATATGACAAATACCAAGCTCACGTATACGACCGTTTTAAAAAGCGAGTTGATACCAAAGATTATCATTTAAACTTATCTACTCCTGAAATGAAAGAAATCCAAGGATTATGTGATCCTATGCAAGTTGAAACGAAGCAATACGTTGCTTTCGGATGGGATCGTGAACATATTCAGCTTCTTGAACAAATGGCAACAAAAGGTGTTGAGCCAATTCGCTCACTTGGGCATGACTCACCACTTGCTGCACTCGATACTGATAGACGAAATATCGCTGACTTCATTAAGGAAAGTGTAGCCGTTGTTACAAATCCAGCAATCGATCGTGATCGAGAGGTCGAACACTTCTCCACACGAACGATACTTGGAGAACGTCCAAGTTTATTGGCTGGTGCTAAACAACCATTTGTAGTTGAGATGCTTTCCCCAATTATTTTAGAAGGAAGTGTAGCGCAATCTATTGCAGAGGAATTACACACCATTACGTACGAACAACTTATACAGCTATTCAATACTCATAGCTCTATCGCTACAATCTCAGCTACATTCAGTCCAGCAGAAACTTTACAATGCGCCTTAAATCGAATTAGTTCTGAAGCGATAACAGCCGTGAACGATGGAGCTTCCCTACTATTAATAGACGATGCCAACGCTCATCTAAATGAACAGTTATGGATTGATCCGCATTTAGTTACTGCTAAAGTACATCAAGTATTAAGCGAAAATAAATTACGCCGAAACTGCTCTCTCGTTATACGTTCTGGTGCCCTTCGTTCCTTACACGATATCGTCACATTGTATGGATTAGGAGCGGATAGTATTAATCCATATTTATTATTTGCAACCGTAAATGATGGGACAAAAACACCAATTACGAATTTATATCATGCACTTAATAAAGGACTAGAAAAAGTCATTTCAACAATTGGAATTCATGAATTACGTGGTTACGGTCGCCTCTATTCTTCTATCGGATTACATGAGGAAATCGCAAATATATTACAAATTACGAATTTCTTCGGCTCAAATAATTTAGCTTTTTCGCTTGAGTCACTTGCTGAAGATGCACAAATGCGAGCAGATGATTATAACGATCCTAAAGTTAGAATGCGAAAATCTTTTCATATATTCCCGCGAATTTGGAAAGCAATTGGTGATGTTGCAAAAGGAAACTCTTATGATGATTACCGTGAAAAATTAAGTGAGTTAGAAGAAAATAATCCAATCGCGATTAGACATCTTGTTCAAATGAAAGAAACAAAACAGATCGTTCCGGCTGAAGAAGTGTCCATCCGCATTCAAAATCATGATTTACCATTTATTATTAGTTCCATGTCATTCGGTTCTCAAAATGAAGTCGCCTTTCGTGCATATGCAGAAGCAGCTAACCAGCTAAATATGATTAGTTTGAACGGTGAAGGCGGAGAAATTAAAGATATGATTGGAAAGTATCCACATACACGTGGACAACAAGTTGCATCTGGGCGATTTGGTGTAAACGCCGAACTACTAAATTCATCAAACTTAATTGAAATAAAAATTGGGCAAGGAGCCAAGCCTGGTGAAGGCGGACATTTGCCTGGTTCAAAAGTAACAGCCAAAATCGCTGAAGCGCGTAATGCTACAATTGGCTCTGATTTAATTTCACCTTCTAACAACCATGATATTTATTCCATTGAAGATTTAGCTCAAATGATTACAGAAATTAAAACGGCCAATCAACTTGCGAAAGTAGCTGTAAAAGTTCCTGTCGTCCCTAACATTGGAACAATTGCTGTCGGTATCGCAAAAGCTGGTGCTGATTTTATTAACATTAGCGGATTTGATGGTGGTACAGGTGCCGCACGTATTCACGCATTGCAACATGTAGGGCTTCCTGTAGAAATCGGCGTTAAAGCCGCTCACAATGCTTTATTAGAAGCGAATATGAGACATAAAGTAGAAATTTGGGCTGATGGTGGTATTCGAAGTGTGAATGATGCCTTAAAAATCATGCTTCTTGGGGCAAACCGTATTGGATTTGGTACATTATCGATGATTGCAATTGGCTGTACAACTTGCCGCGGATGTCATCTAGATACTTGTCATGTCGGAATTGCAACACAAATTGAATCTGAAGCACAGGCGAAAGAACACGGATTACGCCGCTTCGTCCCACGTGAATTAGAAAGCGCCGTCGCTGGATTATTACATTTATTCACTACTTTTGGCGTAGAACTAAAACGATTAACAGGAAATCTTGGTTATACACATTTACAAGAAATTGTTGGGCGTTCCGATTTATTAGAACAAGTTCGAGGCGAAAATTTATTAGACTTATGTAATTTACTACAAACGATAGAACATCCATCTGTCACAAAAACAGAAGACGTACTAGAAAAACAATTTGAAACAGTTCATTCCCCTCATTCGAAAGAATTAGTAGGAGTTGGCGTAGAGCAACGCGTTATGGGCGGTCTAGAATCTTGCTATCGCGTTCGTAGCAAATTATATGAAGACACGAAGCTTGAACCACTTACATTAAAGTATACGAATGGCTCTATTCCTGGAAATGGATTAGGCGCTTACAATAGTGAGAACTTATTTATACACGTAAATGGCGGTGCACAAGATGGCATTGGTAAAACCTCCTTTGGTGGTGGTATTTATATAACGAAAGCAAAAGGAAAAGACGGCATATATTATAACGGTTCTGTCGGAAAAGGTTTTGGATACGGTGCACAAAAAGGAGCGCTATACGTTCAAGGTAACGCCGATGCTCGCGCTGGCATTCGCCTCTCTGGAGCAGACATGATAATTGGAGGGCGCATGACAAAGCCACTCCGTGAAAAAGAGCAAGGAAATATAGGAGCATACTCTAATATTAAAGGTTTCGCTTTTGAATATATGACAAATGGGCGAGCGCTTGTTTTAGGGGATCCTGGTCCATGGATTTGCGCTGGTATGACTGGCGGTGTTGTTTATTTACGTCATGATTCAAGCTTAGGTTTAACAGAACAGGCCTTAAAAAGAAGAATCGCAAAAGGGGCAAATGTTACATTACAACCAATTAGTAAAAATGGTGTGCAAGATGTGACTGAATTATTGTTAGATTATATTCGTGTATTAAATGAACATGAGCAATACGAAGAAGTTGCTTTATTAACACCGTTACTCGATGATATACAGCACCAGTTTTTTGAAATTATCCCGAAAAAAGAGCAAGCTGACCCATCTATCTCAACTGAGTGATATGCCTTACTTTCATTTTCAAGAATAAATTGACGAAGTACACTTCTCATAGTAATCTATAGTAACAATTTGAAACCTGCTGAAATTCAGCAGGTTTTTTTACTAAAAATTGATGTTTAAAAAGAATTAGGAAAAATTATAAAATGAATCTCAATTTCTTATTAACGTCACTAAAATATCACTTGCTAACATATTGTAATGAATGTATAGTATCATGTTGTACATTCATTATGACAAGAGAAAGGATCTTATTAAGGGTATGAAACTTGGTGCTCGCATTTTAAAAACGGGTATTGCCATCACATTAGCTTTATTTGCTTGTATTTTACTTCAATTACCGAGTCCGGTATTTGCAGGAATCTCAGCTATATTCGCTGTTCAACCGTCTGTATACCGTTCGTATTTAACTGCACTTGAACAAATTCAAGCAAACGTCATTGGTGCGGTATTCGCTATCGCATTTGCTACTGCTTTTGGACATAATCCTTTTATTATTGGATTAACATGTATATTAGTAATTGCACTTACACTGCAATTACGATTAGAAAACACAATATCAATTGCTTTAGTAACAGTTATCGCCATTATGGAGTATCAAGGCGAAGATTTCTTTAGTTTTGCCTTACTTCGTTTTGCAACAATTATGATTGGAATTATCGCGGCTTCACTTGTAAATTTAGTGTTTATGCCGCCAAAATACGAAACAAAG
Organism: Bacillus sp. EB106-04-02-XG92; assembly: GCF_058791995.1. Taxonomy (NCBI): domain Bacteria; kingdom Bacillati; phylum Bacillota; class Bacilli; order Caryophanales; family Bacillaceae; genus Bacillus; species Bacillus sp. EB106-04-02-XG92. Next base: position 11,938 of record NZ_JBYTEA010000008.1, read on the forward strand.
CTATATCATCGTATCGTTGATAATACAGAAGAAATTGTAAAATGGATTCGAATGAATAGCAGGCAAGCTTCTGATTTTACAACGCTAAAAACTGATATTGATCGTATGAAAGAAAAAATGATCAAACTAAACCACTACTATTTGCTGTATAAAGAAGAAAGAAGCTACACGAAAAAAGTACAGTTCGCAAAAATTCGTAAGCTCGTTTTATTCAGACAAATGTTAGCAACGACAAGCCGTGCCTTAAGTACGTTAAAATCATTACATCGTACGGAAAATGAACTGCGCTATATGCCAGAAGAATTTCAAGAATCTATCCAGAATGAACTTGATTCATTAACGCATTATCATGAACAAGTTTTATTAAAATTTATTGGTAAAGCAAAAAAACAACAATCCGTTGAAATGCTTGATGAAGTTGAAACAGGTAAACAAGAATTAATTGATATCTTTATGGATTATCAAAACAAAGACGATGAGGAAGCGTATAAAACATGGCTACACCTCTTCCCTCTTATTTCCGCTATTATTAACTATAGCGAGGAAGTAGAGCATTTAGATTTACTTGTGGATAGCTTCTACACATACCATAAACCAGAAGCAGAACTTAAAATCGACGATAAAAAAGAAGACGAATAAAAAACAGCTCCTTTTACGCTAAAGGAGCTGTTTCTGTTATATGTTGAAGTTGATATAAGTTGTAATAAAATCCTCTTTTTTTCATTAATTCTTCATGAGAACCTGTTTCTTTAATTTCACCATCTTCAATGTAAATAATCGTATCCACATGCGTAATTGTTGCTAATCGATGTGCGATTATAATCGTCGTACGATCAGCAGCTAACGTCTGAAGTGCTTCTTGAATATATCGTTCATTTTCTAAATCTAAAGCAGAAGTCGCTTCATCTAGTATAAGTAACGAGGGATTCTTTAGAAACACTCGTGCAATCGCTACACGTTGTCTTTGTCCACCGGATAACTTCACACCGCGTTCCCCAACGACAGTATCATAACCATCAGGTAACTCAATAATAAAATCATGAATTTGCGCAGCTTTGGCAGCTGCAATCACTTCTTCCTCTGTAGCTTTCGGATTTCCGTATAAAATATTTGCCCCGATTGTATCACTAAATAACAAATTATCTTGCAGTACAATTCCAATATGACTACGTAAATTTCTCATATCATACTTTCTGACATCTATCCCATCTACATAAACTGCACCGGAAGAAACATCATAGAAACGTGGGATTAGACTAGCAAGAGATGACTTCCCTCCCCCACTTGCTCCTACAAGTGCTACCTTCTCTCCAGGCGACATATTTAATGAAAGGTTATGTAATATCTCTTTTTCATCCGCATTGTAGCGAAAAGATACATTATCAAATATCACCTCACCATTTAATTTCTTCGTTTGTACCGCACTTGGCACATTCACAATATCGTATTTTTCATCTAACAGTTCAAACACTCGATCCATCGATGCGAAAGACTGTGTTAATGTTGTAGAAGAATTAACAAGGCGACGAAGTGGACTATACAAACTATCCATATACCCGACAAAGGCAACCATAGTCCCTAACGTTAACTGCCCCTGAACCACCTCATATGCTGCAAAACCGATTACAAGTAATGGTCCTAAATCTGTTAACGTATTTACCGCCGAAAATGTTCTCGCGGTCCAACTCGTATGCGTTAACGCTTTCGTCAAAAATTCATTATTTCTTTTTTCAAACTGCTTCCCCTCATACTCTTCTAATGCAAAGCTACGTGTCACTTGCATCCCTTGAATCCGCTCATGTAAATACCCTTGCATCGTTGCTAACGCTTGTGAACGCTCTTTCGTCAATTTTCGAAGACGCCCGAAAAAGTATTTCACTGCTACTACATAAATAGGTAAAATTAATAGTGCGACAAATGTCAATTTTACATTCATAGAAAACATAACAATAATAGCAATAGCAATTGTTGCTGTATCTAACCAAACATTCATCAAACCAGTAATTACAAAGTCCTTCGTTTGTTCTACATCATGTATGACACGTGAAATAATTTCGCCTGTTTTTGTATTCGAATAATAACGTAAACTCAACTTTTGCAAATGACCAAAAATATGTTTTCGCAAATCATATAGTATTGTATTTGCGATACGCTGCGCGAAATATTGACGATAATATTCAATTGGCGGTCTTACTACTGCAAAAATAAAAAAAGCAATCCCAATTGCTGTTACTAGTTGGGACGTTTTATCTTGAAGTGAACCTCCGCCCTGAATTACATCATCAATAATATACTTTAATAACCACGGCATAATAAGCGGGATGCCAAATTTAACTAGACCAATCATAATCGTAATAGCAATAAGCCATCTATATGGTTTAACAAATTGCAAATATCTCTTTATACCTTGCACATAATCCCCCCTCTAATAGGACAAACCTGCCGGGAAATCCCATGCAGGTTTGTTTTAATTTCTGTACATTAAATATCTCTCATACCACATATCTACAAAGTCTGGCGCAAATGGTCCTTTTCTTTGATGAATCCATTGTGTTAATTGTGCTACATTTCGTTTTAAAATCGTATCAATCACAGGTGGATATTGCATAATCTGACTATGTTTTTCATACTCATCTTCATCTAAAAGCGTATATGTCATATCTGGATACACTTTAATATCTAAATCATAATCAATATACTTTAACGCTTCAGAATCATATGCAAAAGGTGAGCTTAAATTACAATAATAATATACGCCCTCTTCCCTTAACATTCCAATTACATTAAACCAATAGTTTGCATGAAAATAACAAATTGCTGGTTCACGCGTAATCCACGTTCGGCCATCTGATTCTGTCACTACTGTACGATCATTCGCTCCGATTACAAGACTTTGTGTCCCTTTTAAAATCGTTGTCTCTTCCCACATTCTATGAATGGAGCCATTATGTTTATAACTATGTATTTGTACTTTTTCTCCTTCTTTGGGAAATCCCATATATGCTCCCTTCTTTCAACTGCAAATGCCCTTTGAGCTGCATCCACTTTTTTTCTATTATAACTTTTTTGTCGAAATTTTAAAACTAAAGAGACAAGACTCCAATTTTCAAACTGAATACCATAGAAACCGGGCCTCCACTGAATTATTTACAAACAAGGAAATAGAAATAGAAAAAGCCCTTCCTTATTTCTATGTAAAGAAGGACCTTTTACCAGAAGGTAACAATATGTCTTATCCTAAATTCGAAATCATTTTTTCGGTTTCAAAAGATTGAATCACACTATTTGTTTGCTCTTCAAATTTCTCATGTAATAACTTGAGTGCTAATTCTGTTCTATATATTTCTTGGCGTATAAAATGTAATTCTTTTTTATCGCACGTATCCTTTTCGCTCATTTCAATTTGCTGATACTTCTCTAGATGAGCTTGTAACTTCAACAACTCATCCATCGTTTCCAATTGCTCTCCAACCAACTTATCAAAGTCGTTCATTACTTACCCCCTTTTAGATTTATTGATCAGTTATTATTCCTCATTACATATTTCTAATCTTTAACTTCCTTCTCCTTTGACTACATTTGTTGACTTATTAGAAGTTATGTCGTTCGCTTTATTTTCATTACCATGACCAAAGCACAAAGAAAACACTTCTCCCGAATTAGAGAAGTGTTTTTCTTTCATTACTGATTTGAACTAGAAGATTGTGATTGTTTTGCAGCTGATTGTGCATTTTGTTTTTTCACAGCATGCACGTCTGTTTCAGTTGCAAATTCAGTACCATAACTAGCATTTGCACTTTGTGCACCAGAAGCTTGTGCTTTCTTTGCTTCTGATTGTGCGTTTGCTTGTTTTACTGCTTGCACATCTGTTTCAGTTGAAAACTCTGTACCATAGCTAGCATTTGTACTTTGAATGCTAGCACCAGAAGTTGCCTTGTTATAACCTTGTTGTTTTTTACTCATCTTTCTCACCTCCACAACCAATAATGTAACCAATTCACTTAGAAACTATCCGCAATTTTCTTTTGAAAAAATTACGCATATATCTCTTATTACTCATTCAAACTATAAAAAATGGAGGTGAAAATATGTATATAGGACGCGATATGACTGAGCTAACGATGGTTTCAAAAAGTGAATGGAAAGAAGATGAATTAGCTTATTTTCATCATTCATTACAACAGATTTTGCCTTATTTAAATGCAGAAGGGCAAAGTATTTACAAAGAAATTGTAATAGAAATTGAAACAAGAGGCGGTTTACAAGAAGGTGAGGCTAGTTGGACTCATGGGACAAAAATTTCTTACGACTAAAAAAGTGTTCCCAATCTAGGGAACACTTTTTATTTATTGCATTGTAATTTTCTCAACGCAATTTTCATAAATTGTACGATGCGATTTCGAGAAAGGTAACTGTTCAAATGCTTCTTTCGATACAAATTTCAATGTATCTGTTTCAACAATGTCACCAGTTACTTTTCCGTAAAATACGAATATATCCCAAGTACGATGGGTAAACGTATGTTGTACATTCATTGCGTATTCTTCAATAGAAATCGAAAGCCCAAATTTTTCTTTCATATAATCTATAAGCTGTTCCTTCTGATTACGAATCCCTTCGCCAAGTTCCACATTCGGAAATTCCCACATATTAGCTAATAAACCGGTACTTGGACGTTTATTAATGACGTAACGACCATCTTCTGTTTGAAGCACTCCTGCAACAATCGGTACCATCGTAGGAGCTTTCGCTTTACTTTTTACTGGTAACTCTTTTTGAACACCTTCAGCATACCCCCTGCAATGCTCACGTACAGGACAAAGTAAGCATGCTGGATTTTTTGGAATGCAAATAAGTGCCCCTAATTCCATCAAACCTTGATTAAAATAAGATGGATTTTCAGCTGAAATAATTTCACGCACAATCTCTTCAAATACTTTTCTCGTTTTCGGTTTTGCAATGTCATCCCATACGGATAAAATACGGGATAATACACGCATAACATTTCCGTCAACTGCCGGCTCTGGTATACCATATGCAATACTTAAAATAGCACCTTTTGTATATGGTCCGACTCCCTTTAATTTTTCAATTTTCTTTACATCACTCGGTACGATCCCGCCGTATACTTCTTTTACTTCTTTTACGGCCGAATGTAAATTTCGTGCTCTAGAATAATACCCTAAACCTTCCCATGCTTTTAACACTTCTTCATCATCAGCATTTGCCAAAGCTTCTAGAGTAGGAAACTTCCCCATGAAATTCGCGTAATATGGTTTTACAGCTTCTACCCTAGTTTGCTGCAACATAATTTCCGATACCCAAACACGATATGGATCTTTATTTTTACGCCACGGTAAGTCGCGTTGCTCTTTTTCAAACCAACCAATTAAATCATTTTGAAACTGCTCTATGTTAAAATTATTTAATATTTCAAGTGTCAAACTTAATCCCCCTCATTTTTTTGCATATAAGTACTATTATAAAGATTTTAGGAAAAAATTTAAGTAAGATGACATAGGAAATAGAAGGCAAAGGACTTGAGGTATCGAATAAAAAGAGTTACATTAATAAAAAACGGAGGTGGATTTCTATGGACACAGCCACTCACCTTGTTATGGGCGTTACTCTAGGCAGTTTGGCCACGTTAGATCCAGCCATAGCACAAAGTGATATTGGGCCACAAGCAGTTATGCTCGCTACAATTGCCGGTTCCAATATTCCTGACATCGATACAGTTTTAAAATTGCGTAATAACGCTAAATATATAAGAAATCATCGCGGGATTACTCATTCCATTCCTGCAGTAATTCTTTGGTCATTCCTTATAAGTGGCATCTCTTTTGCCTTCTTTTCAGACGCTCCATACTTGCATCTACTACTTTGGTCATTTATCGCCGTCTTTCTTCATGTCTTTGTAGATATTTTTAATGCCTACGGTACACAGGCGTTACGGCCCTTCACAAAAAAATGGGTAGCGCTCGGTATCATTAATACATTCGATACTGTCATTTTCTTTATTCATCTACTCGCAATTGCATGTATGATCGTAGGTTCCCATAAAGGGTATACTGCCTTAGCAGCGTATATATTGATGATTGTTTACTATATCGGACGGATTATGATGCATAGAAATATAAGAAGCGTTGTACAAAAACGTTTCAAACATGTTGAAAAGATAATCATTTCTCCTTCTTATCGATTTTATCATTACCATTTAGCAATCGTTACAACTGATTATTACTACGTTGCTAGATGGCATCGTGGTAACATCATGGTCTATGATAAGTTCGACCGGGTACCGTTCCCAGACAATGCTATTATGCGCGCAGCTAAACAAGATGAAAACATCTCAGCATTTTTATCTTTCTCCCCTGTGTATCGCTGGGACATTTTCGATTATGATCATTATTACGAAGTTCGATTCATTGATTTGCGCTATCGCAGTAAAGATTATTATCCATTCGTTGCGATCGTTCAACTCGATCATAATTTAAATATTATTAGTTCCTATACAGGATGGATTTTCAGTGAAGAAAAACTTCGAAAAAAACTGGAGTTACTTCCACATTAAAAAAAGCGACTTAAGTCGCTTTTTTTAATGTTTCAAATGATCTTCTTGATTGATTAAATGGCTATATTTCGGATTATTTGTACGCATTTCATGAAGACGCGCTCCATGATTATTAATCCATGTTCTTACCACTTGTTCAGTCATTTCATCACCTTGGTAACGTCCTGATTTCGCATAAGTTGTTTGGAAATCTTCCCATAGTAATTCAACCCACGCACGTGCTTGTGCGTAAGAAAGTTTGTCATTTTTTTCTAATAGTTCTTTTGTTAATGCTTCATACATATCATTCATGTTCTAATCTCCTTTTACCTATTTATCCCTTCATTTCTAAAGGATAGTTTCTTCTATTTTGCACATTCTATAATTGATACTTCTTCAAGAGGTATCAACTGATGATGAGGAGGGCGTTCGCAATGGGTAAACAAGCCGAATTTTGGTCTGAGTCAAAAAACAACAGCAAAATCGACGGTCAGCCGAAAGCGAAATCACGCTTCGCTTCGAAACGACCTAACGGCACAATTAACACGCACCCACAAGAACGTATGCGTGCTGCAAATCAGCAGGAAGAGTAATACAAAGTAAGTCAACTTCCTACACGAGGTGATAAAGATGAGCTACCGTGATCGCTTAGATAGTCGTTCTGAATTATTTAACCATACGTGGACTCGTCCGAAACATGCTAAAGCGCAAGTTAACGGACAGACGCAACAAACCCAGTCTCTCATTATATTGGCGAACGAATGTAAAAAACGCCAATTTTAGAATCTCCTATCTCCTGTAACACCTACCAAAGATGAAAACCAGAGAGATATTCGCTCTCTGGTTTTTATTTTTCTTGCAATAAAGAAATCGGTATTCCAATCTCTTCATTATCATTTTGCTTATGTCCCCAAGCAAATACCCCATTGAAGTACGTAATTTCAAATAATATACCAGGTTCTTCTACTAATTCGTATGTCTCACCGATATGGAATTTGTTTATGTCAGTCATATAAGCGCGGGCCATTGCTATCTTTCGCATTAATACATCGAACTCATTTACAATTCCAAGTTGCTCAGCTTTTATCGCTTGCTCTTTCAAAAGCCCAATTTCTTCCCTTAGCTCATGTGGTGTCATTTCACTGTAGCGCTTTGGCATATTCATCTTATTCTCCTCATCCCTCTTCGCGTTTCATTTGCAAAAATACCTCTATTTCATCGATAGAGAATCCTTTGCGGTATAACGCTTGTTTCATCTTATTTTCGAATGTCCATCCATCATACTTCTTATATTTCTCATAATATTTATTCCCATGATAGTGTAACGCCTCTTGTTGCTTTTCGTCATCTTTTTCGTCTTTCAATTCTTCTAAACAAATTTGAATCACATCTCTAGAATATCCTTTACGAACAAGCATCTCGTCTAACTTGAGCTTCATTTGTAAAAAAGAATGCTTTTGATAAGCTTTTTTCTTCTTCTCTATAAGAATTAAAGCATTCTCAATTTGCTTTTCCTTCGGATATTCTTGTAAACTATGCGTAATAATTAGATCCTGAACACCTTTATTCAACAACTCTCTTTTAATAACAGTGGGACCTTTTCGATTTACATTGCTTTGCGTTCTCGTATATAAAACAGCGTACTCTTTATCATTAATATATCGGTCATGTAATAATTTCGAAACGACTTCAGAGATGATGGCCTGTCCCACTTCTTTTTTTCGTAAAAAATCTTCTATTTCTAGTTTCGTTCTCATTTGATAGGATAAATAGGAGATTGCTTGTAAATATGCTTTTTGTACCTCTTCATTGTACAAAATATTTCCTAACGCTATTTCATCAATTTCTAAGCCCTTTTGTAATCCGTGTTTTATTAAGATTACTTCATTCACACTAAATCCGTACTCTTCACCTTGACCTTTATCAATATAAATATTAAATCGTTCTTTCGATCGTTTTTGTACTTCTATTTTTGTAATGACAGCCATACTCTCACCTCTCTATTATTTTAACATAGTCAAGGAACGTTTTTGCTTTTCAAGAATATATATAATGAGGAGGAAATAATTGTGAGAATCGCAATTTCTGGTGGTACCGGCTTTATCGGTAAATACCTTTCTACTTTTTTTATTCAAAAAGGATATACGGTTTACATTCTGACTCGAAACAAAACTACTGAAACTTCCGACCCTAACCTTCAATACGTACAATGGACACCAGATTTACAAATCTTTCCCCTCTCCTCTATTGATATCGTTATTAATCTAGCTGGAGAGTCTATTAACAGTAGATGGACAAAGAAACAAAAGAAAGCCATTTTAAACAGTAGAATTCAAACGACAAAAGGGCTCATTAAACAATTGCAGACACTCACCATAAAACCGCACACATTTATTAATGCAAGTGCTATTGGATACTATGGAACGTCTGAAACCGAGTCTTTTACAGAACAGCATGAGACTTCTGGAGATGACTTCTTAGCACATACAGTATATTCATGGGAACAAGAAGCATCTAAAGCACGCGCTCTCGGAATACGAACAATCTATGCAAGATTTGGAGTCGTATTAAGTGCAGATGGAGGAGCTCTTCCCAAAATGCTACTCCCCTATCAATTCTATATCGGCGGTACAATTGGCTCTGGAAACCAATGGTTATCATGGATTCATATAGACGATGTCGTTCGCCTAATTGATTTCATCATACACAAAAAAGAAATTGATGGACCGCTTAACATTACAGCTCCTCTCCCTATAAGAATGAAGGAGTTTGGAAAAACCATTGCAGCTATAATGAAAAAACCTCATTGGTTACCTGTCCCTTCATTTATGCTTCACACTTTACTTGGTGAGATGAGCATACTTGTACTAGAAGGGCAACATGTATTACCTAGTAAAGCAATTGAGCATGGGTATGAATACACATTTCCGGCAATAGACCATGCATTACAAAATATACTTTCGCATACAATGTAGTACTTCTAAAACACAGTTTTACAGGGGCCCTTTCAAAACTTTTATTTTCTAGAATCCGAAGCATTATTACACAAATAATCTTTCCGTTACTTTCCCTTAAATTCCATTAACATTATAAAGTAACAGAAATGAGGTACCTATGAAAATATTGCTTAAGCAAGCCATTGTCTATCCTATTACATCCCAAAAATTTCAAGGGGATGTACTCGTTATAGGAGAACGAATTGCCGAGGTCAAGCCTACCATTCAACCTACTCAAGATATGACAGTTATAGACGCACGTGCTCTTCATCTTTTACCCGGATTTATTGATGTTCATACTCATCTTGGTCTCTATGATGAAGGTACTGGTTGGGCTGGCAATGATGCAAATGAAACATCTGAAGTTTCAACACCACATATCCGTTCTTTGGACGGAATCCACCCTCTTGATATTGCATTTCAAGATGCTGTACAAAATGGCATCACAACTGTTCACGTTATGCCAGGAAGTCAAAACATTATCGGTGGTACGACTTGTGTAATAAAAACAGCTGGAACTTGTATTGATCATATGATTATTCAAGAACCTGCCGGCTTAAAGATTGCCTTTGGAGAAAATCCTAAAAAGGTCCATAGTAATGGAACAAAAGAATCTATAACACGTATGGGAATTATGGGGTTACTTCGGGAATCATTCTATGAAGCACAGCACTACGGACATGAAGCTGATTTTCGAATGCTTCCTATCTTAAAAGCATTACGCCGTGAAATACCCGTACGTATCCACGCTCACCGAGCAGATGATATTAGCTCTGCTCTACGCTTTGCAACAGAATTCAATCTCGATTTACGTATTGAACATTGTACAGAAGGACACTTTATTGTTGAAGAACTTTCGAAACACAATTTGAAAGTTTCAGTTGGCCCCACTCTTACACGCCGTTCTAAAATCGAACTAAAAAACAAGACATGGGATACTTACCATATATTATCGAAAAATGGAGTGGAAGTTTCTATAACAACAGATCACCCTTATACACCCATTCAATATTTAAATGTTTGTGCTGCTGTCGCAGTAAGAGAAGGATTAGACGAAAAAACGGCATTAGAAGGAATCACTATATTTCCAGCACGAAATTTACGTTTAGAGGATAGAATTGGAAGCATTGAGGTTGGAAAAGACGCTGATCTCGTGTTATGGACTCATCATCCTTTTCATTATTTAGCCAAGCCTGTACTAACCATGATTGACGGAAAAATAATTTACAAAAAAAATAAAAAAAACTAGTTTATTTTTTTGACTAGATAAAGTATTATACGATTATAAACTGAATGAAACCATAATCAATTTGTGTCGTGATTATCATTTTCAAATTGATGAATGGGGAAGGCAAATGGTGCGCCACCAGCGTTAGAAACTGGTTCTAGTGGGTTCGATTCCCACCCCGAAATTTTTTAAAGATTGATATAAAAATTTCGAGGGTGGGGTGTTTTTTCGTCATGCTACCCTCGTGTGAGGAGGAGTTAGTATGTTAAAAAAACGCGACTTACACGACAGCCACGTTCTATACGAGTTAATGGTGGATCCAGCTGTCTTCCCTTTTGTGCGTCAAAAGGCTTATTCTTATGAGGAATATTTATTTTTAACAAAGCAAACGATTGAAGCTGAAGAGCGCGGGGAACTAATTTCACGCACAATTTTAGATGAATGGGGTAACCCTATCGGAACAATTACTCTATTTGATGTGCAGGAAAAAGCCGGATTCCTTGGAACATGGCTTGGCAAACCTTATCATGGAAAAGGCTATAATAAATTGGCAAAAGATTCATTTTTTAGCGAACTTTTCTATGAATTAGATATTGAAACAATCTTTATGCGTATTCGCAAAATAAATATTCGCTCTATTAAAGCTGCCGAAAAATTACAATACGTAAATCTAGCAAACGAAACAAGAAAAGCCGTTTATGATGAAATTAACGCGAATGAAGAAGTATATAACTTATATGAAATTCCAAAAGATCAATATACACTTGCTACAATGCGAGACACAACGTTCCAAGATGCTCATCACTTAAAAGAAGCTTAATCTAAATTTTTAGAAAAAATAATTAACCATTAACATTTTGACATATACGTATATCACCCGATGTCTTTGGAAACGATAGATAGTGACTTTAGGACACGAGGTGATTTGTAATGGATAAAAAGAAACGTGACAAAGCAAAAAATGCATTATCTAGTACACAAGAAGTTCTCTACCAACGAGAATTTCGTAAAGCAGATCGCGCAGCGGGTTATCGCTCGAAAAGTATTTAAAGTGAGAATGAATAATTAGAAGTTCTCCCCCCTAATTATTCATTCTCATTACATATTTTTTCTACGTGATAGAGTAGAAAAAAGGTTCCTTATTTATAAGGAACCTTTTTTCTGTGGATAACGTTATCCACATAATTTATAGAATTGTGAATAAATTACACAAACCCTTCACAAGTTTATATGTTGTAACGCATAACAGATGTTAGAATTGTGGATATTTTTCTAAAAATTGTGGACAATGTGGATATAGTTGTTAATATTCCGACTTTACTGTTTAATGAAAGCGTAATCTTCATGTGGATAAGTCTTTATCTCAGAAAATAATAAAGAACCCTCTTTAAACAGTCAAAAGAGGGTTTCATATTAAGTAAATGATTGTGCAAGAGCAGGTGATTTAATAGGTATATGATTCGGCTTTACATGATTTTCCGCCAAAATTGTATCCACAATATGACCAGCTGGCTCCGGACGATAAATGCTTTTCATCGCTTCTTTCATTTGAAGAAGCTTCATATCATCTTGTAATAACGCCTCTGTTTTTGCAAAAACCTCACTATCATCACGAATGACAATTGCCGCTCCTTTTCTTTCAAAGTACATCGCATTTTCATTTTCTTGCCCTGGAACAGGCTTATATAAAATGACAGGTACTTGCAATGCTGCCGCTTCACTTAACGTAATACCGCCTGGCTTCGTAATCATACACGAAGTAACACGGAATAATTCATCAATATTTTCAACATAACCAAATACTTTTAATGCATCAGGATTGTTTTCCTGTAATCCTAATAAATCCTGTTTTAATGCTTCATTTTTCCCACAAACGACAACTACTTGCAAATCAGGTACTGACATAAATGATTGGCATAGTTCTTTTACACTCCCTAATACCCCATGAGCACCTGCTACAATTAGTAAAATCTTTTTATTTTTACATAACTGATATTTATTATATATAATGTCTGGATTGATCTTTAACTCAAAACTATTACGAATCGGAATTCCAGTTTCAACAATTTGTTCCGCAGGCACACCAATATCAACCATAACTTTTTTCACGTGATCAGTTGCTACAAAATAACGATCTACTTCCCGATGAATCCATATTTTGTGCACACAAAAATCCGTTAATACGTTATACACAGGAATTGAAATACCTGTTTGCTTTTTCAATTCTGGTACAGCTATAATCGGAAAGGTATTAATAACAATATCCGGTTTCTCTGCTTGTAAAAGTAATTTCAAACGTTTTCTTCCGAAATTCGCATACCAAGAGGCTATTTTTTTATCATAAATTTTTTCTACGCCATAATAAAACAAGCGATATAATTCTTTTCCTATTGTATAACTTTTTAAATATAAATATTTTGTAATATCGGTTATAACTGGATGTGATTCTCCGAACAAATCGCATACAATTACATCTTTAATTCCTTTTTGGCGAAATGTTTGTTCTAATGTTTTCGCTACTTGCACATGACCGTTACCGTAATGTGCAGTTAATATTAAAACCTTGGGGTTTTTTATCAAACAAATCCACTCCTAGCTTATTGTTTCTCCATATTGCATATACGACAATAGGAAAAACATTTTCCTTAAAAATTACATAAACAGACTCTAAAATTTCTCTTTCAGCTATGTACCTGTCGTGGATATGCAAAGCATATAAGATTGACCCCTTAATCCTATCTGTGCTCATATCTTTACATTATACTTTCCTATAAGAGCTTTCGCAATAACTTACAAATGTTCTCTATTCCATGATACTCACTCTTTTACTTCTTAATTCTTTTTACTATTTTGATTTCCCTTTACAATTATGTAAATTTCTCCACTTATTCCTTACAAAAATATGGATATTCTATTTTCAGTATACTCTTTTCTATATACATACTCTAGGTTTTATTGTAAAGAAAGCAAAAAGCCTAATCCAATATTTGGATTAGACTGCTTGTAAAATATGTCTTGCTTGCTCTACATTTTTTTCAGTAGGTGGTTCTACATTCGCTAGTGGGTACTTATGCCCAAGTGCCTCCCATTTATATACACCAAGCTTATGGTATGGTAACACTTCAACTTTCTGAACATTAGACAAGCTTTGAATAAAGCTAGATAGTTTTTGTAGATCTTCTTCATTATCAGTAATACCAGGAACTAATACGTGTCGTACCCAAATCGGTTTATTTTTATCCGATAGATAACGAGCAAATTGTAAAATATGTTCATTTGGTTTTCCTGTTAATTTACGATGTTTCTTTGAATCAATATGTTTCAAATCTAATAAAACTAAATCTGTGTACTCCATTAAAATATCTAGCTTATTTTGGAATACTGGTTCTTCAGAATAACAACCACCCGAAGAGTCAATTGTTGTATGAATTCCAGCTTCCTTACATTTCTTAAATAATTCAATTAAGAAATCTAGCTGTAATAATGGTTCCCCGCCACTAACTGTTATACCGCCTCCGGAAGCTTCAATAAAAGGAAGGTAACATGTCACATCCTGCATTACTTCTTCGACTGTTATTTCTTTTCCTTTACCAATCTCCCACGTATCAGCATTATGACAATATTGACAACGTAATAAACACCCTTGTGTAAATATGACATAACGAATTCCTGGGCCATCAACAGTACCACAAGACTCTACAGAATGAATTCTTCCTTTTACCATGTTACTTCCTCCTTTATTGAAACAGCCTCCCTCTGCTATTTATAAAATGCAGAGGGACACTTTTTTCACTTACATGCTTTCATGCATTGTACGGTTAATTACATCAATTTGTTGTTCACGAGTTAATTTAATAAAGTTTACAGCGTAACCAGATACGCGAATTGTTAATTGTGGATATTTTTCAGGATGTTCCATTGCATCCATTAATGTTTCACGGTTAAATACGTTAATATTTAAGTGATGTCCTTCTTTTACTGCATAACCATCAAGCATCGATACTAAGTTACGTACTTGTACATCATCTTCTTTACCAAGTGCTTTTGGAATAATAGAGAATGTGTTAGAAATACCATCTTGTGCATCTTCATATGGTAATTTAGCTACAGATAATAATGAAGCTAATGCACCTTTTGTATCACGTCCATGCATTGGGTTCGCACCTGGTGCAAATGGTTCTCCAGTACGGCGACCATCTGGAGTGTTACCAGTTTTCTTACCGTATACAACGTTAGATGTGATTGTTAAGATCGACATTGTATGAACAGAATTTCTGTATGTTTTATGTTTACGAAGTTTATTCATAAATGTTTTTACAAGATTTACAGCAATTTCATCTACACGGTCATCATTGTTACCGTATTTAGGGAAATCTCCTTCGATTTCAAAGTCAACTGCAATTCCGTTTTCATCACGAATTGGTTTTACTTTTGCATACTTAATTGCACTTAAAGAGTCTGCTACTACAGATAGACCCGCGATACCTGTTGCCATTGTACGAAGAACATTTGTATCATGAAGTGCCATTTCAATACGTTCGTAGCTATATTTATCGTGCATGTAGTGAATAACATTTAATGTATTTAAATATAGACCTGCTAACCATTCCATTGTCATATCAAACTTATGCATAACTTCTTCATAATCTAATACTTCAGAAGTAATTGGTGCGTACTCTGGACCAACTTGTGCTTTAGATTTTTCATCTTTACCGCCGTTAATCGCATATAGTAATGCTTTTGCTAAGTTTGCACGTGCGCCGAAGAACTGCATTTGTTTACCAATTCTCATTGCAGATACACAACAAGCAATTCCATAGTCATCACCGTAGTCAGCACGCATAATGTCATCATTTTCATATTGAATTGCTGATGTTTTAATAGACATTTTCGCACAGTAGTTTTTAAAGTTCTGTGGTAATTGTTTAGACCAAAGAACTGTTAAGTTTGGCTCTGGAGCTGGTCCTAAATTATCTAATGTATGCAAGAAACGGAATGAGTTCTTTGTTACTAATGGACGACCATCTAATGCCATACCACCGATAGACTCAGTTACCCAAGTTGGGTCACCAGAGAATAATTCATTATAATCAGGTGTTCTTGCAAATTTCACAAGACGTAATTTCATAATGAAGTGATCCACAATTTCTTGTACTTCTTCTTCTGTTAAAGTACCATTTGCTAAATCTCTTTCAATATAAATGTCTAAGAATGTAGAAGTACGTCCAAGACTCATTGCAGCTCCGTTTTGCTCTTTAATTGCTGCAAGATATGCGAAGTATAACCATTGGAATGCTTCTTGCGTGTTTGTTGCTGGCTTAGAAATATCAAAGCCATGAGAAGCAGCCATTTGTTTTAACTCTTGAAGTGCACGCATTTGCTCAGATAACTCTTCGCGTAAACGCATTGTCTCTTCGCTCATTACACCGCCAGTTAAATTTAAATCTGCTTTTTTCGCTTCAATTAAATGATCAATACCGTATAATGCTACGCGTCGGTAGTCACCGATAATACGTCCACGTCCGTATGCATCTGGAAGACCAGTAATTACACCTGATTTACGCGCATTTCTCATTTCTGGTGTATAAGCATCGAATACACCTTGGTTATGAGTTTTTCTCCAATCTCTAAAAATACGACTAAGTTCTTTGTCCATTTCGTATCCATAAGATTCACAAGCTTGTTCCGCCATACGAATACCACCATATGGTTGTAAAGAACGTTTAAATGGTTTTTCAGTTTGGAAACCGACTACTTTTTCAATATCTTTATTTAAATATCCTGGTTCATGTGATGTAATAGAAGAAACAATTTTTGTATCCATATCAAGAACGCCACCGTTTTCACGTTCTTTCGTTGTTAAATCCATTACTTGATCCCAAAGTTGTTTCGTTGCTTCAGTTGCTCCCGCTAAGAAAGATTCATCCCCTTCGAAAACGTTTACATTATTTAAAATGAAATCGCGAACATCAATCTCTGCTTTCCATTTTTCACCTTTAAAGTTTTCCCATGCGTTTTTAACATTTTCTAATACTTGAGTCATCCTAATCTCCTCCATTTTTGATTAGTACAGGACTAAGATTTTTTATATAACAGCTTACACACTTAGAATACTACTTTTTGGCGAAAGTGAACGAAATAGTTGTGACATGTTTGTGAAATGTTGAGCAAACTACTATGCGCATAGTGTTAACTTCACTTAAAAGTCTTTATAATTAACACTTCCCTTAATTGTATTTTTTTGGTATCCTTATATACGAGTCCTATTTTGTAATATAAGAACAATACCCATTGTAGAGCTGTAATACTCTTATCTCCTAATCTGTTATAGTTTTTATAACAGAACAAAAAAGTGTACATATGTTGTACACTTTTTTTGTTACTACTCTAAAACATCTCTTTTTCTATTCCCATCATAGAATCCGCCACGATTACCTTCTAAAACAATTAATTGCTCTAATCCTTCTATATGATCACCTATAATTCGCAAAACAGCTGCAGGATGACCTATTTTTGCAAAATGTTCACTGGGACGAATACGGTTCATCTTATCGACCTCTACACGACTTACACATGCAATTTCAAAGCCTAACAGAATCGCTTTCACTTGCGCTACACAAGGTGACAGTAAAGATCTATAACCGATTTCTTTCAAGCACTTACGACTAAACGCATTGGGTACAGCAATAAGAGAGCCTACTCCTAGATCTTTTCTATCACAAGCTAAATTTAATGCATATTTAAATGCAGTTACAAGATGAAGTGGTACTCTTAAATCTAAATAATGATTTAGATCATTTAATGCAACATCCATTCCATCTGCAATAGCTTTTGCGAAAGGATATAGTTCCCTAGCCGGGATAACAAAGTCACCGTCTACAAACAGCACAATATCACCTTTTGCAAAGTAAGTTCCAAGTGAACGTCCTACATCGTTTCCAAGTGCTTCTTTATATACAATTGTTGTTGCTCCCTTTTCTTTTGCAATCGTTGCGGTTTGATCAGACGAGCCATTTACTACAACGATAATTTCAAAAGGTTCAATTTTTCGAAGTTCATCTATAACATTTCCAATTGTTTTCTCTTCATCTTGTACAGGAATAATGACCGATAATTGCTTTCCTTTATACAATTTAGATGTAATGCCCCATCCTTGATAAAGATCTTCGAAATCTAAAGTATGGTACACACTATCTCTTTTCCTATTTCCATCATAATATCCTCCGCGCTCATCGCTACCTACTATTCGCTCTGCTACAGCTTCTATATGATCACCTATCATCCGTTTTTCAGATTGCGAAAGACCCGTACCATACGCATCATGCTCGGTCGGCCGAAATTTATTTGGCGTAATAACGTCAATTGCACAATGCCGACTAATTCTCCATTCGCTTTGAACTAGGCGTAAATGAGCGACAATAGGATTAACAAAGCTTTCATATCCAATACTTTGAACGACTTCTTTCGTCAACGCATGAGGTGCATCTAATAAGGAATCAATTTTTAATTCTTCACGCTCTAACATTGCATTTAATATTTGGCGCCATACTGTAATAGAATTGGGTTTTTGCCTTTTTAAAAATAATGCATCTAAGTTATTTAAAACGATGTCGGCCTGATCATGTAAAATGGGATTCAGGAATAATTGTAATTTTGAAGTTGGAATAACAAAATCACCATCTATAAATAGTAATACATCACCTATCGCGTGTTTTGCGCCAACCGCGCGGCCAACATCGTTCCCTAGTAGCTCCGTATGCTTAATTACTTTACACCCTAAACAATCAGCAACCTCTTCTGTACCATCGTTACAACCGTTTGCTACTACAATAATCTCTATTGGATTTAATCCTTTTGCCGATTGGATAACACCTGAAATCGTTTCAGCTTCATTACATACAGGTATAATGACCGATAGTGACTTAGTCATTATTTTCTTCACGGAACCACTTAATAGTTTCTTTCAATCCTTCTTCCCACGTTACCGTCGCTTGAAACTGAACAAGTTCTCTTAATTTCGCAACATCCGGTCTTCTATTTGGAATTTCTTCAAAGCCATGTGGATACACCTCTTCAAAAGGAACTTGGACAATTTTCGAAGAAGATTTCGTTAGTTTTTTAATTACTTCTGCTACTTCTTTTATACTCTTTTCATTCTCAGATCCTATGTTAATAATTTCACCATTCACCTTTTCATCCATTGCTCGAATCGTTGCTTCTACCGCATCACTTACATACGTAAAGCAACGTGTCTGCTCTCCATCTCCATATACGAGAATGTCTTCTCCTTGCAGTGCCGCACTGATAAATCGCGGGATTACCCCCGCATACGGACCATCTTTCGCTCTTGGACCATAAATATTAAAATAACGAACAATCGTTACAGGTAAACCTTCTAAAGCGTATCCTAAACATAATGTCTCTTCTAATGTTTTACACACTGCATAACTCCAACGTATTTTAGAAGTTGCCCCGTATAATCGATCCCCCTCTTCAGAAAAGGGTGGTTTTGCCTTACCATATACTTCTGAAGTAGACGCAAAGACTACTTTCTTCTTTCCATTTAGCGCTGCTTGTAAAATGTTTCTCGTTCCATCAAAATTCGTTTCAATAAGCTCTATACTCTTTTCCATTGTCGTTTTCACACCTAAAATTGCTGCTAAATGAAACACGACATCATGTTGGTTTACTAATTCATAAATAGAATTTTTATCTAAAACACTTATTGGAATAACCCGAATTTCTTTCATTAACTCATCATGATACTTATTTTTTCCTTTATAGAAGTTATCAACGATCGTAACCCCATACCCTCTTTTCACCAGCTCTTCAGCTAAATGTGAACCAATAAATCCTGCTCCACCTGTAATTAAACATTTCTTACTCATACACTCACCTTCTTTATAATGCCACGTGTATCTATTACTCGCTTCATACCTTTAAAAAGCTGCCAATCGATATTAGAGTGATCAGTTAAAACTAAAATACAACCCGCTTGTTTAACGACTTGTTCATCCAAAGAAACAGATTGGTACACCTTACCTTCAAACTTTGCAGAAGAAATATATGGATCGTGATATTCGATTTCATACCCTTCTTTTATTAACAATTCAATAATTGGCAACGCTGGTGATTCTCTTAAATCATTTACATCTTTCTTATATGCAATCCCTACAATTAAAACCGTTGCAGGTGATTGCACAACACCTTTCACTTTCCGGACTATTTTCTCTGGCATTTCTTCATTAATTACATGTGCTGCCTCAATTAATTGACTAATTGCTCCATTCTTTTTTATTCTCCATTGAAAATATAAAGGGTCTACTGGAATGCAGTGTCCCCCTATCCCTGGCCCTGGCCAATATGGGGTAAATCCAAACGGTTTTGTAGACGCAGCTTCAAGCGCCTCATAAAAATCAATTCCTAAACTTTCACATAGTGTGTTTAACTCATTTACTAATGAAATATTGACTAGGCGCTGAATATTTTCAAATAACTTACACATTTCCGCTACTTTCGGAGAACTAACTGGAACAACTACATCAAATGTAGTGCTATACAACTCCTGTACTTTTTGTTTACACTTCTCTGTTTGTCCACTAATAACTTTTGGAATCGTTTGAACAGAATAGTGACTATTAGCCGGATCAATTCTCTCAGGGGAATATCCGATATAGAAATCTTCTCCTACCTTTTTCCCCGTTTGAGAAATAATAGGAATGATAACTTCCTCGAGTGTACCTGGATATGTGGAGCTTTCAAAAATGAAGGTTTGTCCTTTTTGAAGATTTTGTTGTATATAATGTGAGGCTGAAATGAGGGCACTTAAGTCTGGTTCTCTTTTTTCATTAATTGGAGTTGGAACAGTGACAATGACATAATCACTATTTTGAAAATCAGCAATACCTTGATCCGGTGTATTTACTATTAATTTGTTTTTAGTCAATAAACTTTGTAACTCTTTAGAAGAAACATCCGGAATATAGCTTTCTCCTTTTATAATTGATTCTATTTTTCTAATATCTTTATCTAACCCAAGTACTGTATGCCCTCTCTCTGCAAAATGGACTGCTAAAGGAAGGCCAACATACCCTAACCCAATAATAGCTACTTTACTACTACTCATTTGTATTCTCTTCTTCCCTTCTCAATTGTTGAATGATATCCCTATCTCTGTCTCCATCCGTAAAACTACCGCGTTCGTCCGTACATTGTAATAAATACGCAATCGCCTCAATTTGATCCCCGAAAATACGATCAAATGCTGAAATACGCCCATTTACAAATTCGTGTTGCTCTGGACGTACTCGATTTGTTTTTATAACATCTACTAACTCTACTGCTGTAACAGAGAATCCTTCTAAAATAGCTTTCATCTGAGCTAATGGAGGAATCACAAGAGAATCATAACCAATTTTCTCTATTACTTTTTTATGCATAGCGTGTGGTACTGCCGTTAATGAGTTATTCCATAAATCTGGTCGCTTCGCTATCAAATTCACAAAATATTTTCCCATGCTAATTGGATCTGCTGGATGAAACATATCTAATAAACACTGTAAATCATTTAATGCCACATCACTTCCATCTTCAATAGCGTGCAAAAATAGAATTAAATTTGTTGCTGGAATAACAAAATCACCATCAACAAATAAGCAAATATCTGCCGTAGCATGCATGGCCCCTATCGCTCGTGCTACATTATGCCCAAGCGCTTCCTCCAACTCAACAACAATAACATTGTCTAGCTTTACTTGTTTCATGGTCTTTACGGCAGCTCCATTCGCAACAACTATAATTTCATCTACACCTGCTTTTTTCACTTCTTGTATAACAGACCTTATAGTTGTTTTCTCTTCTGATACCGGGATAATGGCACTATATTTCGCTTTTTTCTTTTGTAATAAAACTGGTTTATACTTTCCTACAAACTCCCTATCTTTATTGCCTTCTGAAAAACCACCGCGATTACCGTATGTTTCGATTACGTATTGTAAAGCTCGCAAATGATCACCCATAATACGACTAGTCGCTTTCGGATAAGGAGAGCCAGGTGATGTGCCCGTATGGACAGGACGGACTTTATTTGTGTAAATGACATCAACTGAAGCCATATCAGAAATATCTACTCCTCTAGACATCGCCATCGCTTGAAATAGTGCTGGATCCGCTAAATTCCACCACCCTAGTTTTTCAATCACTTCACGACTTATCGCATGTGGTATCGCAATTAAAGATCCTACAACAAACTCTTTTTTGTTCAAATAACGGTTTAACATATATTTTCCAACCGTCGTATAATGCGGTCTCATCTTCAAATAAACGGACCATGTCAAATTATTTAAAACAATCTCATGTCCTTGCTGTATTCCTTTAATAAAATTGTATAATTCTTCACTTTTCATAACGATATCGCCATCTAAAAATAAAACAATTTCACCTTTTGCTTCTCTAGCACCAATTGCCCGTCCCACATCATTACCAAGAGAATATCTATAATAAATTACACGGCAATTATGCTGTAACGCTATTTCTTTCGTACCGTCTGTCGATCCATTATCTACTACGATAATTTCATATGGCTCGAGCTTCTCCACTTCTACTAATACTTTTGATAAAGTACTTGCTTCATTATGCACTGGAATCACAACTGACACTCTCATACTTGTATCACTCTTACCCTTCCAAGCGAACATAAGCAATAATAGGAATACGTACAACTACATCTTCTGGTGGTCCATAAGAAGGAGAAGTACGAACAATTACTGCCCCATCCGTCACAGATAAAAGAACGCCTGCAATGATTTCTACAGCTGTCACAACTTGCACTAGTTCACCAACATGGTTACGTAATTCATCAGTAAATAACATATATAACTCTCCTTTCTTACGCTTCTTTAATTGATATAATACTTGTAAATGGTAATAAAACTTCTGTTCCTATTCCTTCTTGCAGTGTTAAGAAATCATCTCCAACCGCTACAATCACACCCGTTAACTGTCCAACTGTCACAGTAATTTCTACGTTTTTACCCAAATACTGCTCTGCAATTTCTTTAAAAGGTGATGTATTACATTCTTTTAAAATGTTACAAATAATAGATTGAAATCTACTTGATTCAATAAATTCTTCCGTAGCTTGCTTAGAGTTTCTTTGAATAAATCTCGCGAAGTTTTGTGAAAATAAAAGTCTTTCCACAGCAGGTAGCAACTTATTATCTAAAAAATAATCTAATTGCCTATTAAACAATCTCGATAACTTTTCCCAATACTTACCGAACAGACACATATATTTCTCCTCCTATTATTTTTAAATTCTAAAAATACATCCATACATCTTAATGTATACAAAGCAGGCTTTTTTTGTGATAGGTAAGACATACATTTTTCAAGGAAACAATCTTTTCTAATCACACAAAAAAAGACTATCCAATCGGATAGCCTT
The DNA here is from genome assembly GCF_058791995.1 of Bacillus sp. EB106-04-02-XG92. NCBI lineage: Bacteria > Bacillati > Bacillota > Bacilli > Caryophanales > Bacillaceae > Bacillus > Bacillus sp. EB106-04-02-XG92. The sequence goes on from NZ_JBYTEA010000008.1 coordinate 35,160, forward strand.
TTACACTTCAATATTTCGCAACATCGTATAAATGTCGTTATTCACTTTACCAAACGATTTAATATTGTTTTGAATATTAGATAATAAAACGACATACACACTTCCGTTTTTACTAAATCCATTTAAGCAATTCCACCCTGGCATTACACCGTGATTCGAATAACTTCCCGGGTCTACGTACCATCCAAATCCGTAATCTTTTTTTCCGCCTGTAAACATTTGATCATAGCTCTCTTTTGAAATTAACTTTCCAGAGAAGAGTGCTTCATTAAATAAATATAAATCATGTGCACTTGTATATATATCACCACAACCATATAGTTGTGACATACTTGGAATATTCGGTGTTGTCATATTGTTATTTACTATTTTATAACCTGTCGATGGAAACCTTGTTTGCTCTAACGCTTTACCGAAACCAGAGTGTTTCATACCCGCAGTAGCAAAAATATGTTGTTTAATATATTCTTCTAACGGTTGTCCACTTACCTTCTCAGCGATATAGGCGAGTATCGAATAGTTCGAATCGGAATATTTCCATTTCTCCCCTGGACTCCCAACACGCTTTTGTTTTCCTATTCGTTTTATCAATTCCTCATGAGAAATATCCTCTGTTCCCTGTTCATACTCTGGGATACCTGATGTATGTGTTAGTAAATGTTTTAACTGAATACCATTACCTTGAGGGAAATCTGGAATATACTTTGCAACCGTATCCTCTACGTTTAACTTATTTTGATCTTTTAATTGCATAATAGCAGTCGCTACAAACGCCTTTGAAATAGATCCAATATAAAAAGTTGTCTCTGAATTATTCGGCACTTGTTTCTCTTTGTTCGCCATACCGTATCCTTTATTCAAAAGAACTTTTCCGTTCTTCACAATAACAGCTGTCCCGCTAAATCCTGCGTTTTGTAAATATTGATCTAATTGAGCGTTTTCATTAATTTCTTGAGGTGGTCCCTCAGCAGGCTTCTCCACAGCTTGCGCTTGCTTCACTTTTTCTTCCTGCTCTTTTTGTTTTTGTGCCTCTTGCTTCTTTTTTTCTTCTTTCTTTTTTAGCTCTTCTTGTTTCTTCATTTCTGCTGCTGCTTTTAAAGTTTCTTCTTTCTTATTATCCGCAACAATTTTTGTATACATGAAATATACAACTGAAAATAGTAAGACGAGAATGATTGTTCTTTTTATGTATACAATCGGCCGACGTGCTTTCCCATTCGCATTATTTTTTTCCTGATCCATGATTACTTTTTTCCCCTTACTCAACAATAATTTAATCCCTCTACTAATTTTTTTAGCAGATTATGGATACTCCATTCTATGTCATCCCTACTTTATCACGCACTGCACATATTACCAACCTATATGTATAAAAAAGAAAAAGAAAATTTACAAAAGTAAGATTGCTGTTAAATTGTTAACAAAAAAGAGGATATCCTCTAAAAATTGATGTCATCAATCTTTTCAGATATCCTCTTATCTCATTATTTATACGTGTTTTTTCATATCATCGGCAACAGATTCAACATTTGTACCTACGATAACTTGGACACTCGTATTACTTAATTTCATAACACCTTTTGCACCAGCACGTTTTAATGCTGCTTCGTTTACTTGACCAGCATCTTTCACTTGTAAGCGTAGACGTGTTGCACAGTTATCAATAACTGTTAAGTTTTCTTTTCCACCTAAAGCTGCTACGTAAGTTTCACCAATTGAACCTGCAACTGGAGCTTCTTCACCTTCAGCTAGCTCCTCTTCGTCTTCACGACCAGGAGTTTTTAGGTCGAACTTCTTAATTAAGAAGTAGAATACAACGAAGTAAATTACTGCATAAATTAAACCGACTCCTGCTAGTAATACTGGTTTTGTTGCAATACCGAAGTTTAAGAAGTAGTCGATTGCACCGGCACTAAATGTGAAACCATCGTGAATGCCAAGAGTTGTTGTAATAAATAGAGACAGACCTGTTAATACAGCATGAATTCCATATAATACTGGTGATAAGAACATGAATGAGAATTCAATTGGTTCTGTAATACCAGTTAAGAATGAAGTTAATGCTAGACCACCTAACATACCTGTAACCATTTTACGTTTTTCTGGTTTAGCAGCTGCAATCATTGCGAAACATGCTGCTGGTAAACCAAACATCATAACCGGGAAGAAACCAGTCATAAACATACCCGCTGTTTTATCTCCTGCAAGGAAGCGAGCAATATCACCATTTACAACATTACCTGCTGCATTTGTAAAGTCACCAAGTACGAACCAGAAGTATGTGTTCATTACGTGATGCAAACCAATTGGAATTAATAGACGGTTTAATAAACCAAATAAACCTGAACCAACTGCCCCTAAATTAACAATTCCATGAGCTAATGCATCGATAGCATTTTGAATTGCTGGCCAAATTTGTGCGAATAGAATTCCTAATAGTAGCATCACAACCGATGTAACAATCGGAACGAAACGTTTTCCAGCAAAGAATCCTAACCATTCTGGAAGTTTAATCTTATGGAATTTATTATAAAGAAGTCCTGCTATAACACCGACAATAATACCACCTAAAACTTTCATATCCACTTTAGTCGATAATTCGGCTGCCTTAGATACTTGTGTCATTGTATCTGCAAGTTTAGATGGATCTACATTAGCACTATTACCTATTAAATCTTGGACTTTGCCTAATTTATCTTGTAATTCTACAGTAGAATACCCCTTACTAAGTGCATCAATACTGTTTTTCATAACTAGATAACCAATTGCACCTGCAAGACCTGCTGCACCACTAGCATCAACTGAAAGACCGATTGCAATACCAATTGCAAAAATAAGTGCTAAATTATCAAAAACTGCTGCACCGGCCTGTGCCATAACAGGAATATCAAATACATCTGGTTGTCCTAAACGAAGCAATAATCCTGCTGCTGGTAGTACGGCGATTGGAAGCATTAATGCTTTACCAATACGTTGTAGAAACTGCAACATTTTAATTCCCCCTATCAAATTTATGAAATCGTTATCATTATAAGTACGCCTTAGAAAACGCTTTCTATTTACATAACCATAATAACATATAGTTGTATAGATGTGTAGTTTTTATTTTCAAATTTTTTATGGATAAATCTCCTATTTCCAAACTGTTATATAAAAGGAAAATTCTCCTTTTTGACTACAAAATACTCGAAACGAAAGACCTGCTATAGAACATGTAACTTTCGTTTTATCATTCCACTTTTTCATGTTATTATTTATTTCCGAGCATATCGGGAAAAGTAAACTTAGTTAATTCGAAATAGGAGCGTTGGTACTATGCAGTGCATTGAAACAAACAACTTACAACAGTTGTTAGAACAAGTAAAACCATATACGAAAAAAGGAAAGCTTGCTACTTATATCCCCGAACTAGGAAATGCAAATCCAGATGATTTAGGGATTGCCATTTTCCATAAAGAAACAGAATACATCCATGCTGGCAACTCACAAACACTATTTACTCTTCAAAGTATTTCAAAAGTAATTACACTTGCACTTGCCCTTTTAGATCGTGGTGAAGAATATGTATTTTCTAAAGTTGGAATGGAGCCAACTGGCGATCCATTTAATTCCATTATTAAGTTAGAAACGACAAGTCCTTCTAAACCACTTAATCCAATGATTAATGCAGGAGCGCTAGCTATTACAAGCATGTTAGCAGGAAAAGATAATGAAGAAAAAATGGAGCGCATCCTTCATTTTGTACGTGAAATAACAGATAATCCTACTATTAATTATTCTTCTAAAGTTGCCAATTCAGAATTAGAGACAGCTTACTTAAACCGTTCACTTTGTTACTATATGAAACAAAACGGAATTATCGATTGTGACATTGAAGAACTTATGGATTTATACACTCGTCAATGTGCAGTTGAAGTAAACTGTATCGATTTAGCACGTATCGGCTTAATTTTTGCGATGGATGGCTATGATCCATATAAGAAAAAACAAATTATCCCTAAACATATTACAAAAATTTGTAAAACATTTATGGTTACATGTGGTATGTATAACGAGTCTGGCGAATTTGCGATTCGTGTTGGTATTCCAGCTAAAAGTGGTGTAGCTGGTGGTATTTTCGGCTGCGTAAAAGGAGAAATGGGAATTGGTATTTTCGGACCGGCTTTAGATGCAAACGGAAATAGTATCGCTGGTTTTAAGATTCTTGAACTTCTGTCTGCTCAAGAAGGTTGGAGTATTTTTTAATTTAGCGTTATCCTGCTATACTAGCAGGATTTTTTTATTCCATAAAAACCTTAACTTTATCAGTTACCAATCCCTTACAAAAACAGTACTGAAAGTTTCTCTATATCATGCATATTTGCTCCCCCACCCTGAATAGTATAGTACAACCTAGCGCTATATGTGGAGGTGTGAAGGATGAAACTAATATTTCAGATGGAAAAACAACCTGTTCTTGAAAAAACAATTCTTCTCTTTATATTGAGTATTGTAGAAAGCTTGAAGTTAAAAGTGGTTTCACTCGATGAAGCTCACCGATACATATTCAATTTAGAAGTACTTGAGCTGCTAATGGACCGGAACATCGATGATCAAGTACTTGAACTTATTCATTTCGGAATGGGACTTGAAGACATTCATCATGTACTTCCTGAAGAACTTGAACATACGATTGAAGAATTAAAGTGGCTTTGCATTCAAGTTTTAAGTGAATACAGCATGCACGAAGAATCTGAGCAACTAATTGAAGATATACGCTAAAAAGCACCTATGTAGGTGCTTTTAATGTTTTTTCAAACTATTTTTATACGTCTCAATATTTACTGGTAGCTCTTCCTCTTCTAAAGTATGTTCATTTACATCTTTATGAATGAACGCACCTTTAGGCGGTTGATGGTCATGCCCTTTTTTCTTATGATCAAATGCTTTTCCTCGTCCCATACGGATCCCCCTTTCTTTAAAAGAAATCCGTATTAGTATAGGGAAAAGTACGTCGACATATGCAATCCTTTGCCGTATTTCCAAGGAAATACTCGAACATTGTTTTCTGTTCTCCTTACAACAACTGATCAATTCCAATAAGAATTAATAAAACTCCCGCAATAACAGTAGCCCATTTCCCTAAGTATGCTGCTAAAAATCGTTTTCCTACATACGCAAACCCACTAATACAAATAAAACTAAATACCCCAGAAATAGTTGCTGTAAGCCACAGATTCAAGTTTGTTACCCCAGCATCAAATCCACCCGCAATATTATTAATAGATAATGCAACCCCCAAAACAATTGCTTCTGAAAAACTAATTGTTTTAGAACCATCAAAATCTGCTTTTTCTGGATCACGTAAAATCCCCATAAGTACATTACCATCTTTAGAGCTTACGGTATTTCTTTGCCCCAAGAAAGGCTGGCACAAAATAAACACCCCAATTATCCCTAAAACGATTGCTCCAATTAGGTTTGCAGTAAACTCTGAAATAAATAATGCAATCCAGTTCCCAAAAAATCCAGCTAATAAAGTAAATAAAAACCCCAAAAATGCGATGATAAAATTGTTAAACCACGAAATTCTGATTTTACGAATGCCATATGCAATCCCAACACCTGCATTATCTAAATTAGAAGCAATCCCGATTAAAAAAATTGAAAACAGACCTGCCGTACTCATAAACAGCCACCCCTTTTTCTCACTTTTCCATGCATCTTATGAAAATGTTGAGCAACTGTGCCTGTCTGTTTCATATACATGTAATAAATGCTCAACATTTTTTCAACAATAAAAAAGGAGTGCCTTCACTATGCCTAAAGAAAATCCAAATGAACGGCTTAGTACATTAATAAAAAAACTTTTAAAAGAACGTGCCTTATCCATGCGCCAACTCGGAATGCTTACAAATATTGATCCTGCAACAATCTCAAGAATTATGAATGGTAAACAACCACCAAAACAAAAACATCTACAAAAATTTGCAGAATGTCTGCAAGTTCCGCCCCAATTATTATTTGATGAAATGTATCCTGATTCTCCTCACATTAATAAAGAAAAGACGGATATGTACACATCTCTTGATACAATCCAGCAAACGCTGCAATCCTCTAACTTATTTGATTTCGACTACACAACAACTCGCGTCAAACAAGAACTTGAAAACTATGAACGCTACGCTCAAACAACAGAAGGCGAAAGACGTATTCATGAAAGTTTCGCGAGCAAATTAGAACAAATTGATAGCGCTGGTCCTTTCATTGAACAATTAACAGATATGTATCAACAATTTTGCAATGAGACTATTTCAAACGAGGAACGTGCGGTTCTCGGAGGCGCATTACTGTATTTCATTTTATCAACAGACATTATCCCCGATTATCTCTTTCCGATTGGCTATTTAGATGATGCAATTGCTGTTGAATTAGCGAAAGAGAAATTAATCGAATTAAAACGAAAGACATAGAAATATATAGAACTATTTCAGTTGTTGCTATTTACCTCTGAAATAGTTCACAAAAAAATCGTACAAGTATACATACCTGTACGATTTCAACATACTAATCTATTTTTTTTGTATGACACCATTCATATATAAATGCTGTTATTACTTTTGTAAATTCAATTAGCTGTTCTACTTCAACTTTCTCATTTATTGAATGAGCTTCTTCTAATGTACCTGGTCCGTAAATAACAGCTGGAATATGAAATTCACTAAACCAACCACCATCGGTTACCGTTGCAGACATATCTAAAATTGCATTTTGAGATAGAATTGATTCGTGTACTGAGCTAAGCGTTTTTACAGCTGCATGTTCACTATCTACTTCTAATGAAGGGAAAATTTCGCCACGATCCACAATCATTGATTCTCCACCCCACTTAAATTGTGGTGGGTTTTCACTTAACCATGGATCAGCGGCTGCTACTTTCCCAATATACTCTTCAATTTCGTTTATTATTTGTTCATGTGTTTCATTCGGATAAAAGTGCACCGTTATCCATAATCGGCACTCATCCGCAATAAACGCTGCATGCCGTCCGCCTTCAATAACAGCTGGATTAATCGTTGTTGTTCCAGATGGATAGCCTTCATATGTTTTCATAACTGCCCAATGACGCTCTAACTCTTGTAAACTTTGCACAATTTTCATCATTTTTTCAATCGCACTCGCCCCGAATAAACGTCCTCCCGCATGGATCATTTTCCTGCGTGTTGCATCATGAAACGTCTGAGGACTTTTCACAGTAATCCATCCAGTAATTACGCCGCCCTGTCCTTGCATATGCAAATCACTCGTATCCACTACGACTGCAAAATCAGCATCATAACCTCGCCTGCAGCATTGAAGTGTACCTGCCTCTCCAACTTCTTCCCCAATTACGGATTGAAAGATTAAATCTCCAGGTAATTCAATGCCAGCTTCTTGAAAAAGCTGAATAGCAAATAGCGCTCCAGCCAGTCCACCTTTCATATCTGCCGCACCACGTCCGACTAACCAACCATCTTTTATAAACGGCTCAAACGGATTCGTTTCCCACGCCTCATCTGCTGACACTTCAGCTACATCCATATGTCCGTTAATAATAAGACTTTTATGCGTGTCACTTTCTACCCCTTTTTTCACCCCAACAACGTTCGGGTCATTCGGATATACATCCCATTTATCTACACTAAAATTTCGTTTTCTTAGGAAATGGGCAACAAATTCTTGCGCCTCATTTGTATTTCTCGCCGGCGGTGCTGGTGTTTCAAAACGAATTAATGTTTTTGTAAGCTCTAGTAACTCACCTTTTCGTAGATCAATCTGTTCTAATAGCTGTGAAACTTCTTCATTCATCACTAATTCCCCTTTGCATACGTAGCATGTTTCCAGCTTTATTTTCACAAAAAAAGAGACTGTTTACAATTTTACAGTCTCCAAATTAATCACTATTATAAACTTTCTATTTCTGTTGTCTTTGTCTTTTCAATATGTTCTACCTTACGTGCCTTATTTCTTGTCGCACTGTAAAACAGTAAACAAACAATCATAAATGGAATACCACAATACAATGCCATTCTTTGTTCTGGAATAAAGGCCATACCAACAATTACTGTTATATTTAATACTAACGCAAGCAGTGGCACGAACGGATACAGCGGTGTCTTAAATTTCAAGTCCTTCACATCCCCGCCCTGCTTCACATATGATCTTCTAGCTAATAAGTTAGATAGAGCAATAGATGCCCAAACTAATATCGCCCCAAATCCGGCAATAGAAAGCAGCCATAAATAAACTGTATCTTCCGCATAAATACCTGATAGTAATGAAAGACACCCTACAATCGTACTTACAATCAATGCATAAATAGGAACACCATTTTTAGATAACTTACCAAAAATCGGACTAATCATTCCTTGATTAGACATAGACCATAGCATACGAGAAGTTGCATATAATCCTGAATTCGCAACGGATAGTACTGCTGTAATAATAACGAAATTGATAATATCAGCTGCATAAGGAATACCAATTTTATCAAATACAACTACGAATGGACTTTCTATCACTCCCGCTTGTTGCCATGGGAATAATCCTGCAAGAATGAAAATAGATAATACAAAGAACACCAGTATACGCCAAACTGTATTATTAATTGCCTTTGGGATTGTTTTTTCTGGATTTTCACTCTCTCCAGCCGCAATACCAACAAGCTCCGTTCCTTGAAAGGAGAAATTAACTGCAATCATCGTTATTAAAATTGCTGATAACCCATTTGGAAACAATCCACCATACTCGGTAAAGCTAGAAAACATCGGTGCTGGTTCATTTCCTTTCATATCTAGAAAACCAAACATTGCTGCCCCACCCAAAATAATAAATGCAATGATTGTAATAACTTTAATACTTGCAAACCAAAATTCAACTTCTGCAAAACTTCTTGAAGATAACGCGTTGATAGCAAAAAGTAGTACCGCAAACACTACGCACCAAATCCATGACGGTACATCAGGAAACCATCGTTTCATTAAAATACTAACTGCAATTAGTTCAATACCTATCGTAGCAGACCAGTTTAGCCACGACATCCATCCGACTACATAACCTGCTGCAGGGGAAATGTGCTTCGTAGCATACGTTTGATAAGATCCTGCGTCAGGCATCGCAACAGCTAATTCTCCAAGACAGAGCATCGTTAAATACATAACAAATCCTCCAACAAGATACGCTACAATCGCTCCTCCAGGCCCAGCCTCATGAATTGTATACCCAGATCCTAAAAAAAGACCGGTACCAATAACTCCTCCGAGTGCAATCATAAATATGTGCCTACTTTTCAATTCCCTTTTTAACCCTTGGTTTTGATCCATCATATAAATCCCCCCATTTCATGTAAGCGTTTTTAAAAATGTTCATAATAAGAATAATTATTAAAAAGAGCAAAATACATAGTATTAATCACTACCTGTTATTAAAAGATCATCCCTAACTGTTATTAACAACTTTTTATCAGCGATAGCTTGTCCTTCTACTACTTCTAATGACTCGATATACCCACTGATTCCTACCTTAATTTCTACTTTCTGTTTATCTATTGTTTCAATTAACGCTAATTTCTCCCATTCGTATACGTAAGAACTTTCCGTAACAAATAACTTCTCAACTTTCCCGTAACAAGGACTATACACGCCTTCTATAACCGTCTTCACTTTATAAACTCCTCCTTCTTTTTAATTGGTACTGAAACGTTGCATATCCCTCCTTTAGAGATTTCAACTATTATTTATGCAAAATGCGTACCAATCTCCAATTCCTATTTAAAATGAAGGTTTCTCAAAAAAAAATGTTCATAACCGCAAAATTTTTCTATCGTTTGAGAAGTTTTAAAAGGAAAATAGCAAAAAAATTTTGCGATTTTATAAGAATTTTAATAAAATTATAAAAAGTCAGTCTTCATAGGGTGAAATGAGGAGAAGATAATCTATGCGTACAGAAGAAATTAATTTGAAACAGATCATTGAAATGAATATGCTATATGAAACTTTACTCAATGAGCTCGATATCGGGATTCATATTATTAATGAGGAAAGTAAAACGATTATCTACAACCGCAAAATGATGGAAATTGAATCAATGGAACGCTCAGATGTGCTATATAAAAGTCCTTTAGAAGTCTTTGCATTTGAAGAAAATAAAAATAGTACTCTTATAGAGGCATTAAAATTAGGAAAAACAAACAAAAATATAAAACAAACGTATTTTAACAATAAAGGGCAAGAAATTACGACGATTAACAATACTTTCCCTATAATAGAAAATGGAAAAATTAAAGGCGCTATTGAAATTTCAACAGAGATTAGCCATTCCAAACAAACGATGAAAACGGGCCCTGCTCGAAAAATAAATAACAAGTTTACCTTTGATCACATAATCGGGGATTCTAGCGCTATTCAATCCGTCATTACAGAAGCGAAAAGAGTCATTCGCACATCTTCATCCATACTTCTCGTAGGGGAAACAGGGACCGGTAAAGAACTATTTGCACAAAGTATCCATAATGAAAGCCAGCGTTCAGGCAAACCGTTTATTTCACAAAACTGTGCCGCTATACCTGATACACTCATGGAAAGCCTATTATTTGGTACGAACCGAGGTGCATTTACAGGAGCTATCGATAAAGCTGGTTTATTTGAAGAAGCGAACGGAGGAACTTTGTTATTAGATGAGATCAATTCGTTAAGTCCAGCACTTCAAGCAAAGTTGCTGCGAGCTATACAAGAAAAAACAATACGAAGAGTCGGAGGCACACAAGAAAAAGAAATTGACGTTCGCATTATAGCAACTATGAATGAAGACCCTCTTGAAGCTATTACACACAATCGATTACGGGAAGACTTATATTACCGATTAAGCGTCGTTACTTTATGTCTCCCGCCTTTACGCGAACGGAAAGAAGATATTCCCGATCTTGTTCAGCACTTTATCGAAAAGTACAATATTCAATTTGGACTTAGCGTAACAGATATAGATGTACATGTAAGAGAATTCTTGTATGCATATGATTGGCCCGGAAACGTACGAGAATTGGAACATATCATTGAAGGTTCGATGAACTTGGTTGAAGATGAAAATATCATTACAGCGTTTCATCTTCCCACTCGCTTTCGCGAACGAATAAAAAAAGAATTCAATCTGCAACCTTCCCTAACTAATAACGATACTGATGCACCTAAAACGTTAAAGCACACAATAGAAGCAATGGAAAAGAACTACATCAATCAAATTCTAAAAGAATATCACGGTAATATCTCACAAGCTGCAAAGTTTTTAGGGTTAAGTAGACAAAACTTACAATATCGAATTAAAAAACTACATTTACACATATGAAATGAAACTTGAATCAGTGGATTACTAGCCCTCACCAATTCGACTTTTATTGCTTGTTAATGCAGCATAAATCTGCTTTAACATACAAATAAACATTTGGTAAAATATGCTATAATAAACATATAACATACTAGAAAGGAACGATGTATATGAGTAATGATAAAAGATTAAAATTGTTACAATACTTAGCCTTCTTCCCTACCCTTCTATGTATGATGCTACTCATTAATATGAATACCTATCCTTATGCAAAGCTATTAGCAACAATTAGCGGCTCCTTTGCAGCTATTATGCTTGCTGCTTTTTGGAATTTGAAGATACGGATGAAGAAAGAGAAATCTTCTTAAACCGACAAAGTTAATTATCTTATTTAAACACGAGATGTTTACTACTCTCATGTTTTTTTCTTTATATTCCCTCTACCTCAAAACTTAATTTAAAATTGATTATATACAGACTAAAGCAGGCGGTATTATGATGACGATCGCTGCTATTGGTGGATTTATTTGTATTTCTGTTATTTACTTATTACCAGGTGTTTTATTATTAATCGGAGGATTAATGGGGATTTTCCGAAAAGATAAAACGACTGCATCAGCATAAAAAAAGCACTCACAGGAGTGCTTTTTTTCATATCCATATCTTTTAAAACTCAACATTCTCCAAATACAAACCACTCGCCTCAGCAAGGCAATTAATCTGATTACGTTGTTTCGACTCTAAAATGTGCGGAATTGCTCCTGCATCTAATTGTTCTAATCCAACTTCAATTAATGCTCCAACAATTTTTCGCACCATGTTATGAAGGAATCCGTTACCACTTACTCTAATTTGTACGAATCCTGCCTCTTCCATCACTTCAAGTGTATATATTTCTCGAACCATAGACTTTTTCTTTGATTTCGCATTTGAAAATGCAGTAAAGTCATGTGAACCAACTAAATGTTTCGCAGCTTCTTTCATGCTTTTCACATTTAATTTTTTATTCACATGCATGCTGTATTTACGCATAAATGGATTTGTATGCTCTTCATTCCAAATCTTATAAAGATATGTTTTTGCTTTAGAATTGTAACGAGCATGGAAGCGGTCTTGTACTTCTTCTACGTTCGTAATGCTAATATCATTTGGTAAATATTGATTCAAATATTTTTTCACTTTATGTTCCACTAACTTCTCATCACTTTGAAAGTTAGCAACTTGATTCAAAGCATGCACACCAGCGTCTGTTCTACTGCAACCGATAATTTCAATTTCTTTTCCGACCATTTCAGATATAACACTTTCGATTTTTCCTTGAATCGTATTATCGTTATTACCGAGACGTTGCCATCCTTTAAAACGTGCACCATCGTACTGAATCGTTAATTTATAATTATTCATTTTACTCTCCTTCATAGAAAATATTCCCTCATATCGTGAGGGAATATGAATAAACTCTACTTTCTAACAAGCTTCACTACATTTTCTACATGAGCTGTATGCGGGAACATATCAACTGGTTGCACATACTCCACTTCATAACTCTTCATTAATGCTTGTACATCACGAGCTAATGAAGAAGGATTACAAGATACGTAAACAACTTGTTTCGGCTTCACCTTTAAAATTGTTTCCAGTAATTTATCATCGCAACCTGTACGAGGTGGATCGACAACAATTACATCTGGACGCCATCCTTCTTTTACCCATTTCGGTAACCATTGTTCAGCTTTACCTGCTTCATATCTTGTATTTGTAAACCCGTGACGCTTCGCATTTTTTCTTGCATCTGCAATCGCTTCTGGAATTACATCCATACCACGTACTTCCGCTGCATCATTTGCAAGCCAAAGACCGATTGTACCAACGCCACAATACGCATCTACAATTTTCTCATTGCCTGTTAAAGCAGCGGCTTTTTTCGCTTCATTGTATAAAACAACCGTTTGTTCTGGATTCAACTGGAAGAATGCACGTGCTGATAATTCAAATGATAAATCACCAAGCGTTTCTTGAATTACTTCTTTTCCAGCTAATTTAAATGTTTTATCACCGAAAATAACAGATGTTTTACGCCAGTTTACATTTTGCATAATTGATTTAACAGCTGGCATCTGTTTTTGTACTTCTGCGATAAATTGCTCTTTATTTGGCAATTCTTCTTTTGTTGTAATAAGTGTAACTTGTACTTCCCCTGTTTGCACTGCAGTACGTGTCACAATTGTACGTACTAAACCTTTTTGCTTTTTCTCATTATAAATAGAAAAATTTAACTTTTCTAATATACGTCTTACAACTTTTGTCGCTTCATTCGTTGCTTTATGTTGAATCATACAATGAGCAATATCAATTAACTGATGTGAGTTTTGTTTATACAGCCCTGTAATAACCTTTTCGTCTTTACGTCCCACTTGTAGTTGACTCTTATTACGATAATGCCATGGATTTTCCATACCAAGCGTTGGACGAATTTTCTCTTCTAAACTGTTGTTCATATACTTCTCAAATGCTTGTACAACGATATCACGCTTTTGATTTAATTGTTCTTTATAATCTAAATGTTGCAATTGGCAACCGCCGCACTCTTCATATACTGGACATGGCGCTTTCACACGATGTGGTGAAGCTTTACGAACTTTTTTCACTTTCGCTTCAGCGAAACCACGCTGAATTTTCGTTGTTTCAGCAACAACTTCTTCTCCTGGTAATGCCCCTGGAATGAAAACAACTTGTCTCTTAAAATAACCAACGCCTTCTCCGTTAATCCCAAGACGTTTAATTGTCACAGGAAACGTTTGACCAACTTCCAACTTACTCTCATGTTGCTTTTGTATCATTATTACACCTCTACTCTATACTTTTCCATAAATATAACGCTGCATAACTGCAGTATGGTTCACACTCTTGTTTCACTTTTTCTAAAAATGCATCATCAGGTTTATCATCTAATTGAAATACACCTTGTACTGCACGCTGAATCCCAATGTCCGCTTTCGGAAACATATTTTTCCGTCCAAGCCCAAACATTAAAAAATTTTGCACTGTCCATGTACCAATCCCCCTAATTGGTAACAGTTGTGCTGAAACCTCTTCTTCCGCCCTGGTTTCTATACTCGCTAAATTTAATGTACCGCTGACAATACTTCTACCTAATCCTACTATATATTCAGCTTTTCGCTGACTAAACTTCTGCTCTCTCAATCCCTCTATTGAAATGTTTGCTACTCTTTCTGGAGTTGGGAAAAAGAATACACCATTCTTCTCTGTTCCATATCGTTTCACAAACTGTTCTGTTAACACAGTAGCAAATTTCAAATTTATTTGTTGATGAATGATACAGCGAAGAAGACAAGCAAAATAATCAAATTCTAAAATAATTGGAGTATACGCATATGTTTCAAATAGTGGACGTAATGATGTGTTTAAAAAATGATTTTGTATATCTTGAAACGGTTCATTCCAATGAAAAATGGCCCTCATTCGTTTCATGACTTTCTCTGGATTTCCTGTCTGACTAGAAATCCAAAACTGTGGATTTTGAACAGTACCAATCCCTTGCAGACGAACAACAATCTGTTCCTCATCTATCCAAAGCGGGACATAAATAACTTTCTCATCTAATTGAATGACGTTAAGAGGATCAAAAGATAAACGTTTTAACACTTCTTCAAAATGATACGGATACTCTAACGTAACATGTTCGCTCCACATACGTTTCCCCATCCTTTTTACACATCATTATAGCATGAGAAAACCGCAAGCATACATGCTTACGGTTGATTGCTTTTTACTAAGTCATCTAGACTTTTAAAATCATACCCTTTCTCGCGCAAATCATCAATGATTTTTGCAAGTGCTTCTGCATTATCTTTTGATATTGCATGAAGTAATAAAATAGATCCTGGATGAATCATCGTCATTACATTATTATGGGCATATTGCCATCCTCTTTGTTCATCCACTTTCCAATCCAAAAATGCAAGTGACCAAAATACATTATAATAGCCCATTTCTTTCGTAAGAGCTAACGTTCTTTCACTGAATACGCCGCGCGGAGGACGTACATATTTTACTTCTTTTTGCCCAGTTACTTTCTTAATTTCTTCCGTTACACTCGTTAATTCTTGACGAAGTTTCTCATCATTTACCGCTGTGAAATCAGGATGGCTCCACGAATGGTTTCCAATAATGTGTCCTTCATCTTTCATTCTTAACAATAAATCTTTTTGTGTTTTAATGTAATGCCCCGTTACAAAGAAAGTTGCTGGTACTTTTTTCTCTTTTAATACGTCTAAGATTTTCCCTGTGTATCCATTCTCATATCCATTATCGAATGTTAAATAAATATCTTTTTTCTTTGTATCCCCTAAATAAAACCCACCATTTTTTTGTAGCAAATCTGTATATAACTTTCCTGCATCTGGTACTGTTTCATTTTTAGGGCGTGGGATTCCCCAGCTATGTGGAGTATTTGTATAAGCTAATGCCGAAACTGGAACAAGTGCCATCATAATTGAAAAAATGAGACCGATATATAACCATTTATATTTCATAAATAGTCTCCTTTCCATATATAATCGTACTTGTAGTTTCTGTTGCCACACATCCTTTCATGCTGAACATGTTTTTCTATATATACCAAAAAAATGCATCTCGAATGATTCGAGATGCATTTTTGTTTACTTAAATACTGGCTCTTTAAAGCTAGCTAATTTTTCAAGTGATGTTTTATCAACATCTGCATGTAAGCTATTACCGTGAGAATCCATCGTTACAACTGCTTTAAATCCTTCGATACGTAAATGCCACATTGCCTCTGGAATACCAAACTGTAAGAAATCAACATCTTTTACTTCTTTAATACATTCAGCATAGTATTGTGCTGCACCGCCAATTGCATTTAAATATACACCACCGTGCTCTTCTAAAGCCGCTAATGTTTTCGCACCCATACCACCTTTTCCAATGACAGCGCGAATACCGAATTTCTTCATAATATCGCCTTGGTACGGTTCTTCACGAATACTTGTCGTTGGACCTGCCGCTTTAATTTGCCAGTTTTCATTTTCATCTTTCACGACAACTGGACCACAGTGATAAATAACTTGCCCATTTAAATCTACTGGACAATCGTTATCCATTAAATGCTTATGAATTGCATCACGACCTGTATACATCATGCCATTAATTGTTACAACATCACCAACGCGAAGTTCACGAATTTGCTCTTCTGTAATTGGTGCTTGTAATACAATCTCACGTTGTTCTGTTTTTTCTTGTGCTTCTTGCTCCAGTGTATCTTCACCTTCTTGATATAACCAATCCATAATTTCACCTGTTTCAGGATGGATTGTTACTCCAAGGCGGCGGTATGCCCAGCAATTATACGCCACAGATACGTAGAAACTAGCTGGCAGACGGTTATACACGCCAATTTTACACCCAAGTAAAGTTGTTTCTCCGCCAAATCCCATCGTACCAATACCAAGCTTATTCGCATTTTCTAATACGTACTCTTCAAGTTGTTGTAACTCTGGGATTGGATTGACATCATCTAATGTACGGAATAATTGATTTTTTGCTAATTCGTAACCTGATGTGCGGTCTCCCCCGATACCAACACCAATTACACCTGCACTACATCCTTGACCTTGTGCTTGATATACTGCATGAAGAAGGCATTTACGAATCCCTTCTAAATCACGACCAGCTCGTCCAAGTCCTTCTAGTTCACATGGTAAACTATACTGAATATTTTTATTCTCACAGCCACCACCCTTTAGGATTAAACGTGCATCAATATAATCTTTTTCCCATTGTTCAAACTTAATAACCGGTGTACCTGGTCCTAAATTATTTCCACTATTGTCTCCAAAAAGAGAATCAACAGAATTGGGACGAAGTTTACCATCTTTTGTCGCCCGCTCAAGCGCATTATAGATAGCTTCCTTCAACTTTAATTGATTCACACCAACTGGTGTATAAATTTTAAACGTTGGCATCCCTGTATCTTGGCAAATTGGCGAGATGTTATCATCAGCCATTTTAATATTATTGGTAATTGTGCCAAGTGCCATCGCAGAACGAGTCCCTGCATTTTCTCGCTCTTTCGCTTGTTGAATCGCACGACGAACATCTTTCGGTAAGTTCGTTGACGTTTCAACAATTAGTTGATACATGCTTTCTTGAAGCTTTTCCATTGTTACTTCCCCCTCAATTGTGAACGCTACCAAAACGTTATGAGCTGAAAATTCCATTGTTATGCTCTTTAGCTTTTATTTATTTCACGCTATTAAAGCATAAATGAAATTTTTCACAACTTGATTATACCTCTTTTTCTATCGTCCTTCTATTATCCGCACAGAAAAAGGCTACCAAATTAGAATTGGCAGCCTTTTTAATATATTATTCGTCTTTTTTAAATTGCTCACATTTTAATTCTAGTTCATCTAGCATTGCAAGAAGACGATCTACATCTTCTAATTCTACTTCTTCAGGTTCAATTGTATCAATTACTTCAATGAACATATTTAAACGTTCTTTTAAATATACTAATTGTGTGTCTTTATCTTGAATTGCTTTTCCCATGAAGGCACTCTCCTTTTAATTCGAGTTGCTTTTATTATACCGCAAAAATGATTGCTATGGGTATGTAAATTCATCAATATTGTCACATTCATTCATTTAAATGTAAGCCCTCTCTCTTTTTTCACAAAAAAGTTTCACTTTATAAAAAGCGCATATTCTTCTATTATAGAGGATGGACAAATTGTTATTTCAATAGTCAAAGGAGTATTTCATATGACGATATCACAAAAAATGAAGCCGATTACTCCTTCTTACGATCCATGGGAAGCGTATATGGACCTTGAAGAGTACGGCAAACTACTATTAACAAATGTTGAGTTTACAACAACGACGTTATGCAATATGCGCTGTGAGCATTGCGCTGTTGGTTACACGTTACAGCCGAAAGACCCGAATCCGCTTCCGATGGATCTTTTATTAAAACGATTAGATGAGATTCCTCATTTACGTTCTTTAAGTATTACTGGCGGAGAACCTATGCTTTCAAAAAAATCCGTCGACAACTATGTAACACCACTCTTAAAATACGCCCATGAACGAGGCGTTCGCACTCAAATCAACTCAAACTTAACTATAGATTTAGCACGTTACGAACAAATTATTCCCTATTTAGACGTATTGCATATATCTCATAACTGGGGAACAATTGACGACTTCGTTGAAGGCGGATTTGCAATGATGGAGCGTAAACCTACGTATGAACAACGTGCAAAATTATTTGAACGTATGATCACAAATAGTAAAGCTCTATCAGATGCAGGTGTACTCGTATCAGCCGAAACGATGCTGAATAAACGAACTCTACCACACATTGAACATATTCATCGTCAAATCGTTGACGAAATGGGATGTAAACGTCATGAGGTTCACCCAATGTATCCAAGTGACTTCGCGAGTAATCTAGAGATTTTAACGAAAGCTGAAATTCGTGATGCAATTGAGCATTTACTAGAAATTCGCGATGAAAATGTATGGATGTTATTTGGAACTTTACCTTTCTATGCTTGTAGCGATGATGAGCGAGACATTTCCACATTAAAAAAATTACAAGAGAGCAAAAACGTCACTGTTCGTAACGATCCAGATGGCCGTTCTCGTTTAAATGTAAATATTTTTGATGGAAATATTATTGTGACGGACTTTGGTGATGTTCCACTTCTAGGTAACATTCAAACAAATACGTTACAAGAAGCGTATGAAAAATGGAGCGCTTCAAAAACAGCAAAATCATTAAGCTGTCACTGTCCTGCAGTAAAATGTCTTGGACCGAATGTTCTTGTAAAAAACAGCTACTATCCAACCGAAGATTTCTTATCAAAAACAGCAAATATTACATTATAAAAAAACGTCAGCTTATAAGCTGACGTTTTTTATATTATTGCGAATGAGAAGAAGAAATGAATTTAAAATATAAATGATCATGAATTGGAATAGCAGCTCCAATTCCTTGAGATGTAATATTTTTTACAACAAGTCTTTTTTGATTTCCTTTTAATACGAGGTATACTTCTCCAAAGGTTACTTTTCCTTTTTCATTTACTGCTGGTGTATAAGCATATAAATATCCAAGTTGACTCGGACTAATATTATACACTCGCTCATGTCCTGTACCATAACCAATAGTCGTTTTAAATGAAAGTGGCAATTGTACTTTTTCAAGCGCTTTGAGAAGCATCATTTTTTTCACATCTGCTGCATCTTTCATATCTGCTGTTAAATCGCCTTCAACCGTCTTTTGTGTTTCTTGCTTATAGCGTAGTGGATATAGGCGATCTCCTCCGCGATTATCGTACACATTGCGATTTACTTGTTTATATTCCCAATTAACCGATGTATCAATCGATTCATAATGTAAAGCCCATTGCCCTAAATAAATCTTCGCTCGGTACCCTACCGCAAGCGGCGCATTCGAAATTGTCGTTTCATTAAACATTCGAATTAAGTCCGGATTTTCAATTTTAATATTTGCTGTTTTTAATAATTCTTGAGCAAATTTACTCGGCTGTAAACGAGGTAAATCTTGCGCATCATTTGGAAACGTATTGTCTTTAGAAATATTTAAAACAGATGAAGGCATTTTTGTTTCTACCGTTGTCTTTGCAAAGCCACTGTTAGGAAATAATAAAATAAACGAGACCATAGTTGAAAGACATATGCTGTATACTCGTTTCACCTGTCTGGCTCCTTCCTACGTAAAGGTATATATACTACTTCGTTTATTGTTTTCCCTGAGCACAATTGTTATGCCTATTTTTCATAATAAATAAAAACCAATTCCCATAATGACATACGCCGCTAATAATGTACCGCCTTCAAACCAGTTTGTATCTCCGTCATTTGAAATCGCAATCGTTAAGAAAACAGCTGTAATCATAGAAACAAGTTCTGGTATTGTAAATACTAAAGGCATCCTTTGCGTGAAGAACATAGAAAGCAGTACTAATACAGGAGCAACAAACATGGCAATTTGTAACGTAGAACCTATCGCAATCTCAACTGCAATATTTACTTTATTTTTATACGCCATAATAATTGCAGATGCATGTTCCGCTGCATTCCCAACAATTGCAACGATAATAACCCCTATAAATAATTCTGACCAACCAAATGATTTTGCAACTGTCTCAAATGTATGCACGAGCGCCTCTGACACATAAGCGACCGCAATTGTCGCTATTGCTAAAATGAGTAGTGCTTTCCCTTTCGACCACTCTGGTTCTTCCTCATGAGCGATTTCATCACTTTTATGCTGATATACACCACGGTGCGTAACTAACTTAAATAGCAATGCAGCAAGGTACATAATAATCATAATAATTGAAACACCAATACTTAATTGATATGTCTTTCCAGCATCCATCTTCATTGAAAAAATCTCTGGAATAACGAAAGCTACTACTACAGCAAAGATTAATAAAGCTGAATTATGCCTTGCATCATACACATTAAAACTTTGTCTTTTATATTTAAGTCCCCCTACAAAGAAGGAAAGTCCTCCTACTAATAATAAATTTCCAAGTACAGAACCCGTTAAAGAAGCTAACACGACTTCAATTAACCCTGCCTGAAGTGCAAAAATCGAAATGATTAGTTCAACAGCATTACCGAAAGTAGCATTTAACAATCCGCCTATTCTAGGTCCAGAAACAATTGCCAAACTTTCTGTCGCTCTGCCCATAAAGCCCGCTAATGCGATAATCGTAATGCAATACACAGCGAACATAATTGTTTGAGGCCAATGAAGCGTTTTCCCAAGCACAGAAAGGGGTACACCTATAAGCGCTACTATAAGAAATATTTTATTAAACATGCTTTTCATCCTTCCATCGTATGTATTTCTCCTCGATATTATTATTATTCTTCTCCTAACTTGTCCGATTTCATCACAATTACGTTTAAAAAATCGAATTGAAGAAAACAGTATGAAAGATATTCAAATTATCTCGTTTAAACAGAGAAAACAATAAATTATGAACAGGGGTTAAAAACATGCATTTAAAAGAAAAAATTGAAACGATTATTTGTGGTCAACGAACTGGTGTATTATCTACTGTACGTGAAAATAAACCTCATAGCGCTTTTATGATGTTTTTCCACGAAGATTTTGTGTTATATGTTGCAACAGATCGGAAATCAAAAAAGATAACAGATATTGAAAACAATCCAAATGTACATGTACTACTTGGCCGTGAAGGAAAAAAATTAGATGAAGATTATATTGAACTGGAAGGCTTAGCCTCCATCGAGGAAGACTCCACATTAAAAAACAAGTTCTGGAATAATAGCTTAAAACGTTGGTTACTTGGTCCTGAAGACCCTAATTACGTATTAATAAAAATCAATCCTGACACAATTTATTACATCGATGGTGCTGGTACGACGGAGCCCGAGTTTTTACGACTATAAAACAAAACAAGCCCCCTTTAGGTGGGCTTGTTTTGTCGAAAAGTTCTTCTGAAAAAAACAATAAAATAGGTGGAACTTTCTAAAGATTCTGTTATATAATAGCAGTAACTTAAATAAACTGTATTAAAACAGATTGAGAGGAGAAATAAAATTGATGAAAAGAGAAGAACGCAAAAACATGATTGAGTTTATTGAAAAGAAAAAAGGGATTGAGCGTGACGAATTATTATTTATGACAGACGATGAAGTAGAACATATTTATAATGTAACGTACTTTTTGTATGAGGAAATTGCAGAGTAGTATAATAATCCCCACCTTATTAGCAATATAAGGTGGGGATTATTTCGTTATTTATTCCGCTATTTGCAAGGCGGTAAAATCCCACTGATTAAAGTTTCACTTTATACGTGAGAATGGTTTTCATGTATAATAATGTAAGATTGGAGGAATTTTACTATGAGTTCATGGCTCTTGTTCGCACTATTATCAGCAATTGCTGCTGCCCTTGTATCTATTTTCGGAAAGATTGGTTTAGATGGAATCGATGCCAATGTCGCGACAACGGTTCGTTCTATTATTATGGCATTATTTATGGTAGGCGTTATTATTATCCAAGGTAAATTTCAAAATATTGGCGACGTACTGCTAAATAAAAAAGCACTGCTCTTTATCACATTAAGCGGGGTTGCAGGTGCTTCGTCATGGCTATTTTATTTTCTTGCCCTCAAAACGGGGAAAGTTTCACAAGTGGCTCCTGTCGATAAATTAAGCGTCGTATTTTCTATCATTCTAGCGATGATTATACTCGGTGAAAAGTTAAACTTTATGAGTGGCATTGGTGTAGTCTTTATTACAGCCGGTGTACTATTTATTGCTTTCAGCTAAAAAAACCGCTACTCGCGGTTTTTCTTTTTCTTTATGTAAAACCATACGACACATGTAACAACTACTGAAATGGATATAATCCATATTCCATAATGATGCAAACTATACTCAACGAAACGCCACTTCTCTCCTAACTTCCAGCCAAGCCCAATAAAAACACTTATCCAAATAAACGCACCACCGTAAGCGTACAAACAAAAACGCCAAAGTGTTAAATTCGACACCCCAGCAAAATATGCTGTTAAATGGCGTACTCCTGGGATAAAGTAACCAATTATTAAAAGAAATGGGCCATATTTTTCAAATAAAATATGTGTTTTTTCAATGTGATGTTCCTTAATTCTAATTTTCGGCCCATATTTTTTTAAAACAGGGAGCCCAAGTTTTAAACCTAATATATAGCTTAATGTAATACCTAACATCGCACCAGCCATCCCACTTAAAAACGCAGCAGATCCTGACATAACGCCTTTTGAAACGTTATAACCAACGAAGGTCAATAAAAACTCGTCTGGTATTGGTAATCCAACAATCCCGCCAGCTAAAGCTATAATAATTCCAAAATACCCATAATGTGCGATTAACTCGCCAATATGTTGTTCCATTCGGAAGACACATCCTATGCACGATCGTTATTCCACATTGTGCCCTTTCTATCTTTTAGACAAACATGGTATACATATTCACTATACATTGTTTTTATAATGAACTCTACTTCTATCCATTCCTTTAGCGGGACGAAAGTAAACAATTAATCAGTAGAGATTTATTCATTCTCACTAATCTTTAGCACACATCAATCATGCGCCCATCCTTCACCCACTTCCCTTGTATTTACCGATTTTTAAAGTGCTAGTCTTACTATCCACAAATAGCAGGATTAAAAAATAAAAATTCATATGCTTGTTTTTTTGTTACAATAAAGGAAAGTTACTTTTCGCAACGGTTTAACTCTCAGGAAAAATGATATACCTAGCAAAAACATAGTTTGGTCGATATAATGCAACTTCTACCTATTAAAAGAACATGCACCCTTTACATACAACATCATTTTTCTAAATTATACAGGGGGAACGAACATGACCATTGAAAATCAATTTATCCAAAAAGTTTATTATAAAACATTTTTAACAGAAGAAACTTCTACTCCAGTATCAGAAGTACTCGGTGAAGCATATATAAATGAATCTACCAATGAATTCTCCAATATTTCTAATATCCGCTTTGCTCAAGGTGAATTTTATTACCAAAATAAAGACTTTGAAGCAGCAATATTTAAATGGGAGAAAGTAAATAACGAACTTGCACTTTGGGCAACCAAAAATATTGCAGATTCTTATTTTGAACTAGGATTCTTGCCAAAGGCAGAAGAAATATATCAATCTATCCAAACGGAAGATACAACTCTTACAATGGAAGTTTCCTTACAACTTCTTTCTCTTTACATCGAACAAGATCGTTTAGGTCTAGCATTTAAGACGATTAGTGAGGCTGTTGCATTCCAACCCGACTATCCAAATATTACTTCCATTGCTCGCTCATTCTATGAAAAACAAGCAGATTGGAATAATGCCATTGAACTTGCCGTTCAAGAAGGAATTCGAACAAAATCATTACACTGGTTCGACACTTTAATCAATTATGTGAATCAAGGATTTACGAAACAAATTAAACCAGAATATTTCTATGAATCTTTAAAAGCTCTATATACAATTGATCAAGTCCAATTTAAAGAA
The DNA here is from genome assembly GCF_058791995.1 of Bacillus sp. EB106-04-02-XG92. Lineage (NCBI taxonomy): Bacteria > Bacillati > Bacillota > Bacilli > Caryophanales > Bacillaceae > Bacillus > Bacillus sp. EB106-04-02-XG92. The sequence goes on from NZ_JBYTEA010000008.1 coordinate 59,616, forward strand.
CTTGTTATTGCTCTTTGGAACAGCTATCAAAATGAAACGTTACATCTATCTTGGATTCAAACAATAAATCATTTATTCTTACATATTGAAACAGACAACAATGACGATTGGCATGAAATTGTTGAACGCTACCAAGATACGTACTTTGAATTAATTACTGGTGAACATTTCATGCATGAAATGCAAGGTCTTGTACCTGATTTATTAACAAATTGGTTTAGTTTAACGAAAGCAAAAGATGCCCTATTTGTCTCTGCTGCAGTGTTAGCGTGGAATGAAGTTTCACCTACAACGTTAGAGTCATTACTCGTAAAAAGTGCGGGAGCCCTCCTCTCTAATTCAACAGCTGAAACAAATGTAAATATGGAAACCGTTTCTCATTTATTCGAAACAATTGCTGTATGGGCTGAAAAAAATGATGTAGATTTAAGTCATCAATTTACGTTACTCGTTCATGAACTATGTGATTTAAATGTTACACAATTGCTAATAGTAGGAACTAGTGACCATGATAAATCATCATTCGTCAATTCAATATTAGGAGAGAACATCTTAACTGAGACTGTAACAACTCCTATTCTATTTAAAGATGATAGCCAAACTGAAATAACAGAATTCACTGCGTTAGATGTGCACAATATACCGAACTTTGATGAATTCCATCAAATAATGGCTACGCCTTCCGAATCAGAGCTTGAGAAAAAATGTATAGAAATTAAATTACCAAGTAGATTTTTAAGAAAAAATAAGTTTGCATTTCTTGTTACGCCATCTGTTCAAGGACAAGTGGATAAAAACAGCTCATACTTTGAATACTTACAAGCAGCAGATAGCCTTATTTACGTATTAAATTCAGCTTCACCATTACACGGTGAAGAGCTTGATACATTACTTTATTTACGTGAACAAGTACCAAACTTACAAATCCATTTCGTATTACACACAAATAGTGCGGACAATAATGAAAAACTAATGAGTAAGATGAAAATCCATTTCCCAAATGCGCAGTTCTTCCCATACTCTCCTTCACAAGAGAGTAGCCAGCAACTTGGAGATGTTACAGAGTCTATTCTTTCTAATCTAGCAGGACGCGACATAGAACAAGAACGTATAGAAAAACTAATATGGTTTACTCAAAAGACAATCGCATACCTTGTAAATGAACGTGTGGAATTAGAAAACACATTAGTGAAATCAGTACGCTGGAATAAACATATCTCAGTAAAACTAAACGGATTTATTAACAATCTTACTGCTCTTGAAAAAGATAAAATTCGTTCTATTACAGAATCTTATCTTTTAACGAAAGAAGAAATCACACGAGACATCCATTCTCAAATTCCTGAATTATTGCAGAGCTGTTCTGACCTTGTTCAAGAAGATAGTGACTTCAAATTAGTTCATGAAGAATTAAATGCTGCGATGAACGAACGAATTCAAAAACATGTACAGCAAGTGCTTCTTCCTAAATTTACTGGATTTATTCAAGAGTGGATTGAAACAGCGCATAATGAATTTATTCAAGCTCAATCTTATTTAGATGAAATGAGTGAAACGTTTAATAAATTATATAAAGAAGAACGTATGAAACTTCCTTGCGATTTCAAATTACTAGATGATTGGAATCGAGATGTTGTACGTATGACAAATAGAATTACAGTATCGAACATCAATATTTTATTACGCTTTACACCGACACAATTTTTCTTAAAGAGTGCGGGAAAACTATTTGGTAACATGCAAAAAAATCAATCTATGCTCGCAAACAAATATAAACAATATATTGAAACGGAAGATTATACGGAAATTGCTCAAACAATCTCAAAACAATTCTTCCTTCAATTTGAAGTATTCGAAGGTGCATTAGAACGAGATATCATGATGTTCTTTAAAGATCCACTTAGCATCCTGAAACAAAATGTAGAATCAGCTCAACTTGAAATACAGGAAGACGAGCAAACATTAGCAACGTTAAGAAGCAACCCAGAAACTTATCACGATCCGTTAGCATTCTTTAAACTTCAACTATTGCAGCACAAATTTGTTTTAAGTACGAATAAAAATAATGAAGATGCCTATGAATTTAATGAGTCTCCTACGATTTAACATAAAAAACCAAGCAAACTAAAATTTGCTTGGTTTTTTACATTAATTCATTATTTTCATATGTTCAAATGGATAATAAATTGCCGCTAATTCGCCTAATACATCTGCTTTATCAATAAGTCCTAAACCATTTCTACTATCTCTGCTTATTAAGCGATTATCTCCCATAACAAAAATCTTATTTTTAGGAACTGTAATCGGTCCAAAGTCTTCTGTTAAATTCATAAGTTTTTTTTCAGCTTGTTTTCTATTACTATACAAATATGCTTCCTCTATCACTTCATGATTCACATATAATTGATCATTTCTCACCTCAATGACATCGCCAGGCAAACCAATAACCCTTTTCACATAAAAATTATCCGTCTTCACAACAATAATATCTTCTCTCCCATAACTTTCAAATTGCTTTGCCAACTTGTTTACAATCACCTTATCCCCATCTTGCAACGTTGGCTTCATGGACGCTCCTTTTACAGTCGTAGGAAAAAACACAAAAATTTTCGCTAAAAATACCAACAAACATGCAATTGCAATTGTTCCAAAGAATTCACGCAAACGTTTTTTCTTTTGCATCATTCCACCATCTCATCGTCTTTTTACTTTTATTATAAGGACTACAACTGTATGATTTCCACAAAATTCCGAATTATAAAATCGCAATATTAAAAACTTAAAAATAACTCTCCTCGTAAAGTGAAACTTTAATCAGTGGGGTTTTCTTCATCCCCCACTGATTATTAGTTGAACCAATCGGACTTTTATAAATTTCCTATTTTAAATACTATACTCTATATTTATTTTACTATTTGTGGGCAGTAAAACTACCTTCTCAAAATTCGGCTGGAGGAAAATAGTAAAAAAGATACTCTTCAAATATTCTATCCACTATTCGAAGAGTATCTTTTTATATTCCCACATATACAATACACATTTGAGCCGCTACATATGTAAACCAAATCCAAAGTGGCTCATACTTTAATTTGCGCCCTCCAATATCTGTCACGCCTATAATAAAATCAGAAATGACAAATAGTAAGCCACCAAAAGCTGGTATCCACCATATTCCTGTATTCTCATAGTATAAGGCGAACGCAAAGCAAGCCATTCCTCCAACCCACAGTCCGTAAATTAAAGCTCCTATCGTAAACAATTTATCTTGTTTCTCATTTCGGATAAAGAAGAACCAACCTATAATAAGAAAGAGTCCGTATACGAGTAAACCAATCCAAAAACCATTCCATGAAATGCCTGTTTGCAAAAATGCTTTTACGTAAAAACAATGCGCAAGCGCAAAAGTAATCATCCCTCCAATTAACCTGTGACCAATTGGAATCAAACCTGCCATAAATAAATCTCCTACAGTTGATAACGTCATACCTAGTGCAACCCACGTACTATACTCCACTGATGGATCTTGTAACCATATCGAAATTGCACTTGCTGTTAACGAAAAACTAAGAATAAGACGCACCGCTAACGGTAACGGCATATTCTTTCTTGTCTTTTTTGTCTGTCCTACCGCGTACATTGCACCAATTAAAAAAAGAATGATTTGTCCGATTAACACCATGTAAAGTAGATTCATAACATGTTCTCCTCAATAAATGCTTTTTGTATCCTTTTTCGTTACACCTAGTCTATTATCCTTTTTCTACATAAAAAAAGAAGAACAGTACTGTTCTTCCATTGTAATCGTTTTCTCGTTGTCTATGCTACTTGTTTTTCTTGCTCTATTTTTTGCTTAGCTGGCGTCCGATTCACTACGATAATTCCCGCAGCTACACAAACTAAACCGAATAGTACGAATGAATGAATTGCTTCTCCTAAAATCATGCTCGATAATAATACACCAAATACGGGTATAAAGAACATGTACATTGATACTTTTCCAACCTTATTATACTTCATAATTGTATTCCAAATGCAAAATCCTGCTGCGGATAAGAAAGATAAGTACATAAGCATAAATATTGCATGTACACTAAATGTAAATGGCATAACTCCAACTTGCAAAGCTCCTATACATAATAACCCGATAGAACCAAAAATCATTTGGTATGCTGTCATATAGCCAACATCTAATGTTTTACTACCTTCTTTCGCCAATATGTTTCCATATGAATACAACATTGCTGCACTAAGAAGTAATAAACTACCGATCCCGAAATCGAATGACAAACTACCATCATTCGGTACATTTACTAAAATGACACCACAAAAGCCGATAGAGACCCCCATTATTTTTCTCATATTGAGAGCATCATCTTTATATAGAAAGTGAGCAAGTAAAATTTGAAAGAATGATGATGTTCCTGAAATGATAGCTCCTTCAATACCAGAACTATAACTCATTCCAATATAAAAACATATATATTGAAGAAATGTTTGAAATAAACCAATTTGTACTAATTGCTTTCCCGTTCCTTTTTTGAAGCTCATATCTTTTCCTAACACTTTAAAAAATAATAAGAGCATGACTCCAGATAAAAAGAAACGATAACCAGCAAATAATATTTGCTCTCCAACTTCTTGTGGCTGAATTCCAAGTTCAGCATAACTTAATTTAATAAATGGGAATGCGCTCCCCCATAAAAAAGTTGCTACTATTGCAGCAATAAATACGCCAATCGGATGAGTAAAAAATTTCTCTGTCTTCACTTGTTGTCTTCCTTTCCGATCTTTTTATGAACAGTATTCATATATACCAAAGGAATTGAGAAAACACAAGTTTTCAGTTTATACGCAAACAAAAACATATCATCCAGCGAAAACATATGCTATACTATAGAATAATTACAACATAATAACTATTAAAATCAGATTCAACAGAAATGCTGCTATCCATTATGGATGGCAGCTTTCGTCGTTTTATAGGGGTTTCGATTTTGATTATTTTTCTCAATAAGAATTTGGAAGGAGCGAGTAGTAATGAACTCAGAAGTAAAAACATTACAAGTACAAAGGTCTATTTCTCATCCCTCTTTATGGGATACATTAAAAAAAAATCATGAACTTATATTTGCAATCGCATCTGGTATTTTCATTTTAGCTGGTTGGTTATTCACAAAGAACGATGTAATGAATGTAGGCATTACTTGCTATATCCTTGCTTATATAGTTGGTGGATATGCAAAAGCGAAAGAAGGTATTGAAGATACAATTGAAGAGAAAGAGCTGAATGTCGAAATGCTTATGCTCTTTGCTGCTATCGGTGCTGCACTCATTGGCTACTGGGCAGAAGGCGCGATTTTAATCTTCATCTTCGCACTAAGCGGTGCGATGGAATCTTATACATTAAGTAAAAGTCAAAAGGAAATTTCAGCGCTTCTTGATCTACAACCTGAAGAAGCATTACGTATTTCAAATGGAACTGAAGAACGTGTTCCTGTTGGACGATTACAAATTAACGACATTATTTTAATTAAGCCAGGTGAACGCGTTCCTGCTGACGGTACGATTCATAGCGGTGAAACAAATATCGATGAGGCAGCGATTACTGGTGAACCTATCCCAAATGAAAAAAAACATGGCGATGAAGTATTTGCTGGTACTGTAAATTTACGCGGTGCTATCGAAGTTACAATTACGAAGCCGAGCGATCAAACATTATTCCAAAAGATTATCCGTCTCGTCCAAAGTGCACAAAGTGAAAAATCACCATCACAACTATTCATTGAAAAGTTTGAAGGAACATATGTAAAAGGTGTACTACTCGTTGTTGCGCTTATGATGTTCGTTCCTCATTTCTTACTGGATTGGAGCTGGAATGAAACATTTTATCGCGCTATGATCTTACTTGTAGTCGCATCTCCTTGTGCACTCGTTGCTGCCATTACACCAGCAACGTTATCTGCAATTTCTAACGGCGCAAGAAACGGAATTCTTTTTAAAGGTGGCATTCATTTAGAACGCCTCGCTTCTGTAAAAGCGATTGCCTTTGATAAAACAGGAACATTAACAGAAGGAAAACCTACCGTAACAGATGTATATGTTCGAGAAAATATGACTGAAAAAGAAGTACTTTCTATTACAGCGGCAATTGAAAGTCACTCTACACATCCTTTAGCTGCATCTATCGTGAAATATGCGCAACACGCGCATGACATTACATTACAAAAACCAGAAAATGTTGAAGATGTAACTGGTTTTGGGCTAAAAGGAATATTCGAAAACAAGGCTTATAAAATAGGTAAGTCTGATTTTATCGGTGAAGAAACAAAGACATTTCATAATGGTATTTCTGCCTCACTTGAAAAGGAAGGTAAAACTGTCGTTTATATTAGTGATGAAGATGGCATTCTTGGACTTATCGCTTTAAAAGATACACTTCGCCAAGAAACAATAGCTGCTATTCGCGAATTACAAAGCATCGGTGTCGAGGCCATTATGATTACTGGAGATAATGAAGAAACGGCAAAAGCTATTGCCTCTGAAAGTAATATAAAGGAATATTACGCATCATGCTTACCAGAAACAAAGGTTGAAACGATTAAAAAGCTAAAAGAAAAATACGGGACAGTAGCAATGGTCGGAGATGGTATAAATGATGCCCCTGCACTCGCTACTGCTAGCATTGGTGTAGCAATGGGGGAAGGAACAGACGTAGCTTTAGAAACTGCAGACGTTGTACTTATGAAGAACGAATTATCTCGACTTTCCCAAGCAATCCGTTTATCAAAACGAATGAACCGTATTGTAAAGCAAAACGTAATCTTTTCACTAGCTGTAATTGCAATGCTGATTTGTTCAAACTTCTTGCAATTTTTAGTTCTTCCATTCGGTGTTATTGGGCATGAAGGAAGTACAATTCTTGTCATTTTGAATGGCTTACGATTATTAAAAGGAAACAAATAAAGTGAAACTTTAATCAGTGGGGGTTTTCTTCATCCCCCACTGATTATCAGCCCTCACCAATCGGACTTTTATGGGCAGCCCGACCCCCACCTAACTTCTTTGCTTTCGCTGAATTTTGAGGTGGGGGTCTTACTGCCCATTAAAAAAAACGGGTCCCTCATAGAGGACCCGTTTTTTTTAATGGTAGCTATTATGTCCGTTCGCACTACTACTCGTTTTATGCTTAGGATGCGAACTGCTCTTTTGTTTATTGTTATTTTTATTGTTGTGATTCTTTTTATTATTACTCATGAAATATCCCCCCTATTCCCTATTATTATGGAACAAAAGGTCATTTTTCATTACGGGAATTATTGTCACCCGTTCTATAATGATGGAGTAAACCATTAATTTCACCGCCAAGTAAAATTACCCATCCAGTTAAGTAAAACCATAACATTAAAATAATAATACCACCGAGACCACCATATGTATTGGCGTAATTCGCAAACTTATCTACATAATACGCAAATAAGTACGATACCACAATCCATCCTACAGTAGCAAATGTCGCTCCTGAAATGACTTCTCTTCTTTTTAACTTTCGATCTGGTGCAAATGTATATAAAAAACTAAACAATGCAAATAACACGAAGAAACTCGCTACTAACCGCGTAATACTCCACACGTAAGAAAAACTATCTGATAAACCAATTGCTTTAAATACCGCTGCTCCAATGACTTGTCCAAACACTGGAACAATTAGCGCAAACACAATCATAAAAATGATTGCTAACGTAAACACAATAGATAAAGCTCTCGTTTTAATAAAGGAACGTGTTTCTGTTACATCATACGCACGGTTAAAAGCATTCATAACCGCATTTACCCCGTTTGAAGCAAACCATAGCATCGATAATAAACCAAATGATAATAAACCACCATTTTGCTCATTAACAACTTTATCAACGTTTACTTCAATTAAAGACATTGCATCTTCGGGTACGTATGGTTCTAATAAGTTGAGCACACTTTCTGTTTGAAGGTCAATGAATCCAAGAAGCGTAATTAAGAAAACAAGCCCAGGAAAAATCGCAAGCAAGAAGAAATAAGCGAGCTGTGCTGCCAAGCCCGCTACATCATCGCGCATCGTTCGATCATACAAATCTTTACCAAACGAATAAGTACGATGTCTCCTCACCTTTTCTAAAATTTTTCTCATATATGTTTAAACGCTTTTCTTCTCTTCTTTATCTTGCTTTAACTCAATGTACGCTTCAGTTTTTTTTTCCTCTGCATTTGAGTCTTTCATAAATAGTTCACGCGCTTCTTTCATACCGCCATCTTCAGCAACTACTGGCTCTTCCTCTGCTTTCAGCTCATCTACCTTTGTAGATACAGCTTGAATTTCAATCGTTTCTGGCTTCTCTGCTGGCTCAACCTTTTTCTTACTAAAAATTTCTTTTGTTTCTTTTAACGTCTCTACAACAGATGGCGTCAATTTTTTAATTTCTGCTACTTTCGCTTTCACTACATTTAAATCAGCAAGTTCGCGTCCTTTATCTGTAACAGTTTGCACTTTTTCTTTGATCTTTGCATTTTCACCAATTTCAATCATCTTTGTTTTTGCTTTTTCCGCCGTATTTTTTACTTTTTCACGGTTTTCTTTCTTCAACATAGATACAGCTACACCTGCAGCTACACCAATCGCAATGTTTCGAGCAATATTATTTTTCTTCGCCATATTCCTTCACCCTTTCATTTCTTATGTTAGAAAGTATTTCTTTCTAAGCTTCCTCATATTCCTTGTTCATTTCGAATGAAAGCTAATAGCTTTGCACACCCTTCTGTTACAAGGTCATATACTTCTTGGAAATTCCCTGTATAGTAAGGGTCGGGAACGTCTGTCCAGCCACCGTCTGGAACAAAATCGGACAGCCTACCAATATAGCCTCCAGTTTCACCTAAACTTTTTAAATCTGCTATATTCTTGTTGTCCATGGCAATAATATAATCAAACTTTGTTAAGTCTTCTTTTTCTACTTGCCTTGCTTTAATTCCTTCAAAAGTGACTGCATTTTCTTTTAAAATTTTTTGTGTTCCTTTATGTGGCGGATGGCCAACATGCCAATCTCCAGTTCCTGCAGAATCAATGACAATTTTCTCTTCGAGTCCCTCTTTTACGACAAGATCTCGAAAAATCGCTTCTGCCATCGGAGAACGGCAAATGTTCCCAAGACAAACAAACAATACTTGAACCATATTTTGTTTCTTCCCTTCTTGGTGCATTTCTTTATATATACTTATAGTATAAACAACCAATTAGTGAATATAAAGGAAATCCCTACTAATTTAATAGGATTGAAAAGATTCATTAACGAAAATGATAAAAAATGTTAAGATAGCCTTATGTTATTTTAAAGGGGGACACTTCGGTGGATTTATCCGTAAAGTCAGAAGAAAACGTTGAATATATGGTCGAAGCTATTAAAGAAAAATTACGTATGGTTAATGCTGGAGCGATGAGAGCTGCTAGCTTTAATGAAGAAATGTACGAAGACTTACGTGACATTTATGAGCATGTGATGAAGCGTGAAACATTCAGCATTAGTGAAATGCAAGCTATTACAGAAGAATTAGGTACATTAATTAAAAAGTAAAAAGCCTCGCTTACGAGGCTCTTTTTTATTTCCAACAAATTCATGACAACTCTTCTCTTTCCCTCAACCAACTGTAAAATATTGTACAATAGAAGTAGAACCTCATCTTAGATTTTTTCTCCATACATACTACTCACAAATAATAGCAACACTACCATTGCTAACTGTTTTTACTGGAGGTGCTTACTTATGAGCAATTGGTACAGTAAGACGAAAGATCAAACATTAATCGACTTAGAAACAAATGAACAACACGGTTTAACAGATGAAATCGTAAATGAACGTTTAAAGCAATATGGTTTTAATGAATTAGCTACAAAACAAAAACGCACGTTATGGCAGCGTATTTTCGCCCAAATTAATGACGTCCTCGTATATGTCCTTATTATTGCTGCCCTTATTTCAGCCTTTGTAGGTGAATGGGCTGATGCAAGTATTATCGCGCTCGTTGTAGTTTTAAACGCTGTTATTGGCGTCGTCCAAGAATCAAAAGCAGAACAAGCGTTAGAGGCATTGAAAAAGATGGCGACACCTAAAGCTATCGTCAAACGAAATGGTGAACTAAAAGAAATTCCATCTGAGCACGTCGTTCCAGGTGATATCGTTATGCTCGACGCTGGACGATATATCCCATGCGATTTACGCCTGATTGAAACCGCAAATTTAAAAGTTGAAGAATCTGCTCTAACTGGTGAATCTGTCCCTGTTGATAAAGATGCAATCTACCATCCTTCCATGCAAAGTGATGAACAAGTACCACTCGGCGATCAAAAGAATATGGCCTTTATGTCTACTCTTGTAACATACGGGCGAGGCGTCGGTATTGCTGTTGAAACTGGCATGAAATCACAAATTGGTAAGATTGCTACTCTTTTACATGAAGCAGACGATGATATGACACCACTTCAAAAAAGCTTAGCACAAGTCGGTAAATATTTAGGATTTGTCGCTGTAGCGATTTGTATCGTTATGTTTCTCATCGGCTTTTTCCAAGGCCGGGATACGTTAGAAATGTTTATGACTGCTATTAGTTTAGCCGTTGCAGCCATTCCAGAAGGCTTGCCAGCTATCGTTTCCATCGTTCTTGCAATTGGTGTGCAGCGCATGATTAAACAAAACGTCATCATTCGGAAACTACCAGCTGTTGAAGCTCTCGGTTCTGTCACAATTATTTGTTCAGATAAAACGGGTACGTTAACACAAAATAAAATGACCGTTACTCACTTTTATAGTGATAACACATATGATCAATTAGAAAATTTAAATGTAAATAATGATGCGCAACGTCTACTGTTAGAAAATATGGTGCTATGTAACGATGCGTCTTACAATAACGAATCACAAACCGGAGACCCGACCGAAATTGCTCTTCTCGTTGCTGGAAACACTTTTAACATGCAAAAAGATTATTTAGAAAAGATACATGAGCGCGTTAACGAGATGCCTTTCGATTCAGATCGTAAAATGATGTCAACTGTGCATACATACGATGAAAGCTACTATAGTATGACGAAAGGTGCTATCGATAAGCTCTTACCTCGATGCACTCGCATATTTAAAAACGGGAAAATAGAGGGTTTAACAGAGGCTGATAAAAATCAAATATTAGAGGCTTCCGGGGCAATGTCTCAAGAGGCTTTAAGAGTACTTTCATTCTCATTTAAACAATACAATTCAAGCGATGTGGATATAGATCATCTTGAAGAAAACCTCATCTTTATCGGTCTTGTCGGTATGATTGATCCACCGCGAACTGAAGTAAAAGATTCCATTACAGAATGTAAAAAAGCCGGTATTCGCACAGTTATGATTACTGGTGACCATAAAGATACCGCCTTTGCCATTGCCAAAGAACTTGGTATTGCTGAAGAAATATCTGAAATTATGATTGGAACTGAATTAGATAACATTTCAGATACAGAGCTAGCAAGCAAAATTAATCACTTACATGTATTCGCGAGGGTCTCTCCAGAGCATAAAGTGAAAATTGTAAAGGCATTACGTACGAAAGGAAATATCGTTTCTATGACTGGTGATGGCGTCAATGACGCTCCATCTTTAAAGCAAGCTGATGTTGGCGTAGCGATGGGCATTACAGGAACAGACGTTGCAAAAGGTGCTGCGGATGTTGTGTTAACAGATGATAATTTCTCATCTATCGTGAAGGCTGTTGAGGAAGGTAGAAATATTTATCGTAACATAAAAAAATCAATCCTCTTCCTACTCTCTTGTAACTTCGGAGAAATTATCGCTTTATTTTTAGCTATTTTACTCGGCTGGGCAACACCACTACGACCTATTCACATTTTGTGGGTGAATTTAATTACAGATACACTGCCTGCATTATCACTTGGGGTTGATCCTGAAGATCCAGATGTGATGAAGGAAAAACCACGACATGCGAAAGAAAGCTTATTTAGTGGTAGTGTTCCTTTTCTTATTTTCAATGGGGCTGTCATTGGACTGTTAACGTTAATAGCCTTTATCGCCGGTGCAAAATTCTATACCGGAGATACAAATTTATTCCCTCTCTTCCCAGAGAAAATTGATGAGGATGCTCTATTACACGCTCAAACGATGGCATTTGTCGTTCTTAGTTTTTCTCAGCTCGTTCATTCATTTAACTTGCGTTCAAGAACGAAATCCATTTTTTCAATTGGGGTATTTACAAATAAATATTTAGTCTTCTCTCTTCTTATCGGTATTCTTATGCAAGTTTGTATCATCTCTATCCCACCTCTTGCAAATATATTCGGTGTGCATGCACTAACGATGCGAGATTGGGGATTTGTTCTCTTATTAAGTATCATTCCGCTTGTTGTGAATGAGATTATTAAATTAGTGAAGAGAAACTAAAAGGCAATGAGGACTATTCCTCATTGCCTTTTCCTTTATCCTTGTAATTCTTTTTTAATGTTCTCTGTTAATGTAGCCATACGTTTGCGGCTTTCTTCACGCTCACGTTTATTTTGCTCTTCAATTTGTTGTGTTTCTTGCATACCTCTTGAAATAATGTTCCAAGTTTCCTCAAGTGTTTCCATCTTAATACTAGAAGAACCTGATAATCTCGCTACTTCCACGCTTTGCGTTGCGATATTTTGTGCATTCTTCTTAAGTAATTCATTTGTACGGCGATCCAGTTCAGCCATGGAATCTGCAACAAGCTTTTGACGCTTCGCATTTACCGCTTGAATGATACCATTTTTAAAGATAGGAATTGTCGTAATAAATGCTGTATTAATTTTACCAATTAATTTATTGTTACCACGTTGAATCATACGTATTTGTGGTGCTGTCAGTAACGCAACCATACGTGCTTTTTCTAAATCATCAATACGCTGTTCTAAAATTTCAACAGAGTTTTTAAGTGACTCTAATTCAATACCTGCTAATTGGTCATTGTTACGTACACGCTCTTCATACATCGGAACTAGCTCTGTATTTAAACGCTCTAATAACATTTCCCCTGCTACTACGTATTTTTCTAAGTCTAAGTAATATTTTAAGTTTTGCTCATATAAACCGTCTAACGTACCAATTGATTTTTTCATTTCATCTTGATACTTCGTAATTTCCACATATACTTTATCAATTTCGCGGCCCATCGTTTGGTACTTGCTAAAGATTTGTTCAATCATTTTATCCGCTTTTTTGAACATACGTGAGAAGAAACCGCTTTTCTCTTCCGCAAAGTCTTTGCTATCAAATCGGTCCATAATTTTACCAAGTTGTTTTAATAATTCACCCGAATCTTCTATTTTTGATAATGACATTGTATGTAAAATTTGATCAGCAAAACGTGAAATTTCCATAGAAGGTTCTTTTCCAAGTTCAATTAATTCTAATTGGTCTTTAATATCTACCGCATTATAAATACGTTGTACATCCGCATCTTGTCTAAGCTGCAAACGAACATCTTGTGCTGTTTGCTCATTTAATTCTGTTTTCGAATCTAGTACGACTGGGTTATTCATATGGTATTCTCCCTTTCCTTATAAAAATGGACGAAATAGTCCTTTTATTGTTTGTGATAAATTTTTATAGGCTGATGAACCATGAAACTCAAGATCGAAATTAACCTCTTCAAGCCAATGTGAATCAAATGCCTCCGCTTCAATATACGGTTCAATATCGTTTCTTCCTGTCGGATTGAAGTGGAATACATCTACTCCTATTTGATTTAAAAATAGTAATAAAACAGCATCAGAGCGAGTCAATTCTCCACTCTTCTCATTATTATATATAACAATTTTCGGTACATCTTGTGAATAATCAAATTTCTCAAGCTGTTCTAAAATATTCGGTGGTATTTGAGAAAGTTGTGCAAAAACATATAGCGCTACATCTTGTTTCGTCTCTTTTGCAATTGGTTTACACATTTCACTTTCACACGTATGGATGATTGCTTCTGCAATACCATGTTGTAATCCCTCTGGCAATCGTTTATGCGGCCACCAATGACTGTTCATAATTAAATCTGGATGTAATTTCCCCCCGCGGTCTAATGCATCTCGATAATGATATTGGAAATTCGCTTTTTGTTCTTTCGTAAACGGGAATGTATTAATTAATAAACTGTTATCAAACGATGTAACAGCCTTTAATCGCTGAAAATATTCTTTATCATTCTTTGAAACACCTGATATTTTCGCAAATAAAGAAGGAATATAAATGTGTTTATTTTCAACAAAGAATGTCGGGCGTACAAACGCCTTTTCTTTCGTAATTAAAAAGAGTTCATCGTATGTTGTTTTTAATGTACGAGCTACAGGCGTATAGGAACGGAATTGCCACGGCTTGTACAATAGTGAATTATCGTGGTGCAGTACTTGTTCAATTTCTTTTGAAGCTTGATATGCTACTGTTGCCACACGCTCGCGGCGGCGGTCTGGAAATGGTTCAAGAGAAATGCGACCTGGATGAGACACAATAAAAGTTCTTCCCTCTTCATCAACATTCTCAAATCCATCTTTTCCTTCTGGATGATAATAAAGTACATCGCAGCCGAGCATAATAAGAAAGTATAAGAAATATATACGGCTTTCCTGTGCATCACCGTACCAAACGATACGCGGCATTTGTTTCTTATAGTTAATCGTAGAGAACCACTTCGCTACGTAATTTTCGCTTAATTTAATCATGTCGATTAAGAAACGACGGAAGCCTTCTGTCTTTAAAGATTGATTATGTTGTTTCTCATATAATTTCAATACAGAAATAAACGTCGTATGTATATAATGCTGTAAATCAGGATTGTCTACTTTCGGCAAAAGTTGTTTCCCGGATAAGTGCGCCACTAACCTATTTACTGTCAGACCATTTGGTGCTTCTTGATGTAATCCGAACACTTCTTGAATGTGACGAAGCTTTTCCGAATCAATCACTTTGTTTAAATTTTGTTCGTGTAAAACTTCAATCCCTTTCGCTTCACTATAATCAAACAGTTCATTAAAATATTCATCTACATCATTAGGAACTCCAAGGATTCGACATGCTATATAACTAAATTTCATCTCATTCTCTGTCAGCTCATACTGTGGGCGTTTTTCTAAGAGTGTTTCAAATTGCTTTAAATCTGATTCATCTTTTAATGCATATGGTTGAAGTGTAAAACGTGAAAACACAACAGTTCACCTCCAAAAACATTTACTTTTTCTAAGTCTTCCTTCTATTATAAACTATTTTTGGTTATAAAAAATGGGCGCTCGTAAAACGAGCAAACCCATTTCAATTATTTATTATCTTCTCTAGTAGCTGCAACTTCTTCTTTAGCTTGTCCAGAATTCTTCATGTAGTGAAGTATGAATGTTGCTCCAAATGCTACAACTAAAATGATAAAGAATAGCGTATGGCTTACTTCAATATGAATAACAGACAATAACATTTTTGCTGCAATAATTAGGATTAAAATATATGCTGTCGTTTCCAGTTCTGGAATACGCTCTAACAACTTTAAGAATACGCCAGCGATACCGCGCATCATTAAAATACCGAGCATTCCACCTAATAATAAAATCCAAACTTCATTTGATACACCAAATGCAGCAAGTACGCTATCTACAGAGAACGCGATATCCATTAATTCAACCATCGCAACTGTTCCCCAGAAGACACCAAACATTCTGAAGAGAATACTATTTTGGTTCATACCATGAGCTTCCTCTTCTTCTGCATTACCTTTTCTTTTATCAATGAAGTATTTAACTGAAAGCCATGCTAAGTAAAGTGCACCTAACACTTTTACCCACCATAATTTAATTAAGAACATTCCAATTCCAATTGCAATAAATCGGAATACATAAGCTCCAATAAGTCCATAGAATAATGCTTTTTTACGTTTTTCTTCCGGAAGGTGTTTTACCATTACTGCTAATACAAGTGCGTTATCAGCAGATAACAATCCTTCAAGTACAACAAGTGTACCAATTAATCCCCAAGATACTGGATCCTGCAACACTTTAATCCACATGTCCAAGTCGAAAAACTGAGCATACGTATCAAGGATTCCTTGCAAAATACTCATCTTACCTTTATCCCCTATTCTTTGCTAGATTTATAGAAAGGTCAAAAAAAGGAAACGAATATCGTTTCCTTTCTATGCATCCAAGCCATACGCTCTTACAAGCGCACCTAAACCACCTTGGAATCCACTTCCTACTGCATTAAACTTCCACTGTCCATTATGACGGTATAATTCACAAAAGACAACTGCTGTTTCAATGGAGAAATCTTCCCCTAAATCAAAACGAAGAACTTCTTCGTTCGTTTCTTCATTCGCTAAACGAACGAATGCATTTCCTACTTGTCCAAAGTTTTGACTACGGCCTTCTGCATCATAAATTGTAACTGTAATAGCAATTTTGTGCACATCTGCTGGAACTTTCTTTAAGTCCACAACAAGTTGCTCATCGTCACCTTCACCTTCACCTGTGCGGTTATCTCCTGTATGTAGAACAGATCCACAAGGAGACTGTAAATTATTATAGAAGATAAAATCAGTTTCCTTCGTGCATTTTCCGTTCGCATCTAATAGGAATGCTGATGCATCTAAATCGAAATCTGATCCACCGTCGTAAGATTTAATATCCCACCCAAGACCAATTACTGCTTTTGTTAAACCTGGGCTTGTCTTGCCTAAATCAATCTTCTGTCCTTTTTGCAATTGAATAACCATTTATATTCACCTCTATAATTTAATTTTTAAAAATAAATCCATCAGTAAACATACGTTTCACTGATGGATTTATTAATCTATTACTCTACATCTAAACCAAAGTTATTACATAGAGACGCTAATCCACCTTGGAATCCACTTCCGATTGCATTGAACTTCCAGTCACCTGCATGACGGTATAATTCACCTACTACAACAGCTGTTTCAATAGAGAAATCTTCTCCTAAGTCGTAACGAATTAACTCTGCATTCTTTTCTTCATCTAAAATACGTACGAAAGAGTTAGAAACTTGTCCGAAGTTTTGGCTACGACCTTCTCCATCGTAAATTGTAATTGTGAAACAAATACGTTCGATATGTGCAGGTACATTTTTTAAATCTACTTTAATCGATTCATCATCGCCTTCACCTTCACCAGTTCGGTTATCTCCTAAATGCTCTACTGCACCATTCGCACCTTTTGGGTTATTATAGAAGACGAAATCCTCTGCACCTGAAACTTTACCGTTAGCACCTACTAAGAAAATACTAACATCTAAATCGAAATCGTTTTGTCCGTCATAACGATTCGTATCCCAACCAAGTCCTACAAGAACTTTCGAAAGACCTGGATTCGTTTTTGTTAAGTCTACCTTTTGTCCTTTTTTCAATGAAATTGATGCCATACACAATTCCTCCTCGGTTTATTTTATTGATAACGTGATACAATCTCACTTAAGTTTTTGTCTTGTGTGCCTTCTCCAACAGCTGAAAACTTCCATTCACTTCCGTGGCGATACATTTCACCTGCAATTAGAGTCGTTTTGCCAGCATAATTATCCGATAAATTATAGCGCGCTAATTCTTCACCAGTTTGCGGGTTTTGAATACGAATATACGCATTACGAATCATCCCGAAATCTTGACGACGATTTACACAGTCATAAATATTTACAACAAATACTAAACGATTAATACGGCTCGGAACTTTATGTAATTCTACGAAAATTGTTTCGTCATCACCAGCGCCTTCACCTGTTAAATTATCTCCTGAATGAATAATACTACCACAAGTAGAAAGCTTGTTTCCGAAGTAAACTAAATCGTTTTTGTTTAAAAAACGATCCCCTTCTAACATAACAACAGATGCATCACAATCTACATTTGGTTTACTTCCAAATAATGAAGACAGAAACCCACCTGATTGCCCAATTGGATCCCAGCCTAAGCCAACCTGTAGTTTTGCTACTTTTGGTTGTCCTTTCGTTAAATCGATCTTTTGACCTTTTTCTAAAATAATAGGCATGAAGTTTCTTCCTTTCTACAAAGCATTTTCCAAGACGGAAAATATTGTATTCTTCCCTTATATTGTAGCATTATTTACCTAGTGATAAAAAGGATAAATTCTCAGTTATATGAAAACATTCATATAATTTACTTATGATGATGTAAGAAGTGGTAAATAGAACCAATCATTCCTGCGCAATTACCGTTTTGCGCAAGCTCAATCTCGCAATTACTATAAATCTCCTTATTTAAATATTTTTCTACCTCTTCTTTTACTTCTTTTAAGAACTTATTTCCTCTATCAGTAATTCCGCCACCTATAACAATCATTTCTGGATTAAAACTATAAGCAAGATTACTAATTCCAATAGCTAAATGTTTAAAGAAAACTTCAACAGCTTGCGTCACTTCCCTATCGCCTTTATCATACAATTCGAAAATCGTTTTTCCATTCCAATCACTTTCACCTTTATATTTTCGTACAAGATGAATTAACCCTGAAATGGAAGCAACCTCTTCAAACGTTTTCCCTTCTATTAACATATTTCCCCATTCACCAGCACTAAATGAATGTCCTCGGTACAACTCTCCATCTATAAAAATTGCTCCTCCAACACCTGTTCCAAGAGTAAGCATAATAAAATTTCTCTTTCCGTTTCCAATACCTTTCCATTTCTCTCCCAAAGCTGCACAATTTACATCATTTTCAACGGACACAGGAACTTGTAATACCCCTTGTAATCTATCAATGATAGGAATAGTCGCGTAGTTCGGAATATGCTCCACTCCTCCCGTTACAACCCCTTTATGAATATTAACAATTCCCGCAGTACTAATGCCAATTCCCGAAATAGTATGTTCATTCATTAATTGTTTGGATAGGAGAATAATTTTTTGAATGATTTGTTCTCCACCAAACTGAATTTCTGTTGGAACTGTTTTATGCTTTAGTACTACTCCCGTTTCTGAAACAATTCCATATTTAATTTGTGTACCACCAATATCAAATGCAATATATTCTTTCATCTGCTGTCACTTCCTCTACTGTAATTAGTGTGAAACTCCTACTGCTCTACTATTATAAAGAACTTACACTCACTCTTTTCTCTCTTTAGAAATACACCACCTTTTTCTATATATAGTTTTTTTTGCATAAAACTCTTTTTCCTAAGAAATATTACAAAGGGATGTATTTTAGATGGAATATTAATTTCTTAGGAGGAAAACAATGACGAAAATCTTCATTTTAGCATCAACACTCTCTTTATCTTTTTTTAGTGGGTTAAATATCGGTAATGCAGCAACGGAAAACTTCTCTCCAGCAACAAACGCAATTGTACAAAATAACGATCATTTAGCAGAAGGTAACTCAAAAGATAATAATAAACCACCAGGAAACAATGGTTCTCAGGACGATAGTGGTTCGGATGGCAATGGCTCAGGCGGTAACGGTTCTGATGGCAGTGGCTCGGGCGACAGTGGTTCCGGTGGTAACGGTTCGGGTGGCAATGGCTCAGGCGGTAATGGTTCCGGTGGTAACGGCTCAGGCGGTAACGGCTCAGGCGGCAACGGTTCTAGTGACAATGGTTCTGGTGGTAACGGCTCAGGCGGTAATGGCTCAGGCGGTAATGGCTCAGGCGGCAACGGCTCAGGCGGTAATGGTTCCGGTGGCAATGGTTCCGGTGGCAATGGCTCAGGCGGCAACGGTTCTAGTGACAATGGTTCTGGTGGTAACGATTCTGGTGGCAATGGCTCAGGCGGTAACGGCTCAGGCGGTAACGGTTCGGGCGGCAACGGCTCAGGCGGTAATGGTTCCGGTGGCAATGGCTCAGGCGGTAACGGTTCGGGCGGCAACGGTTCTAGTGACAATGGTTCTGGTGGTAACGGTTCTGGTGGCAATGGCTCAGGCGGTAACGGCTCAGGCGGTAATGGCTCAGGCGGTAATGGCTCAGGCGGTAATGGCTCTCAGGGCGGTAATCGTGTTAAAGGCGATAGCAGTTCTCCAGGTAGTGATGATTCTCAAGGCAGTAACGGTTCCCAAGGTGGTAACGTAAAAGATAATGCGAAAAAACAAGGCGATAAGTTACCGAATACAGCAACACATTATCCTGCATCTATTTTAATGGGACTTTCAACATTCCTAATTGGTATGTTACTATTTATCCGCCGTAAAAACGCAAAATAAAACACATCCTTCCATCTAAAACATACATGAAATAAAGTGAAACTTTAATCAGTGGGGATTTTCTTCATCCCCCACTGATTATCAGCCCTCACCAATCGGACTTTTATGGGCAGCCCGACCCTCACCTAACTTCTTTGCTTTCGCTGAATGTTGAGGTGGGGGTCTTACTGCCCATTAAAGCGGGATAAATTGTAAAACTAAAAAGGACTTTGGATTGCATTTTATTATGCAGACCAAAGTCCTTTTTATCACTTATCAGAAAGAGTCTTAATACGCTTTTCCCCAATACACCATTTGTTTAGCTTCTTTACCACAACAAATACATTCGTCAGCTAAATGCTCTTGCTCAAAAGGTATACAGCGAGAAGATACTCCAACTTCTTCTTTTAGTTTCTCTTCACAAGCTAATTCTCCGCACCACATTGCCTTAATAAAGCCTTGCTTTTCATCAGCTACTTGTTTCATCTCTTCGAAATTCGCCGTGCTATACGTATTCTCATCGCGGAATACTTTTGCCTTATTAAATAAAGAATGATGAATTTCCTCAAGTAGTGCTGGAATACGTTTTTCTAATTGATCCATTGATATAAATTCTTTTTCTTTCGTATCTCTTCTTACAAGTACAACTTGATTCTTTTCAATATCTTTAGGACCAACTTCTAATCGAATTGGAATGCCCTTCATTTCATACTCATTAAATTTCCAGCCTGGTGTTTTATTACTAGCATCTATTTTCACGCGTGCAACCTTTTGAATATGCCCTTGTAACTCTGTTGCTTTCGCTAAAACTCCTTCTTTATGCTGAGCAATTGGTACGATAACAACTTGTACTGGTGCGACTTTAGGAGGCATTACAAGCCCATTATTATCACTATGAACCATAATAAGTCCACCTATCATTCTTGTTGATACTCCCCAAGATGTTTGGTGTACATATTGCCACTTACCGTTACGATCTAAAAACTTAATATCAAATGCTTCTGAGAAGTTCGTTCCAAAGTTATGGGATGTTCCTGTTTGAAGTGCTTTCCCATCATGCATCAAGCTTTCAATTGTATAAGTTGCCTTTGCGCCCGCAAATTTTTCTTTTTCTGTTTTTTGTCCTTTAATGACTGGTATCGCTAAGTAATCTTCACAGAAAGAAGCATATAAATTTAAAATATTTAATGTTTCAGCTTGCGATTCCTCTGCCGTTTCATGAATTGTATGACCCTCTTGCCATAAGAATTCCGTTGTACGAAGGAATGGTCTCGTTGTCTTTTCCCAACGAACTACAGAACACCACTGATTATATAGCTTTGGCAAATCATTATAGGATTGCACAATTTTTGAAAAATGCTCACAGAATAAAGTTTCAGATGTAGGTCGTACACAAAGCCTTTCTGCTAATTTTTCATCCCCGCCATGTGTCACCCATGCTACTTCAGGAGCAAACCCTTCTACGTGATCCTTCTCTTTTTGCAATAAACTCTCTGGAATAAACATTGGCATATACACATTTTCATGACCTGTTGCTTTTAACTTCTCATCCATCACTTTCTGCATATTTTCCCATAAGGCATAACCGTACGGGCGTAGAATCATACACCCTTTTACACTTGAATAATCAACAAGTTCTGCTTTTTTCACAATATCTGTGTACCACTGTGCAAAGTCCTCTTCCATCTTCGTAATCGCTTGTACTTGTTCTTTTGCCATAGTCAGTCTTCCTCCTTCTAGAAAATACAAAAAAGCCCGTGTCCCTAAATAGGGACCGAGCTTTGCCGGCGTTACCACCCTGATTCATGCACAAAAATTGCGCATGCTCTCTTTTTGATAACGGGAAACTCCCGCTGCATATGCAGAACGCAAAGGTAGGTTCCATATTGCCTTTTTAAGAATCTTTCAGCCTGCTGGATTCTCTCTCTGCTAAAAAGGTTGAACATGTACTAATCCTTTTTCATCGTTATGACGAAATAAATTTGTTGATTATCATAATACAAATTCTTTTTTAAAACAATAGCTAATTTTCTCATTTTTATATATTCTTTTCATTTTCTGCAGTTTTATACGTAGCTTTTTCTCGTGATTTTTACAAGTTGATGTGCACTCATACCGATAAGTGTACCAAGTAGAACGAAAAAACCAATAAATCCATATCCCATTCCTTCCCATCCACCAATCACCATCATTGTAACCGGGAAGGATACTAAACAAAGAAGTATTAAACTAAGTGCAAATATAATATCGAACTGCTTGTCTGGAAACCGTTTCTTTAATAAGTACGAAATAGCAAATACAAGGATAATCGTAATTCCGCCAATGATGTAAAAGATACTAAATCCATCTAGCCAATCCATAGTATTCCCTCCTTCCATTCATTCCCTTATACTTAATTATATGATTAACTTTTCTGAAAATAAACAATAAATTTTCACCTCGAAATATATTTTTATTACTAGGTATTAATAGTAATATATAAGAATAGGTTTTATATAATCAGGAGGGACCTTTATGGATAAAGCATTAACAAACCGCGTCATTATTTTATCTTTCGATTGCTTATCAGCTTTAGATTTTCCTATATTACAAAAACTACCTAATTTCCAAACATTAATAAACAAGGGCGCGATGGCGAAAAAAGTGGAACCTATTTATCCTTCTGTAACATACCCAAGCCACTCAACAATCGTTACTGGAAACTATCCTAATAAACATGGCGTAGTTAGCAATACGTTACTTCAACCTGGACGCGAGTCACCAGATTGGCATTGGTACCGAAAATCTATTAAAGGAACAACGTTATACGATGAAGCACGTAAAGCAAATTTAACGACAGCTGCCCTTCTATGGCCTGTTACTGGAAGGGCAAATATTGATTACAATTTACCAGAAATCTTCCCTAATAGACCGTGGCAAAATCAAGTTTTAGTTTCATTATTTAGCGGTAGTCCGCTATATCAATTAGATTTAAATCGTCGCTTCGGCCATATACGAAGTGGTTTGTCACAACCTGAACTCGATGATTTCGTACTTGCTTCTGCTGTGCATACAATTCAGACGAAGAAGCCTAATGTCATGTTTGTACATTTCACCGATTTAGACACTCAAAGACACTATCACGGCTTTGAATCAAAAGAAACAATAGCTGCAATTCATAGACACGATGAACGGCTAGGAAAAATTATTCAAGCTTTAAAAGATAGTGACCTATACGAAGAGAGTACAATTATCGCTCTTGGTGACCATAGCGCTTTAAGTGAAAGCAAAGCCATTCAATTAAATGTACTATTTCATCAAAACGGGCTACTATCTATAAATTCAAAAGGAAAATTAATAGACTGGAAGGCCTATTGTCAAAGTTGTGATGGATCTGCCTATGTATATGTGAAAGATAAGAACGATACCGATACAATTCGAGACGTACAACTACTCCTTGAAGAACTACTTCAAAATAAACAAAATGGAATTGAATTTATATTTCATGATGAAGCTGCAAAAGACTGCGGTGCAGATGGTGATTGTTTATTTATGTTAGAAGCGCGAGAAGGATATTATTTCACTGAAAACTATACAGGAGATTTTATAAAAGAGATTACTGAAAAAGACGTTACGCCTAGTAAAAAATATACATTTGGTACGCATGGATACTCTCCAACAAAACCTAACTATGAAACAATTTTTATCGCTGCTGGGAAAGGGATAAAAAGCGGCGTTACCATCCCGTATATGAGACTTATTGATGAAGGTCCAACTATCGCTAGACTACTCGGTTTACACTTAGGTGAAACAGACGGATCAATTGTAGAGGATTTACTCCAATTGTAAAGAACTGTGTATATATGTAAAAGTTATGTAAAAATCATCACTGTTTCTCTTTTTATAATTTTTAATTTTGTACACTGTTAGTAGAACAAATTTAAGGGGGAACATTATATGAAGAAAATGTCCAGACAAGAAAAAAGCTGGATATTATACGATTGGGCGAACTCAGTATATTCGCTCGTCATTACAACTGCATTATTCCCAATTTACTTTAAGGCAGCTGCAAAAGAAGCTGGACTATCTGGTGCAACTTCAACAGCATATTGGGGATATGCAAACTCGTTCGCTACACTTTTAATTTCTATACTTGCCCCTATTCTCGGCACAGTTGCTGATTATAAAGGATTTAAAAAACGATTTTTCACATTCTTCTTTGGACTCGGTATCGTATTTACAAGTATGCTAGCAGTCGTCCCAACATCTCAGTGGTACTTATTACTAGGGTGCTATATGCTAGCGTTAGTCGGTTTTGCTGGGGCAAATATCTTTTATGATGCATTTTTAGTAGATGTCACTTCCGAAGATAGAATGGACCGAATTTCTACGAGAGGCTTTGCATTAGGTTATATCGGGAGTACTATTCCTTTTATCGGTTGTATCGCTCTTATTATTCTTGCTCAAAAAGGAACTATCCCTTTATCTGTTGGCATTGCTAGTCAAATTTCATTCGCGATAACAGCTCTTTGGTGGGGGTTATTTACGATTCCAATGCTAAAAAACGTAGAGCAAACACACTATATTGAACGTCACCCTAGACCAATTGCAATGAGCTTCAAGCGCCTTGCTGCTACTTTTAAAAATATTAAAGAATATAAAACAGTCTTTATGTTCCTAATCGCTTACTTCTTCTACATTGATGGGGTCGATACAATTATTACTATGTCCACCGCTTACGGAACAGATCTTGGTATTAGTGCAACGAATCTATTAATCATCTTATTCGTCACACAAATTGTAGCTTGTCCATTTGCTTTATTATACGGAAAATTATCAGAAACATTTACAGGTAAAAAGATGCTATATGTCGGTATTATTATTTATATTATTATCTGCACATATGCTTATTTCTTAAAAACGACACTCGATTTCTGGATTTTAGCAATGTTAGTTGCCACTTCTCAGGGTGGGATTCAAGCACTTAGTCGTTCCTATTTTGCAAAACTAGTACCTAAAGAATCGGCAAATGAATTCTTCGGATTTTATAATATATTTGGCAAGTTTGCCGCGATTATGGGTCCAGTATTAGTCGGTGTTACAACTCAATTAACAGGAAAAACAAACGCTGGTGTCCTTAGCATTATTGTACTGTTCATTATCGGGGGATTCTTACTAACTAGAGTTCCAGAAAATCATACATCCGTTACACCACCTAGTCCAAAAACGAAAACACTATAAGAAAAAGATCCTCTTCACATAAGAAGAGGATCTTTTATTGATAACGCCCCGCTACGAAAGACGCTACATCTTATACAAAAATAGTTTATCAACAGTTGTTCCTAATACTTCCGCTAAACGAAAAGCTAATGCTAAACTTGGATCATATTTATTATTCTCAATTGCATTTATCGTCTGTCTTGAAACTTTACACTTATCAGCTAATGCACCTTGTGAAATATTATTTTCAGTGCGTAATTCATAAATTTGATTTTTCACATCTTTTCTCCTAACATGTAAAATCGTTTTTACAACATTAGTATATAGTCGGTACATTTCATTGTCAAAATATCGTCATGAAAAAAGGAGCAATTCAGCCCCCTTACAATAGCTATTTTGAAACCAATGAATTCGTCATTTCCTCTTGATTAACAACATCTTCTTTCTTTATTTGCATACGTAAAACCGGACCTATTGCTAATAAAATAAGTGACATTGCTATACAAAATACGGTAACTAGCGAGGTCAGCTCCTTCAATCCTCCAGCTAGTGAAGTCCCAATTAACATTGCTCCCATAAACAGTGGTAAAATCGTCCCATTTACTCTTCCAACCATATTTTCTGGTACAAGTTGAATCATAAGCGTACCGACAACGATATTAACACAAGCTAAACAAATACCTGTTCCAAATCTCATAAAACTAGTAACCCAAAATGATGTAGATAGCCCTTCTACTAAAAATGACATCGCTAATATGCTCATACCGAATACAAACATCTTTTTCGGATTCACTTTTGAAGCGAAAACTGCAGCAACAATACCACCGATTAACATACCTATTCCATCAGCTGCAGCTAAATATTGAACTGCTTCCTTTTCCATTCCAAGACGTTCTATTACAAGAAACACCTCTAATGGAGTTGTTAATCCAACAGCTAAGCCGATAATGGTGAAAGTGATCGTAATCATACGTAAATTTTTCGTATGAAAAACATATTTCCACCCTTCTTTGATATCATTTTTTAATGAACCTCTCGCCACTTGCTCCTTTTCAACCCATTTTGGTAAGAATGAAAGGGCGATAGCAGATAACAAAAATAGAATGATTAAACTATATAGTGACGTAAATAAACCAAGTTGTGTATACACAAGCGATCCTACCACTGGTCCAAAAATCAGAAATAATGACTGTAATGTTTGGTTAAATGCAATCGCATTTGCTACCTGTTCTTCTTTTACGTAGCGCTTAAATATACGCGAAGATGATGGCTGAGAAAACTGACCTACAATCGCGGAAATGAGTGTTGCAAAAAATATAGCCTGCCAATAATCCAGTTTTAACAACAGGACAATTCCTATAATAGACAGTACACTTAATACATCTCCAGCGACCATTGTTCTTTTTGGATTCCAACGATCCGCTAGCGCACCACCGATAAACGAGAAAATAAAAATAGGTGCATATTCCATAACCGATAACAACGATACAGAAACCGGATCATTATTCGTTCGCTCCATTATGAAATACAAAAGAGCCATATTTCTGATCCAAATTGCAAATTGTTGTAAAATATCAGATGCCATAACGAGCATAAATGCTCGGTTTGTAAATAAAGCGTTCATTTTCATTCCCCTTTCATAAACCGACCGTTCGGTCTAATTTGTTTTGTAAGAAAAGCAACTGACTTATGATTCAGCTGCCATTCCTTTTAACAATACATCTATTGCCTTTTTATAAATACGTTGCAGCTCTTTATAATCTAACTCGTAGTAAAGTACCCCAAGCCCTGATAATAATCCATTCACAATATACATAAGATCGCGCGTATTATCTTCACGAAACTCTCCAGACTGTATACCTGCTTCAATTAGTTTCTCAAACATAACGTATGATTCCCTAGTTAAAGCTAATAGTTCATCCAAAATCTCTTTACTTACAACTTGGCTCATAGAGAATTCCTCTATTGCATTTGAAATTGGTTGCTGTATGTCCTCTACATGATATTCCGCGAGACCATATAGTTTTTCAGTATTCGTACTATACAACTTCTCTTTTTCATTCCATTTTTCAAGCCAATCATACGTATGCTGTTTTACTACAAATAAAAATAATTCTTCTTTACTTTTAAAGTGATAATAAATGCTTCCTTTACTTCTCTCTGTAATTTCACAAATTTCTTCCATAGATGTAGCTGCATAGCCCTTCTGTGAAAACAGACTTTCTGCTTTATATGCAATTTCTTTCTTTATCTCTTCTGCGCTTCTTCTCATATTTACACCTCTTTAAACCGACCGTTCAGTCTAATAATAACAAATTAAAAACCTCTATTACAAGAGGCTATATTTTTTATTTAAGAAAATGTACTTTCAAACCACGTTCGAATCATATGTATGATTCCAATTTTAAATCCTAATTTAACAAGAAATACGCCTCCCGCAGCTAATAAAAATAACATTACTTTCCCCTTGTTTTTCACTTTCGGTTCCCTTTTCATTTCTATTCCCCTTAGTACGTTAAAAATATTAATCAAACGTTTGTTTAACTGTTTTTATGCATATGTAAGCCAACTAATCAAACGTTTGTTTAAAAAGAAATACGCCTTTATAAGGCGCATTTTCATCAATCACCGCCACCTCCGCCGCCATCGCAGCTGCCTCCGCTATCTCCGCCAAAAGATCCTCCGCAATCATGTGAACCTCCATGCGAGCTATCATTATCAGATCCAGCAAAGAAAAATAATGGTGATGAGTTGTTAGATGAATTATGAATGTTGTTTTGTTTCGTAAGATTTACCTTCTTTTTGTTTGATCGAACTGCCGTTATAATTATTCCAACTACAACAAATAATAGTATGAAAATAATGAATTCCATATAAAAACCTCCCTTAATCTTCGAATAATTGAATAGTTCTCTCTAGATTTTCAAGTGAAATAAAGCGAGATTCACGAAGGATCTCTTTTCCATTATAAAATAATAAAACTGTTGGCCCTGTAAATACTCCATATCGCCCTGCAATTTCTTGCATGTCTTGTAGTAATATTTCTACTTTCTCTACGTAATCATAATTCTCTAATACACCATTTACTTTTCTTAACATAACATCACAAACACCACAATTTTCTGTTTTAATAAACAGAAGTACTAATTGTTGTTCTTCAATATATGTCTCTAATTCTTCTATCGTTTCAAATGTATTCATCTTATCCCTCTTAGCGTAATTTACGAAATACTTTACCTTGGTACATACGAAAAGCTGAACTATCTTTCATTTTCCTCTTTTCCATTACCTGCTGAAAACGCAGCGTTTTTGCTGTTAACTCTTCTTGTAATTTTTTTCTCTCTGCTTCATCATAACAGCACGCAATTAAGTCTTCTATTTTTAATATATCTTTTTGTAGTTCCATTTCTGGTGGAATCATGCCCGCATTTTTTAAGATTTTATAACTCATTCTAAGTTCTGGAGGTACCATTGAAAGGTCTTCTAATTGTAGTGGTTTTCCTTTTCCCGGAATATGATCAAGGTCTCCATTCCGTATTGCTTGTCGAATTTTTTCTTCAGCAATGTTCAAAAAGACATCCACACCATTCGCTCCTTTACATATTTTTACTATTATTTTACATGATATTTTCTCATCTTGCTACGCTATTACAAATTGACTTCATACAATTTTTTCTCAAATTTAATTCCAAGAAGCCCTTTCCTCCCTAATCAATATTTTATTCTCATTTGTAATCTGTATTAGAGCCATTTCATATTGAGAAAGTCTTTTCGAATCCAATAAAGCGTTTACACCAAATCTTACATTTGCTACGATTTAATCACCCCAGCTCCCTTGTATAGACTTCGTGATGTCTGATCATTTTTATCCCGCTTTAATGGGCAGTAAGACCCCAACTTCAAAATTTAGCGAAAGCAAAGAAGTAAGGTGGGGATCGGGCTTTCCATTAAAGTCCGATTGGTGAGGGCTAATAATCAGTGGGGGATGAAGCCCCCACTGATTAAAGTTTCATAAGTCTAGATTCATTTTGGTTTATTGGCGCATGCCTTTAAATATATCTTTTATTTTGAAAGGAGAAATGACTATGAAATCAAAAAAATTCACGCTGCTATTACTATCCCTACTACTCTTCTTACCTCTTTTTCTCACAAACTTTATTACTCCAAATTTCGCATTAGCAGATTCACCAAAGCAAGGTCAAAAAATTGTTGGGTATTTTCCTTCGTGGGGCATTTACGGACGTAATTATCAAGTTGCAGACATTGATGCATCAAAGCTAACTCATTTAAACTATGCTTTCGCTGATATTTGCTGGAATGGAAAACATGGAAACCCTTCTACTCACCCCGATAATCCAAATAAACAAACGTGGAACTGTAAAGAATCTGGTGTACCACTGCAAAATAAAGAGATTCCTAATGGTACTCTCGTACTCGGTGAACCATGGGCTGATGTCACAAAATCTTATCCGGGATCAGGTACAACTTGGGAAGATTGTGATAAATACGCCCGCTGTGGAAATTTTGGAGAACTGAAACGATTAAAAGCTAAGTATCCTCACTTAAAAACAATTATTTCCGTTGGTGGCTGGACTTGGTCTAACCGCTTTTCTGACATGGCTGCCGATGAAAAAACAAGAAAAGTATTCGCTGAATCTACAGTAGCTTTTCTTCGCGAATATGGATTTGACGGTGTTGATTTAGATTGGGAATACCCGGGTGTTGAAACGATTCCTGGCGGTAGTTATCGTCCTGAAGATAAGCAAAACTTCACCCTACTCCTTCAAGATGTTCGAAATGCATTAACAAAAGCTGGTGCAGAAGATGGGAAACAATATTTACTAACAATCGCGTCAGGTGCAAGCCAACGTTATGCGGATCATACAGAGCTAAAGAAAATCTCTCAAATACTGGATTGGATTAATATTATGACATATGATTTCCACGGTGGATGGGAAGCTACTTCTAACCATAATGCAGCTCTATACAAAGACCCAAATGACCCAGCAGCGGATACGAAATTTTATGTAGATGGTGCGATAGACATTTACACAAATGAAGGGGTTCCAGCTGATAAACTCGTATTAGGTGTACCTTTTTACGGACGTGGATGGAAAAGTTGCGGAAAAGAAAATAACGGCCAATACCAACCTTGTAAGCCAGGTAGTGATGGAAAACTCGCTTCTAAAGGAACTTGGGATGATTATTCTACCGGTGACACAGGTGTATACGATTATGGTGATTTAGCAGCTAATTATGTTAATAAAAATGGTTTTGTTCGCTATTGGAACGATGTAGCAAAAGTACCTTATTTATATAATGCGACTACGGGCACGTTTATTAGCTATGATGACAGCGAATCTATGAAATATAAAACAGACTATATAAAAACAAAAGGTTTAAGTGGCGCAATGTTTTGGGAACTAAGTGGGGATTGCCGTACAAGTCCAAAATATAGTTGTAGTGGACCTAAATTACTTGATACGCTAGTAAAAGAGTTACTTGATGGACCTATTACTCAAAAAGATACTGAATCACCCACACACGTAAAAAACATTGCTGTTACAAATAAAAACTCAAACTCTGTTCAATTAAACTGGACTGCATCTACTGATAACGTAGGAGTTACGGAATATGAAATTACTGCCGGAGAAGAGAAATGGAGTACAACTACAAATAGCATTACAATTAAAAACTTAAAATCTAATACAGAATACACATTTTCAATAATAGCAAAAGATGCTGCTGGGAATAAGTCACAGCCTACTTCCATTCTTGTAAAAACAGATGATACGAACACAACACCTCCTGATGGAAATGGGACTGCTACCTTTTCAGTCACTTCAAATTGGGGAAGTGGTTACAACTTCTCAATTGTAATTAAAAATAGTGGAACGACCCCTATTAAAAATTGGAAATTAGAATTTGATTACAACGGCAATTTAACACAAGTTTGGGATTCTAAGATTAATAGTAAAATAAATAATCATTACGTAATTACGAATGCAGGATGGAATGGTGAGATTCCTCCTGGAGGATCGGTTACAATCGGAGGGGCAGGAACAGGCAATCCTGCTGAACTTGTAAATGCATCCATTAGTGAAAACTAAACGTAACTTCCATTAATTATTTCATTAAAGTTTGAATTTAGGTTTGAGTACTCTATCCTAAATTCAAACTTTTAATTTTATGAAAAATCACAAATGAAAATTATAATAACCTATTATATTCATATTTAGTTTATAATATGAAGTTAGTGTGAAGTTCATCTGAATTTTACATGAATTTCCTTTAAGTTCTATTGTCTTCCTATACTAATCACATTATCCTTTACATATAGGAATTATTTTTATTCCATTTCAAACTATCTATATATATAAAGAAAGATAGTCGCCTATTAGGGAAAGGCATCTAATATTATAAATATAACAAAAGAAAAAGCACGCTTATAAGCGCACCATAAGAGTGCTTCTTCATACAATTCTCATGTAAGAGTTCTCGAAAATCATGTTAATCACAAAGAAAAGGCATTAGCTTATACAAGCTAATGCCTTTTCTTTATTCCTATTGTTCAGCGTTCCATTCTTCTATATTCCATACTTTTGTTATCCATGCTTCATAGAAAGAAGGCTCATGTGAGACAAGTAAAACTGTTCCTTTATATTGTTGTAACGCTTCCTGTAACGCCTTCTTTGTTTCTATATCCAAATGATTAGTTGGTTCATCTAAAATTAAAACATTGCTTTTCGTTACGATAAGTTCGCATAAACGTACTTTCGTTTGTTCCCCGCCGCTTAATAAACGGATAGGTTTTAATACGTGTTCTTCTTTCAATCCACACTTTGCTAATGCTTGGCGTACTTCTTTCCTTGTCATATCTGGTCGTTCTGCCCAAACTTTCTCTAATGGTGTTGTTTCTGAAGCAAACTCTTCCTGTGCAAAATAGGCAGGATTTACTCGCTCGCCAACAGAAATTGAACCACTTAGCGGCTTTATTTGACCTAATAACGTTTTTAACATCGTCGTTTTTCCAATTCCATTATGACCAATAACCGCTATCTTTTCGCCTTTTTTTACTTGTAAATTCAACTCTGGACATAACGGATTACTATAACCTATCCTTAGTTTCTCAGCTTGCAATATACGACTTACTGGCTCCTCATAAACATTGAAATCAAAACGGGACCGAGTTACATGAGTAACCTTTTCAACCCTTTGCATTTTCTCCAATACTTTCTCTCGACTTTTAGCCTGTTTCGCTTTTCGAATTTTATTTTTTTGAATAAATGTTTCTAACTGAGAAATTTCTTTTTGTTGTTTCGCATACGCCGATTGTAATTGTTTCTTTTGCACTTGATAACTTTGTACAAACTTTTCATAATTTCCTACGTATCGCTTTACTTTCCCTCCTTCTAGATGATAAATAATATTTGTAATACTGTTCAAAAATAGTTCATCATGCGAAATGATCACAAAAGCTTTTTCATACAGTCTCAAATACGATTGCAACCATTCTATATGAGCTGTATCTAAATAGTTTGTTGGCTCATCTAGCAATAAAACATCAGCTTTTTCTAAAAGGAGTTTCCCAAGTAATAACTTTGTTCGCTGTCCTCCACTTAATTTTGAAACATCCTTTTTAAGCCCTATTTCAAATAACCCTAAACCGACTGCTATTTCTTCAATTTCTGTATGAATGTGATAGAAATTAGAGCTTTCCAATATAGTTTGTAATTCTCCATATCTTACTAACAGTTTTTCTATTTCTTCTGCTCCATCCATTTCTTCTGCAATTTTTAACATTTCGTGTTCGATCTCATACAAATCCGAAAATGCACTTTGTAAATATCCTTCAATTGTGATTCCCTCTTGTAAATCCATATGCTGCTGTAAAAAACCTACCTTTACATGTGGAAACCATTCAATGTTCCCATTATCATGTATAGGCTCTCCTGTTAAAATCTTTAACAATGTTGATTTTCCAATTCCATTTTCCCCTACTAATCCAACATGCTCACCCTTTAATAGTCGAAAACACGCATTATATAAAATGGTCTTCTCACCATACGAATGACTTAAATTTTCTACTGTTAATATACTCATTTTTTTCTCTCCTTTACTTATCGTTCATAAGCTAAATAGAGAGCGCAACAGTATAAAGCCTTATTTAATTGTGCATATAAAAAATGGGTAAGGTGAATACACCTTACCCATTACATATTATCGTAAAAAAGGATTAAGGTTCTTTACCTGCTGTCTTCAATTTAGCTTAATCGTTAAAAATGGGCAGACTTCTCCCGTATCAAGCTAAAACCATTTGAAGAACAGTTGATAAAGTCATTATATCCTTTCACTCCTTTAACATTTGTTATATTAAGAGTATAAACTACTCTGTTATATTCTATTCTCTATTTTTTCTTTTGTTCCTTCTCCACTTTTTCATTTTCCGCATAAATTTCCTTATACATCTTTTCTAATGCATATGGACTTGTAAAGATAAGCATTAACGATTTCCACATATAAATTCTTCTTTGTAATTCTACCCCATACTCTTTACTCACCATATTTTTCACTTCTGGGATATGGTCTTCCGTTTGAAATTGTTGCACCGATTTCAATTCATTCGTTTTAAAATCTGTTAAAAAGCCTATTACAGACCGTCCATGTTCCTGTGAACTTTCTTCTAAATCAAACTGAATCGAATGAACGAAACCTAAAACGTGAAAGATTTGAGCATGTAAACCGACAGCAGCACGCTGTTCCATTAAGTTGTAGCACTCTAGTTTTAACTCTTCTACCATTTCTAAAGAATTTCTATTAACTTTTCTTTTGCCAACAAACATAATTTTTACAATATGAGCGACTGCTCCCATACTTTTTAATACACTCTCTAAAATTTCTACCGCGTCTTCTACATAACCATTTGAAATTATAGAATGAATAAATTCATCTAATAGCGACTGAAACTTTTTAATTAAATGTAAATCACGTAATTCCGGAACTTCTTCTCTCAATTGATTTCGGCCTTGAACCCACTTTGAAATTTCTGTCATTTCTTCTTCTTTTAATTCGTGATGTTCCATACCATACTTCATTAATAAAATTTGATTTTTTAATAAGGACTTTCCTTCCTCAAGATTATCAGCTGTTAACGAATCAACTATTTGCTCTATAGATTTCATCTTTTTCCCCCCTATACAAAAAAGCCTCTTAACAGCAATTATACCAAAAACTGTTAAAAGACTTTTTCTATTTTTTCATATACGGGGCTAATACTCTCAGAATTTCTTCCTTATCCTTCTTTAACTCAAGTGATGTTAACATATCCATCGTTCTCGGCCTAGGTAATTTCACTTGTACCTCGCCAACTATTGATGCTGGCCTTTGAGATAAAATAAATACGCGATCCGAAAGTAAGATAGCTTCATCCAAGTCATGTGTAACCATAACGATTGTTTGCTTCTCTTGATGCCAAGAGTTTAAAAGCCAGCTATGTACTTCCATTTTTGTAAAAGCGTCTAATTTTCCAAAAGGTTCATCAAGTAGCATAATTGGCTTTTCACATAAATATGTGCGCAGAAAACTAATCCTTTGGCGCATACCACCTGACAATTCATCTGGATAATGGTCTGCATATTCATCTAGTTCAAACTGCTTTAATGCTTCCATTCCTTCTGTCAGCCTTTGTTTTTTCGGCTTCCCTTCAATTTCTAACGGAAGAACGATATTTTGTAAAGCTGATCGCCACGGTAGTAATAAATCCTGTTGCGGCATATAACTTACGACATCTTGCTCTTGTACGTGCTTATCCTTATACGTTACATTCCCGCTTGTTGGATTTTCAACATTTGCAATCATATTTAATAATGTGCTTTTCCCGCAACCACTCGGTCCTACAAAGGAAACAAACTCTCCTTCTTGTATAGAAGCACTAATATTTGCTAATACATTCTTTCCATCGAAAGATTTTACAATATCTTTTATTTGTAATCCGCTCATTTTTCGCTTGGAAGGAACTCATTTGTAAAGGCATCTTTCACATCAATTTTCTTCTTAATAACTTTGTTATCATATAAGAAATTCATGTAATTCGTCCAAACTTCTTCCTTCTGTACTCCCCATGCTTTTGCATCATCTTGATACTTCGTACTTAACCACTTTTGACTTTCTTGTACTAAGTCTTTATTCACGTCTGGAACAGCTTTAATTAAAATATCAGCAGCTTCTTTCGGTTCTTTAATTGCAAAATTATAACCATCTGTCGTTGCACTCATAAACTTTTTCACAAAGTCTTTATCTTGTTTCGTATGTTTTTCACTCGTAATAATAACAGGACTATAGAAATCAAGCGCTGGGTCTAAGTCTTTCACCATAATCGTATTTAACTCTTTTCCTTGGCGCTTCGCTTCAATTCCATCCCATCCGTAATAAATCCATTCAAAGTCTGCATCACGGCCGATTGATTTAAAGAAATCGGTTTGTCCTAAGATGATTTTTTCAACTTTATTAAAATCAGCTTGATGTTTCTCCATAATTGTCTTTAACGTTGCTTCTTCTGCTGGTCCTCCCCAGCCTCCGTAACGTTTACCTTCAAAATCTTTCGGTGAAGTCATGTTATCTTTCTTAAGCGATGCAAAAGCTGAAGTGTTATGCTGAATAATCGCTCCGACAGATACAACAGGAATCCCTTCCACACGAGCCAACGTTACATTTTCTTGTGCGCTTATTGCGAAGTCAGCTTTTCCTGAAGCTATCATTTGCTCCGCTGTCACATTATCACCAGGCTGAATAATTTCTACATCTAAGCCTTGCTTTTTATAATAATCTTTCGCTTGCGCTACATATAAGCCAGTATGATTCGTATTTGGAAACCAATCTAATACTACTTTTACTTTTTGATCCTTACTCGAACTTTCTTCTTTCTTCGCTGGGTTACACCCAACAACACCTACTGCTAATAAGGCAGCCAACATAACTTTTAAACCTTTTTTCATTTTCTGCCGTCCTTTCTATATATCCATGGTGCTGTTATTCTTGCCATAAACTCTACGATAAAATACAGGCATAATGTCACCATAACAATAATTGCTGCAACACCAAATACTCGGGCTGTTAAAAAGGATTTCGTAGCCCTCGTAAGCATAACTCCTAATCCTTCACTGGCACCGAGCCATTCTCCAATAATCGCTCCCATTACGCTATATGTAACTGCAATTTTTAACCCTGAGAAAAAGTATGGAAGTACTGCTGGAAACTTTACTTTCTGGTAAACTTGCCATTTCGTTGCCTTCATCGTTTGCAACAACTTCAACATATTTTTATCTACTGTTTGAAAACCTTCTAAAATGCTAAGCGCAATCGGGAAGAAACAAACGAGTATGACTACCATTACTTTCGGTAACATTCCATATCCAAACCAAATAATAAATAACGGTGCAAGTACAACGATTGGAATCGTTTGCGAAATAACAAGCAATGGATTTATTAAAATACGAAATAAAGGAATAACGTCCATAATAATTGCAATACTTGTCCCAATTAAAATCGCAAAGAACAGTCCAATTATAACCTCTTGCAACGTTTGCATCGTATTCGGTAATAGTAAATCTTTCATTCCTATTAACTCTTGAACAATGGCAGAAGGCTTCGGTAAAATCCACGGTTCAATTTTAAATAATGAAACAGATCCTTCCCATATCGCGATGAGAAGGATAAGCCAAATTGTTGTAATTATTTTAGATTGCTTCTGGTTTTGCATATTCATCACGGTACTTCCAAACTTTTTCATCTATCGTTACACCAGTGCTTGGACGATAGTGGATTTTAATAGAAGTAATTACTTCTTCTGCTCCAGCATCCACACACGCTTGTTGTGCACGTTTAATGACGTCAAGAAGTACATCTAATTCTCCTTCCAGCGTTGTTTCCATTGCCCCTACTTCATAACGAACTCCCGATTGTTGTACAACCTCAATTGCTTTATCAACAACAGAATACACATCTTTGTTCTTCGCTTGTGGTACTACTGAAAATGAAATTGTAACTTGTTGTGACATAGTAAAATCCCCCTTATAAAATGAAATATTAAAAAAAGAAAAGGCTTTCCTACTGCGTAGGAAAGCCTTGTATGCAAGTTATTATAGAATAACATATGCTACATCACTTTAAGTAACTCCCTACGCTGGCATTATCCAGATCAGGTTGAGGGTCGATGTTTGTTTACATCCTCTCAGCCAATTGGCTCCCCGGTCCTTAATTCGTTTTCATTGTAGCATGATTTATTTTATTGAACAAACAAAAGTACGTATAATCATTTCATTTAACTTTTAAATTCACCAATTAACTCTTGTAACTCTTGTGAAAGCCAGCTTAAAGAACTTGCTAATTCCGCAATATCTTGTACAGACATTTCCTGTTCTTTCATACTTTCTTCAATATTATTACTACTATTTGCATACGTATTTGCGATAAGTGATAGTTCATTTACAACCCGAACAATATTTTGGCTATTTTGCAATATATCACTTGAATTGCTAGAAACAACTCTAACTTGATTTGTAACAGATTGTGCTGATTTTGAAATTTCACCAAAGAAAGCACCACTACTTTCAACAAGTTTCATTCCAGATTCTACTTCTTTTAAAGCATTTTGAATTGAAACAACAGCATCTTCCGTACCAACTCGTGTTTCCCCTATTAATTTTGCTATATCTTTTGCTGATGCTTCCGTCTGCTCTGCTAATTTACGTACTTCATCCGCAACAACGACAAATCTCTCACCAGTTTCCTCAGCACATGAAGCTTCAATAGTAGTAACATCTAGAGCTAGCGAATTCGTTTGATCTGAAATACCGGTAATTACTGTTACAATGCCACTAATTTCTTTTGATTTTTTTTCCAAATAATAAATAATAGAAGATAAATCTTGTACTGCATTTTGTATGATGTTCATTTGATTAATCGTCTGCTCAATAATACCATTTCCTTTTACTGAATGATGGTTTGTACCTTCAGACTCTTTCGCTATTTGTTTTGCAGTATTCGTTATCTCTTCCATCCTACCTTCCATTTCATATATAATATCTAAATACTTTGGTACTGACGTTTCTTGTAATTGAACGCCAGCTCTTAACTCAACTATAGAACTTACGATTCCCTGGACTGCCATGCTATTCTCTTTCGTACTCACTGACAATTCTTGTGAAGATGAGGAAACCTGTTCTGCTGTCTGCTTCACTTTATCTATAATTCCTTTAAACTTCTCGATTGTATTATTAAAATACGAATTAATAATACCAATATCATCTGGTCTTTCCTCTAATTTAATACTCAAATCACCTTCACCGACTCTGCGCAATCCTTCACGTAAATCCCGTAATGGAGCAAGTGCGTTACGTACAATTAAGAATTGAATAACAGTTGCAATTAAAACAGAAATACAAATAAACATTAAACCTTGTATAATGAACTTTTCCTTTGTACTAGGAACAATAGAGGCATCTACATCAGCTGCAACAAGTGCCACAATGTTACCTTCTCTATCTTTAATTGGCTCTAATATCGTTACCCATGTTCCTAATGCGTCTTCATATACTACTGTCATGTTTGCTTTTTTTGTGCTCATTACTTTATCATATGCTTCCATCCAAAGATCTGGTTGTTTATAATATTCTCCCGGCCTTACTTCAACAACATTTGCTAAACCTGTAGACAAATCAATGATTTGCAGCTCACCTTTTTCATTTTTTTTCGCTCCAACAATATATGTTTGTCCAACACTGTTCAATTCTTCCGTTGATTCATCTAATTTCTCTGTTAATTTCTCTCTCTTTTCTCTTTCTGCCGTTGGGTCTTTTGCAACATCTCTTAATATTTCCACGTCTAATTTATGTAATACCGTATCTCCTGTTTCAAAAGAATGTCTTTCAAATATAGACATCATGCTATTTTGAAACATGTTAAAACTTAACGCTCCCATAGTACCAACAAGCGTCAAAATAACTAGCACAGTTAACAATACATTTTTTTGAAGAAATGATAGCTTGTGCCAATATCTTTCCATTAACATCACCTTTCTTAATTAACGTAATATAAAGTGAAACTTTAATCAGTAGGGATTTTCTTCATCCCCCACTGATTATTAGTTGAACCAATCGGACTTTTATGGGCAGTTGATCCCCCACCTAAATTCTTTGCTTTCGCTGCATTTTGAGGTGGGGGTCTTACTGCCCATTAAAGTCGGATAAATTAAGACTATTAAAATATAAACCTCATTAACAATCGATAAAGGTTCTCATTTGTTTACAAATAAAAAAAAGACCAATGAAAAGAGCATTGGTCAAGACCAACCCTATCCGTCCGGTAACTGGCTAGCATAGCCTTTCGGCCTTAGCTCCTGTAGTTTTGCGTCCTAATGTTTCCATCAGTTTGCTTTTCTCGCTGAACGAGTTGAACGATATGGGAGTTCTATGAGAATTAAATTATTCTCTATCAAAGGTTACAACATAAAAATTAAAATGTCTACCTATTTATAGATGTAAATATAAAGTTTCAATGTATTATTTTTTCGAAATAATTTAACAAAGTACGTGAATGTTACATTTCTTGTGTTATATAATAAAAAATGTATGAAACACAAGGATTATTTTGAGTATTTATTTTAATTTTCGTTCAAATTAAATTATTCAAATATATCTTAACTAACGAATTTCGGAGGTAGTTTATCATGTTTTGGCTACAATTTCTTACGTTACTACTCTGCATCTTTATTGGCGCACGCCTAGGCGGAGTTGGTTTAGGAGTAATGGGTGGCGTCGGTATGGCAATACTTGTTTTCGTCTTCCATTTACAACCTACAGCTCCTCCTATTGATGTAATGCTTATGATTTTAGCAGTAATTACAGCCGCCGGTGCACTTCAAGCCGCTGGAGGAATGGACTACCTTGTCCATCTGGCTGAGAAAGCATTACGAAAAAATCCAAAGCGTATTACATTCTTTGCTCCAATTGTTACTTATTTATTTACACTCTGCGCAGGAACTGGTCATGTTGCTTATTCTGTACTCCCTGTTATCGCAGAAGTTTCTCGCGAATCTGGGATTAGACCGGAACGACCAATGTCAATTGCCGTAATCGCTTCCCAACAAGCAATTACAGCTAGTCCTATATCAGCTGCAACAGTTGCACTTTTAGCAATGTTAGCTGACTATAAAATCACTTTATTAGATATTTTAAAAGTAAGTATCCCTTCTACTTTCATCGCTTGTATGGTAGCTGCATTTGTTGCTAGTAAAATGGGGAAAGACTTAAATGAAGACCCTGAATACTTAAAACGATTAAAAGAAGGAATGATTCCTAAGATTGAAGAGAAGAAGGAATTTGTTGGTGTAAAAGGCGCTAAACTATCCGTTATCCTTTTCTTAGTAGCAACTTTTCTTGTTGTACTTCTCGGTTCGTTTGAAGCACTTCGTCCAGGATGGATGGTTGACGGGAAGTTAGTTCGTCTTTCCATGCCAAACACAATTGAAATGGTTATGTTAACGATCGCAGCTCTTATTATTATTTTCTGTAAACCAAATGTAGAAAGCATCGTGTCAGGTAACGTCTTTAAAGCGGGAGCAACAGCAGTTGTTGCTATTTTCGGTATCGCTTGGATGGGAGATACTTTCTTTAACGGAAACTTAAATATGATTCAAGGATCAATTCAACACCTAGTAACAAGTGCACCATGGCTATTTGCCATCGCATTATTCATTCTATCTATTTTACTATATAGCCAAGCCGCAACAGTACGTGCTTTAATGCCTCTTGGATTATCACTCGGTATTCCACCAGCACTACTAATCGCGATGTTCCCTGCAGTAAATGGATATTTCTTCATTCCAAACTATGGAACAATCGTTGCTGCCATTAACTTTGATCGCACTGGTACAACTGGCATTGGTAAATATGTTTTAAATCATAGCTTTATGATTCCAGGCCTAATCGCAACATTCACTTCTATCGGCATTGGAATGCTCTTAATATCAATTATGTTTTAAAGAAAAAGCACAAACCTACATTTTTAAAGGGTTTGTGCTTTTTTAATCAAACGTTTGTTTAAATATTTTTAACTGTCCATTCTTCCATTATGCACAAGCTTTCCAAAAACTCGTTTTATCTATTCTTTCAGGAAATTCTCTTTCCGCTTCATCTATACATCTATAAATCGCATCAAATTCCCCTTTTTCAAATAGACGAAACAATTCATTTTGCAACTCTACAAATCTTCCCCGTTTCAAATAATCCCCCCTATTTCTAATGATTAATACCAAAAAAGCTATGTAGCATTTTAATACTACATAGCTTTTTTCTACAAACTCCTACTTACTTCCTCTACTAATTTCTTCGTACTTTCATACGCAGATTCTGCTAAACTAATCGCAGAAATAACGGAAACGCCGTCCGCACCTGCTTCTATAACTGAAGCTGTATTTTCAATTGTAATGCCGCCAATGCCAACGATCGGTATTGTAATTCCTTGTTCTCTAAAATGAGCTAAACCTTTCGTTCCTTGCACAGCTTTCGTATCTTTTTTCGTACTCGTTGGGAAAATAGGGCCAACACCTAAATAATCAGCTCCGTTTTCAATTGCCCAGTGTGCTTCTTCAATTGTATGTGTAGATACACCAACAATTTTATCTCCCATTTTTTCACGAACAGAAGTAATTCCTTCATCATCTTGTCCAACATGCACACCATCTGCATCTAACTCGATAGCTAGTTCCACATCATCATTTACAATGA
Organism: Bacillus sp. EB106-04-02-XG92; assembly: GCF_058791995.1. Taxonomy (NCBI): domain Bacteria; kingdom Bacillati; phylum Bacillota; class Bacilli; order Caryophanales; family Bacillaceae; genus Bacillus; species Bacillus sp. EB106-04-02-XG92. Next base: position 101,805 of record NZ_JBYTEA010000008.1, read on the forward strand.
ATGGGACACCGTACTCCTTACAAATTGCTTGTAGTTCTTTTGCGAAACAAATACGCTCCTCTCCCGTTAAAGCGCCTTCCCCCTTTTCACGGAATTGAAAAATTGTTATACCGCCTTCCAGTGCATCTCTCAACACTTGTAGTGGCTCCTTCGTACAATTGTTACTTCCCATAATAAAGTATACTAATAATAATCTAGACATTTCAGTCTTTGTAATACGCGACATCTAGTTCCCCTCCTTACTATATAATCTCAATCTTCCCGTACTTCTCAATATCACCTGCAGTAGTATTCGCTAACTGATTTAAAAATTCAATTTGGAAACTACCAGGTCCCTGCTCCACTGTCTTAGCAGCTGCCAGTTCCGCAGCTACACCATAAAACGTTAATGCCGCTACTGCTGCCTTTACATAATCCTTTTCTACTGCTACAAATGCTCCTATTACAGAAGTTAGTAAACAACCAGTTCCCGTAACCTTCGTTAAAATAGAGTGACCATTTCGAATAAGAACCGTTCGTTCTCCATCAGTAACAACATCTTCTTTTCCAGTAATCACCGCTACTGTATTTAATTCATCCGCTGCCTGCCTTGCAATACTTACAACATTGCCATTTCCAGCACCGGCGTCTACCCCTTTAATTTCCCAGCTCTCATTAATAACGTTCGCTATTTCAGCTGCGTTCCCGCGAATAATTGCTAACTCGATTTCAGCCGGAATATACCTCGCAACTTCTGTTCGATACGATGTTGCTCCTGCACCAACTGGATCAAACAGTACTGGTACATTGTTCACATTTGCTGATTTACCCGCAAGTAACATCGCTTCTACTTCTTCAGGGCGAAGTGTCCCCATATTTAATACTAACGCTCCAGCAATGCTAGCCATTTCTGCTACTTCTTCTTTTGCATACGCCATTACAGGTGATGCTCCTAACGCTAACAAGCCGTTAGCTGTAAAATTTGTTACAACAACATTTGTAATATTATGAACGAGCGGATTAGACTCTCTCACCAAATCCACTACTTTACTAATTTCTTTCATATTCATCCTTTTCATCTCCTAACTATAGTGATGGGAGATACACAAAAAAGCACTTTGCGCGTACGCAAAGTGCCTGAACATGTGCTTTTACACTCTCCCTACGCTGGCATTATCCAACAGGTTCAAATGGTCAATGACGGATTAGTCATACTCTCAGTTCGCATCCACAAACTCCCATGTGCTTATTATTCTGCTACTTCAAAGTCTACTCTTATTCTACTAAAATAACAAGTTCTTTACTTTTCTATTTAATATGGAAGCAACCGATATAACAATAAGCATAATAAAGTGAAACTTTAATCAGCGGGGACTTTGTTCATTCCACTAAAAAACGTTCAAATCTGGAGCGAAACTGAATCTCAAGAAGATGTATGCTATAGTTAACGTATGGAAATTTGAAAGGATGTTTTTAATATGGCAAAAAGCGTTGTAATCGCTGAAAAACCTTCCGTTGCACGAGATATTGCGCGTGTACTTAAGTGCGATAAAAAAGGAAACGGCTACCTTGAAGGTAGTAAATATATTGTAACTTGGGCTTTAGGTCACCTTGTTACATTAGCAGATCCAGAAAGCTATGATGTGAAATATAAAAAGTGGAATTTAGAAGATTTACCGATGCTGCCTGAGCGTTTGAAATTAACTGTTATTAAACAAACAGGGAAACAATTTAATGCTGTAAAAAGTCAGCTACTTAGAAAAGATGTAACTGAAATTATTGTAGCGACAGACGCTGGACGTGAAGGAGAATTAGTCGCTCGCTGGATTATTGATAAAGTTCGAGTTAACAAACCGATCAAACGTCTATGGATTTCATCTGTTACTGATAAAGCGATTAAAGATGGTTTCTCTAATTTAAAACCAGGGAAAGCATATGACAATTTATACGCTTCAGCAGTTGCACGTTCAGAAGCTGACTGGTATATCGGTCTTAACGCAACTCGCGCTTTAACGACTCGCTTTAATGCCCAGCTGAATTGTGGCCGTGTACAAACACCTACTGTCGCTATGATCGCTAATCGTGAAGATGAAATAAAGAACTTCAAAGCTCAAACTTACTACAGCATCGAAGCTCAAACAGCCGATAAGTTAAAACTAACTTGGCAAGATGCTAACGGTAATAGCCGCAGTTTTAATAAAGAAAAAATTGATGGCATTGTAAGAGGTTTAGATAAGCATAATGCTACTGTTGTGGAAATTGATAAAAAACAGAAGAAGTCCTTCTCTCCTGGTCTTTACGATTTAACTGAATTACAACGTGATGCAAATAAAAAGTTCGGTTACTCTGCAAAAGAAACATTAAATATTATGCAGAAATTGTATGAGCAACATAAAGTGCTAACGTACCCTCGTACAGATTCACGCTATATTTCATCTGATATCGTTGGAACACTTCCAGAACGTCTAAAGGCGTGCGGAGTTGGAGAGTACCGTCCTTTAGCACATAAAGTATTACAAAGACCTATCAAGGCTAATAAGTCATTTGTTGATGATAGTAAAGTAAGTGATCATCACGCAATTATTCCGACAGAAGGATACGTTAACTTCTCAGCCTTCACAGATAAAGAACGTAAAATTTATGATTTAGTTGTAAAACGTTTCTTAGCTGTCTTATTCCCAGCATTCGAATACGAACAACTAACGTTACGTACAAAAGTTGGCAATGAAACGTTTATTGCACGCGGAAAAACTGTTCTGCATGCCGGCTGGAAAGAAGTATATGAAAATCGCTTTGAAGATGATGATGTAATGGATGACGTAAAAGAGCAACTTTTACCTCGCATCGAAAAAGGCGATACATTAACTGTAAAACTAATTATGCAAACATCAGGTCAAACGAAAGCACCTGCACGTTTTAACGAGGCGACTTTACTTTCAGCAATGGAGAATCCTACAAAATATATGGATACGCAAAATAAACAACTTGCTGATACGTTAAAATCAACTGGTGGATTAGGTACTGTAGCAACGCGTGCTGATATTATCGACAAGCTATTCAATTCATTCTTAATTGAAAAACGCGGTAAAGATATTCACATTACTTCAAAAGGCCGTCAGTTACTTGATTTAGTACCAGAAGAGTTAAAATCACCTACACTAACTGGTGAGTGGGAACAAAAACTAGAGGCTATCGCAAAAGGTAAACTGAAAAAAGAAGTGTTCATTTCAGAAATGAAGAACTATACGAAAGAAATTGTATCTGAAATTAAATCGAGTGATAAAAAATATAAACATGACAACATTTCAACAAAGTCTTGTCCAGACTGTGGTAAACCAATGCTAGAAGTAAACGGCAAAAAAGGAAAGATGCTCGTTTGCCAAGATCGTGAATGTGGCCATCGTAAAAATGTATCTCGTACAACAAACGCTCGCTGTCCGCAATGTAAGAAGAAGTTAGAATTACGTGGTGAAGGTGCAGGACAAATCTTTGCATGTAAATGTGGCTATCGTGAAAAACTTTCCACATTCCAAGAAAGACGTAAAAAAGAATCTGGAAATAAAGCTGATAAGCGCGACGTTCAAAAATATATGAAACAACAGAACAAAGAAGAAGAACCATTAAACAATCCATTCGCAGAGGCATTAAAGAAATTAAAATTTGATTAAACAAAAAGGTTCCTACCTCTATCGGTAGGAACCTTTTATTTTAGTGAATGATTTTACTTCCTTTGGCGTTCTCAACGAATTTTTCACTCGACTTGTTAATTGGTGTTTTCAGTAATAACGCAGCAACAATCATAACTACTACGAAAGCACTTAACACAAGTAAATCTCGCGTTACGATATCCCAAAGCATTCCACCTACTGTTTCACGAATTGCACTAATTGCGTATGTGAACGGTAAGAATGGATAAATTGCTTGGAAGAACGCTGGTGTCATTTGAATTGGGAATGTTCCCCCCGACCCTGCTACTTGCAGTACAAGTAAAATGATCGCCATCGATTTCCCAACGTTTCCGAAAATAGAAACGAGTGAGTATACGATACAAACGAAGACTCCACCAATAAATAAACTAAATAATACAAACCAGAACTTATCGACTACGTACGTACCGAGTAAGAATATATCCCCCATCGATACGATAAACGCTTGTGAAAGACCTATCGTTAAGAATGTTAATAAACGTCCGAAGTAAATTTCATGGCTCTTATAATTCGCGCCCTCTTCGTGTACTTCTACTGTTAATAATGAAACCATTAATAATGCGCCTACCCATAATGCAAGCACTGTATAGAATGGTGACATTGCTGAACCGTAGTTCGGCATCGCAAATAATTTATTCTCTTTTAAGTTTACTGGATTCGCGAAATAATCACTTTGCTTTTCAACATCATTTTTCAATAAGCGTATGATGTCTTTTAAATCCTCTTCAGATTCAAAATCACGAATTTTATCTGCTAATTCTTTAATCTTTTTCTCAGTTTCCGGCATTTCAGCTTTAATGTCTGCTAATTTCTTTTTACCGTCTACTAAGCCTTTTGATGAATCTTCTAGTAACTTTTTAACATCTGGAAGCTTTTTGTCTGCATCATTTAAAATTTGAGTTGTATTTTTCGACATCTCTTTTGTACGAGCAATTGCTGTATTGAAATTAGGTACAATTTCTGAATCATACGTCGATAATACATCTGTTAATTGAGCTGACCCGCCCTTCGCAGCGTTATTAATACTTTCAATTACATCTTTTGTAGGTTTCTGGCCATTGTTAAGAAGTGTAATTCCCTTATTTGTTGCCTCTACACCTTTTTGCAGACTACTTTTTGCTTTATTTAATTTCGCAATTCCATTATTAAGGTTTTTATCACTATTTACATCAGCTAAAACCTTATTTGTACTTTCTAGAACAGGAATCATATCATCAATTAAACCGATTCCAGCTTGGAATTGACCATTTAAACTGTTTAGAGCTACCTTTGTTGAATCTAAACCGTTAATACCTCTATTTTGTACGTCTTCTTTTGCCTTTTGTAAATCTGCCTTTGCACCTTCAATGCCATTTTTTACTTTATCGTAATCTGCTTTTGCATTATCATATGCTGCATTTGCATCAGCTTTAGCTTGCTCTACCGTACTAACTGCTTTTTTATAATCTGCCACAAATGTTTCATTGTAATCTTTTTCTGCTTGATCAATTAATCCATTTGCTGCATCTAATTTTTGATTGGCTACATCTGTTACATCTTTCTTTACTTCTTGTCCTGTGCCAATAACATTTACAATATCTTTAATACCGTTGTTTGCATTTTCCATACCGCTTTTCAGCTTAGTTAAGCGATCCACACGTCCTTGGAAAAAGCTTTGACCAAAATCAGTCGTCGCTGACTTTTGAAGTTCAGTAAATACATTAATAAGATATGAAATACCTTCTGTACGCGCTTGTAATTGATCTGATACAGCATTTAAATCTTTCTTTGCTTGTTCAGGATCAAACTGACCATTTTGCAATCCATTTACAATACTTTTTCCATAAGCTGTTCCTGCACGCGATGAACTTAAAACATTATTTACCGTTTGATTGATACTTTGCGCTATATTTTTATACCCATCATTATTCAACTTAGAAAGATCTGGTTTCGCTGGGAATTCAGGCAAGCCATTCATTCCAGACAAATCAGGGATGCTTAAATCAACACCTGGATTCATTAAAAAGTCAGTAAACGCCGCTGCTCTATCCATAACACCTTGTGCTACTACTAAATCATTTCTTATCTTCCCTGGAGCATTTTTTAATGTTTGATCTTGTCTTGCAAAGAACTTATCTAAATTCGCCAATGCTTCCTGTCCATCATTTATGACACTCTCTACAACAGGTAAATCTTTCTGCGCCACTTTCACAATATCCTCTGCTCGAGTCGCATCATCTAACGCCTTATCCATCAGTGTATTCATTTCTGGGAACTGCGCTTCTAACTTAAATACAAGATCCTTTACCTTCTCAATACTCGGTAAGTTTGTTTCTAAATCGATTCCAAGATCATTAAAAACTTTAAAAATCTCACCATTTGCTGTTTTAACAAAGTTTTTACTAATTTCTTCTGTAATACCTGATGCACCTTTTGCTGTAATTTTTGGTGCAATTGCATTTACTTTTTCATTTACATAGTAATCCAGTTCTGGTTTCTGTGGATTTTCATCCAGAACAGTTGCAATCTTTTCAGAGAAATCTTTTGGAATTGTAATACTTGCATAATAATCCCCGCGCTCAACTCCGTAAATTGCTTGTTTTTCGTCTACAAATTTCCACCCAAGATTTTTATTTTTCTTAAGAGAATCTACAATCTCGTCACCAATATTGATGTCTTTTCCTCTTAAATTAGAGCCAGCATCTTGGTTAGAAACTGCAATGGGAACCTCTTTTGTATTTCCGTACGGATCCCAGGAAGCTTTAATGTTAAACCATGCATATAACGATGGTAAAATCATTAATCCTACAACAATAACAATTGCAGCCCAATGTTTAGCTACATTCCGTAAATCTGTCTTATAAATACGCCAAATTTGTTTCATAGAAGTTATCACCTAATTATATATTTTTCCTTCTTTAGAAAATGATACATACATTTTGCAATTATATCACTTTCTACATCGTGGATTAACCAAAAACGAACTATTTTTTCCCATTAACTTTGACTTACTACATTATATAACGAAGTCAGTCAAAGTATGAATACAAAATGACCAAATCGGTTTTACATTCAATAATAACAAATATATAGGAAATGTAATAAAAAATACAAGTATTTTCTCTTGGAAATACTTGTATTCCTCAAAAAATCCTCACAGCTTTTCATCATCTGTGAGGATTTCTTCTATTATATATCTACTTGTACTTCTACACCGAAATGATCTGAAATTACATTTCGGTTTGTACCATTAAAAATGACTTTTGAAGAACGAACTTTTTCACTTTGGTTACACAATATTAAATCGATTCGTAGATTATGTTTATTTTCATCCCAACCAGCAATCTCACCTTGGACAGTTGTTCCTTCATCCTTCTCTATTGCTAGTTCATATGTGTCATACAAACCTTTTTGCATCATATATTCATAACCCTCACCTTGCAAACGGGCGTTATTATTAAAATCACCCATTAAGAAGGATAGTTCATTGCTGTCTATACGCTCCATCAAACGATTAACTTGACCTTTGAATGATTCTTCTTCATCATTCCACCAACCGAGGTGGCAAGAGTAAAACGTGATGTTCTTACCATTATAAGCAATTGTTGCACTTACAATTTTGCGCGTTTTCCAATACGTTGTATCCTTATTTTCTGAAATAAAGAACGTATCTTCTTTTACAACATTATGTTTCGTTACAATCGCTAATCCTTCTTCATACACATCATAACCAATATGAGAGAAATCCCAAGTAATATTGTAATCTTTTACATGTAACGCTTTTAACTCTTCTAATAGTAAAAGTCCAAAATTATCTTTTTTCTTGTTACCGCATACATTTTTAGCCCCTATCGACTGACTTACTTCTTGCAATGCGATGACATCATACTCTTCTTCTTGAATGACTTTAGCAAGATATTTTATCTTTTCTATTTGATTTTCTTCTTGCCAAGAGTGACAGTTTAAAGTTAGCAATTTCATATTATTACGCACCTAACATATCTTGAATGTCTGACTTTAATACGTCAGCTTTCGGACCATATACTGCTTGTACACCTTTATCTTTTACGATCAGTCCTAAAGCACCATTTTGTTTCCACTGTGCTTCTGGTGCAACAACAGCTAAGTCTTTTACTGTTACACGTAAACGTGTCATACAAGCATCTACGTCAGCAATATTTTCTTTTCCACCTAATAAATCAATAACTTTTGTTGCTAATGAACCATCCTGTACATTTCCTGTTCCTTCTGATGACTCATCTTCATTATCAATATAGTTACCAGCACGTCCTGGTGTTGGTAAGTTGAACTTTTTAATTAAGAAATTGAATAATGTAAAGTTCAGACCGAAGAATACTAATGAAACGATAACGAAATTGATTAAATCTCTAGTTAGTCCTGCATTAACCATCATCGGTGTACGAGTAATTAATTCAATAAATCCAAATGCGTGAACACGTAAGTTAATTAAATCCGCTAATGCGAATGCAAGTCCTGTTGTAATTGCATATACAACATATAATACTGGAGCAATAAACATGAACATGAATTCAATTGGTTCTGTTACACCTGTTAAGAATACTGCTAATGCTGCTGATAAGAACATTGGTTTATATTTTGCACGTTTTTCTTTATCAACATTACGGAACATCGCGAATGCAATACCCATTAACGCTGCTGTTGAACCGATAACTTGTCCTGCTTTGAATCGAGCTGGTACAACGTTATTTAATAAATCGTTATATGCTTTTGTATCTCCATTTGCTAATAAGTTATTTAAATCTGTAATCCATGCAAGCCATAAAGGATCTTGTCCTGCTACAACTTGTCCAATTTTTGAGCCAGTTAACATCGTATATGTTCCGCCTAGCTCTGTGTAGTTCATCGGAATCGTTAACATATGGTGTAAACCGAATGGTAATAGTAAACGCTCTAACGTTCCATATACAAATGGTGCAACAACTGGTGCACTATCCTTTGAAGCTGCAATCCAGCGACCAAATTCATTTAACCCACTTTGGATGAATGGCCATAAAAGTGATAATACAATTGCAGTGACTGTAGACCAAACAATTACAACGAATGGTACGAATCGTTTTCCGTTAAAGAATGCTAATGCCTGTGGCAGTTTGTTATAGTTATAGTATTTGTTATATAAAGTAGCTCCTAAGAAACCAGTGATAATCCCTACGAAAACTCCCATGTTTAATGCTGGTGCACCAAGTACAGAAGTAAAGTAATCTTTTACAATTAAATCCCCTGCTAATACTGAAGAAACTTTCGCTTTTGAATCCGCTAACATTTCAGCGTTTACGCCAAATATAGCTCCCGTAATTCTGTTTGTTAAGACGAATGCTAATAGCGCTGCAAATGCACCACCCGCGCGATCTTTCGCCCAAGATCCCCCAATTGCTACTGCGAATAAGATGTGTAGATTTGTAATAATTGCCCAACCGATGTCTTCCATTACGCGAGCGATTGTATGAACTGCGTTAATATCCCCAGCAGACATCCCAATCAACTTACCGATAGAAATCATTAAACCAGCTGCTGGCATTACAGCTACAACAACTAATAATGCTTTCCCGAACTTTTGCCAAAAATCAAAAGACGTAATTTTCATCTGTTCTTCCTCCCCTTTATTTATAACAAAATAATAATTTAAATTATAATTTCTGTTTCTGTTGTGAAAACGATTCCTTATGTTACTTCATTTTTATCTTTACGCAACCGTTTTCATAAATCTATTTTAATAAAAGCGTTTTCACTTTGCAATAGAAATTTATTTTTTTTCATAAAAAAAGATGCTCTAGGAGCATCCTTTTTTATTATGAAATGCGATAAACCCTTGTTTCATAAGGCTTTAACGTGATTGTAGTTACTTGTTCATGTTCCGCAACTTCGTAGTTATTTAAAAGCAAACGTTTGCGTTCTAGTGCGAATGAACCCTCATTATATACAGCTTCCTCTTTTGAGATATTACTAATTACAACGATTTTTTCATCGTTTAATGTACGAGTATATGCATAAATTTGCGGATCATCTTCTAAAAGTAAATCGTACGTACCGTAATTCAGTACATCGTGCTCTTTTTTCAAGGCAATCATTTTTTTATAGAAATTGAAAATAGAGTTCTCTTCATTCTTTTGCTTTTCAACATTAATTTCTTTATAGCTTGGATTCATACCAAACCAAGGTGCACCTGCTGTGAAGCCAGCATTCATCTCATCGTTCCACTGCATAGGTGTACGTGAATTATCGCGGCAAGAAGCCCATATAATTTCCATCATATCTTGATGTGATACGCCCTCTGCAATTTTCTCGCGATATAAATTTTTAATTGCTACATCATCGTAATCTTCAATATTTGGGAATTGAACATTTGTCATCCCAATTTCTTGTCCTTGGTAAATGAATGGTGTACCGTGCATAAAGAAATACATTGCCCCTAGAGCTGTTGCACTTTCACGCCAATACTGTTTATCATCTCCCCAAGTTGAAACGATACGTGGCTTATCGTGATTCTCAATATATAAAGCATTCCATCCTTTATTTTCTAGACCTTTTTGCCATTTCGTTAATACTTTTTTCAGTCCTACAACATCAAGATCTTTCTTCTTTTCTGCATCCCATAAGCTTAAATGTTCGAATTGGAATACCATATTGAACTTGCCTTGCTCTTCTCCAACCCAAAGCTCAGCATCTTCAATCTTAACGCCATTCGCTTCACCAACAGTCATAATATCGTACTTAGAAAATGTATTTTCTTTTAACTCTTCTAATAAAGGTTGAATACCATCCACATTCATATGTTTATCAAAAGATGGTACATACTTCAGTTCTTTGGGATTTGGCATATCTTTGAAACCATCTTCTTTTTTAATATGGCTGATTGCATCCACGCGGAAACCATCAATTCCTTTATCAAGCCACCAATTAACTGTATCGTATAACACTTCGCGAACTTCTTTATTCTCCCAGTTTAAATCTGGTTGTTTACGCGAGAATAAGTGTAAATAATATTGTCCTGTTACTTCATCATATTCCCATGCCGAACCGTTAAAAATACTTTCCCAGTTGTTTGGTTCCGCACCATCTTTACCATCATGCCAAATATACCAATCACGCTTCGGATTGTCTTTAGATGAACGAGACTCAATAAACCATGGGTGTTCATCACTTGTATGATTAATAACTAAATCAATAATAAGCTTCATATCACGCTTATGAACTTCATCTAGTAAAGCATCAAAGTCTTCCATCGTACCAAACTCATCCATGATATCTTGATAATCACTAATGTCATAACCATTATCATCATTAGGTGACTTATACATTGGGCAAATCCAAATTACATCTATACCTAAATCTTTTAAATAATCCAGTTTCGCAATAATACCTTGTAAATCTCCAATACCATCGCCATTTGAATCCATAAAGCTACGTGGATAAATTTGATAAGCAACCGCTTCTTTCCACCATGTCTTATTCATAGTCATTCTCTCCTTTTGCATCCCATCAGAATTTTTATGCAAACGTTTTCGTAACACTATCATAACAAAATATGAATAGTTTGCAACTGTTTTCATTGAACTCTATGTAGTTTCTTTATTCTTATGCTTTATTTATTTCTCACAAAGGCAAATCTCATTCCTCACCTACTCTTGACCACGCACGTTACATACGCTTTTCATACATTAATAAAAAGAACTGCTGATTTTAGAAGGTATCGATAAATTCAAACAAACAAAATTAACAGGTCGTAACATTGTTCTCTCAGACCCTGACTATGACGTATTCCAAATGAATTTAAATTTAAGGATTCCAAAACTCCCTTGTTTTATTGCTTTTTGTCAAAATAAAAATGATATCTGTAACACTTTAAAAGGAGCAAGCAAACGTCACATACCATTTCGGTTAAGAAGCGGACATCATAGTTACGAAAATTTTTCTCTTTTGTATCCCTCCTTTTCATACGTAAAAGGGTATAAAATAAAAAATCATCCAATATGCCATTGCCTCGTAGCATGTCGGATGATTCAAGTGGATTTTCTATATCGTTTCAAATTATTGCTCCTACCCATAAACTTTTACTTACGGATTAATTTTATTTCGTATCATTTTCATGAAATAAATGTAATTTAATATTTGGAACTTGCTCTTTTTCAATACTGCTATTATAAGCAACAGGAATTTGAAACTCGAATTGCTTTGTCTCGTGTTTTTGTAAATAGACTGGTTTCGGTACTGGATAACTTTTTGAATTCTCATTTGTATTATCATATAAAACAACTTTTAATGCTTGTGAATGATTACGATAATTTTTTAAAGTAACAATGCACTTTCGTTCGGTATGCTCTCCATTTTTCTCCATTCTACACTGGCTATCATCTTTTTTATATTCTATTGCTTCTACCCCTGTTTTTCCTGCGTAGTACCATGTTTTATTCAATGTCTGGAGTATGTTATTTAAAATAAACGGCATCATTAAAATCAAAATACTAATGCCTACTACTTTTATCTTATTCATTTTTCTAAATGTATTAGATTCCTTTTTCCCTAGCCATTTTACAAATAATATAAATGCGATTACATGTAGTACGAAAGAAACAATCAATATATTTGAAACTTTATAATTCATATAAATATACGTATGTATCGGAACCTTATAAAGATTAAATAGCTTTTCCCCTATTAATTCATTATCATTTGGAATTTTTAATAATAACAAAACCCCTATGCTGTAAAAAATAGCTACTAATCGATCATACTCAATTCGGACCATTCTTTCTCCCCTTCCCTTTGCTTTTTTATTATCGATTTTAGCTATTATTACTATACTATACAATCTTTTTATAGAGGATAACGTAAAAAAGTTCCTTATAAATATATAAAGAACCTTATTAATATACAATATGAATTAAAAAATCAATCTGCAATTTTCACATAGAGATTTCCTCAAAATATGTTGGATTATGTATTGTAATTTTTTTATCTAGAATTGTAACAATACTATCATTTTTTAATTGTTTTAATACGCTACTAACCGTCTCTCGAGACGTACCAGATATTTTCGATATTTCAATTGTTGTAAGTGGGCAGGAAATTACAATCGTTTCGCCACTCTGTTCTCCTAAATCCTGCATTAAATAATTTAATGTTTGAATGACCCGATCTTGTGCATTAGGAATTGTAATATTTTGTACTCGATTTTCGTTTAGCTTTAATATCGATGATAATTGCTGAACAACATACATTAATTGTGTCCTACTAGATTTCACCATATCTTCGAAAATTACTGTCGGAATATAATAGACCTCTACATCTGTCATCGCTTCTGCTGTATAGTTATATCCTCTGTCTGTAAACATACCACCATAAGGAAAAATAGAATACCTCTTTACATAGTCATCATATAATAAATTCCCGCTTTGATTTACCCGCTCTAACTTTACAAATCCATCTAACATGAAGTAAATTCTTTCTCTTGAATCCCCTTCTAAAAATAAAAATTGACCCTTTTTATAAGTTCGCCAATAGACAAACTCCGTCAAACCTTTCAATTTCTTTTCTGTTAAATGAGCAAATAATTCAAACTGCTTTAAATCTTTAACTACGTTGCGTCTATTCATAAAATTCCCTCTCTCTTGCTGTATGTTGGATCAAAAAATCAAGAAAGCGTATTCAAGTTGAATTTTATCACATTTAACTTATATATTCGGATTTCATCATGAAAACTTTATGAACAATGAGTACAAAAAATATTAATAAATAAAAAGAATGAAGTTACTAACTTCATTCTTTTTACTAATAAGTAGCGTACATAATTATTTAAACATACATGCATACATTCTGTTTTGAAATAATAGTACCAGCTTTTTCTTCTAATGCTTCATATACTTTTTCTAAAGACGTAATAATTGTTTTTCGTTTTGGATTTGTATTAACAAAATTAATAGCAGCTTCAATTTTTGGAAGCATACTTCCCGCAGCAAATTGCTGTTCCTCAATATATTCTTCTAATTTATTCACTGTGATATGTTCTAATTTTTTTTGATTCGGTTGATTATAATTTACATATACATGATCAACTGCAGTTAAAATTACGAGCGTATCTGCATCTACTAATTCGGCTAATTTTTGCGCAGCGAAATCTTTATCGATAACCGCTTCAGTTCCTTTTAACCCTTCTTCAGAATCAATTACTGGAATTCCACCACCGCCAACAGCTATCACTATATTCCCATCTTCAACCAAAGAATTAATCACTTTATGTTCATGAATACTTACAGGCTTCGGTGATGGAACAACACGTCTCCACCCTCTACCAGCATCTTCTTTAAACACTGCTTTTGTTTCTTCCATTAATCTTCTAGCTTCTTCTTCTGTGTAAAAAGGGCCAATCGGTTTAGTTGGATTTTTAAATGCCTCATCTTTTTTATCCACAACAACGCGTGTTATAACCGTTGCCACGTCTTTTTTTATATTCCGTTTTTTCAATGCCTTTTCAATTGCATTTTCCATCCAATATCCAATCATCCCTTGGCTCATTGCTCCACAAGTATCTAATGGCATTGCAGGTGTCTTTTCCGTTTCTGCAGCTTTTTGCTGTAATAAAATATTCCCCACTTGTGGGCCATTCCCATGCGCAATTACTATATCTACATCATTTTCCATTATTTTCACAAGTTGTTCTGCTGTTTTTTCCAATGCTTCTTGCTGCGCTCCCGCAGTAGCTTTTCCAGACTGTATCGCATTTCCTCCTAGTGCAACTACAATTTTTCTTCGTGCCATATTTCAGCCCTCCAGTTGATTTCGCTTTCACAGCGCTTTATAAAGTAATACTGCCTGTAATTAATCCATAAATCGCAAAGAATGCTAAAGCACCAATTGCTACCGATGATGCTAATTCCACTCGAGTAAATATTTGCTTCGAACTCTTTTGCTTTTGAACATTGTAAAAAATAAAAATACCTGGCGCATATAAAGTCATTGTTAATAATAAATACTCTAAACCAGCTGCATAAACTAACCAAACGCCATAAATACTTGCTATCAGGCCAATTACTATATTTTTATTTCGATCTACTTCCTCAGACTTTAAGCTATGCTTCAGTTGATAAAATGCTGAAAAAGCATATGGAATTAAAATAGCTGAAGATGCTAAAGAGAATGCAAAATTATACGCCTGATCAGAAACGACGAATGTTAACAAGAACATTTGAATTAAACCATTTGTTATCCATAATGAATTTACTGGAGCCTTATTTTTATTTTCTTTTGCGAACCATTTTGGAAATACTCCATCTTTAGCCGCTAAATATGGAATTTCAGAAGCGAGCAAAGTCCAACCTAACCAAGCACCTAATACAGAGATGACTAAACCTAAGTTAATAAAGATAGCACCCCATTTTCCAACAACACTTTCAAATAAATAAGCCATAGCCGGATTTTTCAAACCAGCAATATCTGCTTGCTGCATAAGTCCAAGAGACAATAATGTGATTAAAATGTAAATGATGAGTGTACCAATTAAGCCAATAACCGTTGCTTTCCCTACATCACTTCTATTTTTTGCTCGACTAGATAAAACAACAGCACCTTCTACCCCAATAAATACCCATAAAGTTACAAGCATCGTACTTTTAACTTGGCTGCCAACTGCTCCCCATGAAAAAGAACTAGTTTGCCCCCAAAATCCATCTAGGAACGTATCAATATGAAACGCGAAGATTCCTATGACAATAAATACAAATACAGGTACTAATTTTGCGATTGTAGTTACTAAATTCACAAGTGCTGCTGATTGAACTCCGCGTAAAATTAACATGTGAACACACCATAATAATACGCTTGCCCCAATAATGGACGCTACATTTTGCCCGCCTTCAAAGATTGGAAAGAAATATCCTAATGAAGAAAACAATAATGTGCCGTAAGCTACATTCCCAAGCCAAGCAGATAGCCAGTACCCCCACGCACTATTAAACCCCATAAAATTACCAAACCCTGCTTTTGCATAGCTAAAAATACCACCATCTAAATCTGGCCGTTTTACAGTTAGATTTTGAAAAGATAATCCAAGTGCAATCATCCCAATTCCTGTTATAACCCAGCCAATAATAATGGCTCCAGCACCAGCACCTTTTGCCATATCACTCGCTAAATTAAAGGCTCCACCGCCAATCATAGACCCTACTACAAGAGCCGTTAATGTAAACAATCCTAGTTTCTTATCTTCACCCATTCCACTCACCTCTCTTTAATTGCAATAACAATACAAAAGCAATAGTGAATGATAGTGTCTAAAGGAGGAGAAAGAAGAAAGGAAGACTCCCTTTCTTCTTTACTCCATGTTTCCTAAAGTAGCTGCCATAACCGCTTTAATTGTATGCATTCTATTTTCAGCTTGATCAAATACTTTTGAATGTTTACTGCGGAATACTTCGTCAGTTACCTCCATTTCTTTCAACCCATATTTCTCATAAACTTCTTCGCCATACATCGTTTCGACATCATGAAATGCAGGTAAACAATGTAAGAAAATCACGTTTTTATTCCCTGTTTTTTTAATCATTTTCATATTTACTTGATAAGGTTTCAATAACTCAACACGCTCAGCAAATTTTTCTTCTTCCCCCATAGACACCCATACATCTGTATAAATTACATCTGCATTCGCAACAGCTTCTTCCACATCACTTGTTATCATTACCTGTTCATTATATTTTTTTGCTAAATCAATTACCTCTTGTGCAGGCCATAATGATTCCGGTGTACAAATACGTACATCCATTCCAACGATTGCTCCACCCACTAGTAAACTATTAGCAACATTATTTCGTCCATCTCCAACATAGACAAGCTTCACATTTTTTAATTTCCCTACATGTTCTCTAATTGTTAATAAATCTGCTAGTGTTTGTGTTGGATGCCACATGTCTGTTAATCCATTCCAAACCGGCACACCAGAATTTTGTGCTAAAGATTCTACAGTTTCATGATTAAATCCACGAAACTCAATTCCGTCAAACATACGCCCTAACACTTTTGCTGTATCCTCTACGGATTCTTTTTTCCCAAGCTGAATATCACCTTTCCCTAAATATTCAGGGTTCGCACCTAAATCTGTACACGCTACTGTAAATGCACAACGCGTACGAGTAGAAGTTTTTTCAAATAACAGCGCTACATTTTTACCTTCTAAATAATGATGCGGGATACCATTTTTCTTTTTCTCTTTTAATTCTGCTGCTAAATCTAGAAAATATAACAATTCTTCTTGTGTAAAATCTTTTTCTGCTAGAAAGCTTCTTCCTTTTAGATTTGGTCTAGTCATTAACATACTTCATCCCTACTTTCTCCGTTATTTATACTAAATATCTTCACGAACAATTGGCATACTCATGCAACGTGGACCCCCACGACCACGAGATAATTCCGAACTTAGTACCTCAATCACTTCTATTCCGTGTTCCCGTAGTAACGTATTAGATACATAGTTGCGATCATATGTAACAACTACACCTGGCGCGATTGCTAATGTATTCGAGCCATCATTCCATTGTTCACGAGCAGAAGCAATTACATCTCCTCCTCCACATGGAATAAGAACTAATTCACTTAAGCCTAGTACTTCTTTTAATGCTTCCATTAAAGAAGTACTATGTGTAATTTTGAGGGTTTCCTCATCTGGTCCTTTTTCTAAAATATAAATATTCATATTCCCTTTTGGCCCTTGAATAGCTGGATGAATTGTAAACTTGTCATAATCAACCATTGTAAATACTGTATCTAAATGCATAAATGCCCGGCATTTTGGAATTTCTATTGCTAATACTTTCTTAATTTTATTTTGTCGACTAAAGAGATTTTTAGCTAAACGTTCAATTGCTTTAGCTGAAGTACGAGCAGATACTCCAATCGCAATTGTTTCTTCATTTAAAATTAGCTCGTCGCCACCTTCAATTGGAAACTTATAATCACGATCTAGCCAAATTGGCACATTGTGACTTGAAAATCTTGGATGATATTTAATAATGTACTCCATGAATAATGATTCACGTCTACGCGCCGGCTCTCTCATCTTATTTATCGTTAAGCCATCGCCCACGCTAGCTGCTGGATCACGAGTAAAATATAAATTAGGCATAGGATCTAAGTAAAACGGATAATGATCTTCCATTAATTCGTATAAATGTGTCTTCTTACTTGTTTCAATTTCGTTTTTACGTACACCACCCATAATTTTCTGAATTAATTCTTCATTTGAAAAGGAAAGTAAATATTCTTTT
The DNA here is from genome assembly GCF_058791995.1 of Bacillus sp. EB106-04-02-XG92. NCBI lineage: Bacteria > Bacillati > Bacillota > Bacilli > Caryophanales > Bacillaceae > Bacillus > Bacillus sp. EB106-04-02-XG92. The sequence goes on from NZ_JBYTEA010000008.1 coordinate 119,764, forward strand.
AAAGTTTGATGTGCAACATTTACGTCAGCTTGTCCTTCTTTTAAAATACGATCAACAAATTCTTCTCGAAGTTTTTTATCTACTAGCGCCTCAGCAGCTAATTTTTCTAAATAAAGAACTTCAACACCCCGATTACGTAACGTTTGTGCAAAATAATCATGCTCTTTTTGAATAATTGGTAAGTATGGAATATCGTCAAATAATAATTGCTGCAAATAATCTGGTGTTAAGTTTTCCACTTCTTTACCAGGTCGTTTTAATAAAACCGTTTGTAATTCCCCAATTTCTGAAGTAACATGTATCGGATGCTTCATTTGTTGTACCTCCTTTTAAATATGTTTGATGTCTTACAAGTACATAATAAATGCTACGCGCTTTCACTCTTGTGAAATCATCCACATTATAATTGTGAAATATTAAACAAGTTATTTTTTTAAAATCATATTAATTTGTATTTTTATAACACTCTATCCCGATTCTTTAATGAAAAATACATATATTACGCATATATGTTGAATATTTGACTTCCGTATTTACACAAAAATCCTGTTTTTAATAAAAATTAAAAACAGGATTTTGCATCTAAATAATTAAATTTAGCCTTTCTTCTAAAATCTCCCTATCTGATTTCGACTGAGAAATTATAAGGCATGTATCATTTCCACATATACATCCTATTTTTTCTTTCCAATCTAACTCATCAAATAAAACACCAATAACATGTGCATTTCCAGGTAATGTTTTAATAACCATTAATTGATCTACACAATCAATTTTCACAACAACCTCTCGTAATTTTTTCTTTAACTTTATATCAGTTTGTAAATGCTCTTCTGAGAAAATTTTATATATCATCAATCCTTCTTGAGAAGGTACCTTCGTTAAGTTTAACTCACGAATATCCCGAGAAACCGTAGCTTGTGTTACTAATACATCTTTTTTTGCTAACAATTCTACTAATCTTTCTTGCTTCTCTATTTCATACTCTTTTACAAATTGTTTAATTAATCGTTGTCTTTTTTCTTTTTTCATAAAAGACACCCCTTTTAATATTATAGCTCGCTATAATTTTCATCCGAAAGGGACATAAAAGAATGTTGCGGAAACGTTCATAGTTTATATCATTTAAGTATAGATATTAAATCTAGCTAAAAAAAGAGAAGAACAGCATTCTGTTCTTCCTTTTCACATTGAAAACCGTTCAATTGTTTGTTTCAAGTCTGTTGCTTGTTTCTCTAAATCCTTTAATAATTGATCGATTGCTATCATATTTTTAGATTGTTGCAACGTCACACGTGCTACTTCTTGTGAACCAGCTGACGTTTCTTCAGCAATTGCTGCTACGGCCTTTGTTTGTGCTCCTGTTTGATGAATGTGGCTCACTTGTTCATTCATATAACCACTAATTTGCTTCGTTGCATCCGCTACTTCCATAACACTTGATGACATTTCTTTTAAAATTAATTCCGTAGCTTCCCCACGTTTCGCCTCTTCTTTAGCTATTTTCACTTGTTCTGTCATTTTCATTGCAACTTGTTGCACTTCCTCTTGCATATTCCGTAATAACTGCGATATGTTTCTTGCAGAATGATCGCTTTCATCAGCAAGTTTCCGTACTTCTTCCGCAACAACCGCAAAGCCTCTTCCATGCTCTCCTGCACGAGCAGCCTCAATAGAAGCGTTTAGTGCTAATAAATTCGTTTGGCTAGCAATCTCACTCACAACAGATACAATGTGTTCTACTTGTTTCATTCTTTCCTCTAACTTCTGTACATTTTGCATTGAATCTTCATTTTCTTTCGCCAATGTTTGAATACCTTGAATTAAAGACGTAAAGACACGAGTACTATGCCCTAAAGCTTGAACCATTTCTGAAGACAACTCATCAGACTGTTTCGCTTTCTCTTCTACTTCACTTGCAATAGAAGTTGTTGTATCAACAGCAGAAACAATCGCTTGAATTGATGCCGCTGATTGCTCAGCGCCAGAAGAAATCTCTGCAAGTGTTTCAGAAACACCTTGTGCTTGTTTCGTTGCTTCGCCTGTTTGTTTTCTAATTTGCTGTACTTGATTGTTTGTATACGAAAATGTTGTATCAATATTTTTTACCATGCCCCTTAAGTTCCCTAGCATCATATTAAATGCAACACTTAAAGATTTAATTTCATCATCAGTCTGCGGTAACGGAACATCTTCACGAATGTCTCCTTCAGCCGCTTTTCTCGCCGCCTCCTCCAACTTTCGAAGCGGTTTAATTAAAAATACGGCTGCTCCATATGCTAAAATTCCAGACCATACTACCCCTAATAGCATAACGATAATATTATATGCAGTTTGACTTACATAACTTTGAAAATAATCGTATATCACATAAATAAAAAATATACTTGTTGAATATGTAATTAAAGCTAAAACTGTAGTGAATAGCATAAGTTGTGTACGTAAGCCAAAGGAAAATGCCTTCCTTTCTTTTTCCATCTCTTCTTTCCCCCTTTTTATAAGTAATATAAGTACTACCTATATATTATTATCCATATTTTCATTATAGAAGGATATAGGGATTTCAAAAAATTATTATTTCCTTGAATATCAAATCCGCGAAAAAAATAAAGGATTCTGACAATTTGTGACTAATAACAGAAATAAGGGGCAACATTTGTAAAATATATTTTTGACTGGGGGTTTTGTATGATTCAAGTTCGAAATCTAGTAAAATCATTTGGCTCACTTGATGTTTTAAAAGGAATTGATTTAGAAGTACAAGAAAAAGAAGTTGTTGTTTTAATTGGTGCCAGTGGTTCCGGTAAGAGTACATTACTTCGCTGTCTTAACTTTTTAGAAATGTACGATGAAGGTGAAATTCACTTACAAGGGGAACGAATTGATCCAAAGCATTCAAATTTAAACAAAGTCCGTGAAAACGTCGGTATGGTTTTTCAGCATTTTAACCTCTTTCCCCATATGACCTCACTAGAAAACATCATAGAAGCACCTATTCATGTAAAAAAATTAGAAGCAGCAAATGCAAAGGAAATCGGAAATCAGCTTCTGCAAAAAGTCGGCTTACAAGATAAAGCAGATGTAACGCCCCACCTCCTGTCAGGTGGTCAAAAACAGCGCATCGCCATTGCACGAGCTCTTGCTATGAATCCTAAAATTATGCTATTTGATGAACCTACCTCAGCCTTAGACCCTGAACTTGTTGGAGAAGTACTGCAAGTTATGAAAGAACTTGCTGAAGAAGGAATGACCATGGTTATTGTTACTCATGAAATGAATTTCGCAAGAGATGTAGCTGATCGCGTCATTTTTATGGATGACGGAAAAATTGTAGAAGACGCTCCGCCAGCACAATTCTTTTCAGCTCCATCCCACGAACGAGCAAAACAATTTTTACGCAACGTTTTATAGTGTAACTTCTGTTTCAAACGAAAAGAAATACATTCATACGGTGCACAACTAATCATCTAAATACAATATTTCAATAACATACTTAAAGCCATCCGTATGATCAATATATAGGAGGGGTTTTATGAAAAGAAAACTATTAACCATTGTTGCGAGTATTACATTATGTACATCTTTCATACTAGGAGCCTGTAGTAAGGAAAGCTCTACTACTTCTTCAAATGGGGAAAAAGAATTTCGTTATGCGATGAGTGGCTTATATAAACCTTTTAACTATAAAGAAAACGACGGAAAACTTGCCGGTTTTGATGTAGAAATAGGTGAGGCACTTGCGAAAAAAATGAATATGAAACCTACTCCTATTACAAATCCGTGGGAAACACTAATCCAAGGTCTCAAAGCGAAAAAGTATGATGCAATACTCGGCAGTATGGCAATTACAGAAGAACGATTAAAAGCTGTTAATTTCTCAAATCCTTATTATCGTTCTGGCGCCCAAATTTTTGTGGCTAAAAAGAATACATCTATCTCTTCTCCAGAAGATTTGAAAGGTAAGAAAATTGGTGTTGTAAAAGCTAGTACCTTTAAAGACCTTGTTGCAAAACATACAGATCAAATTACAGAATATGATAGCGATATTACTGCACTTATGGACTTAGAGCCTGGACGTATTGACGCAGTAATCACAGATCAAATGGTTGGTTTACGTATGATCAAAGAAGGTAAATCAAATATAAAAGAAGCTGGCAAACCATTAAACCTTGATGAAATGGGAATTGCTATTCGTAAAGATGATAAAGAAATGGCTGAGAAAGTAAATAAAGCTTTAGATGAAATTATTAAAGATGGTACGTATGAAAAGATCAGTAAAAAATGGTTTGGACGTAACATTCTTGGTGAAGAGGAAAAAACGAAGTAAATTAGCTATTCAAATGTTTCATAAATTATGCCCCACTTTTTATCTCGCTATTTCTGGGCAGTAAAACTCCCAAGTAGTCCGAGCTAATAATCAGTGGGGCATTTCATTCCTTACCAAAATCCATACAATATGAGGTGACACATATGTTTGAAATTTTTATGTCTACTTATCCCACACTCTTAAAGGCTACTATTATCACATTACAACTAACACTAACATCCCTATTACTCGGTTCACTAATTGGATTACTATTCGCTTTTTTTCGCATCTCTAACAATAAAGTTTTGAATAGTATTGCACATGTATACATCGCCATTATTCGTGGTACACCTTTAATTGTTCAAATTGCCATTCTCTATTTTGGGATTACATCCGTTGTCGTTTTTACTCCCTTTTGGGCAGGCGCAATTGCTTTAGCAATCCATAACGGTGCATACATTACTGAAATTTTCCGCGGATCCATCCAATCTATCGACCGTGGACAATTGGAAGCTGCTCGCTCCCTAGGTATGCCGTACCCTTTAGCAATGCGCCGTATTGTATTACCGCAAGCATTTCGTCAATCTCTTCCTCCTTTAGGAAATCAATTTATTATTGGATTAAAGGACTCTTCCCTCGTTGCATATGTAGGGTTATCCGAATTATGGGGATCAGGTTTATCAATTGCTGCAAGTAATTTCCAACAATTGGAAACCTACATGATCGTTGGTTTATATTATCTCGTGCTCGTTCTCCTATTTACTTACTTTGTTAATCTTTTAGAAAAACGTCTACAGCGAAAAGAAACTAACTCCGTCCAAGTCCATACAAAGAACAAAAAGGAAGTTTCTTTATAAGAAAAAGCAAGCCTGAGATGGCTTGCTTTTTCACTGCAACATATATCTATTTTTACTGATTTATTTTTTTAATACTCTCTTCTTCCTCTATATGTTCCTCACGATATGAAATATTATGAGGATCTAGTCCATTTCCTAAAGAACCATAGAAATGCTCTCTATGCGGATCTACTAATTCACTTCCTTGATAATACACACGCGGTGTATTCCATAGTGCTGCCAAAGCTTTTGTCATTGGCATCTCATGATAGCGTTCCGGCCACATTTCTTTAATTTTCTCTTTTACTAACGGATAGTATTTAGAACTCATAGCAGGGAACAGATGGTGTTCTGTATGATATGAGAAATTGAAATGTAAAACGTCTACCCAACGCGGCACTGTTACTGACAAACAGTTTGCTAACGGATCATTTACTGGAACAATTGGATTTAAGCGGTGATTTGTTGCGATATATGCCATTACAATAAAGTTAGCAATTAACAACGGAATCACATATGCAAATAACCATTTTCCAGGTCCCATAATAAACAATAAACTAATCCAAACTGTCCAAGGCAAAAGAAGTTGAAGCCATACAGATTTTTGATTGGATGACTTAAATTCTTTTATAAAATGAAAGAACATTCGAGTCGAATGCAATGTAAATTGAATGGTTAGTGACAGAAAACTAAAGAATGAACGTACATGAAGAGGCATACGATATACCCAGCTCAAAAACTTACTCTTTTTAAGCTTCTCAAGTGTAGGCCATGCATCTGGATCATTCTCTTCATGTTGTGTATGAACGTGATGCGTTGCATTGTGCCACTTTCTCCAAAGTTTAGGTCCTGTTGATAATGGCATAAACGCAATTGCTCCTAAGAAATCTCGAAGCCATGCCTTTCTTACAACAGTTCCATGTAAAATTTCATGCCCTAAAAACCCAAGTGAAGCAAAACATAACCCAAGAACAATCGCAATTCCTAGATTCGCCCACACATTCAATTCAAATACACCAATCGATATTAATCCCGCCAATGCCACAAGCAAATAAGCCAGTCCACCAAATAAACGAGTAGGAACTGGTTTAAATGCTTTTTTCGGCAAATGTGGTGATACACGTGCTGCATACCACCCAAACGTATGAAGCTCCTTCATCCTTTTGCCCCTTTCTTATGCCGCGTCTTGCGCAACTTACATATATCAATTCTTGCTTCCAGATTGATTTTACTAGCTGATTAAAAAGCATCTATGTATAAGGAAAATATACTCACTCTATCGTCACTTATTTTTCGCTTTTATTATCAATGAAAAACATTTCTCTTTTTACTCTCTATCAACCTTTCCACATGATGAATCATATCAATAGAATTTCCATATTGTCAACAACTTTTATGACCTAGTAATAAAAGTTGGTTATATTTTTATAATTATACTTTATTTCACTAAAGAAAAAACATAGATTTTATAAGGTTTCATCCATTATCTATATACATACACTAATATACTATAGACCCTAACTTATTCAAGAATTCTCTGTGTAAACAACAAATAAACTCACCTGAATCTAGCTTTACACAACGCCTATCTCTTCATACCGACAACATTAAATAATTATATTAAAATAATTTAATCCTTCTTTTAATAAAAATAGGCTCTCTCTAAAACAGCACACATGAATTTCATATTTTATGGAAATATTAAAAGGGAAATTGTTCTAAAATCGGGAGGTTTCTATAATGACAAGCGATACATTTCCACAATTCCCATTATCTTATTGGATTGAATCTACTCAAATCCCTGCTTTTCCCCCTTTATCCGAAAATGTAAAGACGAAAGTCACTGTTATCGGTGCTGGTATTACAGGTATTACTACTGCTTATTTACTTGCGAAAGAAGGCATCGATGTTGTTTTAATTGATTCTGGTCTTATTTTAAACGGAACAACTGGGCATACAACAGCAAAGGTAACAGCTCAACATGATCTAATTTATGATGAATTAATAAATCATTTCGGTTTGGAAAAAGCCGGGCTTTACTATGAAGCAAATAATCATGCTCTGCAATTTATTAATGAAACTGTGCAAACATATAACATCGAATGTAATTTCTCAAATGAAGATTCATATTTATATACAACTACTGATAATGGATTAAGAAATTTATCGAAAGAATATGAAGCCTATCAAAAATTAAATATACCTTGTGACTACGTTCAATCTCTATCGATTCCAATTCCCGTACAATCTGCACTTGTCATGAAAAATCAAGCACAATTCCATCCCCTTCTTTATTTGAAAACACTTTTAGAAAAGTTTGTGGAGATGGGCGGAAAAGTTTATGAACAAACTACAGCTATTGATGTAGAAAAGGGGGATTATCCACAAGTCATTACAAAGGAGGGCCATCGCATTACTTGTGAATATATTGTCTCTTGTTCACATTTTCCTTTTTATGATGCGAATAGCTTTTTCTTTACGCGAATGTACGCAGAACGCTCTTATGCTCTTGCTATTAAAGCAAAAATAGATTATCCAGGTGGCATGTATTTAAGTATCGATGATCCAAAACGCTCCTTACGCTACACAACAACCAATGGGGAAAAATTAATTTTAATTGGCGGAGAAAGTCATAAAACAGGACAAGGAATAAACACGATGCTTCATTACGAAGCACTTTATTCTTTTGCGGAAGCAACGTTTGGAATAGATGAAGTTCCTTATAGATGGTCAGCACAAGATTTAATCACGCTAGATAAGCTCCCTTATATCGGACATATTAACGAGAGCAATCCAAATATATTTGTGGCAACTGGATATCGTAAATGGGGAATGACAACTGGAACTGCTGCCGCTCATTTACTGAAGGATTCCATTCTAAAAGTACACAGTCCATATAAAGAACTATATGCACCATCACGCTTCCATGCAAATCCAGATATAAAAACGTTCCTCTCCCAAAACCTTGATGTTGCGAAACATTTAATTGAAGGAAAGATTGAAACTGCACTACGTAAACCAGAAGATCTCGACGTTGGTGAAGGATCTGTCGTGCATGTTAACGGGAAACGAGCAGGTGCTTATAAAGACAAAGATGGAAAATTACATATCGTCGATACAACTTGTACACATCTCGGCTGCGAAGTTGAATGGAATAATGGCGATTGTACTTGGGACTGTCCTTGCCACGGTTCCCGCTTTTCAATTGAGGGAGATGTTATTGAAGGTCCGGCAGATCAACCGTTAAAACGAGTTGATAATGAGTAAACAAATAAAGAAGTTCAACAGAAATCCTGTTGAACTTCTTTATTTGTTATAAAACCTTTTCAGATAAATTTCGACAGGAAGGAGGGAAATATTAACATTAAATAAAATAATATATTCATCTACAAATAAAAGAGGTGAATACTATGCAACCTTCAGCTCCACCTCATCTAGAATCTACAGAAACTATCTTTTCAAGCTCTATTACAAAACTTGTTGTTTTTATTTGTTGGCTAGCCATTCTAGCTGATGGATACGATTTAGGTATTTACGGTGCCGTTCTACCAAAGCTCCTAGAAGACAAGAGCTGGGCACTTTCACCAGCTCACGCTGGTACAATTGCAAGCTATGCTTTGTTTGGAATGTTTATTGGCGCTATTCTAGTTGGAACCATTACAGATCTAATCGGTCGAAAATGGACGCTTATATGCTGTTTAGCACTTTTTTCTATTACAATGGGCCTAGCTGCTATCGCTCCTTCTCCTGAATTATTTGGGATATGGCGATTTATCGGAGGGATCGGATTAGGCGGTGTTATTCCAACAGCTTCAGCACTTACTGTTGAATATTCACCAAAAAAGCGACAATCTTTTATTTATGCTCTTATGTTTACTGGCTATCCTTTAGGTATCGTATTAGGCGCTATTTTGTCTATGTTTATGTTAGAAGATTTCGGATGGAGAATTATGTTTGGTATCGGAATGATTCCACTGCTTCTCATTCCTTTCATTATTCGTTATTTACCTGAATCCATTCAATTTTTATTATCACGTAATCGCCAAGAAGAAGTAGACAAAATCCTACATCGTTTTCAAATTAAATTCCATGAAAACGATGAAACTCACCGACCCCCATCTAATATACGAAAGAAAAATGGATTCCTTACTTTATTCTCAAAAGAATATAGAAAAGCAACGCTGCTTTTTTGGATCACTTATATAATGGGAATGTTTTTAATATATGGTTTAAATACTTGGTTACCGCAGATGATGCGCCAAGCAGGATACCCTCTTGGATCTAGTTTATCATTTCTACTTATGTTAAATATTACTGCCGCTGTCGGTGCATTATTTGCTGGAGCAATCGCGGATCGTATAGGAGCTAAAATTGTTATTAGCATCTCCTATCTTATGGCAGCTATATGTATTGGACTATTAACAATTAAACCGTCTGTTACAATCATCTATCTTTTAATTGGTCTTGCTGGAATTGGATCAGTTGGCATTACTCAAATATTAAATGCATATGTAACACAATACTTCCCATCCCATATTCGGGCCACTTCCTTAGGATGGGGACTTGGACTTGGCCGAGTTGGTGCAATTGCTGGTCCTATTCTTGTCGGTATTATTATGACAATGCAATACGACTTAGCATGGAATTTTTACTTATTCTCATTTGCGGGTCTTCTTGCAGCTATATCTGTTTTCTTTATTCCTACAAAATAAAACAGAGCACAATCTTACTTGTGCTCTGTTTTATGTACTGCAAACAACATATCTCGAAACAATGTATTTAAACTCTCAATATCAATTCCTGATCCCTTTTCAATTCCTTTCACATATTGCTGATAGTAATGAATTTGCTCTTCTAAAAATTGATTCAACACCTCAATTTTTAATCCAACATCTAATTCAGTACCTGCCTTTTTCTTTATTAACAATTGTTCAATTTCATCTAATACGCTACGTTCTAATGATAATTCTGTAATCAATCGATCGAATTCTACAGGTGGTAAAGTCTCTTTCTCCTCTAGCCACTTACAAGCTAAAATAGGACGTAATACGTAGAAGTACTTTTTCAACTTTACATTCTCACCTTGCAAAAATTCCCGATAATTTTTTGATGCCATATGTAAGTAATGATATATCGTTGCTTTTGGGTCAAAATCCTTTTCACTCATTTGTTGAAGTTGTTCTGGAAAATTAGAGCTTTTCGAATAAAAAATTGGTGATTGAATCCACTCGAGTAAAGCTGGATTTGACTTTGCGAATAGCTGTAATGCCTTTTTAATATCCCATCCGCTTATATCTAAATCATCACTAATCGGGTATTCAATTACATCTCGTTTATCATGAATTGATAAATACCATTCTACTGGATGCATATAAACGAATCTAACATCATAATCACTATCTTTTGATGGAAATCCCCAAGCACGACTCCCTGATTCTACTGCAAATAAAATTTTCACATCATTCTCTTTTTCAATTCTGTCTAACTCCAACTTAATTTTTTCTCTCATTTCATACCCTCTCCATTTTTTGATTATTTCCTTGGAAATTCGACAAATATACTACTAAGTTTACTACATACTAAAATAGCTGTCAGAAAATTCCCGACAGCTTGCCAAAAACCCTTATTTTTACTTGTTCTTTTCTGTTACACTAACCGCAATTCGTTCAAACTCTTTTTGAATCTCCTCTTTATATGCGTCTACTTTTGAAAAATCCATAGCAGCAATATAAATTCGTTCCAATTTATCACGAACTGATTTTGCCTTTGCTAAAAAAGACATCGCTTCATTCATTTTTGCTTTATATTGAATCGACACATCACGAATTTCTGTCGCATACTTTTCATCTGTCCCTGGTGTCACGATCAAGGCATACATATCTATAATTTCATCACCTTCGCGGCTCGGAAAATACTCATGTGGCGCAGTGCTATCAAAAATTGCAAATCCTAATTCTCTTACGATCACCATATCAAGACTATTTGGATCAAATCCACAATGATATACTTCAACTTCAAATCCTTTTTCTTCTGCTGCTTTAGCTAATTTTTTGAGCATTGTTGATTTTCCAGAGCCAGGGCGTCCTTTTATAAAATAACGATCTGATAATCCTTCTGTTAAATTAGGAACAAAATCAACTGCACCTTTCGGTGTAGCTGCACCTAAAAAGCGATGTTTCACAAGCGATTGTTTCCCAACTTTATCTGTAAATAATTTCTGAATGAGCTGATCTGTTAGTTCATTTGCTTTATTAAAATCAATATTACTAATATATATTTTCTCCCACTCATCATGTATAATTAGCGCCTCATGGAAACGAGCGTAAGCAGCTTGAAACGCTTTGCTTGCTTCTGAGACAAATCGTTCAATTTCCACCTTCTGCTCTCTTAATTTATCTGAATCCCAAGCAACACCTAAATTGATATACTCCTCGACAACTCCTGGCATTTTCGGCTCAATAACATGCGGTGATGTTCCATCAACAATTCCTACTTTTAACTTCGGGATAATGACACCATCAACCGATTTATTATCAGAAGAACAGTGTAAAAATTCAATATCATATCCCTTGTCAACCCATTCACGACCTATTGCCTTAATTAAAGAAGATTTTCCCGTTCCAGGTCCACCCTTTAAAATAAATAATCTGTTTAGTCCTTTTAAATTCTCTTCGTATAAATTATGAAATCCTCTAGCTGTATTTCCACCTGCATAATAATTCAATACATTCCCTGTCACTGCACTCACTCCTTCGCAGCATTCTATTTACATAAGCTACAATATGCGAGCAACTTTATTTGGGTGAATACCTATTTTGTATTGCACGAAAAAAGGAAATGAATTACAATTTAAATACAATGAATATTCAGAACCAATTAAATATGTCTTTATCAAGAGAGGCAGAGGGACCGGCCCTTTGAAGCCCAGCAACCTCAGTTTATATAAACTGAATAGGTGCTAATTCCTGCAAAATGCAATGCATTTTGAAAGATAAAACGTAACTATTGTGTGCAAAACTCATCTTTCTTGATTATGAAAGGTGAGTTTTTTATATTTCAAAACTTATATTGGAGGTATTTAAAGTGAAAGTAATTGACCTATCACAAACATTTGAAAATAATATGTCCCAATTCCCTGGAACACCAAAAATCAATTTAGGAGCCATTACAAGCATTGAAGAGACAGGCTATCAAGTTACAGATTTTCATTCTGTCGTTCATGTTGGCACGCATTGTGATGCTCCTGCTCATTTCATTTCAGGCGCAACGACTATTGATCAATTACCTCTAGATCAATTTGTAGGCGAAGCTGTTCTTATCGATGTAACTCATGTACAAGAACGAAAACTACCTAAAGAAGTACTGCACAATGCTGATATAAAAGAAGGAGATATTGTTATTTTCCATTCCAATCTATCTACTAAATGGAATACAGAGGCGTATGAGAAAGAAGCTTTTTATCTTTCTGAAGAATTAGCCGAGGAACTAGTACAATTGAGAGTAAAATCTGTCGGTTTAGATTTTATTTCTCCTGATAAGGTAACGACAGAAACATCACCAATTCATCACATACTACTTGGGAATAATATTTATTTAATCGAAAACTTAACAAACTTAGATGCCATTCACACGAAACGTTTCTTCTTCTCAGCGGCACCTTTAAAAATTAAAGATAGCGACGGTGCTTTTGCAAGAGCATTCGCTGTAATTTTTTAAATAAACTATACAAAAAAGCAAAGATCATCATTGACCTTTGCTTCTATTTTTTTTATTTAAATTAAGAAAGAATTGTTCAACACGAGGACGTAACCAAGCTAAATAATCTTTCTCTTTCTTCTTTGTACAAGCTATTTCTTCCCCATCTACCATTCCGACAAGCTCTAGCTCTAACAGTTGCCTCGTAAAGGCTAACATATTTATTTCTTCGTCTGGATACTCTTCTTTTAATTTCTCCTCAATTTCCCCCAATAAAAAACCGTCACGCATCATTGCCAATGCATCAATCCAAAGTGGCGGCATTTCATATTTTTCTCCTGTAATTGTATCTTTTACAATATAATTCTTTTGCTCTTTTCGAAATTGAATCGTGTGTAAGCATACAGTCGAATTTAATGTTAATTCCATCATACCACCTCTTTCATAATATCTGCATAGAAAAAAGGATGCGCGTGCACCCCTTCTTTTTCTAACACTACCGAACCGTTACATGAATAACAAATCTCATGTCGATATTTTCCTCCATTATAAACGAAGTATTTTTAAAAAAAAACCCTTCTTGAAACATTTTATAAAATGTTTATATTTACACAACAAGAACACTTTTCTGAAAAATATTTTCTTCTAGCACATCATACTGTCGGTAAAAAAATCTCTACCTTCGTTCCTATTCCCATGCTACTTGCAATTGAAAATTCACTCTATATTGTGCTGCATAACTTTCCACAAGCTGTACAACATATAACATAATATCGTATTGGCAGGATTTCTTTCTTTTTGCATTTGTGTAAATCCTTTTACAGCTCCTCTTTCCTCATATATCTAACTTTTAAAGTAGTTGTTCATATAAGTATGAAATTGCTTTCAGGGCAATATGTAACCTTATCATACGAAAAGGAAGGAGATCTCCCCTTCCTTTTCATCACAACTTATATCCATCTTACCCGGTCATGCAGCAATCCATCCGAAAAGTCATTTTCGCCCACTACAAAATCCTTCATATATAAATTTAAATATTCACCATACTTACTTTCTGTATTTAATAATAATTCCTCTACATAATAAGCACCTTGTTTAAAGTCATCGAACAGTAAACTACACAAGCCAGCATAAATTCCGCATCCTACTTGGAAGTAAGTCGCATTTGTTTTATATTTATGAAAAACTTGACTACTATTCATCACGTTATACATATATGTCTCGCTATTTTCATAAACGAGTAATACACCGACTAGATCCTCGCCCGCAATCTCTTCTTCAGCTGGATTAAATACTTTACGATTCCAGTTCCATAAATCTTCTACCTTATCTAAATTTTGCCTAATTATATTTGTTGTATACTCGTTAATTCGGTAAAGAAACCCAACTTCCATGTTAAAGTTTTTCCCTAAAATTAAAACTTCCTCATGTGGCATTAAACAACCATAGAACTCTTTCTCCCCTAACTTCACTTTATACTCTGAAGCATATACATCTTCATAAAAGTAAAGAGGACGATGATGACTCATATACATCGGATAACTCCATATCGCTTCATCTAGAAATCGTTCTACTGCCCATGAAGCATACAGTGTATGAGGTTTTATAAGTGATGCATCATGTAAAAATGACGTGTCATGTTCTACTATATAGCATGCTTTTGGCTTTTCATTTGGACGTTCCTTCATAAGTTCGACAACCATCCATTGAACAACACCTGGATTCATACCTGAACCTATAATTGCTTTTGTATTTGTAAATTTCTCTTTCTCCTTCTCAAACCTCGTATACCTTTCAGTAAGCTGGAAACCGATTAAGCTATCGTCCTGATCTACTGCCTCATTTTCCAAGGCTGAATTAATATAACAAATCCCAAGTTCATTACAACAGCTTAATACTCTAATCGTATCTGCTCCTGAAACATCAATAACGACGCTCGTACCACTTTCTTTTAAATGCTCTTTAAATGTCACTACATCTTGGAGGTCTATTTCGAATAAAAACAATTGCTCTTTCAAATTTGGAAACAACTCATCATAATAAACCCTATCTTTTTGTTTTATATCAACCAAATGAAATGTAACGTTCTTTATCGCTTCATAAATCGGGTCTTTTTCATTTACTATCGCCTGATTTAAAATTGCTAAAACTGCTTTTGCTGCCCCACCAGCACTACCAAGTAATGTAATCGATAACGAATTCGGAAACTGCTCCACCAACAAAACCCCTTTAATAGATTAGTTAAGCAGTTCTCCCTCAAAAAAATAAATTGAATATATGAAAAGATGGCTCGTACATATTTTTTATAATTTCGCACAAGATTAGTACCCCCTACATAAAGCTAACATATTTATATTCAATTCATTTTCCCCTCATATTCAAATCGTGCTAAACAAATAGGCTCGACCTTTTCTTCTGCATATAAAAGAAAAAGCCAGCCCTTTCAACTAGCTTACGGACAATGGACAGATTTTACATGTTGAATATTTACATACATTTTCGCATCACGTGCTTTTAATATTTCAATATGTCCTTCATCAATCTTCGCCATCTTTCCGATTTTATTAGATTCCTCACCTAAATCGAACACCATGATTTTGCCAGACATTTTAATAAGTTGTTCTTCAAACGTTCGAGCTAACGTAATATTTAATGGATTTACAGGGAGTTCGTTTTTATTAAGGGCATAAGGCACTTGATTTTCTTTATATGGAATTAACCATTTCAAATGCTTTAAAGATATATATACTGTTTTATAAACTGGGCTATAAAAAACGATATAATCGTTCATTATACTTGTAACATATCCATGTATTGGAGCATTTCCAGCTACATAAATTTCTGTGAAAATCCCTTTAGAAGTACTTAATACTTTCCTCAAAGAAATTGAAGGGGATTCTCTCTTAATTACAGAATCCACATCTGGTTTTGATATTTCTTCATCATATGGTCGTAAAATTTTATAATATTGTACATGGTATAAAGATATATATACGTAGTCTTGTCCATTGTAAAGAACAACGATATCATTTCCTACGTCTATTAATACACCTTTAAATCTTTTTTCGCCGATTAATTTAACATATATATTTTCTCCAATACTTTTGTTTAACTCATTCATCTATATCCTCCTTCCTATAAATTTCTTCTTTCCTGTCTTCCATTTCTAAAAAAATAATCAGGGCAAAGTTCTGTCTTAATAGTAAGTAATTCCTTTTCATACTATCGAAATAAGAAATTGTTCTTCTCTTTCCCTCATAATGCCCCTCTTATTTATTAAACATTATTCATCTTCATTCTTTTTGCATTTAACTACTTGGCTCACACTCTTAATATGAGACTTAATTACATAAATAACTTCATCACAGTTTACTAGTGTAATACAGTCATGGTGTACCTCACTTAATAAACCTTCCACACATTCTGGACCGCCACGATTAATTTTTACCCACTTATACTTCAAGTCTTTTAATATATCTAAAAAAGTATCCTCATCAGAGCAGAAACATGAACTATAGCAATCACCACATTTACTTTCTTTCACTTTCTTAACTAGACTCTTCACATGTTTTAACTGGTAATACACTAATTCGCCATGAGGTAATTGTAACGTTAGATAGTCTTTGCCTAACGATACGAGTTCACCTACTCGACTTTCTGGTCCACGCAGGTTTACTTTTACAGTCTCACCAACTAAACATTTAATTTGGTCACAGCATAATACGTTCTCCAATTTTGTATCCCCCTTTCTTATTATCTTCCTCTACTTGATTGTCTTTGTGCACGAGCGCGACCTGAATTATTGCTACTACTTTCCTTACTGCTACTATCATCGCTCTCATCGCTCTCTCCGCATGCTAATGCATTATAGTTAACGCTTTTAATATGCTTTATTGCAACTAATATAATTTCTTCTTTTACAATCAATGTCACGAAATCACAAGAAACATCTTGTAAGATGCCTTCCACTTTCTCTGGACCACCGCGATTAATTTTCACCCAGCAATATTTAAAAGTTTGCAGTAATGCTTCAAAGTCTTCTGCACATGCGCAATCTTCCCATTCGCAATCACTTGATCCACAGTCTTTCGCATTTTTTGTAATACTTTTTAGATGACTAAGTTGATAGTAATACAGCTCACCTTTTTCATTCTGCAATACGAAGTAGTCCGGACATACTGATATTATTGTTCCTTTTTGAGATTCTGGACCACCCCTGTTTACTCTCACAAAAGATCCAATTAAGTCTTTCAAAAAATCACAATGAAATAAACTCACGAGAAAACCCCTTCCATTAATTTATAAGCTTTTGCACTGATAGTATATGTATCTGTACAGGTTACGTTCTCTATGTTTGTCCTAGCTCGCAAAAAATATGCTTTTAACATGGTAGACTACTACCTATCAAAATCCCACAGAATACTTAAGGTCTTTTAAATTCGGCATCTTTGCACAAAAAAATCCCGTATGAAGATACATTTCTGCATATCTTCATACGGGATTTTCCATCATTTAATCTTCGTCTTTAACATCCATATCTTCTGGAATTGGTTCGTTTAATATTTCTTCCACTAATTGCTTATATTTCTCCATTTGTTCTAAATGTGTATTGAATTGTTCTTTATTTAATAAATATTGTTCTCCATCAAATAGCGCACGAACTTTCTTTTGCTGAATTAGCTCTTCAATATACGACTTTGGTAAATTCAAATACTCCGCAGCTTCTTCTATTGTTATATACAACGCGTTCATTCCTTTATTATTTTTTCATATATACTGTATCTTACTTTATTTTTGTAAACAAATAAAAAAGATTTTGTAAATGCAATTTAAAAAGAAGGTGGTTGCATTCCATATATTGTATAATAATATAGTAAGGATTTTTTAAATATAGAATGGTATTACCCATTTACACAAAGGAGAGTTAACATATGGCTACTCGTCACATCATTACAATGTTAGAAAAAACATTACAAATTGAAACAGAAAACACAATTTCTCATTTAACTACATCTTTATCTGATCGCATTCTTTCTCAAAGCATAGCAATACACGAAAACAATTGTTACCATACAATTGGGGAATGGTACAAAAATCATTTTTTATTCCAACAAGATGATTTCCTTTGGGCTAAATACGCTTTCTATGACGCATATTGTGAAGCTATAAAGGCACAAGGACATCTTACAAAACGTGTCCGTCAAATATTAGAATCATTAGCTCGAATGCATGGAAAACAGTACATTGCTTCTATATTAAATATGCCATTTCCTAACGAACGAGCTAAAGGGACAGCATAATGTAATACTGTTCTGCGTCAGCAAAACATAGACTCATTGTTTTCTAGGCAAATTTACAAATAAAATGTTCATATTACATGAACTGATGAAACCGGTGTCATTATAATGATTGAAAATATAGTAAACAGGAAAACCCCCATTTACCTTTCTCGTCATTCGAATAGAGAAGTAAATGGGGGTATACTTGTTTTTTTATTATTTCATCATCTGCTTGATCAATTCACGATTTCTCTTCTTAAATACTTCATTATGCGAAGAAACCATTCCGTACTCACTTGCATCTGGTTGAATGAATTGTTTCGCTTTATTTACAGCATTTCCAGCATCTTGGAATGCTCCTGCAATTAAGTGTAATTTCCCTTCATGCTTTAAAATATCTCCCGCAGCATATAATCCATCTACTGAAGACTCACTATTGGCATTCCCAGCAATATAATAGTTATCTATAATTGCAACATCTAACTCACTATTTTCTAATAATGTAATGTCACGTTCATATCCATGATTAATAATAACTTCATCGATAGCTAACTGAGAAACCTCTCCCGTTTCGTGATTTGTTAATTCTACATATTCAATCGCTTCATGGTTATCGCCAGCAATTAATGTTGTAATCGATGTATTAAAGAAACATTCTGCAGAACTGTTCATAAGTTGTTTTACTTGTGCCTCATGCCCAGATAATTCTTCTTTTCTATATGTTAAATAGACTTTTTTCGCAATTGGTTCTAACTCATTTGCCCAATCAATTGCAGAGTTACCTCCGCCTGAAATAATGACCGTTTTATCTTTGAAACGTTTTAACGATTTAACTGTATAATTTAAATTTGATACTTCAAATCGCTCCGCACCTTCTATTGATAACTTTTGTGGATTTAATATACCACTTCCAGTTGCAACGATCACTGTTTTTGAAAAATGTTCTTCTCCAGTACTTGTTTTTAACGTAAAAATACCATCTTTATTACGAATAATTGATTCTATCTTTGTATTCAATACAACTTCCGGCTGAAATGTTAACCCTTGTTGTACAAGTTGCTCAATTAACTTTTCACCAGTAACCGGTAATAATCCACCAATATCCCAAATCATTTTCTCCGGATAAACATGTATTTTTCCACCTAACTGTGGTTGAAATTCTATTATCTTTGTTTTCATCTCTCTGAGTCCACTATAAAAAGCTGAATAAAGCCCTGCAGGTCCCCCGCCTATCACGGTTACATCAAACAATTCTTCTCTATTCATTAACCTTCACTCCTCAGCTACTAATCATTGATTATCATTCTCAATAAAATATAACCTGTTTCCGCAAATTTTACAATCAAAATTACTATTGACAATACACCTATATAAAATTATATTATTTAAAGAATCAATAGTGATAATCATTATCATTTTGTTAATAATTAGCAAATTTGAGATTACATCTTCTTTCATTAATATGGTTAATACTATATTGTAAAATCTCGTATTCAAGATTATTAATACGTATTTTGTATTACCACTACTCTTTCAAAAGATTAAAGTTAAACAAATTATTGTATACACATATCATCTATGTTAAAGGAGAAAAACGATGAAAAAGTTATTTATTTCACTAACAGTTCTTTTCGTTCTTGTTATGAGTGCTTGTAGCAATGGCTCTACAGACAAAAAGAACGAGGCAAAAGGTAGTAAATCAGAAACAATTACATACCAATCTGAAAATGGTAAAGTAGAAGTTCCTGCAAATCCAAAACGCGTTGTTGTTTTATCATCATTTGCTGGTAACGTAATGTCATTAGATGTAAATCTTGTTGGGGTAGATTCATGGTCTAAACAAAACCCACGTTTTGATAGCAAACTTAAAGATGTTGCTGAAGTATCAGATGAAAATGTTGAAAAAATCGCTGAACTAAACCCAGATTTAATCATTGGTTTATCAAATATTAAAAATGTTGATAAGTTAAAGAAAATCGCTCCTACTGTAACATACACTTACGGAAAAGTTGATTACTTAACACAGCATTTAGAAATCGGTAAGTTATTAAACAAAGAAAAAGAAGCAAAAACTTGGGTTGATGACTTCAAGAAACGTGCACAAGACGCTGGTAAAGAAATTAAAGCAAAAATCGGTGAAGATGCAACAGTTTCTGTTGTAGAAAACTTCAACAAACAGCTTTATGTATACGGCGAGAACTGGGGCCGTGGAACAGAAATTCTGTACCAAGAAATGAAATTAAAAATGCCTGAAAAAGTAAAAGAAAAAGCATTAAAAGAAGGTTACTACGCATTATCTACTGAGGTATTACCTGAGTTTGCTGGTGATTACTTAATCTTAAGTAAAAACAAAGATACTGATAACTCATTCCAAGAGACAGAATCATATAAAAACATCCCAGCAGTAAAAAATAATCGCGTATACGAAGCAAACATGATGGAATTCTATTTCAATGATCCACTTACATTAGATTTCCAACTAGACTTCTTCAAGAAGAGCTTTCTTGGTAAATAATACAAACATGAGGAATTCTTAATTTAAGAATTCCTCTTCCTTTATTCTATGAACAGAAAAGATGTGAAACGAATGACAAAAGATTACGATAATCCACGTTCTATAGCTTTTACGTACAAACTCATTTTGAGCATAATTGCATTCTTTCTTATTTTTATGGTGGCAATGGTATTAGGGGCTGCAGATACTTCAATAAAAGATGTATGGTTAGCACTCACTTCCTCCGCTAAAGGGGACAAACTATCTATTATTCGCGAAATTCGTTTACCACGTGAAGTAGCTGCAATTTTTGTAGGAGCTGGACTTGCTGTTTCTGGAGCAATTATGCAAGGATTAACACGAAATCCACTTGCAGATCCGGGATTATTAGGGTTATCTGGTGGAGCAAATGCTGCACTTGCGTTAACGCTGGCCTTCAACCCTTCCATCAGCTATCTTTACTTAACATTTGCTTGCTTTATCGGTGCTGCAATTGGTGCAGTTATGGTATTTGGCATTGGTATGGTGAAAAAAGGCGGACTTTCTCCTCTTCGAATTGTATTAGCTGGTGCTGCCGTTTCAGCATTTTTGCTTGCAATTTCAGAAGGTGTCGGCATTTACTTTAAAATTTCACAAGAGGTATCACTTTGGACTGCTGGGGGCGTAATTGGAACAACTTGGGACCAATTAAAAATTATTATTCCAGTCATTTCAATTAGTATCTTTATCGCTATCTTACTAGCAAAAAAATTGACGGTTCTTAGTTTCAGTGAAGAAGTAGCTATTGGACTAGGTCAAAAAATTATTGTTATTAAAACCATTCTATTTATCATTATTATTTTACTTGCAGGTGCGTCTGTAGCGCTTGTCGGAAATATGGCATTTATCGGTTTAATGGTGCCTCATATGGTACGCCCAATTGTCGGTCCAGATTACCGATTTGTTATACCGATGTCAGCAATTGCTGGAGCCTCCTTTATGCTACTTGCAGATACAATCGGACGTACGATTAACGCTCCGTACGAAACACCAGTTGCCGCTATTGTCGCAATTGTAGGGCTACCATTCTTCCTATTCATTGTACGTAAAGGAGGAAAAACATTCTCATGATACAATCTATTCTAAGAAAACAACGTCTTATTATACTCGCTTTACTTATACTAACCATCACAACCATTGTAGTTGGAATGGGACTCGGTTCAGCATCTTTATCTTATGATCGACTACTCCCAACATTAATGGGACAAGGGACTTTTAAAGAGGAGTTCGTTTTATACTCTTTAAGACTACCTAGAATTGTCATTACATTATTAGCTGGTATGGCTCTCGCTTTATCAGGGGCTATTCTGCAAGGAATTACCCGAAACGATTTAGCTGAACCTGGTATTCTCGGGTTCAATTCTGGGGCCGGTGTTGCCGTTGCTATTTTCTTTTTATACTTTCCAATAGATGTAGGTTCATTTCTTTACTTACTACCTGTCGTTGGATTTATCGGAGCATTTCTGACAGCTGTTCTAATTTACGTATTTTCATATAGTAAATCAACTGGACTTCAGCCAATCCGATTAACATTAACTGGTATTGGTTTTTCATTTGCACTATCTGGAATGATGATTGTCCTTATTTCATCTGCTGATCGTATGAAAGTGGACTTTATCGCCAAGTGGATCGCTGGAAACATTTGGGGAGATGACTGGATCTTCGTTTTCGCAATGCTCCCGTGGTTAACCGTATTCATTCCGTTCGTTTTCTATAAAGCAAATCGATTAAACATTCTAGCATTAAACGAGCCAGTCGCAATCGGCGTGGGAATTGAAATTGAAAAAGAGCGCCGATACTTATTAGTTGCAGCCGTTGCACTTGCTGCTGCAGCTGTTTCCGTAACAGGAGGAATTAGCTTTATCGGGCTAATGGCTCCTCACATCGCGAAATCTTTAGTAGGTCCAAGACATCAAATCTTCTTGCCTATCGCCGTTTTAATCGGCGGATGGCTATTGCTATTAGCAGACACAATTGGACGAAACATCGTTGAACCTAATGGCATTCCAGCAGGTATTGTCGTTGCTTTAATTGGTACTCCTTACTTTATGTATTTGTTGCTTAAGAAAGCATAGAAACACCCTCAAGAGTGAAATCTTGAGGGTGTTTTTGTATCATTCTATTGCTGCCCATATCCTTCAAACTTCTTCGCCAAATTCTCCATCTCATCTTCTGGCAATAACTTCGGTTCTCCGACGCTTTTCGTTTGATAATAAATTTGCGCACAAAACTCAATTTCTTCCGCAACAGTAAATGCCATTTTTATATTATTTGCACCTGCAATTAAACCGTGGTTCGCAAGTAAAACAGCACGGCGATCAATCATGCCTTCGAAAGCAGCCTCTGCTAATTGCTTCGTCCCAAATGTTTCATACGGTGCACAGCGCACATTCGGTCCTGCAAAAGCAATTAAATATGATACAGCAGGAAGCTCCCACCCTAATGATGCAATCGTCTTCGCATAAGGTGAATGTGTATGCACAAGCGCATTTATATCTTCACGATTTCTATAATAAATAAGATGCATATCTAGCTCACTTGATGGTTTTCTCTCTCCCTCTACCACTTCACCATCTAAGTTTAATATAACTACATCTTCAGGTTTTGTTTCGTAATACTCTAAACCACTTGGGCTAATCGCAATAAGACCTTGCTCGCGATTGAAAATACTAATATTACCACCTGTCCCCTTTGTTAAACCGCTAGAAATCATTTTCTTTCCATACGCTACAATTTCTTCTCTTTCTTTTTGTAATAACATATACATCCCCCTAAGTATGAAGCTTATGATGACTGACTTTTCATTCTATCTACTTATTGAAATAGCTTTTTTAAATTCTCCGTAAACGGTGCTTTTACAATCCCTTTTTCCGTAATAATCGCTGTTACATTTTCATGTGGCGTGACATCAAATGCTGGATTATATACTTTACTTTCCTTTGGA
Organism: Bacillus sp. EB106-04-02-XG92; assembly: GCF_058791995.1. Lineage (NCBI taxonomy): Bacteria > Bacillati > Bacillota > Bacilli > Caryophanales > Bacillaceae > Bacillus > Bacillus sp. EB106-04-02-XG92. The sequence goes on from NZ_JBYTEA010000008.1 coordinate 143,357, forward strand.
GCAGAATATTGTCCGAAACGATTAATCACCTCAGAAGCATCTCTTTCCTCAATCGGAATTTCTTTTCCGGTCGGTGTTTTCAAGTCGATTGTCGGCGTTGGCGTTGCTACATAAAACGGAATGTTGTAGTATTTCGCTAAAATAGATACACCTAATGTCCCAATTTTATTTGCTACATCACCGTTTGCTGCCACGCGGTCACATCCAACGATTACAGCGTCGATTTTTCCTTGTGACATGACCATAGCTGCCATATTATCCGTAATGACAGTAACATCAATTCCCGCTCGCTGTAGTTCTAATGCTGTTAACGTTGAACCTTGTAACCTAGGACGAGTTTCATCTGAATAGATTTTTAAGTCCCATCCTTTTTCTTTCGCTAAGTACATTGGAGCTGTCGCAGTACCATACTTAGTCGTCGCTAACGCACCAGCATTACAATGTGTTAATACTCCCATTCCATCATGGAATAACGTTAATGCATGTTCCCCAATTTGACGGTTAATTTCCTCATCTTCTCTATGAATCTCTTTTGCCTCTTCTAGTAATCTATCTTTCAACTGAGCGATTGATAAATGTGAGTTCTCTGCCGCGACTGCCTCCATTCTTTCAAGTGCCCAAAATAAATTTACTGCTGTCGGCCTTGATGTTGCCAAATATGCACACACCTTTTTGACTTCAGCTATAAAGTCTTCCACCGTACTTTGAGTAACTTCCTTAGCGCCTAAATACACACCATACGCTGCTGAAACACCAATCGCTGGCGCCCCTCTTACCTTCATTACTTGAATGGCATCCCACACGCTTTCAGCTGTCTTGAAAGATTCATAGACAACCTCATTCGGTAATAATGTTTGATCTAATAAAACTAAAGAATCATCTTTCCACTGAATGGGTATTAATTGCTCTTCCATCATCTTCTCCCCTTACTTCGCATAGTTCATTGACTGTTCTTTTAACGCTTCTACAAAGTTTGTGCCTGTTTTATATTGATTCGCCTGTAAAATAAATTTCTTCGCTACTTGAAGACAAATGCGTTCTGCTCTAGCACGTGCTTCCTCATTCTCAATGCAAGTCATATCTTTTACTTTCGCTAGCCCAACAATACGACGAATTAACTCAAGACCTGTTACTGCAGCTGTATCCTCTAATACAGATTGTAAATATACTTCCTTAAAGCCTTCTTCCTTCGCCATAATCTCGGTCACATGAATATCCCATGCACTTAAAAACTTCTTCTTAAACAAATCAATTACCTCTACCATTGTCGTTTGTAACCAACTCATATACGTATCTTTCTCAGTACCGGGCGGCATGGTTGCATCTGCATTCACCCAAGCAAACATTAAATTCGCCATTACATTTCCAACGTCGTATCCCATCGGTCCATAAAAGGCAAACTCAGGATCAATAACCTTTGTGGAATCACTTTTCACAAAAACAGAACCAGTATGCAAATCACCATGAATAAGCGCCTGTGCATTCGTCATAAAAGAAAACTTAAGTTTTGCAACTTCCATACGAAGCTCTTTATCACTATAAATATGTTCTCTAATCCATCCTTCATTTAACGGAAACAGCTCATTACGCTTATTATGATTTGTAAATGGTTCAGCGTATACGAGGTCTTCTGTAATCTCACATAATTCAGGATTTATATAGTTTTTCACAAGTTCCTTCTTCTCTTTATGATTCATTACAACATCCGATGTTAATAGGAGTGTATTTACTAAAAAGGTCGTTAAATCATCCGCAAGCTTTGGAAACATTTGATGATTTATAAGTGCTGTACGTAATATTGTGTGGTCCGATAAATCTTCCATTACGCAACAATTCATCACACTATCAAACAAATACACCTTTGGAACAAGCCCAGGTGCTAACTCCTCCTCTAACTGCAAAACATCTGATTCTATACGAATACGATTCGTCGACAACTTAAACTCATCTGAAATACGCGCTGTATCCCCAGCTTGCTTTACAATGACAGAAATATTCTTCTGTTCATCCCAAACGCGGAATACATAATTTAAATTACCATCGCCTATTTCTTTACACTGTACCCCCTTTGCATCCTCGAACTTACATAATTTCTCTTTCACATATACAATCACATCGTTAGCTTCCATTAAAAAATACTTTGTGAACTTAGACATGGTTTCCCCTCCACACTAATTGTAAGCGTTTTCTAAAAGCTATAAAAAATAATAGGGTAAAATTTTTTCATCCTATATTATATGTTCTTCTTTCTTAAAATGTATATCTAGGTTTTATTATATCTTGTTAGCCCCTCGAGTCAATGCTTCTATATCATCTCAAATATACTTCCTAATTATATTTGAGATGACAATAATTGTTCACAAAGATTCCGATACATTTTATTTTATTTATCACACAATTCTTTGTAAAATAGAAATAAGCAATCCCTTTTCAAATCCACAACTTCTAAGAATTATTCCCTTCCTATCAATTTATACTTACAACATGTCTCTAACATACGCACTACTCTTTTACATACTCATTGAAAATCTATTACATAAAAACTACCTTTTCATTCCCTAACAATCTTAATTGAGAATAAATATTAATTAAATTGATATAAAGTTCGTTTATTCTCTTGACAAAATAACCACTTCTATATGATAATTAATATCGAATTAGAATTATTATAGTTAATTAAAAAATATATTTTATGAGCACACTATTTTTTGATGCTCAAAACCAACATTTAGGAGGAATTTTAATATGTTATTAATCGGCACAGAAGTAAAACCGTTTAAAGCTAATGCTTACCATAATGGAGAATTTATCCAAGTTACTGACGAAAGTTTAAAAGGAAAATGGAGTGTAGTTTGTTTCTACCCAGCTGACTTCACATTCGTTTGCCCAACTGAACTTGAAGACTTACAAAACCAATACGCAACTCTTAAAGAGTTAGGCGTTGAAGTATACTCTGTATCTACAGACACTCACTTCACTCACAAAGCATGGCATGATAGCTCAGAAACTATCGGCAAAATCGAGTACATCATGATTGGTGACCCAACTCGCACAATCACTACAAATTTCAACGTTTTAATGGAAGAAGAAGGTCTTGCTGCTCGTGGTACATTCATCATCGATCCAGACGGCGTTATCCAATCTATGGAAATCAATGCTGACGGTATCGGCCGTGACGCAAGTATTCTTGTTAACAAAATTAAAGCAGCTCAATACGTACGTAACAACCCAGGTGAAGTTTGCCCAGCTAAATGGCAAGAGGGTTCTGCAACACTTAAACCAAGCCTTGACCTTGTAGGCAAAATCTAAGGAGTTCGATCAAAATGATACTAGATGCAGATATAAAAACACAACTATCCCAATATCTTCAGTTAATGGAGAATGACATTTTACTTAAAGTAAGCGCAGGAGACGATGACGTATCTAAAGATATGTTAGCTCTAGTAGACGAATTAGCTACTATGTCATCTAAGATTACAGTAGAAAAAGTTGAATTAGAGAGAACACCAAGCTTTAGCGTAAACCGCCCTGGTGAAGACACTGGTGTTGTATTCGCTGGTATTCCATTAGGACACGAATTCACTTCATTAGTGTTAGCTTTACTACAAGTAAGTGGACGCGCTCCAAAAGTTGAACAAAAATTAATCGATCAAATTAAAAACATTCAAGGCGAATATCATTTTGAATCTTATATCAGCCTAAGTTGTCATAACTGTCCTGATGTTGTACAAGCTCTTAACGTAATGAGCGTTCTAAACTCTGGTATTACACATACTATGATTGATGGCGCTGCATTCAAAGAGGAAGTAGAAAGCAAAGACATCATGGCAGTACCAACAGTTTTCCTAAACGGCGAATCTTTCGGAAGCGGTCGTATGACTCTTGAAGAAATTTTAGCTAAAATGGGTAACGGTCCAGATGCATCAGAGCTTTCTGATAAAGATCCATACGATGTTCTTGTTGTTGGTGGCGGTCCTGCTGGTGCAAGTGCAGCGATTTATGCAGCACGTAAAGGCATCCGCACTGGTATCGTTGCTGAGCGCTTCGGTGGTCAAGTAATGGATACTATGGGCATTGAGAACTTCATCAGCGTAAAACGCACTGAAGGTCCTAAGCTAGTAGCAAGCCTTGAAGAGCACGTTAAAGAATACGACATCGATGTAATGAATCTACAACGTGCAAAACGTTTAGAGAAGAAAGAACTTATTGAAGTGGAACTTGAAAACGGCGCTATTCTGAAAAGTAAGAGCGTAATCGTTTCTACAGGTGCTCGCTGGCGTAACGTTGGCGTACCAGGTGAAGCTGAGTTCAAAAATAAAGGTGTAGCATACTGCCCACACTGTGACGGTCCATTATTCACTGGAAAAGACGTAGCAGTTATCGGCGGCGGTAACTCTGGTATTGAAGCAGCAATCGACTTAGCAGGTATTGTTAAGCACGTAACTGTTCTTGAATTCATGCCAGAATTAAAAGCTGATGCTGTATTACAAGAGCGTCTTAACAGCTTACCAAACGTAACTGTTCTGAAAAACGTTCAAACAAAAGAAATCACTGGTACTGACAAAGTAAACGGTATTTCTTACATCGATCGTGAAACTGAAGAAGTTCATCACGTTGAATTACAAGGTGTATTCGTACAAATCGGTCTTGTTCCAAACACAGACTGGTTAGGCGAAACAGTTGAACGCGCTCGCGGTGAAATCGTAACAGACAAGCACGGCGCTACAAACGTACCAGGAGTGTTTGCTGCAGGTGACTGTACAAATAATCCGTACAAACAAATCATCATCTCTATGGGTTCAGGTGCAAACGCAGCTTTAGGTGCATTTGATTACTTAATCCGTAACTAATTATATAGACGTGAGTAAAGAAAAGCAGGTGCCTCGGCACCTGCTTTTTTATAATCTTAATGTATAAACTAAAAACCTCTCATTCCCATTCTTCTCATAAGCACCTGGCAATCTAACTTCTTTCTTCAGCTCAAACGCAGTCTGATTTTCTAAGAAGAAAATATAGTCCTCAGAAGGATAATATAAAATAATATCCACTTCTCTCCCCATTTCTTCTACTGAAACCAAAATGTTATTTACTACATTCATAAACACTTGTACAGAAAACGGATTAAAGAAATAAAACCTATTATCATGTGGATCAATCTCATATTCCTGCGCTAAACAACACTGGAATTGAATTTTCCCCTTACTGTTTCGTGCCTTTCGTGCATAACGATCTCGATTATCCATCGCGTCTTTATAAAACTCTTCATTCATTTCAATTCCAACTGCTGAAGCATCACACTTATGGTGCATGTAAAAGTTTAATCGTCCTTTTCCGCATCCAAAGTCTACAATTCGGTCGCTACTTCGTATTTCATATTGATTCAATAACTCATCTAATCCGCTATACGGCGTCGGTTCATAACGGTGATAATGCATAGACTTGTTAAACCCTTTTTGCTCACCGACAGTTTTTATATGTAATACAGCATCGTAATATTGTTCGTTCATTCTTCTTCTCCTATTAGAAAATGGTACTTATTATTATACACCATGTACTGGAGGCTCATTTTTCATCAAATTAATAGGTACGTGAAATTATATTAACGATTTTCTCAATATATCTATCATAACTCAAAATATATCAACGATTTTTCAAATATATCGATTTGCCGACAATTCACGACAAAAAAACAGGAGCTCTCTAGCTCCTGTTTTCTAACACTTTCAATACAGTTTGTTTCAATATTTCTACCCCATCCATAATACAACTATGATCAAACCTCATATACGGATGGTGTAATCCAGGTTGTAGGTCTGCTCCTAGTCCAAGCATGACAGCTTTTAAATGTGGTCTTTTCACTGTATAATAATGGAAATCATCACTTCCTGTCGTATAGAGAGGCCCTGTGCATCTCTCTTCCCCATACACTTCGAGAATACCTTTACGCATAAAGCGCTCTGCTTCTTCGGAAACCTCTGCTCCTGGTGCAAGATCCATCCATTCGTATGAAGTTTTCGACCCCATCGATGCAGCTGATTCTATTACATGCTCAATCTTTTTCTTTAATTCTTCTAATAGTATATTACTCTCTGCTCTTACATCTAAACTGAAATGACCATTTCCCGGAATAATATTTAAATTATCACCACCAGCTTGGCATCTCGTCATTTTTACTGAATAAGAACTTTGCGGTGGCAGCCAAATATTTTTCAAACCGATATTAATCATGGAAATGACATCAATCGCATTTATCCCTTGATGTGGGCGTGCTCCATGTGCATCTTCTCCGTGAATCGTACCCTCTAAAAATCCTGCTGCTCCATGGCGAATAGATGAGGCTGCTTGTTTCAAAGATAGTTCTTCAATCGGTCTTAGATGGACACCAAATAAGAAATCAGCATCATCTACAGCACCTTTCTCCACCATCTTCAAAGCACCATTACCCTTCTCTTCTGCTGGCTGAAAAATAAATCTAACCGTACCACTTTTCCATCTCATATTTTTCAATTGTAAAATCAGCCCCATTACAATAGTCATATGAGCATCATGACCACATGAATGGTTCGCTTTAAATTCTCCATCTACTTCTTGCCAAAGTGCATCCATATCAGCACGAATCGCAATAACGGGATTACCGCCTCCAATCTCAGCAATTACACCTGGACAATCATCAAATGTTCTATATGAAATTCCTTCTTCTTTTAAAAAGTCAGTAATATACGCTGTCGTTTCATATTCTTTCCAACTCACTTCAGGGTTTTCATGTAAATGCTGAAAAATTTCAGTTAAACGCTCTTGTAATTCTAATGTTTTCAAAGCTACATTCTCCTTCCCCAATTCCAAAACCATTCAGGTTAATTATACTTATGAAAAACAGATGTTTTTATGAACATATTGAATTTTAAGAAAAAAGTCAATTATTTATTTTTAAATACAATCGACAGCTTATTCCCACTCACTTTATAACGATAGAACATTCCTTATTTTCTGTTTTTTTATTGACGCTTACATATATTTTTAGTTATTATAACCTAATAAACGTCTATTTTACGACAATTCTAAAAATACAAACAAACATACATAACAAGGAGGAACTTTATGAAAAAAGAAATACCTTTTGGAATAGCAATAATCCCTATTATCATTACAGTTGCAGTTATGATGGTTACAATTGTTGTATTAAAACAAAGCCCTCACGTCCCACTTATTATCGGTACAACCGTTGCTTCTATCGTCGCTTGGCGCTATGGCTACAAGTGGAACGATCTTGAAGAAGCAATGTATAAAGGAATTCGTCTTGCATTACCCGCTATCGTTATCATTATTCTTGTAGGTTTAACAATCGGTGCTTGGATTGGCGGGGGAATCGTCGCAACAATGATTTATTACGGTTTAAAACTTTTAACTCCATCACTATTTTTAGTTTCAATTACCGTGATTTGTTCTATCGTTGCGTTAGCGATCGGTAGCTCTTGGTCTACAATGGGCACAATTGGTGTTGCTGGAATGGGAATTGGCCTAAGTATGGGAATCCCAGCTCCAATGGTTGCTGGTGCCATTATTTCAGGCTCTTATTTCGGCGATAAAATGTCACCGCTTTCAGACACGACAAACTTAGCCGCAGGATTAACAAATACAGATTTATTCGGGCATATCCGTCATATGTTATTTACTACAATCCCAGGTTTAATTATTACTCTTATCGTCTATGCAGTCTTAGGAAGAAGTTTCGGCGAGAACAATATTGATGCAAAAAGCATCGATCAAACGTTACAAGTGTTGCAACAAAACTTTGTTATCTCCCCTTTCCTACTAATCATACCTGTAGTTGTTATGGTATTAGTCGCAAAAAAAGTTCCTGCTATACCAGCCATTCTCGTAGGTATTATTTTAGGATTTTTATCACAAGTCTTTATTCAAGGTGGTTCTGTCTCGGCATCTGTCGGTGCACTCCAAGCTGGATTTGTCATAGACACTGGAAACAAGCTAGTAGACGAACTCTTTAACCGCGGTGGCTTAGATTCGATGATGAATACTGTTTCTATGACAATTGTCGCTATGACTTTTGGCGGAGTACTAGAACATACTGGTATTCTTCGCTCAATTGTAAATCAAATTTTAAAATTAGCGACATCAGCAAAAGGGCTTATCGCTTCTACTATCGCATCTTGCTTTGCAACCAATCTTACTTGCTCTGAACAATATATTTCGATTGTTGTTCCTTCAAGAATGTACGCAAATGCATACACAGAAAAAGGACTACATTCTAAAAATTTATCCAGAGCATTAGAAGATGGCGGAACATTAACTTCTGTGTTCGTGCCTTGGAATACATGTGGTGTATTTATACTCGCAACACTTGGAGTTGGCGCATTCGAATATGCTCCTTATGCTATATTGAATTTCATCGTACCTATTATCTCAATCATTTATGGTATAACTGGTTTCACAATTACAAAACTATCTGACATTGAAAAAGCAGAACTACTAAAAAAACAAAAAGCTCAATTAGAAGCTTAAAGATAACGGTAAATTCAGTTCATATATTGCGCGAGGGCGTCCTTGTTGATAAGGCATTTCCTCGCCGCAAATATGAGCATATCCATAATCAACAAGTTTCTTTAATAACCTTTCTGTTGATCGGCGAGTCACTTGTAAGTATTCAGAAAGATCTGCTGCAGTAAACTTCAATGACGAATGTGATTGACTAAATTGAATAATTTTTGATAAGTTTGCTGGACTAAGTTTCGTTTCCTTCGCTATTTTCATTAGTTCCGGGTTTTCATTCTTCAAACTTTGTACTCTCTGTTCTTTCGGGAACGGACCAAATAGTTCTTTATCACTTGTTAGTATATAAAAACAGTGGTCTAGTGGATTGTTCTTCGCAAAATCTTGAGCGATTTTAGCATTTTGCTCCGCTTCTTTTACGGTTTTTCCATAACCAAATCCAATAGCTATTGTTCCTTCTATACTCGCAAATAAATTATTTATCATATTCGTTTTTATAATCGATTCAATATCACCACGAGTCGTATACAAAATGAACGTCATTTCATCAATTTTTTTAAATGAACCATGTAGTGCTTTTGAAATGACATCTAATTGCTCAAACAAACCTTCTCGTAATTCTAAAGAAGAAATCATACAAGCACCAACAGTAGCTGAATGGCTTTTTGCTAACTCAGCTTTTATTTTCGCATCTTTTAACCCATGTATAATAGATTGCTTCGGATCTATCATACGCTCTGAAGGAATACCTATTTTTTGAAGTTCATCATAGACAGCGTGAATACTAGTTAAAGCTAAATGAGCTTCTCCAGATTGATATTTAGCTACATGAAAATCAATAACTCTATTTATTTCATCTTTGCTCCAAAGCATATTTTTATAATCAAACACTTGTGGCTTTTCTTTTATGCCTATATCATGGAACACATTTGTAATGAAGGAACGGTCTACTAAATCAATTGAAATTTGATGTGGTTGAATACCTTGGTGATACATGACAGAGAGAATAGAAGATGCAATAGTTGCCTCGTCTTGCTGTAAGTACGTACTTGGAATTCGTAATTGTTCTCTTATTTCTTTTGCCATATAATAAGGTAAAGCACCTGAGAAAAAGATGAAATCACAAGGCTTTAAACGCTTCAATAGTTCAGAAGATTCTGCCGGATGAAGGTAAATATATGGATCAATCTCTATTTCTTCTAGTTTATGAGCAACAGGTAAAAGTGTCTCCATAAACTCTTTTGAACTGACAACTGCAATTTTTATCATCATTTCTCTAACTCCTTATCATTAATTAACGACTATTTAACGTCAACTATATCAAATGTACAAAACTATTGTAAACAGGAAGGGGTCTCTACCTAATGAAAATTAAAGCTATTCATCTTTATGCAATTCGTTTACCGCTTCGCGATCCGTTTGTTATTAGTTATGGTTCTTATTCTGATATGCCTTCTATTATCGTCAAAATGGAAACAGATGAAGGCATTATCGGTTACGGTGAAGGCGTTGCTGATGATCACGTTACAGGCGAATCATGGGAAAGTACTTTCCATACTTTAAAACATACACTTGCTCCTGCGCTCATCGGAAAAAATCCAATGAATATCGAGAAAATACACGATATGATGGACAATACAATTTACGGCGTACCAACAGCGAAAGCCGCAATGGATATTGCTTGTTTTGATATAATGGGTAAAAAACTAAATCAACCTATATATCAATTAATTGGCGGGCGCTACCATGAAGAGTTTCCTGTCACTCACGTCTTAAGTATCGCCGAACCTGAAGCCATGGCTGAAGAAGCTGCTTCTATGATTCAAAAAGGTTACCAATCTTTCAAAATGAAAGTTGGTACAAATGTAAAAGAAGATGTAAAACGTATTGAAGCTGTACGAGAACGTGTAGGAAATGACATTGCTATTCGCGTTGATGTAAACCAAGGCTGGAAAAATAGCGCGAACACATTAACAGCACTACGTTCATTAGGACATTTAAACATTGACTGGATTGAACAACCTGTTATCGCGGACGATATTGATGCCATGGCTCATATCCGTTCTAAAACAGACCTTCCGCTTATGATTGATGAAGGATTAAAAGGTTCTCGTGAAATGCGCCAAATTATTAAATTAGACGCTGCTGATAAAGTAAATATAAAACTAATGAAATGCGGTGGCATATATCCAGCTGTAAAACTCGCTCACCAAGCAGAAATGGCCGGTATTGAATGCCAAGTTGGATCTATGGTCGAATCATCTGTTGCCTCTTCCGCAGGATTCCATGTCGCTTTCTCGAAAAAAATTATTACGAGCGTTGAACTTACAGGTCCATTAAAATTCACGAAAGACATCGGAAACTTACACTATGACGTACCATTTATTCGCTTAAACGAAAAGCCAGGACTCGGCATTGAAATAAATGAAGATACATTACAAGAACTAACCGTCTTTCAAGACGTTGTACGCTAAAGGAGGACTAACAACATGACAGTGCTATATAAAGGAGCATTAAAACAAAATAACGATCCATTTCACGTTACATTACTATCACTTGAGCACATCGAACAAATCTTATCACTACAAAACGTCGTAGTTGAAGCGCTAGAAGATAAAAGTCGCTTACAACCACTCTCACAAGAAGAATTTCAATACATTCTAGAAGGAAACGGCATGATGATCGGTGCTTTTATCGAAAACGAACTCATCGCATTTCGTGCCCTACTCGTCCCTCCTATCGACGAAGAACATTTAGGACTTGATATTGGCATACCAGAAAGCGAACTACATCGCGTCATCTATCAAGAAATCTCAAACGTTCACCCGAACTGCCGAGGGAATGGGATGCAAAAAATATTAGCGAAAGTCATTATGGACGAATTACAAAAAGAAGATAGCCAGTACGATTATGTTTGCTGCACCGTTGCCCCTTTTAACATTCCAAGTTTAAAGGATAAGTTTGCGCAAGGGATGGAGATTGCTGCATTGAAAGAGAAATATGGCGGGAGTATGCGGTATGTTTTTGTGAAGGAATTGCGTGGGGACAAGGAAAGAGATTGGACTGAGATTAAGAGCGTTCCGATGAGTGATGCTGGTGGACAGCAGGCGTTACTTTCGGAAGGGTATCGTGGGTATAAGATGGAGAAAGTGGATGAAGATTTTGTTGTGAAGTTTGGGCGATAATTGCTACAACAAAAAAAAGGAGATGTCTGCTATGACATCTCCTTTTGCTTTCTCTTCATTGAACATATCGATTGCAACTCCAAATATATCAGCGATTTTCAAAATATATCGGCGCAACTCCAAATATATCAGCGATTTTTGAAATATATCGACTTACCGGCAAAGATTGACAATAATCGCACCCTATACAAAGCGCAACATTAAACCGTCATCTTCCAACTAGATAACGCTAACCAGTTCTCCATTTCCTTATAATCAGGCATGATCTTCCCGACAAGACGCCAGAAAGAGCGATCATGATTTAAATGAACCATATGACACATTTCATGAACAACTACATAATCAATTACTCGCTGTGGTGCCATCGCTAACTTCCAATTGAATGTTAGCTGTAAATTTGAATCGCAAGTGCCCCACGTACGACTACTATCTGTAATACGAATAGAACGTGGTTTTGTTTTGAAGTTACTTTGATGCACTTTAATACTCTTCTCTACCAATGACTTACACTGCTTATAGTAAAATCGTTTTAACGCTTGTTGTACTTTCTCGTCCTTAAGCTCTTTCACATAAATATGTAGTTTATCTCCTTCAAACACTGCATTGTCTTGTGTAATACATGCATCTTGAGAGATTTGTATCGGATACGTATTCCCTAAATATAGAAAACCCTCGCCTTGATCATAATCCTTTTCCTGCGGTCCAAGCGCTCGCTCCTGCATTTCCTTACGTGTTTTCTGAATCCAATCCCATTTCTCCTCTAGCAACTGGACTAAGTATTCAACAGGCGTTCCCTTCGGAGCTTGCACTTCTACATTTCCGTACGAATCTACGAAAAGACGCACCGATTTTTTCTTTTTATAAGTTATATGAAAATTAATTGTCTCACCTAAATATGTATGTACCATTTCATCACCTAACGTATTATTTTACATATAAAAAAGAGTAGGATACAAACGTCCTACTCTACCTATTATATCATTTACCTCTTTGACGGGCTCATTATCCTCTATACTTTACAGCTAACCCCTTAATGAAGTTCCTTGCATATCTATCGCCGCACTCTTTGTAATTTTTATGGCCTTTTTTTCTTAATAGAGCGCCTAGTTCTCCCTTAGTCACCGTAACGCCTACGCTATCTAATATATCAAGTACATCCTCACTCGTTAAAGATAGTGCAATTTTCATTTTCTTTAGAAGAAGGTTGTTAGCACTCTCTTTGCTTTGTACAGGTGCTGGTTGCCCAGGTTTCGGATCTTGCTTCCCTCTTTTTAAAGTAATAAATCCATTGAAAAACGCCTCTAACATCATCATATCGCATGTTTTTACGTACTCATCTTCTTCCACATCAGGGTTTTCAGGTTCGTGCTGAGGTGCTCTCTTTATTTTTGTAAGCATATCAACTACGTCTTCTTTCGTTACTTCCATACCACCAAGTTTAAAGATTTCTACCATATCTATATCTCTTATATCTAAAGCGTATCTTACTCTTTTTAATATATCGTTGTTGCTCATTGCCATTGTTTTTCCTCCTGAAATGTTGATTATTTTTAACTTTTTATTTGTAATACAGTTTACCGTAACTAATCTAAATAAGATTATTTTTTATTATTTTCATAATTAAATTTAACAAAAAAGGTAGTGCCTTCCGATCCTGTTTGAATTTCTATTTTTGCATTATGACGGGTAGCAATGGCATAACATACGCCTAATCCCAATCCAGTTCCATTATCTTTGGTTGTGTAAAATGGAGTCCCCAGTTTCTCTAATACTTCAGGGCTGATACCTTTCCCTTCATCCCGCACTGCAAGCACCACACAATTTTGCCCTTCCTTATAGGTGCTAATGGTTAGATTTTTCCCTGTACTCATCGCTTCTAAGCCATTACGATATAGGTTCATTAATAATTGCCGTATCTCATTACGATTTAAAAGTAATGCTGGAACGTCATTTGTATCGACTTGAATATATTTATTTTGATTATGCGTATCTATCTTTATTAAAGGAATAATATCGTGGATAATTGAGTTTAAATCTAACATCTGCAAATCTGATTTCTTTGTATTACCTATTGAGAGAAATTCAGTAATAATAGAATTGGCACGGTCAAGTTCTTCAACCATTAAATTAAAGTAGTTATTATGTTTCTCATAGTTGTTCTCTTCTTTTAATAACTGCAAAAATCCTCGTACTGTTGTCATTGGATTTCTAATCTCGTGGCTGATACCTGCTGCCATTTGCCCTATTAACTCTATGTTGGATAACCTTTTCAATTCCTGTTCATATTGCTTTTTTTCTGTTATGTTTTTACAAATACAACAAATGCCATCATCATACGGATATGCAATAACTTCATGCCAATATTCATCAAAGGTAGAAAAAAATTCAAAATGAACTGTAGTTCGCTCTGACATTACACGATGAAGCTCCTTATATATAACTGTATCTACGCTACTTGGGAAGACCTCCCATATATTCTTACCTAATACGTCTTTTGCTGTTTTTCTTTGTGGGAAATGTTGATGTTTATTTACATACGTAAATTCCCATTTATTATTCAAAGTCAAGAATCCATCCGTAATACTTTCAATCACACTTGTGACTTTTTCATTAGCAGCAGCTAGTTCTCTCGTTCGTTCTTCCACCATGCTTTCAAGTTGATCCATATATAACAAGTTTGAAAACGTAGGAGCTGTGGCATCAACGATAGATTTTGCCAGTTGAATTCGGGAATCATCGTAATTAGGAGTTTTTTCCTCTTTGCCAACGACGATTACCCCTAATACTTCTCCCATTGAAACCAATGGAATCATCAGTAAACACTTACTATCTATATGTTTTGTTCGAATAATCTCTTGAATCTTGGCTTCATAGCTTTTCTCCATCCAATCTGCTTCTATCCAATCACAGCCCGAGCTTAACTTCGTTGTTTTAATCGTTGTTTTGTCTAGCGGATCTAAAAGGTGGGCAGCCATGTTTTTACTCTCTAAAATCTGTCCTAAGTAAAAAAAGCATTTATCAAAACTCTCCTGTATTGAGGAACACATTGATAAATCACGGGTAACATTTAGTAACAGCTGCTTCTCGGCAATAAGATTTTCTTTTTGGGTTAAATTTTTTGCGTTTTGAATGGCGACCGCCGCCATGTTTACATAAGCTTCAACACTTTGAATTTCTGAATCTGTTAAGTTCATTGGAACTCCATAATCAAATAAAAAAACAAGACCAAATAACTCTTGCCCAAATGAGATAGGCAGAGCTAATAAAGACTTAATTTTGAACGCATCGACTGGTCTCGGATCCGGTCGATGATCCTTTGAGGTATCAGGAATATAGATGGTTTTTTTAGTCTCAATAACTTCTTTTGCCAGTAAGTCTACTTCAGGATCAATTACTTGAGTATCGAGCGTTACGCCATTTATGGTCTCTGGTTTTCCTGCAAACCCTCTAAATGTTCCATCTTCTTCAGGTAAATAAATTCCAACAGCGTCACACCTAACAATCTCCTCTGATATCGCCATGGTTACACGCTGTAATACTTCACGTAATTCTAATTTTGTATTTATTATTTTGGTTATATTCGCGAGCCTAGAATATCTCGTCTGATCACTTAACATTTGCATAGCCTCCAATTATAGGCGTAATAAAGTGCAACTTTAATAAGTGAGGGGTGATTCATCCCCCCACTTATTATCAGCCTGAATCCAACCTAACCTCTTTGCACTAGCAGAATTTTGAGGTGGGAGTTTTACTGCCCACAAATAGCGGGATAAAATAAACATGCTAATATCAGTGAAGATCAAGATCAACCTACCATTTTTTCCTGTATTCTTTTCTTACCCTTGTTTTATATAGAATACCTCACTTACTTCTGATACGGTTCACCTTACACTAATAAAATTACTACACTCCATCCCTCTAACTTTCAAAAGTTACACCGTTTCACTACCCTGGGTCTCACTAGCACTCGCCTCAAACTTATCAAGCAATACACGTACTTCATCAGTCGACTTCGTGCTCATCAATTGATTTCGTAGTTCAGCAGCCCCAGGGAAGCCTTTTACATAAATTTTGAAGAAGCGATGTAGTCCTGTGATAGAGCGTGGTAATACTTCTGCATATTGATCTTGAAGATCAAGTTGTAGTCTTAAAAGATCTAAATGTTCTTTACTGCTATGCTCTCTTGGTTCTTTTTCGAAAGCAAATGGATTTTTAAAGATTCCTCGTCCAATCATGACGCCATCAATGCCGTATTTTTCAGCAAGTTCCAGCCCGGTTTTACGGTCAGGGATGTCACCATTTATTGTTAGGAGCGTATTTGGTGCAATACGATCACGTAATTTTTTAATTTCCGGAATTAGCTCCCAGTGCGCATCCACTTGGCTCATTTCTTCTCTTGTACGTAAGTGAATAGAAAGGTTCGCGATATCTTGTTTGAAAATGTGCGTTAACCAATCTTCCCACTCACTTAACTCTTTAAAGCCAAGTCTTGTTTTTACGCTGACAGGTAGTCCGCCTGCTTTTGCTGCTTGAATAAGTTCTGCCGCAACATCTGGACGTAGAATAAGGCCACTACCTTTTCCTCTTGATGCTACGTTTGGTACAGGGCAACCCATATTAATATCGATGCCTTTAAATCCTAACTCTGCCATACCAATACTCATTTGACGGAAATATTCAGGATTATCTCCCCAAATATGCGCCACGATTGGTTGTTCATCTTCTGTAAAAATTAAACGGCCACGTACACTTTTCATACCTTCTGGATGACAATAACTATCCGAGTTTGTGAACTCTGTGAAGAATACGTCTGGGCGACCAGCTTCACTTACTACATGACGGAACACAACGTCCGTTACATCTTCCATTGGTGCAAGTACGAAAAATGGTCGTGGTAAATCACGCCAAAAATTATCTATCATTTCAAATTCAAATCCTCTCACTATGAATACAATTTCAAACTCTCAATAAACCAAAAAGCAGATGGTATAGATTTTCCTATATCAACTGCTTTCCTATTATACCAACTTCAGCCAAGCTACACACTCTACATGAGTCGTATGCGGGAACATATCAACAGGTTGTACTTCCTGCGTTTTATACCCGCCTTCTTCTAGTACTTTTAAGTCACGTGCTAATGTTGCTGGGTTACATGATACGTATACGACGCGTTTTGGTTTCATGTCGATGATTGTGTTTAGTAGTGCCTCATCACAACCTTTACGCGGTGGATCTACGACCATTGTGTCAGCGATTACGCCTTCTTTGTACCATTTTGGAATGACTACTTCTGCTTCTCCTACGCCAAATTCAGCGTTAGTCATGTTGTTTAGTGCTGCGTTTCGGTTTGCGTCTTCGATTGCTTCTGGGACGATTTCAACGCCGTACACTTTTTTCGCTTTTTGTGCTAGGAATAAGGAGATTGATCCAATTCCGCAATAAGCATCAATTACTGTTTCGTTACCATCTAATTTTGCGTATTCTAACGTTTTATCGTACAGCACTTTCGTTTGTTCTGGGTTTACTTGATAGAATGAACGTGCTGAAATCGCAAATTTAATGTCACCGATAAAGTCATAAATATATTCTGATCCGTACAGTACTGTCGTTGTGTCTCCGAAGATTACGTTTGTACGTTTCGTGTTTACGTTTTGAACAATCGATTTTACTTCAGGGAATTTCGCAGCAATTTCTTCAATAATTGCTTTTTTGTTTGGCAGTTCTGCTGTACGAGTAATGAAGACAAGCATAATTTCCCCTGTTACTTGTCCGTAACGCGCCATTACGTGACGAAGTGTTCCTTTGTTACGCTCTTCGTTGTATGCCGAAATACCATGTTTTTCACAAATACGTTTTACTTCTTGAATTAATGTATCGTTTTCTTCTGCCTGAATTAAACATGATTCCATATTAATAATGTCATGTGTTCCTTGGCGATAGAAACCAGCTACAAGTCCACCTTCACGCTCTCCAATTGGTACTTGTGCTTTGTTACGGTATACCCACGGATTTTTCATGCCAAGTACAGGATGAACAGGAACATCACTTAGTCCGCCAATGCGTTGCATAACGTCACGTACTTGTTTTTCTTTCGCTTGTAATTGTCCTTCATATGTTAAGTGCTGAAGTTGACAACCGCCGCACTGATTGTACACCGGGCATTCTGCATCTTTACGGTACGGGCTCTCTGTATGAAGCTTCATTAAACGACCGAATGCGAAGTTTTTCTTCACTTTAATAATTTTAATTTGTGCTTCTTCACCTGGTAATCCGTTTTTAACGAAAATAGGATAGCCTTTTACTTTCGCAACACCGGCACCATCATGTGTTAAATCTTCAAATACTACATCTATAAACTCGTTTTTCTCAACTGGTGGCGTCATTTTTGTACTCATTTTCCGACCTCTCTTTTTCATAACACTGCGTTACATTTTATCATACTTATATGGTCTATTTCTATCGGAAGAAAAAAAGCTATTGACGATAGTTCTCTGTTAATGTTACGCTACTACTAATTTAATACGGACGATGTTACCTCATATATACTCGATAATATGGATCGAGAGTTTCTACCCGGCAACCTTAAATTGCTGGACTATGGGGAAAACTAATGAATATTAGCCTATGTGCAAAAAAGGACTCATATTGATTAGCTTTCTCTCATAGATGAAAGTGAATCCATATGGGTCTTTTTTTTATTTTTATTTTTCTAAAAGGTCAGACATCTTACGTATGACATAAAACCTCTTTGTTTTATTTTTAGTAATATAACGAGCGTTTTATGTACAAACTTTATACGAACTTCTGAAAGGGGCAACTACATGCAATATGTAATGAGCATTATCGGTATTCTTGTCGTTTTAGGTTTATGCTTTGCTTTGTCAAACAACAAAAGTAAAATCAACTTCCGTGCAATTGCTATTATGATTGGTTTTCAAATTTTAATCGGTTGGTTTATGTTTGGCACAAAGATTGGTCAACAAATCATTATTTTCATTGGTAAAGTTTTCAACAAACTAATTAAACTTGGTACGACAGGTGTCGATTTTCTCTTTAATGGAATTCAAAGAGATTTTGTCTTTTTCTTAAACGTACTATTAATTATCGTATTTTTCTCAGCACTACTTTCTATCTTTAGTTACTTAGGTGTTTTACCATTCATCGTTCGCGTTGTCGGCGGTGCCATCTCAAAAATTACTGGTTTACCACGTGTTGAATCATTCCACGCAGTAAACTCTGTATTCTTCGGTTCAAGTGAAGCGTTAATCGTTATTAAAAATGATTTACAACATTTCAATAAAAACCGTATGTTTATCATTTGTTGTTCTGCGATGAGCTCAGTTTCTGCTTCTGTTACAGCATCATACGTAATGATGTTAGATGCGAAATATGTACTAGCAGCTCTTCCGCTAAACTTATTCTCAAGCTTAATCGTCTGTTCGCTATTAACACCAGTTGATACGAAGAAAGAAGATGAAGTGATTCAAAAATTTGATAGAACTTTATTCGGTGACAGCTTTATCGGTGCAATGATTAACGGTGCGCTTGATGGTTTAAAAGTAGCTGGTATCGTTGCCGCATTAATGATCGCCTTCATCGGTGTGATGGAAGTTGTAAACTACGTAATTAGTGCAGCTTCAGGTGCAATGGGATATGCTGTTACGTTACAACAAATCTTCGGTTATATACTTGCCCCATTCGCATTCTTAATGGGTATTCCAACTCAAGATATTATTCCAGCTGGTGGTATTATGGGTACAAAGATTGTATTAAACGAGTTTGTAGCAATTCTTGATTTAAAAGATGTTGCAGCAACATTATCTCCACGTACAGTTGGAATCGTTACAGTATTCTTAATTAGCTTCGCAAGTATTAGCCAAATTGGTGCGATTGTAGGTACAATCCGTGCCCTTTCTGAAAAACAAGGAAGCATCGTTTCTAAATTTGGTTGGAAAATGCTATTTGCATCAACACTTGCTTCTATTTTATCTGCAACAATTGCTGGATTGTTTATTTAATAAAAAGTCACCTTACTTTAACGAGTAAGGTGATTTTTTTGATTCTTTATGAAACCGAACGGAATTCAACTACTTCCTCTTTACTAATAAGTTTTCCTTCGTGTATGCCTTTTACTGAAATAACCATAACAGATTTATCTTCTCCTTCAAGCTTTCCTAAGGAGAATAAATAGATTAAATTTTCTTTCTGTAACATCCATCGTTTTCCATTTACTCGACCTAATATTCTTTTTTCTGAAGATGGCTTTATTTCTCCAACATACTGACATTCTCCAAAAGAAGTTTTTATTATATTCTTCTCTGTATCAATTACTAGATGCTGGAATAGTTCTAGGTTTCTACTTGAAACAATTTCTATTTCATGATTACTTTTTTGCTTAAATTGAAGCTTTCCATCACTTGTATTAGATAAACTACTATTCTCAACAGCGTTCCTAAAAAAGTTATATTCTTCTTCTGTAATACCAAAGTTAGGATGATACGGCTTCACCTGTTTATCTGTATGCCCTGATATGTAGTTTATGTACCACTCTTTATCCTTCTTCACATGATCACTCATCTTTTTAGTAATAACCTCTACTTTTTCACGTGTATCTCGATCCATCTCAAGTGTCATAATATCCGCCGTCACTTCCGCATTCATAAAATGCGATGGTATATACTCTTCCACACTATTCGCTCTACTCACTTCACTTTGACAACCAACTATAAATAGCGATATGAAAAAGATATATATTATTTTTTTATATTTCATTTCTGTTCTCCACTCCGTACATCATTCTTACTTAATTTTATAGCGTTCTTACTATATTATAAAATAATTATATAACAATAAATTCGTTATCCATATGCAAAATTGTACATTAATAAGTCTTCTTACTTTAAAATTAGCTTAAATCACTTTCCAAATTATACAAATAACAAACTTTAAATGTTATAATTTGTAAAAAAACTTATTGGAGGACCTTATGAAAATTCACGCCCTTTTTGATTTCTTACATTTACTAGTCTTAACCTTGAAAAGCTATTATATATGGGGAATGCCTATCTATGTATTCATTATTCCTCTTATCTTTGTAGTAGGTTATATTATAATTAATTCTAATAAGAAACAAAAAAATACATCTATTCAAAGTCATTAATCTATCGCTCTAATAGCTCCTCCTAAAAATCATATTCCCCTCATATTCTTCAAATGCTATGATGAACAAGGGTATATCCCCACCTCTCTTACAGCGGTGGGGATTTTAAATGTAAGAATGCAACATAATACACAATAGAAGGTGATTTTATGAAAAAATACGCAGCAATCGCTTTATGCACATCTGCTATTCTAGCAGGTTGTACTACTAGCAATGTAAGTCAAGAGCCTAAAAAAGAGAAAAAGGTTCAAGAGACTAAGAAACAAGAAGTGACCGTACAAGAACAAGGGAAAATTTCTTATAACCCAATTACATATGAATCTACTAACACTACTATTCACATGGCAGATATAAAAGATACTTTAACTGAGGTACAATATAAAATTTGGCGAACTGCTGACGGAAAGGAAACTGCTAAATCCTTATCTTCAAAAGAAAGGGAAAAGCAATTTTCACTTCCTTTTGACATAAAAGAATTTGAAGGAAAACGCGGTGAGTTCCAAATCGAAGCAACGGGAATAAAAGAAGATGGGAAAACCATTCCGCTCACAAAATCTACTATTACTTTCGAGCAAAAGGTTCCCGTTCTTATGTATCATGCAATCGATGATTATCACGGACAAGGCATTAAAGATTTATTCGTATCACCTGCTAACTTTGAAGCACAAATGAAATATTTAAAGGACAACGGCTATACGTTACTAACTTTCGAACGTTGGGGCGATATTAATAAAGTAAATAAACCTATCTTCGTTACATTTGATGACGGTATGAAAAATAATATGAATGCATTTCATGTTTTACAAAAGCTAAAAGACGATACGTTTAAACCTACAGCAACAGAATATATGATTGTTGATAACGTTGATGTAGAAGGATCACTGTCTACATCTGACATAAAAGAAATGGTCGATTCCGGCATTTTCTCTATGCAATCCCATACTGCAACACATGCAGACTTGCCGAAAATTACAAACTATGAAAAAGAATTAAAAGAATCAAAGGAAAAGCTAGAGAAAATAACAGGTAAGCCTGTTATTGCAGTTGCTTATCCATTCGGTCATGTAGATGATAAAGTCGTTGCAGAAACGAAGAAATATTATCAATTTGCGACGACAACAAAACCCGGAAAATTCATTACAAAAGGTGAACCCGATGAATTATTAAAAATGAAGCGTGTTCGCATACACAATTCTACGACTGTAGAACAATTTGCTTCTTCGATTAAATAATGATGAGAGCTCAATATATTTTGAGCTCTCTTTTTATGCTATATTTATATATATTTTTTGAATTTTCTTGTATTATATATAGTAAGAAATCTTTCAAATTAAAGGAGATTATACATATGTCATTTGAACAAACGTTAGAGAAATATGCTGCCCTTGCAGTCAATGTTGGTGTTAATATTCAACCAGGACAAACACTATCAATTAGTGCACCTCTTGAAGCTGTACAATTTGTACGCCTCGTTACAGAAAAAGCATATAAATCTGGTGCAAAACACGTATATGTGGATTGGAATGATGAGACGTTAACACGCTTAAAGTTCGATCTAGCTCCTGAAGAAGCATTCGCTGAGTTCCCATCTTGGAAAGCACACGCTCGTGAAGAATTAGCAA
Organism: Bacillus sp. EB106-04-02-XG92; assembly: GCF_058791995.1. NCBI lineage: Bacteria > Bacillati > Bacillota > Bacilli > Caryophanales > Bacillaceae > Bacillus > Bacillus sp. EB106-04-02-XG92. The sequence continues at coordinate 165,832 of NZ_JBYTEA010000008.1, forward strand.
AAGAAGGCGCTGCATTTATGTCTATTTACGCAGAAAACCCGGATTTATTAAAAGGTGTAGAAGCAACGCGTATCGCAACAGCTCATAAAGTAGCTGGTGAAGCAATGAAAGTATACCGTGATTACGTACAAGCTGATAAAGTAAGCTGGTGTGTCATTTCTGTCCCTACGAAAGAATGGGCTGCGAAAGTATTCCCTGACGTTGCACCAGAAGAACGAGAAGCAAAACTATGGGATGCTATTTTCAAAGCTACTCGTGCTGATTTAGAAAATCCTGTGGAAGCATGGAAAGAACACGATAAAACGTTACATACAAAAGTTGATTACTTAAATGAAAAACATTATAAAGCTCTTCACTATACAGGTCCTGGAACAGATTTAACGATTGAACTTCCAGAAAAGCATGTATGGGCTGGTGCTGGTAGCTTAAATGAAAAGAACGTACCATTTATGGCGAACATTCCAACTGAAGAAGTATTTACAATGCCGCTTAAAACAGGTGTAAACGGTCAAGTATCTAGTACAAAACCGTTAGCATTTGCAGGTAACATTATCGATAACTTCACGTTAACATTTGAAAACGGGCGTATCGTAGACTATAAAGCTGAAACTGGTGAAGAGGCTTTAAAACATTTAGTAGAAACAGATGAAGGTTCTCACTTCTTAGGTGAAGTGGCTTTAGTACCTCATGACTCACCAATTTCAAACACAAATATTTTATTCTACAATACGCTATTTGATGAAAACGCATCTTGCCACCTTGCAATCGGAAGTGCTTATGCTTTCAATTTAGTTGGCGGAAAAACAATGTCTAAAGAAGAGCTTGCTGAAAACGGAGCAAACACTAGTATTACACATAACGACTTCATGATCGGATCAGCCGAGCTTGATATCGACGGTATTACAGATGATGGAAGACATGAACCAATCTTCCGTAAAGGTAACTGGGCATTTTAATACAAATAAAAGGCTATCTTCCACACCGGAAGATAGCCTTTTATGATGCCGATGAAACCTTAAGTCCAATTACTCCTAAAACGATAAAGAGAATACAAAACGCTTGGAATAAGCTAATGTGCTCTTTAAAAAAATACACGCTAATGATTGTAATAAGTAATGTTCCTACACCAGACCAAATGGCATAAGCGATACTTAAATGAATTTTTTTGACAACGATGGCAAATACGCTGAAACAAATTCCATAAAATACGAAAATAAGTATACTTGGAACGAGCTTTGTTAAACCATTCGATAATTTCATCGCAATTGTTCCAGCTACTTCAAAAATAATTGTTACGAGTAATAATAGCCAATATATCATACTAGACTCTCCTTCTCTGTTACCTTATAGAGATTCTAGTATACTACCTTATAGCCCTAATGAAATATATTTAATTTCTAAATATTCCTCGATACCGAAATGGCCTCCTTCACGGCCAATACCACTCTCTTTAAAGCCACCGAACGGCGCTTGTGCAACCGATGGAAGTCCATCATTTAAACCGATAATTCCGTACTCTAACGCTTCGCTAATTTGGAATGCTTGACTAATGTCTTTTGTGAAAATATAAGCAGCCAATCCATATGGTGTATGATTTGCACGTTCAATTACTTCTTGCACTGTTTTAAATTTCGCAACTGGTGCAACTGGTCCGAATGTTTCTTCATTCATACAAAGCATCGTATCATTTGCTAATCCAATTACAGTTGGTTGCATAAAGTGTCCGTCTAGCTCTGCAACCTTTTGGCCACCATATAAAACTGTTCCACCTTGTTTAATAGCATCTTCGATATGTTCCTGTACTTTCGAAACTGCATGCTCGTCAATAAGTGGTCCTACAGTCGTTCCGTCACCGAAACCGTCTCCTACTTTCAACTGCCCTACTGCCTTTTGGAACTTCTCTGCAAATACTTCGTATACTTCTTCTTGAACGAATACTCGATTTGTACATATACACGTTTGTCCTGCGTTACGGAATTTCGAACCAATTACCGCATCTACCGCTTTATCTAAGTCCGCATCGTTCATAACAATAAACGGCGCGTGACCACCTAACTCAAGTGAAACCTTTTTCATCGTTTGTGCAGCACTGGCCATTAATTCCTTCCCAATTTCCGTTGATCCTGTGAAGGAAACCTTTCGAACACGTCCATCTTCCATCCACGTATCCGCAATTGCTTTCGCACTACCTGTTACAATATTTATTACACCTTTTGGAATGTCCGCTTCATGAGCTAATTCAGCCAATTTAAGCGCAGTTAACGGCGTTTGACTTGCAGGTTTTACAACTGCCGTACATCCTGCTGCAAGCGCCGGTGCTACCTTTCTCGTAATCATAGCGGCCGGGAAGTTCCAAGGTGTAATAGCTGCCATAACCCCAACAGGTTGCTTCATAACTAAAATACGTTTATTCGGATGAGAAGCAGGAATCATTTCACCGTATACGCGTTTTCCTTCTTCTGCATACCATTCAACAAAACTATTTGCATAATTCACTTCACCAAGCGCTTCTGCAAATGGCTTTCCTTGTTCTCTCGTCATAATCGCTGCAATCTCTTCTTTATTTTCATCAATAAGTGTGAACCATTTTTTTAACTTCATTGCACGATCTGCTGCTGTTAACTTAGACCATGATTTAAAAGCTTCATGGGCAGCATCAACAGCTTGCTTTGCCTCTGTTACCCCGCCCTTTGGTACCGTCGCAAATATTTCCTTCGTTGCTGGATTATTTACTTCGATTTGTTCTTGCAATGTAATCCACTCACCATTTATATACATCGCCTTTTTCTCTACGCTTACAAACGTCGCTTTTTTATCCAATGTTTTCTTCCTCCTCTATAAGTTTCTTTATTTTCCTCGTGGCAGCAGATTGACTTATTTTTAAAAACTCCGCTACTTTATAGCTCGATCCATATGTTTTATATGCTTTCAAAATAATATTCCGTTCTACTTCTTCTAACATTTTATAGAGACTTTGACCGGACTGTTCAACCGTTGATTCTTGCATCGCTATCGGGAAATCTTCTATCGTCACGATATCATCAGCAGTTATAACAATTCGTTCAATCACATTTTCAATTTCTCTATTATTTCCTTCCCACGGGTAACCAACAAACATTTGCAATGTGCTAGGTGCTAATTTTACATTCCGGCCATATTTCTCATTAAAGTGCTGTAAATAATGATAAATGAGCGGTAAAATGTCTTCAGTTCTTTCCCTGAGTGGTGGAATTACAATTGGAATGACATTCAGACGATAATATAAATCTTTCCTGAATGTTCCTTGTTTCACCATCATACTTAAATCTCTATTTGTGGCTGCTACAATTCTGACATCCACCTTTTTTAATTCTCTTCCGCCAATAGGCCGAAATGTCTTCTCCTGTAACACTTGCAAAAGCTTCGCTTGAATTTCAAGCGGCATTTCGCCAATTTCATCTAAGAAAAGAGTTCCTTTATGCGAGGATTCTAATAGTCCCTTTTTTCCTTCACGATTCGCACCTGTAAAAGATCCACCTGAGTATCCAAAAAGCTCTGATTCAATTAAATTTGTTGGCAATGCCGCACAGTTAATTTCATAGAAACTTTCATTCTTCCGGTTACTCACTTCATGTAAATGACGTACTAATCGACTCTTCCCTACTCCTGTCTCACCTAAAACGAGAACAGTACTATCTACTACAGATACTTTTTTAATTGTCTCGACTATTTTTTGCATAGCGATACTTTTAAAAATAAGTCCTTCATGTTCATATGTTTCTCTTAATTCTTTTTTATATGTTTTTAACTGATTATCCATTTCCTCTACCTTTTGACGTAATTGATAGAGCTCTGTAAGATCACGAGAGTAACTAATCACTCTTCTTAAATTTCCCTCATCATCAAAAACAGGCCTTGTACGAACGTGTAAATACTCTCCTGATTTTGTCGTTTGGACGAGTTCAATCGGCCTCTTTTTTTCAATTACCTCTAACGTTGCCGATGGATAAAAGATACCATCCTTCTGCAACTCTTTTACATGCTTACCTACTAACTCTTTAGCAGCTAATTGATAGTGCCTTTCACATGTACTATTTACACGCACAACGATTCCCTTTTCGTCAGTCACAAAAATTTCGTCAAACGCATATTCAAATACATCTTGTAAATCCATTAACACTCGTTCCTTTTCTGCAACCATCCTAGCCACCCCTAACTTCCAAAATCCATCGATTCACTTCCCTACCTTTATTATAAAGTGAATTTTCTGCATTTTATATAGAGTCAGCTAGAATGTTTGCGATTTATTATTTAACTTTTAAACGCGAGCAGTATTTGCCTTCTCATAACAGACTTGCAATGACTCTTCAATGATTGTTAATCCTTCTTCAAGTTGCTCATCTGTAATTACTAATGGCATGAGCACACGAATAACATTGCCGTATGTCCCTGCTGATAGTAGAAGTAATCCGCGTTTGTTTGCTTCTGCGCACAAATTAGCTGTTAATGTTTTATCAGGTGCTTTCGTCTTACGGTCTTGAACGACCTCGAATGCACACATTGCCCCTAAACCACGCACATCACCGATGCAATTATATTTATTTTTCATCTCTTCAAATCGATTCATTACGACTTTTCCTAATTCTATCGCTCTATCATTTAAATTCTCTTTTTCTATTACATCAAGTACTGCTAATGCTGCCGCACATCCTAGTGGGCTTCCTGCATACGTTCCACCAAGCTCTCCTGGTGCAGACTCATTCATAATTTCCTTACGCCCAATAACACCACTAATCGGTACACCAGCACCTAATGATTTAGATACCGTAATTAAATCTGGAACGACATCATAATGATCAATAGCAAAATACTTTCCTGTACGGCTAAATCCTGTTTGAATTTCATCCGCTACAAATAAGATGCCGTGTTCTGAACAAATATTGCGTACTGCTTGCACAAACTTCTTACTTGGAACGATAAATCCACCTTCACCTTGAACAGGTTCCATGACAACGGCTGCAATTGTTTCTGGTGCTACTTCTGATATGAAGAAATTCTTAAACTCTTCAATTATAAAGTCATCGTACTGCTCTTCAGTTAGTCCTTCTGGGCGACGATATTCGTACGGGAATGGCGCTTTATATACTTCCGGTGCAAATGGGCCAAATCCAAATTTATATGGTTTTACTTTACTTGTCATCGTCATTGTCATTAGTGTACGTCCGTGGAAACCTTTAGAAAATGCAATAATACCAGGTCTTTTTGTATATTTACGAGCGATTTTCACCGCATTCTCAACTGCTTCTGCACCACTATTTAAAAATAGTACTTGCTTATCAAAACTTCCTGGCGCTAATGCCGCAAGTTTTTCTGCTAATTCAATATATGGCTCATACATCATGACATTAAATCCAGTATGAATGTATTGATCTACTTGTTTATGAAGCGCTTCTTTCACAGCTGGATGACAATGTCCTACGTTAATTGTTCCAATTGCTCCTGCGAAATCAATATACTGATTGCCATCAACATCTGTCACAAGAGCACCATTTGCAGATTGTACAAACGTTGGGATGCCGTTACTTACTCCTTTTGGTACTATATTTTGGCGGCGTTCTAATAAAGACGCTGCTTTCGGTCCAGGAATTTGTTCATTTACTTTAGCAAATTTTTTTGTGTTCATTACGTACCCCATCCTTTTCTTTACATTGTTTTCTCTTTTCATTGCAAAATGTATGCCAACATTCTTTTCCAGCATTCATCCTACATACCTTCTATGTCGACATAAAAAATAAGTCTATAAAGACTCATCAAGAGTCTTTATAGACTTATTTTTCTTACACATTAGACTTTCCTTGTTCCCAAATGAACTCACCCGAATGAGAAATAAACTCCCCAACAGATTGTACCACTAAATCAGCAAGTGGTTCTAATGTTTGACGATCTCCTGTACCAGATAGTACTCCAATTGCATAGCAATTGCCGCCATTTCTCGCTAAATATAAATCAGTTGGTGTATCTCCAACGACGGCTACTTCACATGCTTCTAAATGAAACTTCTCACAAAACGATTCTATAATTCTTTTATCTGGTTTTTGTGCTGGAAACGTATCTGAAGCTACAACATAATCAAAAAAAGACTCTAATTGATACTGTTTTAAAAACAATTCTGTCGGTGCAAAATCATCAGCTGTAACAACACCTAAAATAAATCCTCTATCCTTTAAACCTTGTAAAATTCTCGGTAAATCCGCCGTCATTTTCATATAGGAACGATGCTCATACATAAGAGAAAATAACTTTTCACTTACCCACTCATGCATCTCCTCTTCCTTAGATGACGTAATATACTTACAAAGCCCCTTTGCTACATCGAGGCTTGTTCCTGCCGCTATTGCGCTACGAGGATGAACAAATGCCCCATCCACACCAATTTCTTTTAGTAAAGTAGGCTGCATTGACTTTGGCAGTTCATATAAATTTATACATTCCGCCACAAGTTCTTCAGCTACTTTTATCCAAATTGAATGAAAATCCATTAATGTCCCATCTTTATCAAATAATATTGCTTTTACCTTCTCCATAGCATCCTACCTCTCGTTTCTTATCTCCTCCAGTGTATCAATAAAGTATGGATATAAAATAAACGAATTGTAAAAATACCATAAAAATCAAACTAACTTCCAATTTACAATTCCTCTACATAATAAAAAGGATGCCTTTACAGGGCATCCTCTTGATGTTCAGGAACAAATAGTTCGAGACAATGATATATATTTTCGAATTCCATCGGTGCATCTCCACCGTATTCACCATCTAAATTAATCATTAGTTTATCTGGTGAATGCACTTTAATTCGATTTGCTTGTGTGTATAGTACTTTTGGATTGTTAATATGTTCACCACGCTGCGCTTGTGTTGCTGCTTTAATTAAGTCAGCGATAGACCCTTTTTTCAGCACTAATAAATCAAATAAGCCATCGTTAATTGATGCATATGGTGCTACCTTTTCAAAGCCGCCTACTGAACGAGTATTCGTAATTAAAAACATCGTAATTTCTTCTTGTAGTAATTTTCCATCATACTCAATTTCCACATATGTTGGATGTAATGACGGTAACATTTCGATACCTTTTAAATAGTAAGCAAGTTGTCCTAATACTGTCTTTAGCTTACTCGGTACTTCATATGTTAATTCTGTAATACGACCGCCACCAGCGATATTAATAAAATATGTATCGTTTGCTCTACCAAGGTCTAATGGTACAGTTTTTCCTTCACAAATAATATCTGCTGCCTCTTCAATAGAACGCGGTACACCGATTGCACGTGCAAAGTCATTAGTCGTTCCAACGGGAATAATTCCAAATTTCGGACGATGCTCATGCCCCACTAAACCGTTCACCACTTCATTTAACGTGCCGTCACCACCAGCTGCGATAACAACATCAAATTTACGATCCGCAGCTTGCCTCGCCGCCACAGTTGCGTCTCCAGGACCCGTTGTCGCATGACAAGACGCTTCATATCCAGCTTGTTCTAATTTTTGTAATACTTCTGGTAAACTCTTCTTAAATAGCTCACGCCCAGAAGTAGGATTATAAATAATTCTTGCTCGCTTCATCATTTATTAGCACAGGAAATTTCTTTATGTATTAAAAAAGAACATACCGAACTTTTATTCAGTATTCCCATGCCTACCTCCTCTCATCTTCCTATCCTTTTTTTATCTCGCTCAAACAGGCAGTAAGAACCCGATTCGTGTAGCCCATCAAAAATAAATATTCATTTCGATGGTTTTGTTTTATTTGACAAAAAATTTATGTCCATCTATTTCCTCGTAACAATTTACATATAAAGAATAATAATTATCTATTATTTCATGAGATGAAAAAAAACCTCTATGTCTAGATTTATCATTATTCCCACCTTTTTGCAACTATCATACCATAGTTGCTATACAAACATTTTTCCACTTTTGACAGTTAATCAAACGTTTGTTTAAATGATTTTCTCTCATTTAAACAAACGTTTGATTAACCTAGAAAAACACCCATGTACGGGTGTTTTTCTGCTTAATCTTTACAAGTTACTATTATTATCGCTTATTAATCTCTTCAAGTAAGATTTTGTTAACAAGCGGTGGATTTGCTTGTCCTTTTGTAGCTTTCATAATTTGACCAACTAAGAAGCCAATTGCACGGTCTTTACCGTTTTTAAAGTCTTCGATAGATTGCTCATTATTATCAAGAATTTCTGTTACAACTTTACGAAGTGTACCCTCGTCAGAAATTTGAACAAGACCTTTCGCTTTAACGATTTCTTCTGGGTCTCCACCTTTTTCAATTAATTCATTAAATACTTTCTTCGCGATTTTAGAAGAAATTGTACCTTTTTCAATTAATTGAACCATTTTAGATAAACCAGCAGGCGTTAATGCAACGTCTTTTAATTCTTTTTGTTGTTTGTTTAAGTATGCAAGTACTTCACCCATTAACCAGTTTGATGTTAATTTCGCATCAGCACCGTCTGCAACAGTTGCTTCGAAGAAATCAGACATTTCTTTCGTTAATGTTAATACGTGTGCATCGTAAGCTGGTAAGCCTAATTCTGCAACGTAGCGAGCTTTACGCGCATCTGGAAGTTCTGGAATAGAAGCTCGAACTGCTTCTTTCCACTCATCGTCGATGTAAAGTTCAACTAAGTCTGGCTCTGGGAAGTAACGGTAATCGTCAGATCCTTCTTTCACACGCATTAAGATTGTTTTCTTCGTTGCTTCATCATAACGACGTGTTTCTTGTTGAATGATACCACCAGATAACAATTCTTTTTCTTGGCGCACTTGCTCATGCTCAAGACCTTTTTGTACGTAAGTGAATGAGTTTAAGTTTTTCAGTTCCGCTTTTGTACCGAACTTCTCTTGTCCAACTGGACGAAGGGAAATGTTCGCATCACAACGTAAAGAACCTTCTTCCATCTTACAATCAGATACACCAGTGTATTGAATGATTGATTTTAACTTCTCTAAGTATGCATATGCTTCTTCTGGCGTACGCATATCTGGCTCAGATACGATCTCGATTAAAGGCATACCTTGACGGTTGTAGTCTACTAATGAACCATCAGCTGTATGCGTTGATTTACCAGCATCTTCTTCTAAATGAAGACGTGTAATACCGATACGTTTCTTTTTACCGTCTACTTCGATTTCAATCCAGCCATTTTCACCAATTGGCTTATCAAATTGAGAAATTTGGTAAGCTTTCGGATTATCTGGGTAGAAATAGTTTTTACGGTCGAACTTCGTTTCCGTTGCGATTTCACAGTTTAATGCCATTGCAGCTTTCATTGCAAAGTTAACTGCTTCTTTATTTAAAGTAGGAAGTACCCCTGGGTATCCTAGGTCAATTACACTTGTTTGTGTATTTGGCTCCGCTCCGAATTCTGTTGGACTCGCAGAGAAAATTTTCGAATTTGTTTTTAACTCAACGTGAACCTCTAAACCAATAATTGTTTCTAAATTCATCTATGCTCGCCTCCTTACAGACTTGCTTTTTTTGTATGATAGTCTGTTGCTTGCTCAAACGCATGTGCAACGCGGTAAATTGTCGCTTCATCGAAGTGTTTACCAATGATTTGTAGACCAAGTGGCATGTTGTTAGCACCGAACCCACATGGAACGGAAATCGCTGGAACACCCGCTAAGTTTACTGGGATTGTTAAAATATCATTTGCATACATTGTCATTGGATCATCAACTTTTTCGCCCACTTTAAATGCCGGAGTTGGCGTTGTTGGTCCAATAATAACATCGTAGTTAGCAAATACATTTTCAAAGTCGTTTTTAATTAATGTACGTACTTGTTGTGCCTTTTTGTAATATGCATCATAGTAACCAGAGCTAAGTGCAAATGTACCAAGCATAATACGACGTTTTACTTCATCACCGAAACCTTCGCTACGTGTGTTTTTGTATAGGTCTAATAAGTTATTTACATTATCAGAACGAACACCGTAACGTACGCCATCAAAGCGTGAAAGGTTAGCAGATGCTTCAGAAGAAGATAATAAGTAATACGTTGCTAGAGCGTATTTAGAGTGTGGAAGAGAGACTTCCTCCCAAGTTGCGCCCATACCTTCTAATACTTTTAAAGCAGCTAGTACTGACTCACGAGCTTCTTCGCCAACACCTTCTCCTAAGTATTCTTTCGGTACAGCAATGCGTAAACCTTTAACGTCGCCTGTTAAACCAGCTAAGTAGTTTCCTACTTCAACGTTAGCAGAAGTTGCATCCATACGGTCAATACCTGAAATAGCTTGTAATAAGTATGCATTGTCTTCTACTGTACGTGTAATCGGTCCGATTTGGTCAAGTGAAGATGCGAATGCTACTAATCCGTAACGAGATACGCGTCCGTAAGTTGGTTTTAAACCTACAACGCCGCAGTATGCCGCTGGCTGACGGATAGAACCACCCGTATCAGAACCTAGAGAGAATAGTACTTCTCCTGCTGCTACTGCTGCTGCAGAACCACCACTAGATCCGCCTGGAACGTAATCTAAGTTCCATGGATTTTTCGTAGCATAGAAACCTGAGTTTTCATTTGAAGAACCCATTGCGAACTCGTCCATGTTTAATTTACCGATTGTAATTGTGTCAGCAGCTTTTAGCTTTTGCACAACTGTCGCATCATAAATTGGATCGAAGTTTGCTAATATTTTGCTCGCACAAGTTGTACGAAGACCGTTAGTTACAATGTTATCTTTTACACCAATTGGCATACCGAATAATAAACCATTATCTTCAGCGTCGATTTTTGCATCTAATTCTTTCGCTTTTGCGCGTGCATTTTCTTCATCTAATGTAAGAAAAGCTTTTACGTTATCTTCAACATCCGCAATACGTTTGTAAGATTCTTCTACTAAATCCGTAACGGAAATTTCTTTGTTGTTTAACTTCTTATGTAACTCTGATACTGAATGATCAAATAATGACATCGAAATTCCCCTCCTCTATTCTAATACTGCTGGAACACGGATTTGATTATCTTTGTGATCCGGTGCATTTTTTAATACTTCTTCAACTGGTAAACCTTTTTCTGGTACATCTTCACGCATAACATTTTTCATAGTTAATACATGAGTTGTTGGTTTTACATCTGTTGTATCTAATTCATTTAACTGTTCTGCAAATGTAACAATTGCATCTAGTTGTTTTTGAAATTTTTCTGCTTCTTGATCAGTAATTGCAAGACGTGCTAAATGTGCTACGTGCTTTACATTCTCAACGGAAATTCTTGACACGGCTAGGCCACCTCCATAATATATCGTTCAATCTACAATACTATTGATGATACCAAATTTTCAGTACTTCAAGCAAGTCAACACACGGCACTTACGGTATTTTTACATAAAAAAAGAAAGGCAAACGCCTTTCTTTACGATTTACTCTTTATCTAACGGTTTATTTTTCGGAAATCTCTCGTTATCTTCTTCATTATCACGAATTGTTTTTTGTAATACAAAACAAGACATCGTTAAAAATAATGTTCCAATTAAGTAATATCCTTTTACACTAAGCGTTTCATCTAACGTATAAATTCCAATTAGCATACCTGAAAGCGCGCAAACAAATGAAGTCCATGCTAAAAACGTGAACGCTTGCGTATTTCGTCTTCTCATCGTTCTCCCCCTCGTTAGCTGTATACCCATTATAGATAAGTATATTTACCATGATGGATTTTTATGTAAATTCTAGTTTTATATTTATAAATCTATCATAAAAGAATACTATTTAAAAGATAGTTTTCTGTCTAATCTGAAAAAACAATCAAAACCATTGACAATTATTTCTATTCTACATAAAATAAAAATAAATATTACGAACCTCGAAATATACGGGAGTGGAATTAATTGTTGCAATATGAACATTTTTTAGACTTACTGCTAGATAACGCCAAGAAACTTTTCTATCCTGAAGAATGGGTAAGCCTAGATTTAACACTTTCTAAAACAGAAGTATTTTGTTTACTTTGGATGGAGCGAAATACAGATATTACAATGACGAAAATCTCTGACCTTCTTGATATACCGATGAGTACAACGACAGGTGTTGTAAATCGCCTTGTAAAAAAGGGATATATCGAAAGGTACCGTGATGAAAACGACCGACGCATTGTATTAATTCGTTTAACAGAAAACGGTGTAATGCTCGTTCAAGAAGTACAACAAAATGCAGCCCATTACTTTAACCTAGTGACAGAAGCATTATCAGAAGAAGAAAAAGCATTCTTACTACAAATATTCCAAAAGATCATGAATCACATTGCTACGTCACAGCAAAAAACTGAAGAAAAGGTTTCTACACCTAAAATGAAAAACATTCCGATTGAATAAAACCCTATCTGGGTTTTTATTCAATCAAATATTTCGACACTCGTAATATTTGATACTCGAAACAAAGGGGATATGAATGATGAGAATTATTTTGTATACAGGTAAAGGCGGCGTAGGAAAAACTAGCATTTCAGCAGCAACTGCACTTCAAAGCGCAAAACAAGGATTAAAAACTTTAGTAATGAGTACAGATCCAGCTCATAGTTTAGGAGATTCATTTGGTATAAAGTTATCTTCTGAGCCACTAGAAATTCGTGAAAATTTGTGGGCACAAGAAATTAATACAATTTATGAGATGGAAAAAGGCTGGGGAAAGTTACAGAAATATATTACACTACTCTTCACTTCCAAAGCAGCAGATGATATTACAACCGAAGAGTTAACGATGTTTCCTGGAATGGAAGATTTAATTAGTTTACTTCGCGTACTCGATTATTATAAACAAAACACATATGACGTTATTATCATTGATTGTGCTCCAACAGGAGAAACATTAGCAATGCTCAGCTTTCCAGACATGCTCGGCTGGTGGATGGAAAAACTCTTTCCTATTAAAAGAAAAGTTTTAAAAGTTGTTCGCCCTGTAGCTCAACCACTTCTTGGTGTCCCCCTTCCAACCGATGATATTATGGACGAATTAACGAATACACTTGAGCAGCTCGGAAAAATGAGAGATATTTTATCAAACCGAGACGTAACAAGTATCCGCATCGTTGTAAATCCTGAAAAAATGGTCATTAAAGAAGCACAGCGCAGCTTTACGTATTTAAATTTATACGATTATAACGTAGATGCCATTATGATCAATCGTGTCATTCCTAAAACTGTCACCGATCCTTATTTTCAAGCATGGAAAGATACCCAAAAGAAATATAAAACATTAATTCAAGATAGTTTTGATCCACTTCCTATTTACGAAGCCCCAATGTTTGAACAAGAAGTTGTTGGTTTACCTATGTTAGAACGCGTAGGAGATGCTTTATTTAAAACTGATCATTTTCCTACTGAAGTAAAATTTAACGGTCGCACTCAATATGTAAAAAAAGATGGCGATGAATATATTTTCGTTCTGTCCATTCCCTTCTCTAACAAAAATGAACTTGCATTAAATCAAAAAGGTGATGAGCTTATCATTCGTGCTGGTTCTGTTAAACGAAACATCACATTACCAAAAACGTTAACACACCTTTCTATTCAAGGAGCAAAATTCGAAGATGATGTACTAAACATTCGGTTTGGAGGTGTAGTACATGCGTGAGGAACTACTAAGGAAGGTAATTCGTACAAAAATAAAAGTCGGTATGCATATATTAGAAGAGTTACCTACACCAATCCAGCAATCAGCTAAGCAAATGCTAAATATTTTACAAGAGGAGCTAGCTGCTTATCCGCAAGAACAAGAGCATCATGAAGATAATTTAAAAAGTATCATAATTGAATGAACATCTCTGGATAGAGGGCCTTTGTAGGCTTTCTATCTCCATATTGGAGTGATCTAAGTTGTTGAAAAAACATTCCACTATTATGTTTTGGATTATTCCCTTGTTATTTTTCATTCATAACCTAGAAGAATCTTTCCAAATGCCACAATATCTTGCTAATCAATTTTCAATTCATTTTATAACAAGCCAACAATTTTTCATTGCCATTTCCGCATTAACAATCTTTGTCTTACTTATCGTCTTTCTATATCAACTAAACTTCTTGTCTTCTATATACTGGGTTATTTTTATACAAGGGGCTATATTCTTCAACTCCGTTCAACATATTATTTTGTTTTTCATTTACCGTTCCTATAACCCTGGCGTAATATCGGCAGCTTTCATTTTCATATTTTCGATTTTCTTTTTTTCATCCCAAAAACACTTAATTTATCAAAAAAAATTTGTAATTACACTCGTTTTCAGCTTATTTTCTTATCCTATTATAATTTGGATTACCTTACTATTTGCTAGCTATTTTCATTCATAAAGTGAAACTTTAATCAGCCCTCACCAATCGGACGTTTACGGACAGCCCGACTCCCACCTAACTTCTTTGCTCCAACTGAATTTTAAGGTGGGAGTTTTACTGTCCGTTAACGCGGGATAAAAAAAAGACCAGGAAAACTCCTGGTCCATTACTCTACTTAACAAACATTGGATTCTACGTTATACAGAATTGGAAGGTACAGAATTAGGGTTTGTTAAGTAGATTATATGTTGAACGAACTAACAGCGGAGGGGTTCCTTCTGCTAGCCCGTTAAACCCAATCATTATTTTACGATTTTTTCAAGCTCATCACGTGAAAGATCTACTGAAATGGAACCATCATTTGTTTCTTTCTTAATTGCATCTGTTACTTCTTTTGAATGATATAGTTCAATTACTTTTTTCAGTATTGGATCATCTTTATCTTTCGTACGAGCTGCGAAAATATTAATATATGTCTTTGCATTTTCATTCTTTGGATCTTCTAAGAAAATCGGATCCTTCGCTGGATCTAGTCCAGCTTGACCAGCAACACCGTTATTAATAACTGACGCTGCAACATCTTTTAATACACGAGGTGTTTGCTGTGCGATAACCGGTGTAATTTTTAACTTCTTCGGATTTTCAGCAATGCCGCTTGGATCTCCAAATAAGCCAAAGTCTTTCTTAAGCTTTACTAATCCAGCTGCATCAAGAAGTTTTAATGCACGAGCTTGGTTCGTTGGATCATTTGGAATCGCAATTTCTGAACCATCTGGGATTTCACTTGCTTTCTTATGTTTTTCAGAGTATAAGCCCATTGGTGCAATTTGCGTTGTACCGACAGCTGTAATATCTAACTTATGCTCTTTTTTAAACTGCTCTAAGAAAGCTATATGCTGAAATGAGTTTAGTTCAATATCTCCATCAGCTAACGCTTTATTTGGCGTTGTATAATCAGAGAACTCAACCAGTTTAACTTTAATCCCTTCTTT
Organism: Bacillus sp. EB106-04-02-XG92; assembly: GCF_058791995.1. Lineage (NCBI taxonomy): Bacteria > Bacillati > Bacillota > Bacilli > Caryophanales > Bacillaceae > Bacillus > Bacillus sp. EB106-04-02-XG92. The sequence goes on from NZ_JBYTEA010000008.1 coordinate 181,152, forward strand.
TTCAGCTTTTTCCTTTACAATTTCCCAAGCGTTTCCATCCGTTCCAGTTACACCAATGCGGACTGTCTTCTCTTTTGCTCCTGCATCTGAACAACCACTTAACGCTGAAATCCCTACAATTGCTGATAATGCAAATGCTAAAATTTTCTTCATTTCCTTTTCCCCTCTTCCCTTTTATGATCTGCGTAAAAAGACTTTCGCAAAGTAGTTTCCTAAATTTTGAGCTACCTGTACGAGAATAATAAGTAAAACGACCGTTACGAACATAACTGATGTATCAAAACGTTGATAACCATATGTCATCGCTAAGTCACCAAGACCGCCACCACCGACAAGCCCAGCAACTGCAGAAAATTCAATTAAACCAACCGTCATAAATGTAACTCCTAAGATTAATGGTGCTAACGCTTCTGGTACAAGAATTTCAAAAACAATTCTAAATGGTGAAGCACCCATTGCTTGAGCAGCTTCAATGACCCCCTTTGGAACTGAAACAAGATTTGTTTCAACCATTCTCGCAATACCAATTGATGCAACTAACGTCATTGGGAAAATTGCTGCTGCTGTTCCAATCGTCGTTCCGATAACACTTCTTGTTAGTGGACTTAAAGCTACTAAGAAGATGATGAATGGAACCGGACGAATTGTATTAATAATGATATTAAGAATAGAAAAGACCCATTTATTTTCTAAAAAGTTTCCTTTTCTCGTTACATATAATAGTAAACCTAGAGGTATACCGGGAATTGTAGCAAATATAAGGGTTACGATTACCATTAAGAGGGTATCCCCCGTCGCATCTACTATGCGAGGCCAAAATATACTCCAATCAACTCGCATGAGCTTCTACCTCCTTCAGCTGCACTTGTAGTCTTAGATGTTGTAATGCTTTTTGAATTTCCTTCTGTTCACCTTGCAGTTCTACAAGAAGATTTCCAAATAGCACATTTTGAAGTTCAATAATATTTCCATACAGTACATTTACATCGACGTTATAGTTTTTCGCGATATATGATAGTACTGGCTGTCCTGTCTCTTCACCAGTAAATGTTAAGCGATAAATCTGTCCTCCGTTTTGAATTTTCCCTAGAACACTTTCCGGTAAATGATCATTAATAATAGAGCGTACAAAGTTTTGAGTTGTCTTTGTTTTTGGTTGTGTGAAAACGTCAAACAGTTTTCCTTCTTCAATAACTTTCCCCTTCTCCATTACAGCTACACGATGACATATTTCTTTCACAACATGCATTTCGTGTGTAATAAGTAGAATCGTTACATTATATTCTCGATTTACTTTCTTTAATAAGTTTAAAATTTCTGTCGTTGTTTCTGGATCCAGAGCTGACGTTGCCTCATCACATATAAGGATACCCGGTGATGTTGCAAGTGCTCTTGCAATGCCAACACGTTGTTTTTGACCACCTGATAGTTGCTCTGGATAATAGTCTGCTTTATCTTCTAATCCTACAAACTTCAGCAGTTCATTTACTCTTTCTTTTATCTCATTCTTTGGTACTTTCGCTAACTTCAATGGGTACGCAATATTCCCAAATACTGTTCTTGAATTAAATAAATTAAAACTTTGAAAAATCATCCCAATTCTTTGTCTTAGCTTCCGTAATTCTTTCGTCGATAGTGATGTAATATCTTTATCATCTATTGAAATCGTTCCTGCCGTCGGTCTCTCTAACATATTTACTAAGCGTAACAACGTACTCTTTCCAGCGCCACTAAAACCGATAATGCCAAAAATTTCGCCCTTCTCAACGGATAATGTTACATCTTCCACTGCATGAACAGATTGCCCACCTGATTCATATACTTTGCTTACATTGTTAAAAGAAATCATTTTCTTCCCTCCTATATGCTGTAAAAACTTGAAGTAGAGCTTTCGAGGTGAAATAAAAAGTGCTCTCCCTCTTATCAAACATAAAGATAAGAAGGAGAGCACTTATATGTACTCGGTCACATCTTCTCATCTTCCAAGCCTTTTATAAGGCTTGCTGGAGTTAGCACGGTATTAAAAAACCCGTTGCTGAGGTATCGTAGGGCCAGTCCCTCCACCTCTCTGGATAAGAATGTATCGATTTAATTGTCGTTTAATTAATTCTCATTATAGAACTCAGAATAATAAGAGTCAATACATTTTTTAGAAAAATATTAATTATTTATTTATTAAAATTTTAAAATGAAAAATCACAATATAATATTGGTTTTTAAAGTTATGTAAAATTCTTTTCCTTCATATTTTTTTAAAAGGAGAATCCTCTCTATAAATTGAATACCATTATTTGAATATGAAATCGGAGGAAGATAAATATATGAAAACAGCTCTTTTACTCGTCGATATTCAAAACGATTATTTTCCAAATGGAAAGATGGAATTGCGTAATCCAGTAGAAGCAAGCGACTATGCTAGTCAGCTACTACAACTCTTTCGAACGAAAAACGAACCTATTTTTCATATCCAACATGTAGCCATAAAAGATGACGCTACTTTTTTCCTACCCAATACTGAAGGTGTACATATTCATGAAAGTGTACGGCCACTTAGAGATGAAACTGTTATACTCAAACATTATCCAAATAGTTTTCGAGAAACTGATCTTCTAGAACAATTACAACATTTAGCTATTGAGCACGTCGTCATATGCGGGATGATGACTCATATGTGTATTGATGCTACCGTAAGAGCTGCTTTTGATTTCGGCTTTCAATGTACCGTTATACATGATGCTTGTGCTACAAAAGATCTTTCTTTTAAGAATGCTACTATACCAGCCGTTTATATTCATAACACAATTTTGGCTAGTTTAAATGGCGTATATGCAAATGTAATGAGTACAGCGGAGTTTGTAGCTACAAAAAAACACTCCCTTCAGTGAGCAAAACCGAAAGGAGTGTTTCTTGTCAAACCATAGATTTTCTTTCAAATTGTATTATACAGGAAATTCTTAAAATGAATACTAAAAAATGTGACTAATAAGTCAACTTTTCTCGTTGCTTTGTTTCTATTTACATGTTTATCCCGATATGAATAGGGTTTAGCTAGTTCCACTTACCAAATAGTAATTTATGGTAAGTGGAACTAGCCTCTCCTATTATTTATCTGTTTGTTTTTGCTTCTTTTTCAAATACTCCGCACGCAAATTTTCAATTTGCTGCTTTTTATCAAATTTGGCAGGCGTCTGTTTTTCATGAAACTTTGCCACGGCTACCTGACTCTTGTAATCTAATTGATATTTTCCCACTTTGTTCACCTACTTTTCTTATCTTGAAAGAGAATTTATTCAACCAATATAATATACCTTATTTTACTTAAATACACCTTATATTAGTTTTTCTACTGATATGTATCTTAATCCACATATAGAAAGTTTTTCAAAAAAAAGAGATCTTCGCAGACTGCGAAGATCTCTTCTACTATTTCTTATAAAGTTTCAGAAGTAGTTTTTGCTTGCATGTGAAGTGCTAAGTAGTCAGGGCCACCAGCTTTAGAGTCTGTACCAGACATGTTAAAGCCACCGAATGGTTGGTATCCTACGATTGCACCAGTACATCCACGGTTGAAGTATAAGTTACCTACGTGGAAGTCTTCACGTGCTTTTTCAATATGATCACGGTTGTTAGTAACAACAGCACCTGTTAAACCGTATTCTGTATTGTTTGCAATTGCAAGTGCATGGTCAAAGTCTTTTGCTTTACAGAATGCTACTACTGGTCCGAAGATTTCTTCTTTCATTAAGCGCGCATCTTCTGCAACGTCAGCAACGATTGTTGGTTGGATGAACCAACCTTTAGAATCGTCTCCTTCGCCACCTGCTAAGATTCTGCCTTCTTCTTTACCAATTGCAACATAGCTCATTACTTTATCGAATGCAGCTTGGTCATTAACAGGACCCATATTTGTACCTAATACAGCTGGGTTAGCAACTGTTAATTCTTTCGTTAATTCAACAGCACGATTTAATACGTGATCGTATACATCTTCATGAATTACTGCACGAGAACATGCAGAACATTTTTGTCCTGAGAATCCGAATGCTGATGCAACAATAGATTTAGCTGCTAATTCAAGATCTGCTTCTTTATCAACAACGATTGTATCTTTACCACCCATTTCAGCGATAACGCGTTTTAACCAAATTTGGCCTGGGTTAACTTTCGCTGCACGCTCATAAATACGGATACCTACATCACGAGATCCTGTGAAGCTAATGAAACGTGTACGAGGATGATCTACTAAGTAGTCACCAACTTCAGAACCATTACCTGGAACGAAGTTTACTACGCCAGCTGGTAAGCCAGCTTCTTCTAATACTTCCATGAATTTCGCTGCTACTACAGGAGTTGTACTAGCTGGTTTTAGTAATACTGTGTTACCAGAAACTAAAGCAGCTGTTGTCATACCTGCCATAATTGCGAATGGGAAGTTCCAAGGAGAAATGATAACACCTACTCCTAATGGAATGTAAGAGAAACGATTATATTCAATTGGACGGCTTTCTACTGGAATTCCGTCTTTTAATTTTAACATTTGACGACCATAATATTCCATAAAGTCGATTGCTTCTGCTGTATCAGCATCTGCCTCATTCCATGGTTTACCTGCTTCTTTTACAAGAATAGCAGAGAATTCATGTTTTCTGCGACGAACGATTGCTGCAGCGCGGAATAAAATGTCTGCACGCATTTCTGGCTTTGATTTTCTCCAAGTTTGGAATGTTTCATCCGCTACTTGCATTGCTTTTTCAGCTAACTCACGGCTTGCTTTTGAAACGCGACCAACAAGTTCCTCTTTATTTGCAGGGTTTACAGAAACAATTTTGTCTTCTGTAGTGATTTTTTCTCCCCCAATAATTAATGGATAGTCTTGTCCAAGATAAGATTCTACTTTCTTTAAACCTTCTTCAAACGCTAATTTGTTAGCCTCCACTGAAAAATCTGTAAATGGCTCATGTTTGTATGCTACTACCATCCTTTTAGCCTCCCCTTAGAAAAACGTTTACATTTTACAACATTATTCTACACGATAATTTAGATTTATTCAAATATTCCTAGACTTATATTTTAAAAATTAATTAATTTTTAAAATATAATAAAAAATTAGAGTTATACAAACGTATAACTCTACAAAATATGAGTATATTCCAAAATGTTTTTTCCGATTAATAAAATAGTTACTAATAAAAATAAAGTCCTTACATATCCAACACCTTTTTGAACTGCAAACTTCGATCCAAAATAAGCGCCCAAAATCATCGATAATCCCATAATAATACCGTATTCAAAATGAATTACATCCAAAAATAAAAAAGTAATTAAAGATACAATATTACTAACAAAGTTCAAAAGTTTTCCAGATGCTGCCGCTTGAATAAAATCCAAACCAATTAATAAAAATGCAAAAATTAAAAAGGATCCTGTCCCTGGGCCAAAAAAACCATCGTAAAACCCTATCATTAAGATAACGAAGAAAAATATTAATGTTTTTCTTTTCGTCATCTTCTTATAGGTAGATACACTTCCCCAATCCTTTTTCGCGATAATATAAATGGCAATAAACACCAACATTACAAGCACTAACGGCCGTAAAATATCCGGCGGAATAAACTTTACTACTAAAGCACCTGCGACGGCCCCTATAATAGTTAACGGGATTAACTTTCCTACAATTTTAAAATCGACCTTCCCCGATCGAATGAAATAAATCGCACTCGTAAACGTCCCCATCGTTGCAGCTAATTTATTCGTTGCAATTGCCGAAGCTGGTGGTAAACCAACAAACATAAGTGCCGGAAGCGAGATTAATCCTCCGCCGCCAACAACTGAATCAATAAAAGCTGCTAAAAAGCCGAATGCAATTAATAAAATAATGACTTGAAAACTTAATTCGTCCATGTGCTTTACCCCTTACCCCCCATTATTTATAACATTTTAAATTATAACAAAATTCTTCAAGAAAAAAAGCCGTTCCACAAAGGAACGGCCCTTCTATTTAATCTAAAATTTTCACAAACGGTTCATCTTGCTTCGCTTCACGTATAATAATCGCTTCTGGACGTTCTACAGATTTAATCGTTACTTGTACTTTCATATAATTCGGGAAGTATTCCATAACAAGTCCAGCTACATATTGTGTAAAACCAATTATTTCTGCTTTGCCATTAAACTGGACAGGAATATCAAGCTTTACTTCCCTTAATTCATCGTCTCTATACATACCAGTACCGATAACAGCTGTATAGTCGCCTTGGAAATAATCGCTTAGTTTTGCTTTAAAGTTTGATACTCTCGCCAAATCTTCACGTTTATTATCTGTTTTCGCTTGTTCAGATGGGAATAAATAATATTTCTCATTAATTTGTTTCCAATCTTCAACCGTTTCACTACCTTTTTCAACATTCGCATAAGAAACAAAGTTACCTGGCACGAGTGAAGCCTTTGGAGCCTGACGATAAATTGCAAATGTTATCGGAAGGTTTTTTGTTGTAGGATCTTTTTGATGCATAAATTTCAAGACTTCTTGCGCCATTTTTTTCCCTTCAGCTAACATTTTTTCTTGCTCAATTTTAGCCTCACGCGGATAACCATGCTCTTCCTCGTAATAATGAACCGAATTCATTGCTAAACCAACTACAATGCCTTGGAGTTCATCTGTTTCGCCTTTTTTCACATAATAATCATGCTCTAAAATATTGGAAATATATATTGGATTTTTTTTATTTTTTGCCTCTAATGATTCAGATCCTCCACCTAACGCTGGGTTTAACCCAATGTTTGGGAATTTAACGGCATCTTTTTTTAATTTGTCCTCTAGTTCCTTTTGCTCAGCATCTGTACGCTTTCTTTTAACAAGCATCTGCACATTTTGAGTATCTAGAGTACTTCCACCTTTAAAGAAATGATCTTTCGTACTAAAAGATTCCTTCGCAATACGCATTAATCCTGTTTCAAATTCATCTATATCAAGACGATTATTTACTCCTTGCACGACTAAACCACGTGCCTTTCCACCATCAAATGGAATTGTCGTCTTATAATATTCATCCGACATAGCGTATTTTGGAACAACTGATTGTTCTTTTGCTTTCCCCGATTTCTCAGCCACTTTTTCATCTTTGTCGGCACCTGCACTACACCCACTTACAAGTAGACCAAGGCTTAATACCGCTAATGCTATTTTTTTCATGGTAAGTTTGCACCTCTTACTTATTTAGCTCTTGTAAGAACCTCTCTTCATTCCAAACCTCAACATTATGTTTCTCCGCTTGTGCTAATTTCGAACCTGCTGCTTCACCTGCAACAACTAAATCCGTACTCTTACTAACACTTCCTGTTACTTTTCCACCTAATGCCTCAATCTTCTTCTTCGCTTCACTTCGTCCCATCACTTCTAATTTCCCTGTTAAAACGACAGTTTTTCCTGCGAAGTACGACTCAACATTTTGTAAATCTGCAATTTTTATACCTTTGTATGTCATATTCACGCCATACTCTTTAAATTGTTGTAATAACTCTAATACGTCTTCATTATCAAAATACGTCACGACGGATTGAGCCATTTTTTCACCAATCTCGTTAATTGCTTTTAGTTCTTCTTCCGTTGCTTTCACAAGTGCATCCATCGTTTCAAAATGCTCTGCAAATGTACGTGCTGCTTTTGCTCCAACGTGGCGAATACCAAGACCAAATAATAACCGCTCTAATGAGTTTTCTTTAGAATTCTCAATTGCTTGTACTAAATTCGTTGCTGATTTTTCGCCGAATCGTTCTAGCTGCAATAATTGCTCTTTCGTCAACGAATACAAATCCGCAAATGTACGAATATAATCAGCATCAAAGAGTTGTGTAATGACACGTTCTCCAAGTCCATCAATATTCATTGCATTTCTTGAAACGAAATGAATTAACCCTTCACGAATTTGAGCCGGACAAGTTGGATTTATACAACGAAGTGCTACCTCTTCTTCTAAACGAACTAGTTCACTCTCACATGCTGGGCAATGCGTTGGCATATGATATTCTTCTTCCTCACCAGTACGCTTATCAAAAATAACGTTCACAACTTCAGGAATAATATCTCCAGCCTTCTTCACAACAACATAGTCACCAATTCGAATATCTTTTTCACGAATTAAATCTTCGTTATGTAAAGAAGCACGACGAACGATAGTACCAGCCACTCGCACTGGTTCTAGCTCTGCAGTCGGTGTTACAACCCCTGTGCGACCAACACTTAATTCAATACCTGTTAATCTTGTTACAACTTCTTCAGCTGGGAATTTATAAGCAATCGCCCATCTTGGACTCTTTGCTGTAGTTCCTAAACTTTCTTGAAGAGCAACATCATCTACTTTTATAACAATTCCATCAATCTCATAATCAAGATGCGGACGTTTTTCTTGCCATTCTTCTACATAAGCGATAACTTCTTCAATTGTTTCACATGTACGACGATTTGGATTTGTTTTGAATCCAAGTTCACCTAAGAAATCAAGCGATTCACTATGTGATGGAATTGTTTTTTCTTCTACATTCGCAAGACCGTATACAAACATAGATAAGTTACGCTTCGCTGCAATTTTTGGATCCAGTTGGCGTATTGAACCTGCTGCCGCATTACGTGGATTCGCAAATACATCTTCACCGTTTTGCTCTTTTTCTTCATTTAGCTTAACGAATGAACGCTTCGGCATATAAGCTTCGCCTCGTGCTTCTAACGTTACTTCTTCATTTAAACGAAGCGGGATCGCTTTAATCGTTTTTAAATTTTGAGTAATATCTTCACCTGTTACACCATCACCACGTGTTGCCCCTTGAATGAAGCGTCCTTTTTCATAATGAAGTGAAACAGCAAGTCCGTCAATTTTTAATTCACAAATATATCTTACATTCGCATCATCAATTCCTTGGCGTACTCGTCGGTCAAAATCACGTAAATCCCCCTCGTTAAATGCGTTTCCTAAACTTAACATCGGTGACTTATGTGTTACTTTTTCAAATATATCAAGAACAGTTCCCCCAACGCGAATTGAGGGAGAGTCTTCACTCATAAACTCTGGATTCTCTGCTTCTAATTTTATAAGCTCCTGCATATTACGGTCATACTCCGCATCAGAAACAGAAGGATTGTCTAATACGTGATATTGATAGTTAAATGTATTTAACAAATCACGCAGTTCTTCTATACGTTGTTTTGCTATCTCTTTTGACATATCCTCATTCCTTTCCTATTGTTTCGTCACAGGTGCAAATTTTGCTAACAAACGTTTAACACCAATTGGGCTTGGGAACGCAATATCTAATTCTTTTGCATCACCTTCACCTTTTACACTTACAACTGTACCAACTCCCCATTTTTGGTGGGAAGCTTTATCGCCTACTGCCCAGCCGATTTGTTCGCCGCCTGTCGTCTTAGCTGCAGGACGCGCGAAAGCTGAACGAGAGCGTGTTGTAGTTGTGACTGTCGTTTTACTGCTACTAGCCGTTCTTCCTTTTGCACCAAACGAAGTTTCACGCTTTGGTGCTGTTTCATTTAATGATTCCACTAGTTCTGCTGGGATTTCTGTAATAAATCGAGATGCGGCGTTCATACTTGTTCTACCAAATAAAGTACGCATTTGTGCATTGGATAAATATAGCTCTTCTTCTGCACGAGTAATACCTACATAAGCAAGACGGCGCTCTTCTTGCATTTCATCTTCTTCCATTAGAGAGCGAGTATGTGGGAATATTCCTTCCTCTAAACCGACAATAAAGACAACTGGGAATTCTAATCCTTTCGCTGAGTGCATCGTCATTAAAATAACTTCCTCACCAGCAGTTGGATCTTCATCTACACGATCAATATCAGCAACAAGTGCTAAGTCTGTTAAGAATGCAACAAGGCTCTTATCTTCGCTTTGAGATTCAAATGTTTGCGTAACAGATAAAAACTCATCTAAGTTCTCTAGACGGCCTTCCGCTTCTAACGTACGCTCGTTTTTCAACATATCGCGATAGCCTGTTTTTTCAATAACTTCTTCTACCAATTCTGTAACAGATAAATACTCTTGCATATTTACCCAGTTGTGTAATAAACCTGCGAATTCTTTCACTGCCTTTGTAACCTTTGCACTTACTCCAACATGCTCAATCTCATCGAATACAGCCGTTAATGAAATTCCATTTTGCACACCGTAATTAATAATTTTATCGATAGAAGTCGCACCAATTCCGCGCTTTGGCACATTTATAATACGTGCGAAACTAATCTCATCATCTGGATTTCCAATTAAACGTAAATACGCCAAAATGTCTTTAATCTCTTTACGATCATAGAACTTCGTACCGCCGACAATTTTGTAAGGAATATTAGATTTCAGGAAAATCTCCTCGACCATACGAGACTGCGCATTCGTACGATATAACACGGCAAAATCAGTATATTTTCGTTTTCCCATTTGAATATCATCACGAATTTTTTTCGCAACAAAGTACGCTTCGTCTTTTTCCGTTGCAGCACGGTAGTATGAGATTTTGCTTCCAACTTCATTATCTGTCCATAACTTCTTCGGTTTACGATTCGTATTTTTTTCAATAACAGCATTCGCTGCATTTAAAATGTTTTGTGACGAACGATAATTTTGTTCTAACAAAATAACTTGCGCATTCTCATAGTCTTTTTCGAATGACAAAATGTTAGAAATGTCAGCACCGCGCCAGCGATAAATAGACTGATCAGAGTCACCTACAACGCATAAATTTTTAAAGCGTGCAGCTAAATGTTTAACAAGAAGGTACTGCGCTTTGTTCGTATCTTGATACTCATCCACGTGAATATATTGGAACTTACGTTGATAAAACTCTAGTACTTCTGGAACACGTTCAAATAACTGAATCGTTGTCATAATTAAATCATCAAAGTCTAATGAGTTATTTTTCAGAAGACGTTTTTGATATTCTGTATATACATCGCTCGTTAATTTTTCATATGGATCAGCGATTGTAATTTTTTTTGCGTATTTATCTGCAGATAACAATTCATTTTTCGCATTACTAATACCCGCTAAAATAGAGCGTGGTTCAAATTTCTTCGGATCAATATTGCGCTCTTTCATAATTTTTTTGACTACAGTTAACTGATCGCCTGAATCTAAAATTGTAAAGTTACGATTAATACCAATACGATCGATATCACGTCGTAAAATACGTACACACATAGAGTGGAACGTAGAAATCCAAATATCTTCTGCTTCTGGTCCGACAAGTGTATCAATACGCTCGCGCATTTCACGAGCGGCTTTATTTGTGAAGGTAATAGCTAGTACATTCCACGGCGCTATACCTTTTTCACCAAGTAAATACGCAATACGATGTGTTAACACACGTGTTTTACCACTACCTGCGCCTGCCATTAATAGAAGTGGTCCGTTCGTTGTTTGTACTGCTTTTTGTTGCTGCGGATTTAAACCATTTAATAACTTATCTGTCGTACTCATATACGCCTGCACCTACTCTCCTTTTACTGCTTTAACCGTTTTTAACGCTGCTTTTATATCATCATAAATAATATTTCCAACAACTACCGTATCAGCGTACTGCGCCATTTCCTTCGCTTGTTCAGCATTAGAAATACCGCCACCGTAATACAACTTCGCTTGTTTCAATTCTGCTTTCACATTTTTAACAAGTTCAACGTCTCCATACGTACCGCTATATTCTAAATAAAATATCGGTAAACGTAATAGCTTGTCTGCTAAACGCGCGTATGCAATCACATCATCTTCTGTTACATCACATTTCGCATCTGTAAGCTGGGCTACTTTCGCTTCAGGATTTAAAACACAATACCCTTCCATGAAAATTTCGTCCCAATCCATAATATCCCCAAATTCTTTCAAAGCCTCATGATGAACGCCTGTTACCCATTCTACTTTTCGGCTATTTAAAACGCTTGGGATATAATAAAAATCAAATCCTGGTGTAATTGCTTCTACATCAGAAACCTCTAACACACAAGGAACTGCATATCTACGAATGCTAACTAGCATGTGTAGTACATTATCAATTGTTACTCCATCACTTCCGCCTACAATAACAGCATCTGTTCCAGACTCACAAATCATTTCTAAATGTTCATCACTTAACTCCTTATTTGGATCAAGCTTAAATACATGTTTCCACCCGGAAATATCGTACATGAAAACACCCTTTCTTTTCTCTATTTATGTATATTTCTGTTCAAAGTAACAGTTTATTTTCATTAGGATTTTTTTAACTTCATCTTAAATATTTGTTTAAAACGGAGAATTAAGTTTGGAATTCCCTCTTCCACATTTTTTCAAACGAGAGGATTTAATTTTGAACTTCCTTTTATGCATTCTTTCATTATAACAAAAAAAGCTACTTGCACACACGCACATTCCAACATCTTTTTCAACGTCAAATGTTGGATTACATATCCCAAAAATCACACGGGATACTAATAAGAGAAATAGTATTATCTATTTCAACTTTCATAAAAAGGAGTGTTTTTCTAATGAAGCAAAACATCGGTACAATAAATGCCCTAATTCGAATCACACTCGGACTTGTCCTCTTCGGCTGTAGTAGCGCTAAACTTGTACGCAAGCCGTGGTGCACTTGGTCTAACGTCTTGCTATGGATTGGTGCAATGAAAATTGCAGAGGGAATTGTTCGTTTCTGCCCTATTGTTGAAATGTGGAAATTCGGAAAATACATGAATATGGGGGCATTTAAAATGCCTAGCATGAATTTTGCTGAAAAGAGACATACTAAAGAAGAAGTGAACCAAACTTCCAATTATGACAAACCACGGTCAAATGGAAGTTATGACGCTTCTGACAAAGAGATTGAGTCAGCGATTGAAGATATAATCCTGGCAAAACCGCTTTGAATCATTTGTCACGATGCAAGATGCTCTCAAAGGGACTTAGCTGCTGCAGTGGGCGGTTAAGTCTTCTTTATTTTACCACAAAACAGAACGTACATTCTTATTTTGAACCTTAAAATATACCTAATCAATAAAATTCAGAAAATTAGGTGCAAACCCCTTGCTTGAAATGATATAAAAGTGATATCATTTTTATATCAGGAGGCGATCATATGAAAGAAAAACAAGTATTTTATGTAAATGGTTTTCTCGGTATTATCGGGATTTTAATTTTAGCCGCTATCGGTGTATTTTTCCTCGTACAAGAAATTTTCATAGGAGCAGCATTAACTATTATTTTAGCTGCAGTTCTTGCTACAGGTATTGGTATTGTTCAACCAAACCAAGCAAAAGTCATTACGTTTTTCGGTAATTATTTAGGAACAATTCGTCAAAACGGTTTATTTTTAACGATTCCGTTCGCATTCCGTCAAACTGTATCGTTACGTGTTGAAAACTTTAATAGTAAGAAATTAAAAGTAAATGATGTTGACGGAAATCCAATTGAAATTGCAGCTGTTATCGTCTATAAAGTTGTTGATTCTGCAAAAGCAATGTTCGGCGTTGAACATTATGATCGATTTGTAGAAATTCAAAGTGAAACGGCAATCCGCCACGTTGCAACGAAGTATCCTTATGACAATTTCCAAGATGAAACCAGCATTACATTGCGTGGAAATACTGAAGAAGTATCTGAAGAATTAAAGCGTGAGTTAGAAGCACGCCTTGAAATCGCTGGCGTAGAAGTATTAGAAACTCGTTTAACACATTTAGCCTACGCAACAGAAATTGCCCATGCAATGCTACAACGTCAACAAGCAAAAGCAGTATTGGCTGCTAGAAAAGAGATTGTTGAAGGTGCTGTGAAGATGGCAAAAGATTCAATCCATATGTTAGATGAAGAAGGCGTACTGGAACTCGATGACGAGCGTAAAGCAAATATGGTAAATAACTTATTAGTTGCCATCGTTTCAGATAAAGGTGCGCAACCAGTTATTAATACAGGAAGCCTATACTAAAAGGTTGTAAATCATTATGGCTAAAAAGAAAAGCTTTCCATTACGTATTGATCCTGAATTACACGCAGTCATCGAAAAATGGGCGAATGATGAGTTTCGTAGCGTCAATGCACACATCGAATATTTGCTTCGAGAAATGGCAAAGCAAAAAGGAAAATTGAAAAAAGATAAAGAGGCATAAAAAATCCCGCTGAGAAATCAGCGGGATTTTTACATATTAGCTTCTCGTCATCTCATGCCCAATTGCACGATATCCTATATCACTTCGGTAAAATAGACCATCACTCTCAATTTTACCGATTTCTTTATACACCTTATCTTTCGCTTCTTGTAAACTATTTGCCTTACAAGCAACAAATAGTACACGGCCACCGTTTGTTACAAAGTCACCATGTTTCATTGCTGTACCTGAATGAAACACAATTACATCTTGCAATGTATCTAATCCTTTAATAATGTCACCTTTTTTATATGCTTCTGGATACCCTTTCGAAGCAAGTACAACACCGATTACCGCTTCCTCTGACCATTGTAACGTTAATTCACTTTCATCTAATACAGCGTTACATACATCCACTAAATCATTTTCTAAGCGAGGTAATACAACTTCCGTTTCAGGATCGCCAAAGCGGGCATTAAATTCAATTACCTTTGGGCCATCATTTGTTAAAATAAGTCCCGCATATAAAATTCCTGTAAATGAACGGTTTTCTGCAATCATCGCTTTAGCAGTTGGATGTAATACCGTTTTTATCGCCTCTTGAACTGCTGATTCTGGAATTTGTGGTACTGGAGAATACGCGCCCATTCCGCCTGTATTTGGGCCTTTATCACCATCAAAAGCTCGTTTATGATCTTGCGCAATTACCATCGGATGCACAGTTGTTCCATTCACAAATGCCATTAATGAAAATTCTTGTCCATCTAAAAACTCTTCAATAACGACCTTCTTACTCGCTTCGCCGAACTTTACATCTTGTAGCATTTCTTTCGCAGCTTGTAACGCCTCTTCAAGTGTCATTGCTACTGTTACACCTTTACCAGCAGCTAATCCGTCTGCCTTAATAACAATCGGTGCACCAACTTTTTGAATGTACTGTACTGCTTCTTCATAATCTGTAAAAGTTTCATATACCGCAGTTGGAATATTATACTTTTTCATCAATTCTTTCGTAAAAGCTTTACTACCTTCAATAACAGCAGCCGCTTTATTTGGACCAAATACACGAAGTCCCTCTTCTTTAAAGCGATCAACAATTCCATTCATAAGTGGAATTTCTGGTCCAATGAAAGTTAATTCAACCTTATTCTCTTTAGCAAATAAAACTAATGCATCAAAATCATTTTCATCAATATCAACTGGTGTTGCAACATCGCGCATGCCTTCATTACCCGGTGCTACATATATCTTTTCTACCTTTTCAGATTGCGCAAACTTCCAAGCTAAAGCATGCTCACGCCCACCGCGGCCGATTACTAAAACATTCATATTTCATCCCCCGATACTTAAATAAGTACAAACTAGAAGCTATGCTTCTAGTTTGGTTTCATATAAATAAAAGTTTAAAAAGGAGGATCAAGAGAACCGAGCAGGTCGAGGCGCATTTGACAGGAGGACACGGAATGTAGTTTTCCTACATGAGTACCGCACTGGCAATGCAACGACGACATGCGACTGTTATCTTGACCGGACTTTTTAAACATCCTCTATTAATGTTTGAAATGACGTACGCCCGTGAACACCATAGCAATCCCATACTTATCCGCTACTTTAATAGAATCTTCATCACGGATTGATCCGCCTGGTTGAATGATTGCTGTAATTCCTGCTTTTGCTGCTTCTTCTACTGTATCTGGCATTGGGAAGAAAGCATCTGATGCAAGTGCGCTACCTTGTGCTTTTTCGCCAGCTTGTGTGATAGCAATTTTTGCAGAACCTACACGGTTCATCTGCCCTGCCCCTACACCAACTGTCATGTTATCATTCGCTAAAACAATTGCGTTTGATTTCACATGTTTTACAACTTTCCAAGCTAGTTTTAAATCTTTCCACTCTTGCTCTGACGGCTCACGTTTCGTTGGAATTGAAATTGTACTTTCATCTAATGATAACGTATCTTCCTCTTGAACAAGAAGACCGCCTTGTACAGAAGTTAGTTTTTTACTTGCACTTGTCGCTTTTTCAATATTTACAGTTAGTAAGCGTAAGTTTTTCTTACTTTGCAGTACTTCTAAAGCTTCTTTTGAGAAAGAAGGTGCAATAATAATTTCTAAGAAAATTTCGTGTAACTTTTCAGCTGTTGCTTTGTCAATTTCGCGATTCGCTGCGATAATACCTCCAAAGATTGATACTGGATCAGCTTCATAAGCACGTGTGTATGCCTCATGAATATCAGTTCCTACTCCAACACCACATGGATTCATATGTTTTACTGCTACTACTGCTGGCTCTGTAAATTCTTTCACGATACTAAGCGCTGCATCTGCATCGTTAATATTGTTATACGATAATTCCTTACCGTGTAATTTTTCTGCGTATGCAACAGAAGAAGTTGCTGCGAATGGCGCTTTATAGAAAGTTGCTTTTTGATGTGGGTTCTCGCCATAACGTAAGTCTTGCTTTTTCTCAAATGTCACAGTTAATGTTTCTGGGCTTTCTTCACCCATTTGCTCTGTTAAGTAGTTAGAGATTAACGCATCATATGCCGCTGTATGACGGAATACCTTCGCTGCTAATTTACGTTTTGTTTCTTCTTTTACTTCACCGTTCTCTTTCAGTTCTGCTAATACAACATCGTAATCTACTGGATCTACAATTACCGATACAAATTTATGATTTTTCGCAGCGGAGCGAATCATTGTTGGACCACCGATATCAATATTTTCAATTGCATCAGCAAATGTTACATCAGGCTTAGCGATTGTTTCTTTGAATGGGTATAAGTTAACAACAACAAAATCAATCGGCTCCATACCTAACTCATTCATTTGTGCTACATGCGTTGCATTATCGCGAACTGCTAATAGACCACCATGAATATTTGGATGTAATGTTTTCACACGGCCATCCATAATTTCAGGGAAACCAGTTACTTCAGAAATACCAATTACTTGTAAACCGTTTTCTTCTAGTAACTTTTTCGTACCACCTGTTGAAATAACTTCAATCCCTTGTTCTAGTAACCCTTTAACAAATTCTACTACTCCTGTTTTATCTGAAACACTTACTAATGCACGCTTTTTCATTTATCCTTCACCCCTGGTTGTATGTTAGTTAACAGTTGATTCTTTCACAGACTGAACAATTTGATTCACTGTATTTACGTATAATTTATGTTCAACTTGTTGAATTTTCTTTTGTAAACTTTCTCTCGTATCCCCTTCAGAAACAACCACTGCTTCTTGCGCAATAATTGGCCCTGTATCCATACCTGCATCTACATAATGAATTGTTACTCCAGTTACTTTCACACCTGCTTCTAACGCTTGACCGACAGCATCTTTGCCCGGAAAGCTCGGTAGTAATGATGGATGAATATTAATAATCTTCCCGCCATATGCTTCTAGTAACGTCGGCCCGATTAAACGCATATATCCAGCTAAAATAACATAATCAATTTCATATTCTTCTAGCTTCTTTAATATCTCTTTTTCAAACGCTTCTTTTGACTCATATGCTTTCGCTGAAAAAGCAAAACACGGAATATGATGATAATTTGCCCGTCCAACAGCGCGTGCTTCTGGTTTATCACATACTAATAAACTAATTTCTGCATCCAATCTTTTTTCTTCTACCGCATTAACGAGAGATTGAAAGTTAGATCCGCTTCCAGAAGCAAAAACTGCTAATCTACTCATAGTGCTGTGCCCCCATTGAAGGTAACGCCAGCCCCTTGTACAGTACGTCCAATAATACGAGCTGTTTCTTTTTGCTCTTCAAGAAGACGAACGATATCTTTTGCTTCTTCTTCCTTCACTGCTACTACCATACCAATACCCATGTTAAAAATATTGAACATTTCTTTCTCTTCCAGTTTTCCAACTTCTTGAAGCAAACTAAAGATCGGCTGAATTTCCCAAGATCCTAGTTCAATCTCAGCACCGATTCCTTCTGGTAACATACGTGGAATATTTTCAATAAATCCGCCACCTGTAATATGCGCCATACCGTATACTTCATGTTTCTTCAATAGTTCTAAAATAGGTTTGACATAAATTTTCGTTGGTTTTAATAATTCTTCACCAAGAGGTAGTTCTAAGCGGCCATAAATACGCTCTAAAGATAGTTCTCCATCTTCTAGTAACACTTTTCGTACTAAAGAGTAACCATTGCTATGAATACCGCTAGATGCTAAGCCAATTAGCACGTGACCAGCTTCAATTTTTTCACCTGTTACAATTTTCTTTTTATCAACAATCCCAACTGTAAAACCAGCTAAATCATATTCTTCCGTAGAATACATTCCTGGCATTTCAGCTGTTTCTCCACCGATTAATGCACAACCAGCTTGACGACAGCCCTCTGATATACCTTTGACGATGTTTTCAATTTTACTAGGTTCAGCTTTACCACAAGCAATATAATCAAGGAAGAAAAGCGGCTCTGCTCCTTGGACAACAATATCATTTACACACATCGCTACTGCATCAATACCAATTGTGTCATGTTTATCTGCCATAAAAGCGAGCATCAATTTCGTTCCCACGCCATCTGTTCCAGATACTAATACAGGTTCTTCTAATGCAAATTTTGATAGATCAAACATACCTCCAAAACCGCCTAAACCGCCTAGTACTTCTTTTCTCATTGTTGTTTGTACGTGTTTTTTCATGCGAGATACCGCTTCATATCCAGCTTCAATATCTACTCCTGCTTGCTTATATGCATTCGCCATCGTTATCTACACCTCGTCTTTTAATTTCTCCCTATCCTGTGCGGGCCATTTTAAGAAAGAAGCTAGCTTCTACCTCAAAAGAAGTAGAAGCTTTTTCCTTCTTATTTCATACTTTCAAAAAGCTCTTGCTCATAATCATAAAGGGCTGTTGGATAATCTCCATTGAAGTATGCCATACATAGGCCGCCGTATTTCCCTTCATATGGACGTCCAATTGCATCTACTAATCCATCTTCACTTAAAAATGTTAATGAGTCTGCACCAATCATTTCACGAATTTCTTCTACTGTATGATTTGCTGCAATTAATTCTTTTCTCGTTTGAATATCAATGCCGTAGAAACATGGATATTTCAGAGGTGGTGAAGCTATTCTTACGTGAACTTCTGTCGCTCCAGCCTCACGAAGCATACGAACAATTCGTTTACTCGTTGTTCCTCGTACGATAGAATCGTCAATCATAACAACCCGTTTTCCTTCAACTACACCTCTTACTGCTGAAAGCTTCATCTTAACCCCTTGCTCTCGCAGTTCCTGAGAAGGTTGAATAAATGTACGTCCAACGTAACGATTTTTAATTAATCCTAACTCATATGGAATGCCTGTTGCCTCAGCATAACCAATCGCTGCTGAAATACTAGAGTCTGGCACACCAGTAACAACATCTGCTTCAATAGGAGCTTCTGCCGCCAAACGTTTCCCCATGTTTTTACGTGCTGCATGGACGTTAATACCAGCAATATTTGAATCTGGACGTGCAAAGTAAATGTACTCCATACTACAAATTGCATGATCTACTTCATTTGTAAAACGATCTACGTGAATTCCTTCATCATTGATGATAAGTAATTCACCTGGTTCTACATCACGAATGTATGTTGCACCTACTACATCGAAAGCACATGTTTCTGATGCTACAACGTAAGCATCACCCATCTTTCCGATTGAAAGAGGACGGAACCCATTTGGATCTAACGCAACAATCATTTCATTTCCAGTTAGTAAAAGATACGCAAACGCACCCTTCACTTTATTTAAAGCCTCTTTTACACTTTCAATTAACGAATCTTTCGTACTACGTTTAATAAGATGTAAAAGTACTTCTGTATCTGAACTTGTTTGAAAAATACTTCCCTCTGCCTCTAATTCGCGGCGAAGCATTTTTGCATTAATTAAATTCCCGTTATGAGCTAATGCCATACTATGATCAGAAAAACGGAATAATAATGGTTGAACGTTAGCTACTTCACTTCCACCAGCCGTCGCGTATCGCACGTGTCCGATTGCTGATTTTCCGTTCAATCCTTCTAGCTCACCTCTTGAAAACACTTCTGATATTAAACCTAACCCCTTGTGACCGACGATTTTCTCACCATTATTTACGACAATGCCTGCGCCTTCTTGCCCACGGTGCTGTAAACTGTGCAATCCGTAGTACGAAACTTGTGCTGCATTTTCATGCCCCCAAATTCCGAAAACGCCACATTCTTCATTTAACCCCTTTATTTCAGCAAGCATGGGATTGCCCCTTTCCAAGCCTTTCTCATTTCATCTACATTTGCTGTAAGTAATACTTCATTTTCTTCATTATGAATTGTTACTTCATTTGTATTTGTCACTTCTCCAACTTGAATTGCTTCTACCGCTTTCTCGAACGCTTCTTTATTTTCACGTTTTACAGTTATAACGAAGCGAGATTGTGATTCAGCGAATAATGCTGCTGTAGCTTCTCCGTCTAATTTCACAGTAGCCCCTAAACCTTTTGCACCAATGGCACTTTCAGTAATTGCAACCGCTAAACCACCTTCAGCAACATCATGAGCAGATTGAACAAGGCCAGCTTGAATTGCTGCTAATACTTGTTTTTGACGTTTTAATTCTACGTCTAGATCGATACTTGGTGATTGGCCGAAAATTTTGCCGTGAATCATTTTCTGTAACTCACTTCCACCAAACTCAGCTTTCGTCTCTCCGATAACATAAACTAAATCGCCAGCTTGCTTAAACTCTTGTGTTGTTACATGTTTTAAATCGTGTACAAGTCCAACCATCCCAACTGTCGGTGTTGGGTATACAGCTTCACCACTACGTTCGTTATACATTGATACGTTTCCGCCGATAACTGGTGTTTGTAATGTGCGACAAGCTTCGCTCATACCATCTACTGATTTCTCAATTTGCCAGAAGATTTCTGGTTTTTCTGGATTACCGAAGTTTAAGCAATCTGTAATTGCAAGTGGCTCTCCTCCAGAACATACGATATTACGTGCTGCCTCTGCTACCGCAATTTTACCGCCCACTTCTGGATCTAAATAAATGTAGCGAGAGTTACAATCTGTCGTCATTGCTAATCCTTTTTCTGTACCACGTACACGTACAACTGCTGCATCTGAACCTGGTGTAACAACTGTGCTTGTGCGAACTTGATAATCATATTGATCATAAACCCACTCTTTACTTGCAATCGTCGGTTGTTGTAATAGAGCGAATAACGTTTCTTTATAATTTTCTACTTTTGGTGTTTCCATTTTCATTGCCTGGAATTCAGCAAAGTATGCTGCTTCTTTTGATGGTTTATGATAAATTGGTGCTTCTTCTGCAAGAGCATCTGCTGGTACTTCAGCTACCTTTTCACCTTTATGGAATAAACGAAGCATTTTGTCTTCCGTTACTTTCCCCATCGTAACGGCTGCAAGACCATACTTCTCAAATAAATCTACTATTTCTTGCTCTCTACCTTTTTTCACAACGATTAGCATACGTTCTTGTGATTCAGATAGCATCATTTCATATGGTGTCATTCCTGTTTCACGCTGTGGTACATCATCTAAGTACATTTCAATACCCATTCCTGCTTTACTTGCCATTTCTGCAGAAGATGATGTTAAACCAGCTGCACCCATATCTTGAATTCCAACAAGTGCATCTGATTGGATTAGCTCTAAGCAAGCTTCAATAAGAAGTTTCTCCATAAATGGATCTCCTACTTGAACTGCTGGACGCTTCTCCTCTGAGCTTTCAGATAACTCTTCAGATGCGAATGTTGCACCGTGAATACCGTCACGACCAGTTGATGCTCCTACGTACATTACTGTATTTCCAGCACCGTGCGCTTGCCCTTTTTTAATATCTTCATGATTAATTAAGCCTACGCACATTGCATTTACAAGTGGATTTCCTTCATAACATGGATCAAACTGTACTTCGCCGCCAACAGTTGGAATACCGATACAGTTACCGTACCCTGCAATCCCTGCTACTACTTCTTCGAATAAATATTTCACACGTGGTGATTGTAATTCCCCAAATCGAAGTGAGTTTAATAGAGCTACTGGGCGTGCTCCCATAGAGAATACGTCACGGATAATACCACCAACGCCTGTTGCTGCCCCTTGATATGGTTCAATAGCAGAAGGATGGTTATGACTTTCCATTTTAAATACAACCGCTTGATTATCACCGATGTCTACAATTCCAGCACCTTCCCCAGGTCCTTGCAAGACGCGCTCACCTGTTGTTGGGAATTTTCGAAGCACTGGTTTTGAATTTTTATAACTGCAATGTTCAGACCACATAACAGAGAATAACCCTGTTTCTGTATAATTTGGCAGACGGCCTAAAATCTTTTCAACCATGGCAAACTCTTCGTCTGTTAGCCCCATTTCCGCATATATGCGCTCTTCTTTAATTTGTGTTGGATTTGGTTCAAGCATTAACGACATATGTTTCCCTCCACTGTTTTAAGATAGATTGAAAGACTTTTAGCCCTTCGGCACCGCCAAGTAATTCATCTACAGCACGCTCTGGGTGTGGCATCATACCAAGTACATTTCCTTTTTCGTTTACAATACCAGCAATATCTGAAACGCTTCCATTCGGGTTTTCTACGTAACGGAATGCGATTTGATTATTCTCTTCTAATCTTTTAAGCGTTTCTTCATCACAATAGTAATTCCCCTCACCGTGTGCAATTGGAATATTAATTACTTCATCTTTTTCATATTGTGATGTAAACATCGTTTCATTATTTTCAACACGTAACTGAACTGTTCGGCACATAAATTTTAAGTTTTCGTTTCTCATTAACGCTCCTGGTAGTAATCCTGATTCAACAAGAATCTGGAATCCATTACATACACCTAAAATCGGCTTTCCTTGCTCAGCAGCTTTTTGCACTGCTTTCATTGCATTCGCAAAGCGAGAAATAGCACCGCAGCGTAAGTAGTCACCGTAAGAGAATCCACCTGGTAGTAAAATTGCATCATACTCATCTAAATTCTCTGTATCGTGCCAAACGTAATCTACTTCTTCGCCGAGCTCATCTTTAATTGCATGGAACATATCAACATCACAGTTCGAACCTGGAAATACTATTACGGCAAATTTCACTGTGCGACAACCTCCTCAACTTCATAACGGAAGTCTTCCATTACAACGTTTGCTAATAGTTTTTCACACATTTCCTTTACCTGGCTATCTAAATCAGTTACCGATTTATCAATTGTTAGTTCCATATACTTTCCGATTCGAACATCTTGTACTTCTGTGAATGAAAGGCTATGAAGTGCTCCTTTCACTGCTGTTCCTTGTGGATCTAATACGCTTTCTCTTAATGTTACATATACCTTAACTTTATACATGTGAAATTCCCCCTAAACGTTTTAAAATTTCTTCATAAGCATCTGTTAAATTTCCAAGGTCGCGACGGAATACGTCTTTATCGAACTTTTCGTTGCTCGTTTCATCCCATAAACGGCAAGTATCTGGGGAAATTTCATCCGCTAAAATAATTTCTCCTGCTTCCGTTACACCAAACTCTAATTTGAAATCTACTAATGTTACACGACAGCTTGCGAAATGATCAATCAACACTTGATTGATTTGTAGAGCCATCTCTCGTAATACGCTTACTTGCTCTGGCGACGCAACGTTTAATACACGAATATGATCTTCCGTTACAAGCGGATCTCCTAAATCATCATCTTTGAAGTAAAATTCTACGATTGGTTCTGCAAGTACAGTTCCCTCTTCCATTCCTAATCGTTTTGAAAGACTTCCTGCAATTACATTTCTTGTGACAACTTCTAAAGGAATAATACTCACTTTTTTAACAAGTTGCTCTGTCTCAGATAACTTCCCAACAAAATGTGTTTTAATTCCCACTTCTTGTAACTTTCTGAACAATAAAGTTGTAATCTCATTGTTCAAACGACCTTTTCCTGTAATCGTCTCTTTTTTCTCCCCATTGAAAGCAGTCGCACTATCTTTGTACTCTACCCAAACCATATCTGCTGATTCTGTACGATAAATTCTTTTTGCCTTACCTTCATACAGCAATTCTAGCTTTTGCATTTCGCAAGCCCCCTGTAGTTTGAAAAATGTGAATAATTTTTTTATAAAGAATGGCACAGAATGACTCTATTCTGTGCCATATGAAATTTTACGCTTCGTTTAATCCTAGGCGTTCAAAGATTGTATCAACGTGTTGCATATGATGCTCATAGTTGAAGCATTCATTAATTTCTTCTTGTGTTAACTTGCTCGTAATACGCTCATCAGCTTCTACAAGCTCTTTAAATTGTACTTGTGTTTCCCAAGCTTCCATCGCTTTAGGTTGTACGATATCATAAGCTTCTTCACGTACCATACCTTTATCGATTAATGTAAGCATTACGCGCTGAGAATAAATTAAGCCATATGTTCTTGTCATATTGCGTTTCATATTCTCTGGGTATACAGTTAAGTTTTTAACAATATTACCAAAGCGGTTTAGCATATAATTTAACGCGATTGTAGCATCTGGTAAAATTACGCGTTCTGCTGAAGAGTGAGAAATATCACGCTCATGCCATAATGGAACATTCTCATAAGCTGTCATCATATAACCGCGGATAACACGAGCTAAACCAGTCATATTTTCAGATCCAATTGGATTACGCTTATGTGGCATTGCAGAAGAACCTTTTTGACCTTTTGCGAAAGCTTCTTCAACTTCACGTGTTTCACTCTTTTGTAAACCACGAATCTCAACTGCCATCTTTTCGATAGATGTTGCGATTAATGCAAGTGTTGACATGTAATGAGCATGGCGATCACGTTGCAATGTTTGTGTTGAAATTGGTGCTGCTTCTAATCCTAAGTTTTCACAAACATACTTTTCTACGAATGGATCGATATTTGCGTATGTACCAACCGCACCAGATAATTTACCAACGCGAACTGTATCAGCAGCTTGTTTGAAACGCTCTACGTTACGTTTCATTTCTTCATACCAAAGACCAAGTTTTAAACCAAATGTTGTTGGTTCTGCATGAACACCGTGTGTTCTTCCCATCATGATCGTGTATTTATGCTCTTTCGCTTTGTTAGCTAAAATGCTTACAAAGTTTTCTAAGTCTTTTAATATGATTTCATTTGCTTGTTTTAAAATGTAAGATAACGCTGTATCTACTACGTCTGTAGATGTTAAACCGTAATGAACCCATTTACGTTCCTCGCCTAATGCTGGTGTTTCTGATACAGCACGAGTAAATGCAACTACGTCATGACGTGTCTCTTTTTCAATTTCATAAATACGATCAATATCAAATGATGCATGCTCACGAATTTTCTTAACATCTTCTTTTGGAATATCGCCAAGCTCAGCCCATGCTTCACAAGCTAAAATCTCAACTTCTAACCATGCTTTAAATTTGTTCTCTTCCGTCCAAATTGCACCCATTTCTGGGCGTGTATAACGACTAATCATCTTTTTCCCTCCAACAGTTGTTCTTGATGGTCCCAAATATGCAAACCCTTCGCTTTTTCTAGAGCGACTTCAATATTATCATTTAAAATATTTACATGCCCCATTTTTCGCTGTGCTTTTGCTTCTTCTTTTCCATACAAGTGTAAATAGCACCCGGTTAATCTATTCACTTGTCTTAGGACCCCTTCTATATGTTCGCCTAAAATGTTTACCATGACAACTGGTTTTAACAAATTTGTTTCTCCAAGAGGTAAATTACAGATCGCTCGAATATGTTGACCGAATTGACTCGTTTCACATGCATCCTGTGTATAGTGTCCTGAATTGTGAGGTCTTGGTGCTAGTTCATTAATGTAAATCTCACCATCAGCTGTAGCAAACATCTCTACCGCTAGTGTTCCCACAAGTTCTAGTTCATCCGCAAGCACTTTTGCATAAGCAATTGCTTTTTGAGAAAGTTCTTCTGTAATGCGAGCTGGAACGATAGATTCATGCAAAATGTTATTTACATGAATATTTTCCGCTACCGGAAATACTTTCGTTTCACCACTTACACTACGTGTGACAATAACTGATACTTCTTTTTCAAAAGGCACCCATTTCTCTAAAATACACTCTGCTGCTTTCGCAAGCTCTCGCGCTTTATCAACGTCAGCTTCACTTCTTAAAACAACTTGTCCTTTCCCATCATATCCACCTGTCGTTGTTTTTAAGACGGAAGGATATGATAACTCGGTAATTGCTTCAGTAAGCTGCTCTTCGTTTTGAACCAATCTATACGTTGCTACCGGTAGCCCAGCTTTCTCAATTGCATTCTTTTCTGTAAAACGATTTTGTGTTTTACTTAACAACTGACTGCCTTGCGGTAAGTAAGCATGTTTTTCAAGCCATTGTAAACATCTATAATCAATATTCTCAAATTCATATGTGACAACATCACTGATCTCTGCTAAGTGCTGAATTGCTTTTAAATCGTCATATGATGCAACAATTTCAATATCCGCAACTTGTGCACATGGTGAATGTTTTGTAGGATCTAAAACAGCAATTTTATATCCCATCTCCTTAGCTGCCAATGCCATCATTCTTCCTAGCTGGCCGCCTCCAATAATGCCGATTGTTTTTCCAGGTAAAATGATTCTCGTCATACTAGCTCACTACCTTCGCGCACATCTTTTTCAATTGCTTCTCTTCTCAATTCTAATGCATCATGTATATCATCATGGAATGATCCAAGTATTTGTGCAGCAAGTAAACCAGCATTTGTTGAACCAGCCTTACCAATTGCAACAGTTGCAACTGGAACCCCTCCTGGCATTTGGACGATGGATAATAATGAATCTAAGCCGTTTAACGCTTTTGATTGAACTGGAACTCCGATTACAGGAAGATTTGTCTTCGCTGCAACCATTCCTGGTAAATGCGCTGCTCCACCAGCTCCAGCAATAATAACTTTCAATCCACGTTCACGAGCCGTCTCTGCATATTCAAACATATAATCCGGAGTCCGATGAGCGGATACAACTTTTTTCTCATACGGTATATTTAATTCATCTAAAATATCACAAGCATATTTCATTGTTTCCCAGTCTGACGTGCTTCCCATTATGACTCCAACTAGTGATTTCATATTAGAATCCCCCCGATTCAAATAAAAAAAGCCTGAAATAGAACAGTTTCTCTTTTTACTATGAGAGAAAGTGCTCTACTCAGGCATACGTATCCCTTGTGAATAGAAAAATACCGAGTGACTTTCCCTCATAGTCTAACGAATAACGGTCGTTAGGTAGAGACTTGCAGGCCATATCCCCGCGATTATATGAGGTCTTATATATTATTCTTTCTATGGCTATATTAACAATATTTCATAAACAATGTCAACAAATAATCGAATGTTTTTTTATTACTCACCAATAACGTTCGTGTTTTAGTTATATTCAAAAGAATTATTGTAACTATATGCAAGAAGGATAAGAAATTAGAATATATATTTCTAGAGATCTATCATACAGACAACGGTCTATATACTAATTCGGCATGCTTGAATATAAAGCATGCCGTTTATATTTATTTTATTTATAATGAGGACAATAATGAAAAAACAACTACGCTCTTCTCATACTTATCCCTTTGAATAGCCTCATTTTCATTCTTTTTCTTCTTTAAGGTTATTAAATGTATGGATTATGGCATTTCGCACATAAAAATAGACACAAAAAAACCTAAGTCGAATCGACTTAGGTTTTTGCTTGGCGACGTCCTACTCTCACAGGGACAAGGTCCCAACTACCATCGGCGCTAAAGAGCTTAACTTCCGTGTTCGGTATGGGAACGGGTGTGACCTCTCTGCCATCATCACCAAACTATGAAGGCATATTCCTTCAAAACTAGATAACATTTGCTACATATTATATGGTTAAGTCCTCGATCTATTAGTATTCGTCAGCTCCACATGTCACCATGCTTCCACCTCGAACCTAT
>NZ_JBYTEA010000009.1:0-164297 GCF_058791995.1 Bacillus sp. EB106-04-02-XG92
CTAGTAAACACCTTCCACACAATGAAGTGTATGAACTGTATTCTTTACGGTGGCAAATTGAAATTATATTTAAAACATGGAAGTCTATTTTTAAAATTCATGAAGTGAAACCTGTGAAACTGGAACGATTTCAATGTCATTTATATGGGCAATTAATTGGTTTGTGTTTGGTAGCTAGCATTACATATCGAATGAGAAGACTTATATGGGAGAAAAAACAAAAAGAGGTTAGTGAGTATAAGTGTACATATATCGTCAAAATTTACTTCTCTAGTATACACGACGTGCTTTTCACAACCTTTCAACATCCTGTATCAGTGCTAACCAGGCTCTTTCAGGATCTTGTCAAAAACGGACGAAAAGCACGAAGGTATAAGTGTCGTACACCGTTCGATATCCTTAGTATCACTCAAGAATGTACGAAAAGACTTCACAAAGCCGTATAAAAAATACGAAATCCAGAGAGTCTTATTTGAGTATGTCCAAAACCGTACGCTTCTACTCCCTATTGTAAAAAAATGAGTCCGATGCCAAAAAGCATCGGACTCATTTTTTAAACTTGATGGCTATGGCCCATATAGGCAGCTTATTTACATAATTATCGTTATTGGAAGTTGCTTTTACGTAGTAATTTTCTCTAATTTGGATCATAAAGTATTTTTTGGGATGATTATATCATTAAACATTCTTTCAAATAGTTCTAAAGGGATTGTAAATTTCGTTGTCTTTTCATTTTTCCAATATGTTACAATTTCTACTTGGTTTCCCTTTTTTTCAACTTCTAATAGAGCATTTTCTCCTTTATTTCTGACTGAGACAAAACGGTTTCCATTGTTCTTTTCCTTGTTTTTGTAGTCGTAATTTATCAAAATAGCCCCACCTTTTTTTCTTTATTTTATCATTTTAATAACGCGTTGATGAGAAAAAATTACTGTATATGGTATTCATGTAAAGTTAACATAACGTCCTATTATCGGTAGCAAACTTTTACTAGAATCCTTGTCTATACAGGTATTCTTCTTTTTTGTCTGTTTATTTGGTATACACGATTTTATACATTGTTGATATAGCGGGGATCCTGGGGATCCGCGCTCTTCTTTTTTTGCATAAAATCTTGTATAAATTTGATTATGATTGTTTTAAATCATAGTATATGTTGATGTGAAAAAAAGACGAGTATATGCTTAATTTGTCTAAATTTTTTTATGTATTTTTGTTTATTTTTTGTTATGTTTATTTTAAGTGTTTTTTATTTATATTATATCGCCGATATATCGCTTATAAAAATAGAAAGAGGTGGTAGCGATGGCCGATATGGGTGATACAGAAATTGAATTGTTAGAGGGAATTCCTAAGGAATTAAAAAGTCATGATATTGCTAAAACATTTGGAATTGCTGAAAGTACAGTTAGGAAATATGCCCAATCTCTTGAGAAAGCAGGGTATGTTTTTCGAAAAAATGAAAATAACACAAGGATTTTTACGGATATAGATGAGTTAACGTTTAGAGATTTGATTCAAGCTAGAAAAGAAGCTGGAGTAAACCTTGATATGGCGGCTTCCGTAGCAGTGATACGAAGACAGAAGCAAAAATCACCGATACAAATCGTGCAACCATTGATAAATAAGGAATCAAAAGATGATTTGATTTCGCACAAAATGCGATATGAGATTCAGAAATTAGCAAATTCATTTCAAAAGCAAATAGAACAAATTGAAGAACAAAATCAAATGATAATTTCTAAGTTGCAAGCATCTGCAGAAACTGAAGTTGAAATAAAAAAACAGTTATTGGAATCTCAAAAAAGGGAAAAAGAAAAAGATCAACAAATTGAAGATATGCAAAAAATGATTGAATATATTTCAGAGAGAGATATAGCTTTTGATAAAAAGATTGAAGAAATTTATCAAGAAGCTAAAAAACCTTGGTGGAAGAGATGGTAAGACACAAGGTTTAATATTTGTTGTATTTTACTCTTTTTAACAAGTTGTTTTGAATAGCAGAAAAACAAAAAAGTTTATCTTTTTTTATAAAATGGAAGTAAAAAGAAATGTGTGTATCTATGGATAATAAAGGAGATGATTATACTGAAGATCTTTTTCTATTTCTTAATTATTCTGTTATTTCTTGTGGTTGATTACTTTTGGTTAGAAGATGAGAGTAAAAGATGGGGATGGTTTAAAAATAGAAGTAAAAAGCAAAAAACAATCATTTTTACTCTTGTTCTTCTCTTAACTTTCATAGGATACATACTTCTTGATGCTAAATACTTCCTTTCGTAAGTTAAAAGAACCCAATTTTTTTGAGAATTTAATAGTTTATATCATCCACTTTAATAAGTGGGGTTATGGTAATTAGTGAAGTATATATTTTGAATAGAAACCTATACCTAATATTGATAATATATAATTACAATTAGAACTGAGTAATTTTTTGTTTATAAAATAGGGAGGTTTATTATAAGGAATGGATCATATTATTGCAAATAGTAATTTTGATTTAAAAATATATTATGTTTTACTACAAATAGCTTCATTGTTAACTTTTAAAAAGATTGTGTTGATTGAAGAAAAGAAAAACCAGTTAATAATACAGATACAAAAAGAAAAGAAAATTACTAATAATCCATATAAATTGTAACGCAAAATAAAAGACGGCTTTTAAGTCGTCTTTTATTTTGCAAATATGCTTAATTTTTTATAAGGTCTATAAGTTCTTTATTTATATTGTTTTGAATGTATACTTTCCTTACTGATTTTGAGGATATTAGGGAATTTGGCGTGAAGTCAATGTTTAAGGGGAAATGATAAAAGTTATCCTGATATTGATAATTTGATTATACTTAGTGAGTTTTACAATGTAACATTAGATGATCTGATAAAGGGAAATGATAGTTTCAAAAAAAAAATAAAGATTGATGATAAAAATTACGTTAGTTTCTATATAAGTTTTACCTTAATATTTGTAGGGATATGTATAAAATCATCATTAATCTTTGGATTAGGAATTTTATTACCAATATTTTATGATAGTTTTAAAAAAATGATTAGCTCTATTATTGGTGAATTTAAGTCAATAATTAAAGGGCATTGAGTTGTTTACATAAAAGTTTACTTTCGTATTAAAACATTTTAGAAGGAGAAAATAAAGAGACGTCTTTGTTTTAAACAAAGACGTCTCTTTATTTTTAAGTACAACATAATGTTACTTTATTTGTATCTTTTTCACGAATTTTCAAATTTCCTTTTTTATCAATTTTATATGGAATGTCATTATCTTCTAGTTTTTTTAGTAAATTATTATTTTCTTGTACATTTCTCTCCCAAATAATATATGTTTCATTTTTTGAATCATTAAAATATATAACTCCAGCTAAACATAAAAATAGAATTATTAATGTTGAAATTAAAATATAAGTTTTTTTCATGATTTGTCTATTCCTATTCTTTTATTT
The DNA here is from genome assembly GCF_058791995.1 of Bacillus sp. EB106-04-02-XG92. Classification (NCBI taxonomy): domain Bacteria; kingdom Bacillati; phylum Bacillota; class Bacilli; order Caryophanales; family Bacillaceae; genus Bacillus; species Bacillus sp. EB106-04-02-XG92. The sequence continues at coordinate 3,456 of NZ_JBYTEA010000009.1, forward strand.
ATTGGTTGGTCCATAATAACCATCCTTCTGGTTGTTTTATATATTTTAGCAAACCATTTCTTATATCTTGTCTAAGATTATCAGCCATAGCTTGTTCCAATAAAGAATAACCATTAGCTACTCGCCAGTTATACATATCTCGTCCTTTTTGATTGTTATAATAATCCATGTCATGTAATTTTTTTTCTGTCATATTATATCTTTCATGATTGTCTGCTACAATTTTAGCATTTGAACACCCTATACTTTTACACATAAGAGCATTCCAATATGCATGTCTAAATGCATCACCTTTTCCATTGTTTAGACTATCTTTGGAGTAATATGCAGTAGCCATATTAATTGCTGCTTGAGCATTTATTCTAGCTTTACCACATTTATATGATCCAATTTTATTAAGACATGCTTGCATTTCAGCACTTTTCCCTAATGCATTAGCAATACTGCCGCTATATTGAATATCAGTGTTTGGATTCTTTTTATTCAAACGTTTTAATTCTTCTAACCTTTTTTCAGCTTCAAGATCTGAATTGATTTTACCTTCTTCAATTTCAATAACTAATTGTTCAAATGCTGCCATATCAAATGATTCTATGCCTGCTGGAACTTCTTCTGTTGTTTCAGCGAAAACATTTAATGTTGTAAAGCTCATACATAAACATATTAATACCCCAATTATAGATTTTCTTACTATCATTTTTATAAACCTCCTACGTCATATTCCTTGTTCTATTATTCTTTTAATTTACCTCGTCAAGAAAAAATTTTACAGAATATTCGTTCTTCTAACAAGTCTGTTTTATTATTAATCTTTTTGTTAAAATAAACATATAATAAGATATTAGTTAACTAGATGAATTGTAAACTTTATGTATATAATATTCTGAATATTATTTATTTCGGAAGTTCTAATAGGGGTACCGCCACATTGCCATCAACCTAAGAAAACAGGTCACCCCCAAAACAATAAATATGCTTTTTCGTTACAAGAAAGCCTAAAAATTTCGTTCTGGGGGTGTAATAAAATTTTAGCTTGATGGGCATGGGGTTAATTCACTATGTTAAAGAAAATGATGTTTATGTTAATGGCTCTTGCACTAGTTTTTGTCCCAACTCTCGCTTCAGCTGCAACTATGGAGGATGGGAAAAAATACAACGCAACACACGAGGAATTAGAAGCTCAAGTTAAAGAATTAGAATATATTTTTTCAGTACTTATGATAAAGGATGATAAAACGGGTAAATACGTTCTTAATAAAGAAGAATTAGCAAAATCGTCATATAATAATGAAGAAAAAGCAGCTATTATTGCTGGTGTTTATGTGATGAATGATGAAGAAATCCCATCAAATATGTACTCAAGTAACGTTTGGGAAAGATGTTGGCAGGATGCTTTAGGGATTGGCAAATCATATTTTAATCAAGTAAAGTCGTATCTCAAAAAAGAAGATTACTGGGGAGCATTAGGAATGCTTTCATTGCTTGGGCTATCAGTAAATCCCGCGGTGTTATTTGCTTTTGCTGTAACTTGCGGACCCGCTCCAGCTTATATTGCACCTAATCCTGCTGAATAATTAATCTGGCACCTTGTAAGAAAACTTACCAAAATAAGAATCTCTTTTGTAATCTATTGATGCAAAAGAGATTCTTTTATCTTTTATATCAGTTCTTTTTAAAATGTGAAAATATAAATTGGATTATGTTGATAAAAAGGGTATTTGAATTAAGTCAATCTTTTATATGATATGCTTATTCTATACGCATTAATTTTCAAGTGAGGAGTGGATCAGTTATCACTATAATAGAGAATATATATAATGCTTCTATATTATTAATGTTTTTATCTACTTTTAGTTTCTATCTGTATTTACGAAAGATAAAAAGAGAAAGAAAACTCACTGGTTTCGAGTTTACAATGTTTATCGTAACACAGGTTGGTTACATTCTTTGGGGAATCTATATTATTTATATAAACTTTGGATGATATTTTTTGTTTTATGAAAAAAAGGCTATTAAAAAAGGGTTTGAGATAAATATCAAACCCTTTTAACTATATATAATTATTTCACTGCCTCTTTTAATTCTTTTCCAGCCTTAAAAGCAGGTGCTTTTGAAGCCGCAATTTGCATTTCTTCACCTGTTTGTGGGTTACGTCCTGTACGTGCAGATCTTTCGCGTACTTCAAATGTACCAAATCCAAGAATTTGTACTTTCTCTTCATTAGCTAGTGCACATGTTATCGTATCTAATACGGCTTGTGTTGCTGCAGCTGCATCCTTTTGTGTAAGTTCTGCTTTTTCTGCTACTACTTTTGTTAATTCTGTCTTATTCATTTTTTGCACCTCTTCATATGTAATTAGGTGACTATTATAACGTGTGTATACTTATGATGCAATTAATAATGTGCATAGAAAAAGTCTCCTAGCAAAAGCCAGGGAACTTTTTCTGTGTGGTAGTAAGAAAGCAAATCATGTTCATCGTACAAACTATATTGTAACATCTTCATTAAATGATTAAAAGTACCTATTCTAGATGTTCTGCTTGTTTCCACATATATTGGTATGGAATTTCTAGAAATTTAATTGAACAACAATAAACTTCAAGAAGTTTATTGTTGTTCGCCTTTTAATATAATTATATAATCATTATATACAGTTATCTATTGTGTGTGAACTACAACTAAACAAGAGGTGCAAACACTAGCAATATCAAAGGAATGGTTCCTTTGGCTTTATTATTATTTCTAACCAGTGATATATTAGCCTAAAAAGGGTTAGTGTAAAAAACAACCAACTGGTCCTATTTAAAAGGAGATAATTTATACATGTTAGAGACTCTTGAAATGAGAAAAAACAATACGAAATACAAATACATACATAGAAAAATATACAAAAATACTATAATTCATTTTTGTTTGCAATCTCGCTTATTTATTTTCTCTATTTCATTATTAATGATTATTCTCTTTCAGCATATCTATTACTTTCTTTCATTATCGGTTTTACTCTTTGGAGCATAGGCCGAGCTATACATCTAAAACTCTTATATGAGAAAAAGGGAAAACGAAAAGTCATGAATATAGAAACAATAAACGAAATGAAAAAAAATAAATATATGTGTCCAGGAAGAAAAGAACGTTATATTAAAGATTATAATGCTTCCAAAAATGAACTAGAAAAAATAATGACTTACGCTAAATTTAGCTTAGAAGCTAAAGAAAGAGAAAACGAGATAAAAGACGATAAAGGAATTTAGATATATAATTGTAGTATGACATGCAGAAAGTAGCTAGGAATGTAAAAAATATAAGGAGGGGTAAACATGAAATCAACAGGTGTTACAAGAAAAGTAGATGAATTAGGGCGAATTGTTCTTCCGAAAGAGTTAAGAACAACGTTAGGAATTGCAGAAAAAGATCCTGTAGAAATATTTGTAGAAGATGAAAAGATCATTTTAAAAAAATACAAATCTTACGATGCTTGTGTAGTAACTGGTGATATTTCAGATAGAAATATATCATTAGCAAATGGTCAAATCGTTCTTAGTCCTGAAGGAGCTAAACTTTTAATTAAGGAGATTCAACAGCAATTAGTTAAATAAGGGCATTCTCCTTAGTACAATACAAAGAAAAAGGCATCTATATAGATGTCTTTTTCTTCAGGCTGTGGAGAAAGTCTTCTCCACAGCCTGTTTTTGTGTCTGAACCTCTTTTTATATGTCAACACTGAGAAAAAAGAGGAAAAGGAGAGATTTTTTATGAAGGGTGCTTTAAAAAATCATCGTGATGAGCGTGTATCTGTTTCTGTAGAAGAATTGGTTCCACAAGATCATTTCCTTCGTGCGATTGAAGCGACAATTAGTTTTGATTTTATTGAGGAGAAGCTACGCCCTTATTATTGTGAAAACAATGGACGTCCGTCTATTCATCCTATCGTTTTATTTAAGATGATGTTTATTGGATATTTTTACGGTATTCGTTCTGAGCGTCAATTGGAAAAGGAGATTAAAACGAATATTGCCTACCGTTGGTTTTTAGGATTTTCTCTATCAGATACTATTCCCGATCATTCTACAATCAGTTGGAATCGTCGCACTCGTTTTATTCATACAAATATTTTCGAAGAAATTTTTGATGAGATTGTGAGGCAAGCAACGGAGCACCAGATGGTGGGAGGACGTGCACTGATGACAGATTCTACACATATTAAGGCCAATGCCAATAAAAATAAATTTGTACATAAATATAAAAAAGAAAAGGCAAAGTTTTATATAGATGAGCTAGAAGCTGCGGTAATCGAAGATCGTAAGGTACATGGAAAAAAGAATTAAAACCTAGAAAGGAAAGTGATACCCCTACAAAAAAAACTCGTATAAGTACAACGGATCCAGATAGTGGATTTTTAATGAGAGATGGAAAACTAAATGGTTTTCATTTCTTGGATCATCGTACGACTGATGCGAAGTACAATATTATTACAGATACCTATGTAACGGCTGGAAATATGGCAGATTCCGAGCCATATTTAGCACGCCTCCAAGCTCAGATTGAAAAATTCGGGTTCAAAGTAGAAGCTGTCGCTCTTGATGCGGGTTATTTTACAGGATATATCTGTAAGGAATTATCAGAACGGAATATATTTATGGTGATGGGGTATCGCCGATTTGGAAAACGAAATAAAGAAGTACCAAAAAGCCAATTTAAATATGTAGAAGAAATGAACGTATTCGCTTGTCCAATGGGATGTATTTTAGAATATGTAACAACGGATCGTGAAGGGTATCGTCAATACAAATCGAATCCAAAAGATTGCGCTGTTTGTCCGCTACGTGAGGTCTGCTTTTCAAAGAAACAAAAACAAAAAGTTATCACTCATCATATATGGGAGAAATATAAAGATATCGCTAGAAAAAACAAACTAACGGCTACAGGGAAACAGCTGTATAAAGTACGTTGTTCAACTATAGAGCGAAGCTTTGCGGATGCCAAAGAACTACATGGCTACCGCTATGCCCGGTTTCAAGGGCTGAAGTCTGTCCAAATGCAAGCTTACCTCACCGCTGCTTGTCAAAACATGAAAAAATAGCCCTCCATCTAACCAAAAAGGGGTTAGTGGCGGGCTATTTTTCTAAATTCTATGATTTTATATTGTTTTCTTTCACTAAAATCAAAAAAGATTCCGGAGTGTTAGGAACCCCCTTTAGGGTTTCCCAACACTCTTTTTTAATTCTAAGTAAAACCTAATTAACTGTGAAGTTCAATTAAAATGTCATGAACATTCGTGGATAAATAGCCATTATCTTAAATTTTGTAGGTACTTTCATGTCTCAACTTTTTGAACTAGGGGCAAGAAACCTTAAACTGCTTAGTTTATAATAAAATATCCATGAAAGTATTCTAAATAAATAGATTTATACAAAGCAAATTTATATCAATTTTAAATAACTAACACAACCATAGATATTAAAGAAATAGCATTTATATACTTATTAGTATGGGGATTTTCCCATTGTATTCCTTTTGCTTATCTTGCCAACTTTTCAATGATTGGAGCTTTAGCAGATAATTCACCAGTTGCCATATTACTCATAAAAGATGCCCCATAAATAGTAATGGTATCCCCAACTTGAATATCCTCAAGCACTTCAGGAGAAACAGTGGCAGAAACAGTCAGGCCTTTACTAGAAATTTGGACTGTTTCCTTCGATTTATTGATTACACTTCCAGTGTGCATTTTATATTGTTTTTTTAGAGCATTTTTTTCATTTTCTTTTTGAACAATAGCATATTTAGCTGTAGCTGGATCACCTGGTATTGAGCCTATAAACATAGGAGCATAAATGGTAACGGTATCCCCAATCTTAGTATCTTTAAGTACCTCAGGGGAAGAAACGATAGCGTATACACTTGAGTTTTTACCAGAAACCACCAATCCACTTTCCGTTTTTTCAATTACTTTACCAGAAAGTTTTTGGTGTTGATTCAGAGCATTTTGTTCTTTTTTATCGGATTCTGATATAGATTTCGATTTATCTAGACTTGTATTAGGAGTCACTGTCTTACTTGTCGACTTTTCAATGATTGGAGCTTTAGCAGATAATTCACCAGTTGCCATATTACTCATAAAAGATGCCCCATAAATGGTAACGGTATCTCCAATCTTTATATCTTGTAAGATTTCAGAAGAAACGATAGCACTAACAGTCGAGCCTTCACTAGAAATTTCAATAGTGTCCTTTGATTTATTAATTACATTTCCAGTGTGCATTTTATATTGTTTTTTTAGAACGTTTTCTTCATTTTCTTTTTGAACAATAGCATATTTAGCTGTAGCTGGATCACCTGGTATTGAGCCTATAAACATAGGAGCATAAATGGTAACGGTATCCCCAATCTTAATATCTTTAAGTACCTCAGGGGAAGAAACGATAGCGTATACACTTGAGTTTTCACCAGAAACCACCAATCCGTCTTCCGTTTTTTCAATTACTTTACCAGAAAGTTTTTGGTGCTGATTTAGAAGAGTATTAGTACTTGTATAGTCTTTTTCTTTTAATTCACTATTCATTTCTCTTGACAGCATATCAGTTTTAGCAGTAAGTTGAGCAGCTTCAGCTCGTGTTATGAATCTATTTGGTTGCCAGCCGTTATCAGTACCACTAGAAATTTTTAAATCAATTAAAATATTGGCATACTTTTCTCCCCAATGCCCTTTTAAATCCTCAAATTTACTTTGGCCATTATCATTTGCTGTACTTTGTAATTTATAAGCATTTACTAGCATTGTCGCCATAGCAGCACGTGTAACCTTTCCAGTTGGATTGAAGATTCCATTTCCTTCTCCTTTAATAATGCCAGCTTTTTCAGCAGCAGCTATATAGGGAGTAGCCCAATGGTTTTGTGAATCTGTAAAGGACGGTTTCGCATCGAAGTCAATTTGTATACCCAAAATCTTTGTCATAATAGTAGCCGCAGAAGCTCTATCTAATGAATCATTTGACCCAAATATCCCATCTGGGTAGCCACGTAATACTTGTTTATCCACTAAATAATTAACGGATTGCTCTGCCCACTTTGGAACATCAGGAAACTTTTGAGTATCCGCATAAATACTAGAAGAATGGGATAATATAGCCCCTGCAAGGAGACCTGTTGTAATTAATTTGCGCTTCATAAAAATATACACCTCTACCAATCTATTGTATTACCAAATTGAAATTTTTTATTTTTATATTTATATGTTTGTGAAGATGCTGACTTTAAAAAGACATTTATTCAATTTGGTGTAACGATTATAGTTACTTATATGTATAAGTGTCAATGAATAACATTTACAAAAGTGTGTAAAATTTACATAAATGATAAAGAAAAAATGTTTTTATTAAATAAAACTTAATATCATGCTTGCTTATTAATATAGGCTTAATTATAATAAGATTGACAAAACTGGATTACAAGTGTAATATTCAGTATTGCAGTTAAATTTTAAATGTGTTTACTAGTGCAATTAGAATACAAGAATTAACTGGAATATAATAATCAAAAGTCTCAATATGCGCTATTAAGTATGATGACCTGATTATATCAGGGAATTTCTGAATAAGATTTTTGGATTGACAATAATACAATAGCGGATGGATGGCACTTGGAAGAGTATCTGGGTTTATAGAATAAACAATAGAACCATTTTTAAGAGGGGCATATACAGCTAGTTATAATCATTTATATAAGCTATTAAAAGAATTAGTTGGTAAAGAAGATATCAAGCTAGAACCATCAGCGGTAGCAGGAATGATTGGACCTATTAAATTGCATAAAGGGGGAAGAGGCTATATACAAAATACTAATTTAAAACATAAATTCAATCAAAGTACCCATATTGTTTTGGGAACGGGAGGGAGTATGGTTCCAAAAGAAGTAATGAAAGACTACTATCAAACAGGTTCTTTATTGATGGAAAGAATTTTTGATAAATAGAGACCAAGTTCAGAATAAAGACGAATGATTTATATATTATAAATAGAAAAATGAGATAAATATAAATTAATCCTTTAATATAAAAAGTTCCATGAATTTGTGAGTTTCATAAAAAAATAAATAGAATATCAAATAAAAAATTATATATTGTTATATGTATCTAAAATGTTATTTTGATGTTATTTTTGTAAGTATATGAGGGAAAATATAATCATGTATAGTATGGTTGAAATCGCAAAAGAGAACTATTTTAGTTCTTATCAATTTCTTTAATAAGTGTTTGACTTGCTCTTAAATATTGATATATCTAGGAGAATTTATAGATTTCAATTGATTATATCTAATGAAAAATGAAGCTGTTATTTCTAGGTTTCAAACTATAATAATGTACATTAATAGAAGTGTAAGGAGGTAGGTATATCTACTATAATTACGAGATATACCAAATTAAACATGAGTATTAAATTTAATAAAAAAGTAGTAGCCTTAACAGTAGGACTAACGATAGTATCCCCACCTATGGTATCGTTCGCAAAAGAACAACAATCAGTAAATAAATATCAATCTATAAACGTTAAGGGACAAGGTGAAACAGATCAACTTCAAGTATCAGACGAACAAGCTTTAAAAAGTATTGAAGAAAGTTTTAAAAGAATAGACGGACGTGGTGGAGGTACTGTCGATAATAAGAAAGTGGACAGTCTTCAAAATTCAGAAGGTATATATGAAGAAACGGGTACATTAACAGTCCCTCACAATTCAAATAGAACAAAACGTAGTCTTTCTTTTTCAGCACCTAAAGTTTCTAGTACGATAAATGGCGTTCCATTCACTGAATGGATTGTTCCAGAAGGAAACGACAATATTCGCCCTCAAAATCATATGAGTCCCAAGTATATTACAATTCATGAGACTGATAATGAAAGTGTAGGAGCAGGAGCTAAAAAACACGCTCAATACTTATATAATCAAGCAGTAGGGAGCACAGACCGCGCTGCATCATGGCATTTTACAGTAGATGATAAAGAGATTTATCAACACTTACCATTAAACGAGAACGGATGGCACGCAGGAGACGGTGATGGCTCAGGTAATAGAGAATCTATAGCAATTGAAATTGCAGTTAACAGTGATGGTGACTACAATAAAGCAGTAGATAATGCTAAGAAACTTGTAGCGTATTTAATGAAAGAAACGGGTGTATCATTAAACAACATTGTAAAACACCAAAAATGGAGTGGTAAAAACTGTCCTGCTATTATGATAAATAGTGGACAATGGGCTCCCTTCGTAAATGGTGTGGAAGGGTATTATAATAAAATTTATCAACCAACAGACGATATAACAGGAGGTTGGTATGAGTCAGCTATTCGTGATTTGAATAGAAGAGGTATTATGGCCGGAGAAGGAAACGGCATTTTTGCGCCTAATAGAGCCGTAACAAGAGCTGAGTTTGCTCAATTAATCTCTAATTCTTTAAGTCTTCCAGCTGGAGATGCAACGTTTAAAGATTTAAATGATGTAAATCCAACTTTACGAGATGGTATTAAACGTACTGCAAGTGCAGGTATCATTTCTGGTAGAGGAGATGGTAATTTTGACCCTAACACACCTATTACAAGAGAAGAAGCAGCTGTTATTGTAAATAAAGCTTTACAGTATAAACAAATAAGTGGACCATTGGCAAACTTACCATTTGCAGATAAAGATCAAATTATCTATAAGGAAGCAGTACAAAGATTATACGGTTTGAGTGTTGTAAAAGGTATAGGAGATAATCTGTATGCCCCTAAAGGAACAACAACTCGAGGTGAAACAGCGGCATTCATATTAAACATGCTTCAAGTAATTAAAACTGGTAATGTTCAAAAAGGAATTGGTACGGCTGAAATTAATGGTATTGGCGTTAATATTCGAAATGGAGCGGGAACTAACTATTCTGTTGTTAGAAAAGCAAGCAAAGGTGAAAAAGATACGGTATATGAAGAAAAGAATGGCTGGCTAAGAGTAGGTACAGATGAGTGGGTTTATAATGAACCTAGTTACATCGTCTATAACCAGAATGAAAATTAAATAGTTAAAGTAGTAATTCAGATTCTGGTTCAAAAGCTTCGGGATCATTACAATAAATCTATAAAACTTGGACATACTGATACTATTACTCTAGAAAGGGTATATCGATTAGTATCGAGGTTCTGTTACTAAGTTTGAAAAAAGCATAAACAGATTGGTAAATGAGGTACAACGTTTAAGAAGTAGCTAATAATTGTTGAAGTTCATTGTACGTTGAAAAGGCGGAGTCTCTTTGAAGACCTCGCCTTTGTTTATATAGAGCAAGAATGGTTTCATACCTTATATCGTATGTAAAGAATGACAAAGATGTTGAAATCCTGCAAATTTAGAAAAAAACTTCCATTAAGTAATAGGTCAGCTTGATAATTTCGTTTTTTACAAAGGTGAATATCAAATGTGTGTCTATCTTTAGATATAATACGACAGAGAGAATCCCATGCGCCCTGAACTTTGATGTAAGTCTCATCCAAATGGCAAGATAAACGTGCAGATTTATTTTTCATTTTCCAAATCGGATAGATGCGATTGCCATATTCATCAACCCAACGCATTTTGGTTGTAGGGTGAACTGAAATACCACGTTTTTTCAGGATTTTAGATACATCGCGACAACTACTAAAATAATATCTTTCTTGAACTGTTTTTCATTAAAATATCTCATGTCTGATTCTCCTAGATCCTGTTTTTTAGAGTGTATCTTCATGTGAAAAGCTTTGCGACTTATAAAAGTTTTGGTACAACTTTTCAAAATATTACCTAAAATTCCCCGCGCTGCTACTAGTACTTAAAAAAATGAGCAGTATTAAAATGGAATGTACCGATGATTTAGCGAGCTAGAATCTTAATCCAATAAAAAGCAAGGCCTGATAATTTCAATACAGAAAGAAGGTTGTCAAAGTTAATTCTAAAATTTGATATAATAAGTATTAAAATCCATAAATTAATATATTAAAAAACCACCTACTTAAGCCACAACATCAAAATTTTATGGTTTAAATAGGGGGTTATTTGAGTTTTTAGGAACTTACGCGTACATATTAAGATGATTTTTCGGTAGGACTCTTTTTGTAGAATTGTATCCTTAATGACGTTGACGAAATTTTTAATTTAGGATATTATGTACGTATATCATTGGAATTGGGTAGTAATTGTTTTAATACAAGCTAAGCCTATTCATTAGTGTGTATAGAAGATTTTAGGTACTTCTATGCATTTTAATGGATGGGCTTTTTTTATGTTATATCGAAATAATATATAACCCCTATAAAGTGAAAGATATAAATAACCCATACTAAAATATCCTTGATTGGAGTGAAATATATGGAAATTAAAAGGAATCTAAATAACAATGTCGTTATTACAGAGGATAAAAACGGTAATGAGATAATAGTTATGGGTAAAGGAATAGGCTATCAAAAGTCAAAAGGTGATGTAATTGATGAAAGCAAGATAAACAAAATTTTCCGCATAGCCAATCAAGATATATCAAATAAATTACAAGAACTGCTAAATAACATACCCCTGGAACACATGAAGCTTTCAGATGAAATTATTGGATATGCCCAAAGAAAATTAGGTAAGAAACTCAATGAAGGTATTTATATTTCATTGAGTGATCACATGCATACTGCAATTCAAAGGATTAAAGAAGGAATTCAGATTAAAAATGCACTGCTATGGGAAATAAAAAGGTTTTATAAAGATGAATTTCACATTGGAATGAAAGCACTAGATATTATAGAAAAAGAGACACACATTCGTTTACCTGATGATGAGGCGGGTTTTATTGCTTTTCATATCGTAAACGCTCAGTTGCATAAAGAACAGCCAATCGTACATGAAATCACGCAGTTGATTCAAGAAGTGCTGACAATTGTAAGAGTTCATTTTGGTATTGAGATTATGGAAGAATCGGTTTCCTCTTATCGTTTTATTAGTCATTTAAAGTTTTTTGCATCCCGGCTAATTACCAATAGCACATATAGTGATGAGGCTGATGAAGAGCTACTTGAGATTATTAAAAATAAGTATGTAAAAGAGTTTGAATGTGTTTCAAAGATCCAACTATTTATCCAAAAAAAATACGGGTATTATTTAAGCTCTAATGAAATGATCTATTTGACTATTCATGTATCAAAGGTAGTTCGAGAGTCGAGTAGATAGGTAAAGGAGTATTAAAGGTGGTGATGACTGTAAACATGTAATACATAGCTGGATGGTAACATTAAGTTGGCCAGACCTTCACTATTTCTGTTAATAAATACATGAAAAGATGGAGGATTGAAAAATGAGTAAATACAACGAATTAGCAAAAAAAATTATTGAAGATATAGGTGGAAAGGAAAATATAAATAGCTTAACACATTGTGTGACTCGACTACGTTTTAAATTGAAGGATGAGTCCATTGCAAATGATGATAACTTAAAAAATATGGATGGTATTGTCACCGTCATGAGAAGTGGTGGCCAATATCAAGTCGTTATCGGAAACCATGTACCACAAGTATATGATGATATTAGCGCACTAATCGACGGAGATCAACTGAATGCAACCAAACAAGTTGAGAAAAAGCCTGAAAAACTACTACATAAAGCAATTGATATCATATCAGGTATATTCCAACCAATATTAGGTATTATGGCTGCGTGTGGTATGGTGAAAGGACTAAATGCGCTGTTTGTTGCTATAGGATTATATAGCTCAACTTCGGGTGGCTCAATGGTCATTAACGCAATCGGTGATGCTTTATTTACTTTTCTACCATTATTTTTAGGTTATACTGCAGCTAAAAAGTTTGGTTTAAAGCCCATGTTAGGCTTAGTTGTAGGGGCTATTATGTGTTATCCAAGTATACAAGCTAGTGTTGTTTCTTCAAGTACTAGTGCAATGTATACATTATTTCAAGGTTCTATGTTTAAATCGCCAGTTTACATTGACTTCTTTGGCATACCTTTAATTTCGATAAACTATACAGGTACAGTTATTCCTGTTATTTTAGCTGTATATTTCGCAGCAAAATGCGAAAAAGTTTGTAATAAGTTTGTACCTGATTTACTTAAATTCTTCTTTGTTCCAATGCTTACAATATTAATTGCATTACCCGTTGCATTTATTGTAATTGGACCACTTGCAACCTTTGCTTCAACAATTGTTTCTGAATTTGTATTTGCAGTTAGAGACTTTAGCCCATTGTTTGCTGGCATCATAGTAGGAGCAACGTGGCAAATATTAGTTATATTTGGTATACATTGGGGGTTCATACCTGTATATCTAAATAATATTATGACTATGGGATACGATAACGTGATGATGCCTTTCTTTGCTTGTACTTTCGCAACTGCGGGAGTTGTCCTAGCTATATTATTTAAAACAAAAGACAAGAAATTGAAGGAAATGTCTTTACCGAATTTCTTATCCAGTATATTCGGAGTAACAGAACCAGCTATTTATGGAATTCTATTACCCTTAAAGAAACCATTTATTATTAGTTGTATTGCTGGTGGTATCGGTGGGGGATTCTATGGATTCTTTAATTTAAGAAAGTTTATGGCTGGTGGAATGGGTATTTTTGAATTACCTGCAATGATTGAACCGGATGGAGCAATGGGGAATTTAATTGTTGCGGTTATCGGTATTGTAATTTCAATGGCAGTTGCATTTATATTAACGCTGATTGTATATAAAGAGAAAGAGACTGCTGATGCAGGTGTGAATGAGTCTCAAATTGAAACTAGCCAAGATGAAAAGAAAAGTAGATTAGAGAAAGAAATAATTGAAAGCCCAATTAAAGGGGAAGTGCTGCAATTAAAAGATATAGAAGATGCGGCTTTTTCATCAGGTGTATTAGGTAGTGGAGTTGCAATTGTACCTGCAGAAGGAGTGGTTGAGTCCCCTGTAAATGGGGAAGTAACAGCGTTATTCCCTAGTTTACATGCGATTGGTATTACATCGGAGAATGGAGTGCAGATTCTGATTCATGTTGGTTTAAATACAGTTCAATTAGAAGGTAAAGGGTTTAAAGCTTATGTAAAGCAAGGCGAAAAGATAAAGAAAGGTCAACGATTGTTAGATTTTAGTATTGAAGAAATAGAACAAGCTGGTTACAGTGTTGTTACTCCAATAGTTATTACGAATTCCGCAGATTATTTGGAGGTTGCGGAGAGTAAGGAAGGTAACGTGGATAGAGGATCGAAATTAATTACAGTTATTTTTTGATACCAAAGACGGCCTAGTTTAGGCGAAAAAGTTATCTATACACGGTTATTAGGAATAATACTTCGATATTGGAGGAATGTGTGATGAAATTTAGTGATGATTTTTTATGGGGTGGGGCTACCGCAGCAAATCAATGTGAAGGGGGCTATAACGAGGGTGGGAGAGGACTTTCGAATGTGGATGTATGCCCAACAGGAGAAGCTCGATCTTTAGTAATTACAGGACAGCTGAAAATGTTTGATTTTGATGAAAATTACTATTACCCAGCTAAAAAAGGCATTGATATGTACCATCATTTCAAGGAAGATATTCAATTATTTGCTGAAATGGGCTTTAAGGTTTATCGAATGAGTATTGCTTGGACTAGAATCTTCCCATTAGGCGACGAAGAAAAACCAAATGAAGCGGGACTTCAATTTTATCAAGATTTATTTGAAGAATGCCGTAAATATAATATAGAGCCGCTCGTTACCATTACTCACTTTGATTGTCCGATGCACTTAATAAAAAAATACGGTGGTTGGAGAAACCGTAAAATGATTGATTTCTATATACAACTATGCCAGGTCATTTTTAAAAGATATAAGGGTTTAGTTAAATACTGGTTAACGTTTAACGAGATTAATATGATTTTACATGCTCCATTCATGGGGGCAGGAATTTATTTTGAAGAAAGTGAGAATAAAGAAAAGATAAAATATCAAGCTGCACACCATGAACTTATTGCAAGTGCAAAGGCAACTAAACTGGCTCGTGAAATTGATGAAAATTATGTAGTCGGCTGTATGTTTGCAGCAGGGAGTGTGTATCCTTATAGTTGTAATCCCAAAGATGTTTGGGAAGCTACAAAATTAGATCGGGAAAGTTATTTCTTTGTTGATGTACAAGCAAGAGGAAAATATCCAAACTATGCTCTGAAAGAAATGGAACGTAATGGGACGATGCCAATAATGGAAAATGGGGATGAAGAGCTCCTCGCAAAATATACAGTAGATTTTATTTCCCTTTCCTATTATAACAGTCGCTGTGTTAGAACAGATAGCGATGGAAGAGATAATGCAGAAGGAAATTTATTCGCATCAACCAAAAATCCTTATTTGAAGTATAGCCAATGGGGGTGGCCTATCGATCCGTTGGGGCTAAGAATTACTCTAAATCATGTCTACGATCGCTATGAGAAGCCATTATTTATTGTAGAAAATGGGTTAGGGGCAAAGGATGAAGTGGACAAAAATGGTTATGTGGAAGATGATTATAGAATTGATTATTTAAGAGAACACATCCAAGCGATGAAAGATGCCATTCAGATTGATGGGGTTGAAATTCTAGGATACACAACATGGGCACCTATAGATTTAGTAAGCGCAGGATCTGGTGAGATGGACAAGCGATATGGATTTATTTATGTTGACCAAGACAATAAAGGAAATGGAACGCTAAAAAGAAGTAAAAAGAAGAGCTATTATTGGTATAAAAAAGTTATTTCCACGAATGGGGAAGATTTAGATTAAATAGCGTAGATCGTGTAGTTACAGGGTTACAGCAATGATGGAAGAAATTCTTCGTTACTGTACAAATATGGATGCTACAAAAAGGAAAATTTAAAATATACAAAAAAGAATCCCTAATTTAAAAGGATTCTTTTTTGTTCGTAAAAGCATTTCTTGAGATAGGACCACATTTTAAGAGCCCTACATAATTAACTGGCTAAATACCTAAAGATGTATTAATTATATAAATAGGAGAATATAAAAGCGAAAGTTTAAACTAAAATCTCATGAACAATTTATGATAAATTGCCATAATCATAAATTTTAGAGGTACTATCATGTCTTAATAACGGGATATGATAGTCTAAACTTCTGTTAATTTTTTCGTTTTTATGTTAATGGGGATAGGAAAGTATTCTACAAATATAAAATAAGATTGACAACAATAGATTACAAGTGTAATATTCAGTTAAGATTACACTTGTAATCAATGGAGGTGAAATTTTAACTTATGAAAGAATTACCTAAAATTTCTGAAGCTGAATTAGAAGTTATGAAAGTACTGTGGTCGAACTCTCCACAAACGGCAAATGAGGTAATTGAAGCGTTAGAGGTGAAAATGGATTGGAAACCCAAAACGATTCGAACGCTGATTAATCGATTAGTCCATAAAGAAGCAGTTGCTTATCATCAAGATAAAGGGCGTTTGTACTCTTATTATCCTTTGGTATCGCAAGATAGTTATTTACAAGTAGAAACGAAATCTTTACTTAAACGTTTCTATGGTGCAGCATTTAAGCCCTTGCTAGTAAATTTCCTGAAAGAAGAAAAGCTGTCTTCAGAAGACATTAACGAACTTAAACGTATCCTGGATGAGAAGACTGAGGAAAATCAGAGGAAGGATAGATCATAATGATAGAAATGTTTATTAATGTCTATCTGCCTCATTTTTTCGATTGGTTGATAGAGACATCTATTATGGCTAGTATATTAGTGGGCCTAATCTTATGTATCAAGGTCTTGTTTAGAAATAAGTTAACTCCACGTTGGCAATACATGCTATGGATCATATTAATAGTAAGACTTGTATTACCTTGGTCGCCAGATAGTTCCTATAGTATCTATTCTGTTCTTACTTACAAGAGTGATGATGCATTCATTTCTAGCCAAAACCATGTAGCTAGTTTTCTTTCAAAAGAACGTATGCAAGAATTGAAAGGTATAGACAATAAAAAGGTACTCACACAAGAAGATACTTATACCTCAAGTTCAACACAAACTGATCAGGCAAACAAGACACAAACACACAATAATGAAAAGCAAGATGATGAAACGATTTCATTTTATACAGTCTTTATATGCATTTGGCTTTCTGGCGTTATCCTGCTAAGTGTTGCTACTTTTGTAATGAACAGGCGTTTATTACTTTACATAAAAAAACAACCTGTTATTACAGATGAGAAGATTGTCCAGATTTTTGAAAAGTGTAAGCAATCTATGTCTATTCAACGGAATATTCCTCTATTTGTATCTGGAAAGGTTTCCAGTCCAACGGTGTTTGGATTTATTCGCCCCAAGTTGTTGTTATCCAGTGTACATATGAAGATTTTAGATGAACAACAATTACGATATATTTTTTATCATGAATTAGCTCATATCAAGCGAAGAGATGTTGGTGTGAATTGGCTTATGCATGGGTTACTCATTTTAAATTGGTTTAATCCCATTCTATGGTATGCCTACTCATGTATGCGGGAAGATCAAGAACTAGCATGCGATGCATTAGCTCTTACATGTATAGATTCAGAGGAACAAATTGCGTATGGACATACTATTATTAGTCTATTGGAACACTACTCAAGTTATTATCAAGTACCAAGTATAGCAAATTTTAGTAAAAACAAGAGAGCGCTAAAAAGGAGAATTCTAATGATTAAAAAATTCCAAAAAAAATCATATCGTTGGTCTGCGATAGGGGCTGTGGCAGTGATTGCAGTATCATCTGTATCCTTATTAAACGCCCGTGCTGATCAGCCGACTAACCCTGGGAAACAACAAATAGAAGTGAAAAATAATATGAAAGAATTAAAAACACGAACGGATGATCCTATACAGCGAATTGTAGAAAAAATGATTGGTACAAAAGAACAAGCAGAAGCAGAATTTATTGTTTCAGAAGGAGAGTATAATACTTTACTTACAGAACTTGGAGTAGCGCGAAATCTGTTTACGAAGGAAGAATTTGAGCGGTTTATTAATTTGGAAACGGAATGGAATATTTTGTATAAAAAAGTAAAATTAGCAGGAAATCCTGAAAAGTTAGATCCAGAAGACAAAAAAAAATATGAGAAAAATAGTGAAGAAATTGGACCATTTAGACAGAAAATTTATTCGCATTTTAGATTAACTAAAAAGGAAGCACAGAAATATGTTGATTTTCCAATTAAGACCCCAAGTTATGTGGTTAAAGGGTTTAAATTAACTGGAGAAGGTGTTACAACACCGATGACTACTGGAAAAATGAATCCCGATTTTATTTATGAATATCAAAATGAAAGTAAAGATAATGTATATATTGTGCACCAATCTGCAGTTACTGATGATGCAAAAAAATTCTCGAATAAAAGAGCGGAGTATAATGAAAAGGTAACAAATTATGAATTAGAAGGTACAAAAATAACCTTAGTTGAAAGTATTAATTCAGAGGAAACCTATAAAGAAATGCAAATGATTGTTCCTGCAAAAGGAAAGAATAGCGCTTATCAAGTCTTTATTATTGCAGGTGATTTAAGTAAAGAAGAAACAGAGAAAATTATGCTGTCCTTTCTAAAATAATAATAGAGTCTCAGAATTCCGTTTAAATGGACTAAACTAAGAAGAGGGTATTATGTTCAATATACAGCATATATCCTCTTTTCTTATACATATTAGAATAGTAATACAGATATTGAAAATCATGCTAATGATACACGTAGTTATATATAACTGAAGCAACTCCTTTATAAAAAAGTAGATACTTCTATTCCTAAAACAATGATAGGAATAGAAGTATCTACTTTTTGAACCTAGGACAAGAAACTCTAAACTACTTTGCCAGTAATAATACAATAAAACCAGAGATACAAAAACATCCTGCATGGTTCAAACATGCAGGATGTTTTTGTATCTCGTAGTATCAATTAGGTCACGTTAGTCAGTGGAGAATGTATAAAGATGCTTTACAACGATTTCAACCTTTCAACCACCCTTTTCTATAAACCTCTTGCGATCACTACAAACAAATTAAGAGTAAAAACTGATTCCCCCTTAGTTTACAGGAAATCAGCTTTTTCTATGTGAAAAATATCTTAGCGTACGCTAAGATATTTTTGGAAGTAAATACCCTCTGTGTTTCTTTTTGATTAATATATTTACTGAACTTTCCTGCACAGATGCTCCTTCAATCCTATTATAAAAGCGATTTTGAAAGTAAGTAATTTGTAAGTAATGGGTAAGAAAAAAGAAATTCTCATTGCGTATGATAAAAATATAAAGAGGAATGAAAGGGGAAAAAGGTATGACCTATTTATGAAAAATAAAACAGTAACGAGAGTGTTTTAAGGAAAAGAAGTAATTTCTATGATTAACATACATGTGGAAAAAGAGGAGTATATCGTGTGTTATGACTCAATAGCATTTGTGAAAATAATATTAACTAAGATGATTGCAAATTCCCCCTGTTTTTATCTGAATTTTCCAATTTGATTATTTCAACTTTATGAAGATAGTAGCTAGAAAATTTGTGTGATAGTATTTTAAATAGAAAAAAAAGACAATTCTGAAAAGAGGGTGTAATTTGGATGGTTTAACTATTGTAAATTTTAGGGTTAGATAGCTATTAATGGATTATTTTCATTGAGTAGAGTTTTAGCTTGTAGAATATGAAAATCAAAGAAAGTTGTTCAGATAAATTAATGAAATATTATCGTTTTTTACTGTGGTTGTAATGACGATATAACTAGAAATCATTTAATTTGTCCACGTTTATAGGTAAAAAAGATTATTTAGGGTCAGAAGTGAACGTATAAAAACTAAAAATAAATATATTTGAATGCATAAATTATACCAAAGATATTGAATTTTATAGTTATTGAAGTTTGAATACTATTAAATTTCGGATGGATATATGTAGAGTTATAAATTATGTGCAAAAAAGAGGTATTGTGTACACCAAAACATCCGTTTTAGTAAATTTAAGGAGCACATTTTATGAAAACTACCGATTCAAAAGGCCTATTAGGAAATAGGGTTTATTTACAAGTTTTCTCTGCCTATTCATTGCTTATGCTTGGTGTTTTTATTGATATGTTAGCGATTATGACTATAGTTGGGTTTGAATGGGAAGTAGATCCTACTATGATTGGATTGATCCCTGTTGCATATGCACTTCCTGGAATTATTTTTGGCTCATGGGCAGGTGTTATTGCAGATCGTTTTAGAAAAATTCCAATTATGATGTTCTGTAATTTGATGGTTGGTTTAATAACAATTGCTCTTTTATTTGTACAAAATATCCACTGGCTCTTAGTAGCATTAATGATTCGTTCCATTTTTATTGTTTTCTATTATCCTGCACAACAAACACTAACAAGACAGATTGTATCCCCAGATTTGCTTACTAAAGCAGTAAGTATCAACGGAATAGTAGAGCAGGGTACCAAGATAGTAGGCCCACTTATAGGGGGCATGTTGCTGAGTTGGTTTCAGCCAGAGTTCTGCCTCATTATAAGAGCTATAAGTTGTTTATTAGCTACGTTAGTTCTGATACCCACAATAAAATTCAAAGAAACTATATCGAAAGAACTTGTTGAAAAGCAAAAGCAAAGCACTTGGGCCGCTTGGGTACAAGGGTGGGGCTATGTGTTATCTAATCGGATAATATTATCAACTATGATTTTCGTTACAATAGCCATGGCAGTATTACAATTAGTAGACTCACAATTCCCGACTTTATTTAAGAGCTTATTCCCACATGATAAAAGTAAAATGGGATATATCATTTCTATTATTGGTCTTGGCGGAATACTTGGTGCATTACTAACTCAGAAATTAAAACAATTTCAATATGGTTGGGTAGTATGTGGAGGCATGGTTTTAATGGGAATTGGTTTTGGGGGGATTGGTTTGATAACGCCCGGTACGGTCTTCGTTTTGGCCTATCTGATTAGTTTTATCGCTGGTATTGGAAGTGGGCTGATGCTTGTATCTAATCAAGTCATTTTACAAATAGAATCTGATCAAGATCAAGTAGGAAGAGTATTTGGTATTCAAAGCAGTTTAACAAACGCAGTTCTAATTATTTCTCCTGCTATGAGTGGTCCATTAGTGCATTTGTTTGGAGTAACTCAACTCTATGTTTATGGCGGGATTGGGCTTGTTGTCATTGGAGTAATTGGAGTTTCACTGCAGAAATATTTATGGGCTAAACATAAACACGAACCTATAAGAGTAAATAATTTTTGAAGGGAAGATTTTTTATGACCAATGAGGAATGTTTTCCATTAAGTCACCCGCAGCGAAGAATATGGTATACAGAAGTTATTCATTCTGATAAAGGGATATGTAATTTAAGATTTTTATTTAAACTTCATCGAAAAATGAATTATTCAAAATTAAACCAAGTTGTGAATCGTGTTATCAGTGAAAATGACGGTCTGTGCATTAGATTAAAAGAAAATGGGCATCAGGAACCTAAACAATATTTTATTAAACATGAAGAACAAGAATTTGAGTTTTTCGATTTCAGTAATGTGGAGAATTCAGATTTGCTTGAGGAATGGATTGAGCAGAAAACAAAAGAAAGGTTTACATTATTTAATTCAAATTTATACTATTTCGCTTTAATAAAATTAAACGATAATGAATGTGCAGTCTTTGGAAATGTTCATCATATTATCATGGATGGTTTATCAATTCAAATATTTACTGAGCAGATTGCAAAATATTATTATGAAATGCATAACGAGACTGAGGAAGGCGAAATTAAAAATTCATATGTTCAATTTCTGGCCAATGAACAAACATACTTGAATAGTAGTCGCTTTCAAAAAGATCAAAAATTCTGGTTAGAGGAATTTAAAACACTTCCATCTGCAACCGGATTGAAACCCTATAATACGTACCAAGTTAGTACCAAAGCATCACGCGAGACGTTTATATTATCGGAGCATTTGAAGAGAAAAATAGAGTTATTTTCCCAAAATTACAAATTTAGTTTATATACTCTTTTTGTCGCTGCTTTCTCGTTGTCCATGTATCGGTGGACTTCATCGCTTGATATTGCATTAGGAATGGCTTACGGCAACCGTATGACTAAAATGGAACGAAAATTGATTGGAATGATGGTGAGTACAGTTCCTTTAAGAATGGGTATTAATCCAGAAGAAGAAGTGCTTTCATTTATTGGTAGGGTGTCCAGAAAACAAAGTAAATCATTAAGACATCAGAAATATCCATTTGATTTATTATTAAAGCAGATTAATAAAGAGAATAACAGCAATGTGAGACTTTTCGGAACTACGATTGATTATAGGGATCGTGATGAAAGTGGTGACTCACTATGGATTGCAAACCGTGAAGAGGTACAAGATTTTGCAGTGCATATTGAAAATCTAATTGATATAGACTCTTTACATGTACATATTGATTATCGTGAGGAGCTATTTTCTAAGGAAGAGATAAAACGCTTTTTTAACGTTATGTTATCGATAATGGAAAACACTTTTGAAAACCCAAAGCAGAAGGTAGCTGAAATCGAAATTATTTCTGATGAAGATAAAAGAAAAAGTTTAGTTGAGTTCAACAATCCTAAGTTGGATTTCCCACCTCGGGAAACTCTGCATGAATTGTTCGAACGACAAGCAATGATTTATCCAAACGCTATTGCAGTTACGTATGAAAAAGAAAAAGTTACTTATAAGGAGCTTAATGAACGTGCAAATCAGTTAGCTCATTATCTGCAGAAAAAGGGGATAGGACCTGATACTTTAGTTGGACTGTGTGTTGAACGTTCTCTCGAAATGATTGTAGGTATTTTAGGGATTTTGAAGGCTGGTGGGGCTTATGTTCCACTTGATCCAACATATCCAGAGCAGCGACTTCAATATATTTTAGAGGATGCTAGCATTCAGTTATTCGTAACGCAAGAAAGTTTAAAAGAATTGAAATGGTTACCAGAAAATGTTGAATCGATTTGCCTGGTTCGTGATCAAGAAGAGATTGGGAAAGAAAGTAAGACCTTGCCGGTTTCTGATGTGAATTCCCAAAATCTAGCTTACGTAATCTATACTTCGGGATCAACAGGGAATCCAAAGGGCGTTATGATAGAGCATCACAATGTCATTCGGTTATTTAAATCGACGGATTGTTGGTATCAGTTTAATGAAAAAGATACTTGGACGCTTTTTCATTCTTATGCATTTGATTTCTCAGTATGGGAAATTTGGGGAGCATTATTATATGGTGGAAAATTAGTTGTTGTTCCGTACTGGATTAGTCGATCGCCAAAAGATTTTTATCAATTATTGGTGGAGGAAGAAGTCACAGTTCTAAATCAGACACCTTCCGCATTTCGACAATTAATACGAGTGTGTGAACATGAAGATAAGAATAAAAACTTGCAGCTGCGTTATGTGATATTTGGCGGAGAAGCGTTAGAACCCATTAGCTTGTTACCGTGGTTTCAAAGATATGGGGATAAAGAACCACAGCTAATTAACATGTATGGAATTACAGAAACTACAGTTCATGTTACGTATTATCCAATTACTCTAGATGATGTGCATCATGCTTCGAGAAGTAATATCGGAAAACGGATTCCAGATTTAGAAGTGTATATATTAGATGCTTATCAACAACCTGTTCCTATAGGTGTAGATGGTGAGCTTTATATTGGCGGGGCAGGGCTTGCGCGTGGGTATTTAAATAGACCTGAATTAACAGCAGAGCGCTTTATATCTCATCCATTTAGTAGTGATCCGAAAGCAAGATTATACCGGACAGGAGACTTAGCGAGGTATTTGCCAGATGGTAATCTGGATTATCGTGGAAGAATTGATCATCAGGTTAAAATACGTGGTTTCCGAATTGAGATTGGGGAGATTGAGTCTACTTTAAATGCATATGCATCTATAAAAGAGGCAGTTGTAATTGTAAGAGAAGATCAACCGGGTGATAAACGATTAGTAGCTTATGTTGTAGGAGATGGAAATGTAGGTGCGTGGAGAGAGTATCTTAAAGCGAAACTACCGAGCTATATGGTACCTTCAGGATACTTGAAGATGGAAGCCATTCCACTTACAGCTAACGGCAAAGTTGATCGTGAGGCCTTACCTATGCCAGAGGAAAAGCAGATTAATAGTGAATGTGTTGGCCCTCGGAATAGTAATGAAAAGATACTGGCTACAATTTGGAAGCAAGTATTAGGTATTAAAAAGGTGGGAATCTATGATAATTTCTTTGAAATTGGTGGCGACTCGATTCTCAGTATTCAAATCATATCTCAAGCAAGTCAAGTAGGGTTAAAACTTACTCCAAAGCAAATGTTTGAATGCCCAACTATTGCCGAGCTGGCACAAGTGGCTATAGAAGCGCAGGGAGTACAAGCGGAGCAGGGGATTGTGACAGGAGATGTGCCTCTTACTCCAATTCAGTACTGGTTCTTCGAGCAAGAACATCCACATCCAGAGCATTGGAATCAATCAATGCTTTTAAGAGTAAAAGAGAGATTGGATGTGAAGTTACTAGAGGGAGCAATATTAAATTTAATCAAACATCATGATGCTTTACGTTTTCGGTACGAGCAGTTACCAAACGGAACATGGAGGCAGAGAAATGAAGGGACTGATGAGCTGTCAGTACTCCATGTTGTAAAACGGAACAAAGTTAATGAAAAAGAGTGGAATAAGATAATACAAGAAGAGATGAACATTAATCAAGATAGTTTCAATTTAGTTACTGGTCCGTTAATGAGAGTAGTTTACTTTGAGGATAACTTGACTGGAAATGATCGAATATTCTGGGTGATTCATCATTTAGTAGTAGATGGAGTATCGTGGAGAATTCTATTGGAAGATTTACAGGTGGTATATAACCAGATGAAACAAGGTCAAGGAATTCGCTTACCTGCGAAAAGTACATCTTTTAAAGAATGGTCTGAACGACTCCAGACATACAGTGATTCGGGTATTTCAAAAGAAGTACAGGATTATTGGAATGAACAAGTAGAAAAAGAAACGATGACAATTCCAATGGACTATCCAATACAAGAAACAACAGAAGAATCGATTGATCAAGTGACGAGGACTTTAGGAATAGAAGAAACACATGCATTGTTACACGAAGTTCCAGTGACTCATAAGACAAGGATTGATGAGGTACTATTAACGGCATTAGGACAAGCTATCGTCGATTTTACAAATCAGCAAACGGTTTCTATTCATCTAGAAGGACACGGAAGAGAAGAGATGATTGAAGGTATTGATTTATCACGGACAGTGGGCTGGTTTACGAGTATTTATCCCGTTCATCTCAATTTTCAAGGAACTCAAAAACCTATAGAAGGGTTAAAGGCTGTCAAAGAACAATTGCGTCGAATTCCGAATCGCGGAGTTGACTATGGTATTTTACGTTACTTGAATAAAGGGTTAATTCCGGTTTATCAGCAAAAGCCTTCAATAAGCTTTAATTATTTGGGCCAATTTGATCAGGTGTTTTCAATGGAGTCTTTGTTTATGCAAGAGACAGGGTTTACATTTTTAGATCATGCTCCAGATTCCAAACCATCTCATCTAATTGATGTTATCGGAATGGTGAAAGATGAAAAGTTACATTTTGTTTGGATGTATAGTAGGGAACAGTTTTCTAAATTAAAAATTCAAGTAATAGCAGATGGTATGTTAAGGCATCTTCGCCAACTTATAAATAAACCAACAACAGAGTCTGCTTTTACGGTATCAGATTTTGCTGATGCAGAGGATCTTACGGAAGAAAGCTTGAGTAAAGTATTACTTAAATTAACAAAGAAGAGGGTGTAAAAATGGGAGACGTTATTGATATATATGGTTTATCACCTTTGCAAAAAGGAATACTGTTTCATACTTTATACGATCAAGATGATGAATATTCTTTTTCCTATATTGTACAAGTAGGTTTCTTGCTCGGGGGGCAATTGGATGTTGCTACTTTTGAAAAAGCTTGGAAATATGTTATTCAACGACATGAGGTTCTGCGCTCAGTATTTGTTTGGGAGGAAGTAGAAAAACCTCTACAAGCAGTTTACGAACGTCTTCCTTTTACTATTCATCAAGAGGATTGGAGTACCCATTCGCATGAGGAGAAGGAGAAGAAATTACACCAGTTTTTGATTGCAGATCGTAGGAAAGGATTTTTATTGGATGAAGCACCATTGATGAGAGTTACTGCGATTAAAGAAGCAGAAGGGGAAACGAGAATTATTTGGACACATCATCATATTTTGCTAGATGGTTGGAGTGTTTCATTGGTCTTTAGTGAAGTGATGGAAGTTTATCTCAAGATGATAAAGGGAGAATTGTTGAATCTTCCTAAATCTCTTCCTTATAAAAAATATATCCAGTGGATAAATAAACAAGATCAAAGTCAAGCAGAGGAATTTTGGAAAGAAGAATTAAAAGGGTTCTATGCACCTACGCCATTAGCGATGGAAAGAAAGGATCAAGGGCAGGAGAAGGGCTATGGAGAGTGTGTTTATCAGGTATCTGAGGAACTCACTGAGAATTTACAAGAGTGGGTACGAAATAGTCGATTAACATTGAATACGTTAGTACAAGGTGCATGGGCTTATTTGATGAGTAGGTATAGCGGTGACAGTGACGTCGTATTTGGCGTAACTAGCGCTGGACGTCCTACTGATTTAATGGGAGCAGGGAATATGGTGGGGCTATTTATTAACACATTACCTACCAGAATTCGATTAACGGATAATACATCAGTAGTAGATTGGCTTCGTAAAATACAAATGAAAGAAATGGAACGAAGACAGTATGAGTATAATTCGTTGATAGATATTCAAGGCTGGAGTGAGGTTCCGCGAAATAGCTCCTTATTTCATACCTTGTATGTGTTTGAAAATTATCCAATTCAAGGTGAGAGAAATGATGATTTAAGATTACTAGATGTTAAAAGCACGGAACAAACAAATTATCCTTTAACACTCATTGTAATGCCCGGTAAGAAAATTACTTTAAAGTTGATGTATGATCGAAGCTTTTTTAATGAAGAAACAATAAATCGGATCCAGAATCACTTATTGCAAATATTAATTCAGATGACGAAGAGCCTAGATTCAAAACTATTTGAAATTACTCATTTAACAGAAGAAGAACAGATACAGTTACTAGAGGAATGGAATCATACTCAAGTTAATTATTCGGCTGAAGGCATGGTTCATACAATGTTTGAGGAGCAAGTTAAAAAAACGCCGGAAGCAATCGCGGCTAGTTACGAAAATGAACAAATTACCTATAAAGAGTTGGATAAGCGTGCAAATCAGCTAGCTCATTATTTACAAAAGCATGGTGTAGGCCCAGAGTCTCTAGTTGGTGTATATATGGAACGTTCATTACAAATGATGATAGCGTTATTAGGTATTCTAAAATCAGGAGCAGCGTATGTTCCACTTGACCCTACTTATCCAGAGAGTCGGCTTCGATATATATTAGAGGATGCTGGAATCGAAGTACTAGTGACGGAAGAAAATTCTAAAAACTTGTTTGTATCTGAAAATATAGAAACGATTTGTATGAATAAAGATTACACTGCAATTGAAAAAGAAGAATCAACCCCATGTATAAGTGGTGTAACAGGAGAAAATTTAGCGTATGTTATGTATACTTCAGGATCTACAGGGAATCCAAAGGGAGTAATGATTGAGCATCATTCAGTAATTAATTATCTAGAATGGATGCAACATAAATATCCACTTTCTGAAAAGGATGTGGTCTTGCAGAAAACGCCATTCTCATTTGATGTCTCTGTTTGGGAATTGTTTTGGGGCATTCACGTTGGTGCAAGTGTATCTTTCTTACCTCCAGGTGGAGAAAAAGATCCTTCTATTATAGCTGAAGTTATTAAACAACATCAGGTCACTATAGTTCAATTTGTACCTTCGATGTTATCTGTTTTCTTAGATCAATTCAATCATATTGAATTGAACATGAATTGTTCCTCTGTACGCCATGTATTTTCTGGTGGAGAAGAACTAAGTTCAGGGTTAGTTAGACGATTTCAACAGAAATGGAATTATAGTGGACAAGTGAAATTAACCAACTTTTATGGACCAACTGAAGCCACTATTTATGTGAATGCATTTGATATTCAGCCTAATCAAGAATTTGTTTCTATTGGGCAGCCAATACAGAACACGCAATTATATGTATTAGACCAAAATCAACGCTTGCAATCAATAGGAACTGAGGGTGAGTTATATATTGGTGGTGCTGGTTTAGCGCGTGGATACTTAAATCGTCAGAATCTTACTGCTGAAAAATTCATTTCGCACCCATTTCGATTGGGGGAACGACTATATCGAACAGGAGATTCAGTAAGATATCTAACTGATGGAAATATAGAATTTATAGGTAGAATGGATCATCAAGTCAAAATGCGTGGTTTTAGGATTGAATTAGGAGAAATTGAAGCAACTTTAGAAAAATGTTCGTTTATTAAAGAGGCTGTCGTATTAGTTAGAGAAGATCGTCCAGGTGATCAACGATTGGTTGCATATGTAATAAGCGATGGAAATACCCAAGAGTGGAGAGAGTATTTACAAAAACAATTACCGAATCATATGATTCCAGCGCACTTTATAGAGTTAGAACACTTTCCGCTTACTCCGAATGGGAAAATCGACCGAAAGGCCTTGCCAGCACCTGATGAGCAAGCTATTGAAGATTTAAATGTGCTACCTCGGACACCATCGGAAGAGCTTATTGCCTCGGTTTGGAGTCAAGTGTTAGGAACAGAAAATATTGGCATTCAGGATTCCTTCTTTGAACGTGGTGGGCACTCACTACTTGCTACTCAAATCGTCTCTCGATTGCAAGAACTGTTCCAAATTAAAATTCCATTACGTGAACTTTTCAAGAACGATACAGTGGAAGCATTGGCGAAACGAGTGGATCATTTACGAAAAGAAGATAAAAAACGAGAGGTTGCTCCTCTTGTACCTATGAAACGAGAAGAAGTTATCCCACTTTCCTATGCGCAGAAACGTCTATGGTTTATTAATCAATTAATGCCAAATAGTGCTATGTACAATATCCATGCAGCGTGTCGCTTAACAGGTGAATGGTCAATTGAAGCATTGGAGGTCGGATGGAATCAATTGTTGGAGCGTCATGAATCATTAAGGACGACAATTCTAGAACGAGAGGGTGAACCTTTTCAACAAGTTCAATCTCATGTATTCAGACATATTCCTCAAACGAATCTAACAGATCTCTCTTTGGAAGATAGGGAAAGAGAAATGAAACGCCTCATTCAAAACGAAGCTGAGGAACCATTTCATTTTGGACAAGGTTCTCTGATTCGAACACGATTATTGAAAGTGGACAGGGAAGAATGGATTCTCATTTGTACGATGCATCATATTATTTCAGATGGATGGTCAATGGGAATCTTACTTGAAGAATGGATGGCTTTTTATGAAGGAGCATTAAGCGGCAAACCGGCGGAATTGAAGGAGTTATCTATCCAATATGCAGATTTTGTCATGTGGCAGAAGGAATGGCAAAAAGAAGAGAATTTGAATCAGCAACTTCAATATTGGAAGGAAGAATTATCTGGGGAACTACCGGTTTTACAATTACCGATGGATCGTCCTCGACCTGCAGTTCAAACTCATCGTGGTGCAAGTCAGTCCTTAATAGTGGCGAATTCCCTACAGGAAAAGCTCAAAGATTTAAGTCTGCAAGAAGGATGCACTTTATTTATGACATTGATGGCAGCGTACCAAAGCTTCCTTTCTCGTTATACAGGACAGGACGACATCATAGTTGGAAGCCCAATCGCTAATCGAAATGTGAAAGAGATTGAGGGATTAATAGGATTCTTTGCAAACACGTTAGTTTATCGAGCTGATTTCAGTGAAAATCCGACGTTCCAAGAACTTTTGTCGCAGGTAAGAAAAAAAGCGCTAAAAGCATACGAGTATCAGGACATCCCATTTGAGAAAGTGGTAGAATCCGTAAAACCGGAACGGAATACAAGTCATTCACCAATATTCCAAACTATGTTTACTTTACAGAATACGAAACAAGAGTTTGTTCAGCTATCTGAAAGACAAATGGAACTCATGGAAAGCCATGCTTCTGTTGCCAAATTTGATTTGAGTTTATTTGCTTCTGAGACGGAAGAAGGATTATCACTAACCTTTGAATATAATACTGATTTGTTTAATGATACAACCATTGAACGGATGGCAAGTCATTTTAAACATTGGTTAAATCAAATTGTCTCTCATCCAAAATGTGTACTATCAGAACTGAATATGTTATCGAAAATAGAATATAAGCAACTATTAGAGGAATGGAATAAATCGGGTGTTATAGATATGGAAGAAAGCACAATTCATACAATGTTTGAAGAACAAGTGGAAAAAACACCAGAAGCAATTGCAGTAGTGTGCGAAGATGAAGAACTAACATATCGAGAGTTGGACGAACGCTCGAATCAGTTGGCACATTATTTACAAAAAAATGGTGTAACATGCGAATCATTGGTTGGGATTTGCGTTACACGTTCATCCGAGATGATTGTCGGTCTCTTAGGAATTATGAAGGCGGGAGGAGCATATGTCCCAATTGATCCAACGTATCCGGAAAGTCGACTGCAGTACATTTTAGAAGATGCTCAAATAAAGGTACTGGTGACACAGGAAAAGTTACAACAAAAAATGGTTATACCTAAATTCGTTGACGTGATTTGTATTGATGGTAATCGAGCAGAAATAGAACAAGAAGTAACTACGGTATGTATGAGTGAAGTGACGGCCGATAACTTAGCCTATATTATCTATACTTCAGGTTCCACTGGAAATCCAAAGGGAGTAATGATTGAGCACAGGAATACAGTAACAATGATTCATTGGGCGCATCACACGTATTCTCGAAAGGAATTAGCGGGAGTGTTAGCTTCAACTTCGCTATCTTTTGATTTATCCGTTTTTGAAGTATTTGTTCCCTTAACGATGGGTGGTAAGGTGATTGTCACTGAAAATGCTTTACATCTAGAGAAGTTGTCTTCCAAAGGTGTAACTTTGGTTAATACTGTGCCATCGGCAGCGAAGGAACTGGTTCGAACAAAAACAATACCTTCTTCGGTAAAGGTGATGAATTTGGCTGGAGAACCATTGCCATATTCGCTTGTTCAAGGTTTATACGAGATAAGTACGATTGAAAAGGTGTACAACTTATATGGACCGTCCGAAGATACTACGTATTCCACGTATATGGAATTAGAAAAGGGTGTCATGCATAGGGTACCACCAATTGGTAAACCAATATTCAATACAGAAGTATATGTACTGAGTGCCGAACAAAAAATGGTTCCAATTGGTGTAGTTGGTGAGCTATACATTGGTGGATCAGGGTTAGCACGTGGATATTTAAACCGCCCTGACTTAACGCAAAATTGTTTTATATCGCATCCGTTTAAAGAAGGAGATCGAGTATACCGGACTGGAGATCTAGTAAGGTATTTACCAGATGGAAATTTGGAGTATGTTGGACGAATCGATCATCAAGTAAAAATTCGTGGGTTCCGGATTGAACTAGGAGAAATTGAAGCGGCATTACAAAGGCATACATTAGTTAACGAAGCTATTGTGATGGTGCGGGAAGATTATCCTGGCGATCCGCGTTTGATTGCCTATGTTGTAGGAGACGGGGATGCTCAAAAGTGGCGTGATTATCTCAAGAATCAACTACCAAATTATATGATTCCAGCCTATTTTGTTGGATTAAATGCATTTCCACTCAATCCTAATGGGAAAATTGATAGGAAGGCCTTACCAGCACCAGAGAGACAGGAGATAGCAAGTGGTTATATTGCTCCTCGTACGTCTACGGAAAAAACAATCGTTTCGATATGGCATGAAGTTTTAGGTATGGAAAACATCGGAATTCAAGATTCGTTTTTTGAAATTGGTGGCCATTCACTACTCGCTACGCAAGCTGTTTCCAATCTTAAAGAGGCTTTTGGAATCGAGATACCATTGCATGATTTATTTATGTTTCATACGGTGCAGCAATTGGCGAAACAGATTGATCAATTGCTCTATAACAAAGATCAAGAAATGCAGAATGATAGTAAGGAGAATGTAAGTCTTCAAGACTATATTCAAAAAGAAGCAGAAGTCAGTAATGATGAAGAATTACTAGAACTGCTTAAGCAATTAGAAGAGCTATCAGAGGAAGAAGCACAAGGGATATTCGAGAGTAATTTGATTGAGGAAGGGGTAAAAAAATGAGAAGTGATTTACTTGCAAAGCTGAGTTCACTTTCTCCTGAGAAGAGAGCATGGCTTCAGGAGCAAATGCAAAAAAAGGAGAATAAAGAAGCACTCCCGTTGTCTTATGCACAAAAACGTTTGTGGTTTATGGACAGGTTTAACCCAAACAGTTCTTTATATAATATTCCAACAGTATGGCATTTAAAAGGAAATTGGATACCTGAAGCATTAGAGAAGGGATTCAATCGACTCATTGAACGTCATGAATCATTACGAACTGTTTTTAAAGAAATAGGAGAACAGCCTGTGCAACAAATTGTCGAATTCCTTCCTAGATCATTACCTGTAAGGGATTACTCTCAACTTCCTCTAGAAGTAAAAGAAAAAGAGGTAGATAGTTTAATTGCGAGAGAAGCGCAAGAACCATTTGATTTAATGAATGGTCCTTTAATTCGTAATCAGCTTGTTCAATTAGAGAAGGATGAATGGTTATTACTGTGTACGATGCATCATATTATTTCTGATGCTTGGTCCATTGGTATATTCATGAATGAATTACTTGCTTTCTATGAAGAAGAAACGGGCGGAAATCCTGCTAAATTAAGTTCATTATCCATTCAATATGCAGACTTTGCGAAGTGGCAAAAGGAGTGGTTGCAAGGTGATGTGCTAAATCGTCAGCTTACGTATTGGGAGGAAGAATTGTCTGGTGAGCTTCCTATCTTACAACTGCCAGTGGATCGACCTCGACCGGTTAAGCAGACTTACTCTGGGGCTGCGTATCATGTAATTTTTCCTTATAAATTGCTCAGTCAATTGAAGGATATAAGTCGACAAGAAGGATCTACTTTATTTATGACTTTAATGGCCGCATACCAGAGCTTTCTTGCTCGTTATACGGGACAAAAAGATATTCTAGTTGGTAGTCCGATTGCAAATCGGAACCATAAGGGAGTAGAAGGATTAATTGGTTTCTTTGTTAATACGTTGGTTTATCGATCAGATTTGAGTGGCACCCCTACTTTTCGGGAGATTTTGAACCAAACAAAGAAAAAGGCGTTAAAAGCTTACGAATATCAAGATATACCATTTGAAAAAGTGGTAGAAGCTGTGCAACCTGAACGAAGCATGAGTCATTCCCCTATATTTCAGACCATGTTTACGCTACAGAATATAAAACAAGAACGACTAGATTTGCCTGATAGAAGTATTGAAATGGTAGAAAGTAATATGTCTATTGCTAAATTTGATTTGAGCTTAACTGCCTATGAAGTGGAAGAAGGTCTATTTGTCTCATTTGAATACAACACGGATTTATTTGATAGTAGTACCATTGCACGTATGGCAGGACATTTTGAGAACTGGCTAAAGGAAATCACGTATTATCCAGATGAATCATATACAAAGCTGTCAATGTTATCGGATACCGAGCAAAAACAACTCCTAGAAGAATGGAATGATACGGACGTAGTTTATGGTCATGATTGTATGATTCATGAGCTATTTGAGCAGCAAGTTGCACGGACACCTGATGCAGTGGCGGTAGTTTATGAGGGTGGAAAGCTAACGTATCAAGAACTTAATGAAAAATCGAATCAATTGGCACATTTTCTACAAAAACGAGGTATCGGACCTGAATCATTGGTCGGTATATGTATTGAACGTTCTCCTGATATGATTATCGGTCTCTTTGGGATTTTGAAGGCAGGTGGGGCTTATGTCCCACTGGATCCAAGTTATCCTGAAAATCGCCTGAGATATATTTTGGAGAATTCACAAATTCAAGTGCTGTTAACAAAAGAGGCACTACAGGACTGGTTACCTAAAGATATTCAAGCAATTTGTTTAGACCGGGATCAAGTAATGATTTCTAAAGAGAGTAATTTAGCTCCGGTGAGTGGAGTAACAGCAAATAACTTAGCGTATATCATATACACTTCGGGTTCGACAGGAAATCCGAAGGGAGTAATGATTGAACATCATTCGGTTATCAACCGTCTACAGTGGATGCAGAAAAAATATCCATTATCTGAGGAGGATATAATCCTACAAAAGACACCGTTTTCGTTTGATGTTTCTGTCTGGGAATTATTTTGGTGGTCATTTGTAGGGGCACGTGTTTGTTTGCTTCCACCAGGCGGGGAGAAAGATCCTGCGGTGATTGAGGAGTATATTGAACGATATCGTGTGACCACCATGCATTTTGTTCCGTCGATGTTATCTACTTTCTTGGATTACATGGAACAATATAACTCAAAAAGGAATGTTTCGTCTTTAAATCAGGTTTTTACTAGTGGAGAAGCATTAAATACGGAACAGGTTCGCCGGTTTAAGGGGGTATTTTATGATGTTCAGCAAACAAAGTTAATTAACTTGTATGGTCCTACTGAAGCGACTGTGGATGTGACTTATTATGATTGTGATTTAGAAAAAGAACCAATACTTATTCCGATTGGTCGTCCGATTGATAATACAGAGTTGTATGTGTTAGATCAATATCAACAAGTGGTCCCGATTGGTGTGGCAGGGGAACTTTACCTTGGAGGAGTAGGATTGGCACGTGGCTACTTAAATCGACCAGATTTAACTACTGAACGTTTTATTCCGCATCCCTTTAAGGACGGGGAACGATTATATCGAACGGGTGACTTGGTGAGATATATGAATGATCGTAACTTAGAATATATTGGAAGAATAGATAACCAAGTCAAAATTAGAGGATTCCGAATTGAATTGGGAGAAATTGAAGCAGCTTTACATGATCATTCATCTGTAAAAGAAGCAGTCGTGTTGGTGAAGGAAGATCGACCAGGAGATAAGCAGTTAGTAGCTTATGTAGTGGGCGAAGGGGATACTGGAGAGTGGCGTGAATATCTCAAGAAGCAACTGCCACATTATATGGTTCCAGCATACTTTTTTCAAATTGAAGGTATGCCACTCACTCCAAATGGTAAGGTGAATCGGAAATCCTTACTGGAACTAGAAGAACAGTTCGTAAGTGAAGATATTACTTCATCACGAACACCAGTGGAGGAGCTTATCGTTTCCGTTTGGAGCCAAGTGTTAGGAATAAAAAATATTAGTGTTCAGGATTCCTTTTTTGAAATTGGTGGTCATTCACTACTAGCTACTCAAGTAGTGTCACGTTTACAGGGAATTTTTCAAATCGAATTACCAGTACGTGAACTATTTGAATATACAACGGTGGAGTCACTGGCAAAGCGATTAGATCAGTTACGTAAAGGAGATAAAAAACGAGAGATTCCGCCACTAATACCAATGAAACGGGGAGAAGCTATTCCACTATCTTATGCCCAACAACGCTTATGGTTTATTGATCAATTTACACCTAATAGTGCCCTTTACAATATGCCAATGGTATGCCGCCTTACAGGGAATTGGCTACTTGAAGCATTGGAAACGGGATGGAATCAACTAATAGAACGTCATGAATCACTGCGGACGGTCTTTCACGAAGTGAACGGTCAACCCGTACAGCAAATTGAACCGTATGCTTTTCAATCAATTCCGAAAACGGATTTAACTATGCTTTCTTCTGAAGATCAAGAAGAAGAAGTTAAACGTTTAATTCAACAAGAAACAGAAGTGCCATTTGATTTAACAGAGGGTCCATTAATCAAGACAAGTATTTTGCACGTGGGAGAAGAAGAATGGATACTCCTTTGTACTCTACATCATATCATTTCAGATGGATGGTCAATGGGAATCCTACTTGAAGAATGGATGGCATTTTATGAGAAAGCAACGGATGGAAAGGTAGCGGAACTTGAACCATTACCGGTTCAATATGCCGACTTTGCTCAGTGGCAAAAAGGATGGCTAAAGGAGGAGGTGCTTGATCAACAACTCCAATATTGGAGGGAAGAATTGTCTGGGGAGCTTCCTGTACTCCAACTTCCTATGGATCGCCCGCGTCCCGCAATACAAACACATCACGGGTCGACATACACTCTGGTTCTGCCAAGCACGCTACATGATAAATTGAATGAACTTAGTCGAAAAGAAGGGGCTACACTCTTCATGACGCTTTTAGCTGCATATCAAAGTTTTCTATCTCGTTATACGGGACAAGAAGATATTCTGGTCGGAAGCCCAATTGCGAATCGGAATTATAGAGAAATTGAAGGACTAATTGGTTTCTTCGTTAACACGCTGGTTTATCGAGCTAATTTGAGTGGTAGACCGACATTTCAAGATGTACTGTATCAGGTTCGTCAAAAGGCATTGAAGGCGTATGAATATCAAGATATTCCATTTGAAAAAATTGTAGAAGTTGTGCAACCGGAGCGAAGTACAAGTCATTCGCCAATCTTCCAGACTATGTTCATCTTGCAAAATATGAAACAAGAGTTTCCGGTATTATCTAGTAGAAGTATTGAAATGATAGAAAGCCATAGTCCAATTGCAAAGTTTGATTTAAGTGTAATGGCAGCTGAGACGGAAGAGGGATTACTTTTTACTTTTGAGTACAATAAGGATTTATTCAATGCTACTACTATTGAACGGATGGCAGGACACTTTGAGAAATGGCTACATGAAGTTTCTCATCGCCCACAAAATCCGTTGCATGACCTGAGCATGCTATCAGAACCCGAGCGTACTTTGTTATTAGAAACATGGAATGACACTGTAATGGAAATGTCTCATCAGGGTCTTGTTTGCGACAGATTTGAGGAGCAAGTAGCAATGCATCCTGATGCGATTGCGGTAGTTGATCAAACAAAACAGTGGACTTATGGTGAACTGGATAAAAAAGCAAATCAGTTGGCAAATGTTTTACAGCGAAAGGGAGTAGCTCCAGAGTCAGTGGTAGGAGTTTATCTTCCGAGGTCAGCTGAGCTGATAGCAAGTTTACTAGGCATTTTAAAAGCTGGAGGAGCTTATGTCGTTTTAGATCCGTTATATCCAAAATCAAGGTTAGAATACATGATTGAAGATGCGGGAATTCAATTTGTAGTGACGGCAGAAGGACAAGAAGGACATTTCGCACACGTCGAAATGGTGAGGTTAGAAGAGTTAACGGTGGAAAGCGTAATCGCACCTACACGTCAAATAAATCCAGAGAACTTAGCCTATATTGTCTATACCTCTGGTTCTACAGGAAAACCGAAGGGTGTCATGGTTGAATATCGGTCATTAATGAATATGGTTTCTTGGCATCAGGAAGTTTATCATATTTCAGCAGAGGATCGTGCGACTCAGATTGCAGGGGTTGCTTTTGATTCGGCTGTCCAGGAGATTTGGCCGTATCTAACTGCTGGCGCAGCGCTCTACTTGTCAACAGAGGAACTGAGAATTAATCCAGAAGCACTAAGAGATTGGCTCATTGATTCACGAATAACAGCTAGCTTTGCACCTACACCTATACTGGAAAGGCTCTTGAAATTATCTTGGCCAGATAAAACGGATCTTCGTTTTATCATTACTGGTGGGGATCAATTAACGCAGTATCCATCTAACAATATTCCTTTTGCGGTAATTAATCAGTATGGTCCATCGGAAAATACCGTTGTTACCACAGATTGTTATGTACCCGTAGGAGTGACAACAGGTACGCCATCGATTGGTCGACCGATTGCGAATACAGAAGTTTATGTGTTAGATTCTCATCTTCAGTTAGTACCAATTGGTGTAATTGGAGATCTCTATATTGGAGGGAAGAGTCTTGCACGTGGATATGCTAATCGTCCGGATCTTACAAAGGAAAAATTTATTCCACATCCTTTCAAGTCAGGAGAACGTCTCTATTATACAGGAGACAAAGCAAGTTATCTTTCTGATGGTAATCTCCAGTTCCATGGACGTATAGATGACCAAGTGAAAATTCGTGGTTTCCGGATTGAGTTGGGAGAAATAGAAGCTGTTTTGCAGGCACATTCTTCTGTGAAAGAAGCAGTTGTATTGGTACGAGAGGATCATCAAGGTGATAAGAGATTAGTAGCTTATGTAGTTGGTGAAGGAAGTGTCCATGAATGGCGAGAATATCTACAAACACATTTACCAAATTACATGGTTCCAACAAACTTTATTGAGATGGAATTTTTACCACTTACACCGAATGGAAAACTTGATTTGAAGGCATTGCCTATACTTAGTGAACAATCCGCTGAAAATACTGTATACCCAAGAACTCCGCTGGAAGAACTTATTGCTTCAGTGTGGAGTCAAGTGCTAGGAATAAGAGACATTGATGTTCAGGATTCTTTCTTTGAGCTCGGTGGTCACTCTCTACTTGCTACACAAGTGGTCTCACGCTTACAGGAAGTCTTTCAAATCAAATTGCCAGTACGTGAACTGTTCGAATATTCAACGGTCGAGGCATTATCGAAACGAATAGATCAGTTACGTAAGGGGAGCGAAAAACGAGAAATTCCATCATTGGTGCCGGTGGAACGCGGAAATAATATGCCACTATCTTATGCCCAACAGCGTTTATGGTTTATTGATCAATTTGCACCTAATAGTGCACTTTATAATATGCCAATGGTATGCCGCCTTACAGGGAATTGGTTACCAGAGGCATTGGAGTTGGGATGGAATCGGTTGATAGAGCGTCATGAATCTTTGCGGACTGTATTTTATGAAGAGGATGGCCATCCTGTGCAGCAGATTCAACCGTACGTTTTCCGTCCGCTTCTGCAAATGGACTTAACTAAGCTTTCATTAGAGGAGCGAGAAAGAAAGTTGGAGCAATGGATTCAAACTGAAGTCGAATCTCCATTTGATTTAGAACAAGGGCCATTGTTCCGTGGGAAACTCATAAGAATTTCAGAAGAAGAATGGGTTCTTTTGTGTAATATGCATCATATTATCTCGGATGGATGGTCGATGGAAATCTTGCTTCAAGAATGGATGGCATTTTATGAGAATGCGATTGGTGAAAAACAAGCAGAGCTGGAACCACTACCAGTTCAATATGCCGATTTTGCTCAGTGGCAAAGAGAATGGTTGAAAGATGAAGTACTATATCAACAACTTGCATATTGGAAGGAAGAATTATCTGGTGAGTTACCAGTCTTAATGTTGCCCATGGATCGTCCGCGTCCGCCAGTGCAAAACCATCATGGATTAACTCATAATGTTTTGTTATCGCGCTCATTACTGGACAAATTAAACGAACTAAGTCGTCAAGAAGGGGCCACACTTTTCATGACCTTATTGGCATCGTATCAAAGTTTCCTTTCTCGTTATACAGGACAAACGGATATTATTGTTGGCAGCCCAATTGCAAATCGAAATTATCAAGAAATTGAAGGACTGATTGGTTTCTTTGTCAATACATTGGTTTATCGAGCTGATTTAAGTAATGCACCGGCATTTCAAGAGTTGTTGTCTCAAGTGCGGATAAAAGCATTGAAGGCGTATGAGTATCAAGATGTTCCGTTTGAGAAAATTGTAGAGGTTATCCAACCTGAACGAAATACAAGCTATTCTCCGATTTTCCAAACCATGTTTACTTTGCAAAATGCGGGACAGAAGCTACCAGAACTACATGGAAGAAATATAGAAGTAATGGAAAGTAATGCTCCAATCGCTAAGTTTGATTTAAGTTTAACTGCTGCAGAAGTGGAAGAGGGTTTATTACTTACTTTTGTTTATAGAACTGATTTATTTGATAGCTTAACTATTGAATCCATGGCTGAACATTTTGGGAACTGGTTGAATGTAATCGTGGAGAATCCTGATAAATCATTAGCTAAGTTGCCTATATTAACAGGATTACAGCAAAAACAGTTGGAAGAGTGGAATAATGATGCTGTAGCATATCCGCAGGAAAGTACGATTCATCAGCTGTTTGAAGAGCAAGTAAATCGTACACCTGATGCGGTAGCAGTGATAGATGAAAAACAGCAGTTAACATATCGAGAGCTGAATGAAAAAGCTAATCAATTGGCCCACTATCTTCAGCAATGTGGGATTGGGACTGAATCATTAGTTGGACTTTGCTTTGAGCGTTCAGTTGAGATGATTGTTGGTATTATGGGGATCTGGAAGGCTGGAGCAGCATATGTTCCATTGGATCCATCATATCCGGAAAGTCGCATACGATATATTTTGGAGGACACTGGAATTCAAGTATTAGTTACGAATGAGTCATTAGAAGGTTGGATACCTAAAGAAGTCAAGGCAGTTTGTCTAGATAGGGATCAAGCAATGATTTCAAAAGAAAGCATTCTTTCACCAAAATGTGAAGTAACAGGAGAAAACCTAGCGTATGTTATCTATACTTCGGGATCGACGGGGAATCCAAAGGGTGTCTTGATACAGCATCATTCTGTAATAAACTTGTCGCATGGTTTACAAAAAGAGGTTTTCGAACATGAGATACGATCTAACATGCACGTCGGTTTAAATGCGTCAATTGCCTTTGATGCATCTATTCAGCAATTACAAATGCTATTATATGGTTCAAGTTTGTATATTATTCCAAATGAAGTACGAAGTGATCCGGAGCAGTTTGTAGCTTATATTAGGGAGAACAAGTTAGAAATCTTTGATATAACACCTTCATTACTTCAATTACTTTTAGATGTCGGATTGTTAGAAACGTGCGATGGTGTTCATGTTCCGAGTAAGGTACTGGTTGGTGGCGAAGCGATTATGCCTTCATTATGGGAACAGCTAGTAGAGACTGATAAAATGGAGTTTTATAATGTATATGGTCCTACAGAATGTACGGTTGATGCAACCTGCTATCATATTAAAAAAGATAGTAAGAGAGTAACAATTGGGCGTCCGTTGCCGAACGTTCAAACTTATGTATTAGATAGAAATAGGTTGCCAGTTCCAGTTGGTGTGATGGGGGAACTTTATATCGGAGGAGCAGGTCTAGCAAGGGGGTACTTGAATCGTCCAGAGTTAACATCCGAACGATTTATTTCACATCCATTCAAAGAAGACGAGAGGTTATATAGAACGGGTGATCTTGTGAGATATCTTCCTGATGGTAATATAGAATACTTAGGAAGAATGGATAATCAAGTGAAGATTAGAGGATTTCGAATTGAACTTGGAGAGATTGAGTCGACCTTACAGGAGCATTACTTAGTAAAAGAGGCAGTTGTAATGGTTAGGGAAAATCAGTCGGGAGATAAGAGGCTGGTAGCTTATGTAGTGGGCGAAGGCAGTTTAGAAGAATGGCGAGAGTATCTTAAAACAAAACTGCCAATCCATATGATACCTTCCTACTTTGTCGAAATGAAAGAATTACCGCTAACCATAAATGGAAAGATTGATCGGAAATCGCTACCTATACCAGATTATCAAGGAACACAAGAAGGATACGTGGCCCCAAGAAATGAACGTGAACATAAGCTTTCTATCATTTGGGAACGTGTGCTAGGTTCAAAACGTATTGGTATGAATGATAACTTCTTTGAAATTGGTGGAGATTCAATTCTTAGCATTCAGCTTGTCTCGCGTGCGAAGCAAGCTGGTTTACAATTGACACCAAAACAAATATTTGAACACCAAACGATTGCTGAGTTGGCGCAAGTAGTCAAAGAAGAACAAGGTGTACAAGCTGAACAGGGAATTATAACTGGAGAGACGATACTTACACCTATTCAACAAAGGTTTTTTGCACAAAATCATCCTAACCCACATCATTGGAATCAATCCATGTTCTTTAGAACGAAAGAGAAATTGGACATAGGATCACTGGAAAAGGCGGCAGGTAACCTTCTACTTCATCATGATGCTCTGCGTTTAAGATATGAACGTTTACCTAATGGGGTTTGGAAACAGTGGAATGAAGGAATAGAAGAACAATTGATGCTTACTGTCATTTCATTAGACGAAGTGCCGGAAGCTGATTGGCATCAGGTTATTCAAAAAGAGATTAATGTTGCACAAGAAAGTTTGAATTTACATGATGGTCCGTTAATGAGAATGGTGTATTTTGATGAAGGTGAGCACGCTGGCCGATTATTTTGGACAATTCATCATTTAGCCGTGGATGGTGTTTCTTGGCGAATTTTATTGGAAGATTTGCAAACAGCATATAAGCAAGTAGTCCAAGGGCAGAAAATTCAATTACCTATGAAGAGTACATCTTTTAAAGAATGGTCGGAGAAATTACATCATTACGCTGAAACTGGACTATCAAAAGAAGTGCTACATTACTGGGATGAGCAGGCTGAACAAGACGTAGTTAAATTGCCGGTAGATGGTACTATAAGTAATCCAGTAAGCGCAGTAACTGAGGAAATTACTGTGGTGTTAAATGAGAATGAGACCCGTATGTTATTGCAAGAAACTTTAAGCACTCACCGTGTCCAAATCAATGAAGTATTATTAGCAGCATTAGTACAAGCTACGGCAGCATGTACGGGGCAGCCGATATTGAGCGTAGATTTAGAGGGACATGGTCGAGAAGAGATTATTGAAGATGTTGATTTATCGAGAACTGTGGGATGGTTTACAAGTATTTACCCAGTTCATTTAAATATTACTAGTGCTAATACGCCAATTGCAGCATTAAAAGCAGTTAAAGAACAAGTTCGCAAAATTCCTAATAAGGGTGTTGATTATGGGGTGTTGCGTTACATGAACGCAACAATGTGTGAGCAATTAAGCTCCCAATATACACCGTCTATTAGTTTTAACTATCTTGGACAATTTGACCAAATGTTTTCTAGCGATGCAATGTTTATTCCGGAGAACGAATTTAAGCGTTTAGATCATGCTGCCGGTTCCAAGCGATCGCATGTAATTGATGTAATTGGGGTTGTAACGGATGGAAAACTTCAGTTCACTTGGGTATACAATGTTGGACAATTTGCCAAATCAACGATTCAAAGTATTGCACAGAATATGCTATATCAACTGAGTACATTGATTCAATTTTCAGATAGAGAATCTGCACTGACCATTTCGGATTTTGCAATGGCTAATCTTAGCCAAGAAGGTTTGACAAATGTACTAAACAAAATGCATCGCGGAAAGAAGAATCAGATTACCGATTTATATCCACTATCACCTTTGCAAGAAGGTATGATTTTCCACACATTGCATGACCAAGGGGATGAACATGTTGCACCGTATATAGTGCAATTGAGTTTTATGATTCGAGGAAAAATGAATATTCCTACATTTGAGCAGGCGTGGAAATCTGTAATTCAGCGGCATGAAATTTTTCGTACAGCATTTGTATGGGACGAAATTGAAGAACCTGTACAAGTGGTGTATGAAAATATCCCATTTAAAGTGAACAAAGAAGACTGGCGTACAATGACAAGTGAAGAGATAGAGGAAAAAAGAAAAGTCTTTTTGGCATTAGATCGAAAACTAGCCTTCCAATTTGATGAAGCACCATTGATGCGGGTAACAGTCATTCAAGAAGGTGAGGAAGAATATCGGATTGTTTGGACCCATCACCATATTTTACTGGATGGATGGAGTTTACCATTAGTATTTAATGAATTACTTACAGTCTATCAGAAGAGAATGAATGGAGAAGCTGTGAAGTTACCTAAGTCCTCACCATATAAGAAATATATCCAATGGTTAAGAGAGCAAGATAAGGAGCGGGCGGAACAATTCTGGAGAGAGAAGCTAAAAGGTTTTACTGCGCCAACTTTGCTGGGCTTAGAAAGTAAAGAGGAAGAAAAAGGTTACACAGAGAAGGTTACGTATTTATCAGAAGAGCAGACTCAAGCGTTACAAGGATGGGCGAAACGCAATAAACTTACTTTGAGTACAGTAATTCAAGGTGCATGGGCATATCTCATGAGCCGATATAGTGGAGAAAATGACATTGTTTTTGGTGTAACAAGCTCAGGGCGTTCTACGGAGATTATTGATGTTGAAAACATCGTAGGTCCTTTCATTACAACGTCACCGACGCGAATTCAATTGATGGATGATATAAAAGTAATAGATTGGTTGCAGAAGATACAAGAGGAAGAGATAGAAAGAAGACAATATGAGTATGCTTCTTTGACAGAGATTCAGGGGTGGAGTGAAGTTCCTAGAGGAACACCGCTGTTCAATAGTTTATATGTGTTTGAAAATTATCCGGTGAAAGAGGAGTCTTCAGGAAATCTGGAAATTGGTGAATTGGAAGGAGTAGAACAAACCCACTACCCATTAGGGTTGGCTGTAGTTCCAGGACTCCAGTTATCGTTAAAGTTAATGTATGACCGTAGTAAGTTTAATAAATTAACTATTAAAAGAATGTTGGGTCATTTACGCCAAGTATTAATGCAAATGCTCAAAAACATTGATCAAACTCTGTCGGAACTTGTATATATTACGGAAGCTGAACAAAGGAAAGTTTTGGACGAATGGAATGATAATACAATATCCTATCCACGTGAGAATGTAATTCATCAACTATTCGAAGAGCAAGTGAATCGTACACCAGATGCGGTGGCAGTAGTGGATGAAAAACAGCAACTAACGTATCGGGAGCTGAATGAAAGAGCTAATCAATTGGCCCATCATCTACAGAAATATGGAATTGGAACAGAGTCATTAGTTGGCCTTTGCTTTGAGCGTTCAGTTGAGATGGTTGTTGGTCTCATGGGAATTTGGAAGGCTGGAGCAGCCTATGTTCCATTAGATCCATTGAATCCGGAAAGCCGCCTGCAATATATTTTAGAAGACACGGGAATTAAAGTGTTAGTTACAAATGAGGTATTACTAGGATGGATACCTAAAGACAT
Source organism: Bacillus sp. EB106-04-02-XG92 (assembly GCF_058791995.1). Taxonomy (NCBI): domain Bacteria; kingdom Bacillati; phylum Bacillota; class Bacilli; order Caryophanales; family Bacillaceae; genus Bacillus; species Bacillus sp. EB106-04-02-XG92. The sequence continues at coordinate 48,426 of NZ_JBYTEA010000009.1, forward strand.
CAAGACAGTTTGCCTAGATAGGGATCAAGCAATGATTTCTCAAGAAAGTAAACTTTCACCAATATGTGAGGTTACAGGGGAAAACTTAGCGTATGTTATCTACACTTCCGGTTCGACAGGGAATCCAAAGGGGGCATTAGTACAGCACCATTCTGTAATAAACTTATCATATGGTTTACAAAAAGAAGTTTTCCCACATGAGATACCTAATAATATGAGAGTCGGTTTAAATGCGTCAATTGCCTTTGATGTATCTATTCAGCAATTACAAATGCTACTTTATGGTTCAAGTTTATATATTATTCCAAGCGAAGTGCGCACTAATCCGGAACAATTTGTGTCCTATATTAGGGAGAATGAGTTGGAAATGTTTGATATGACACCTTCATTACTTCAATTACTTATAGATGGAGGTTTGTTAGAAACGAGCGCTGACGTTCATGTACCAAGCAAGATATTGGTCGGTGGAGAAGCAATTATGCCGTCATTATGGGAACAGCTAGTAAAGACTGATAAAATTGAGTTTTACAATGTATATGGTCCTACAGAATGTACGGTTGATGCAACATGCTATCATATCAAAAAAGATAGTAAGAGGGTAACGATTGGCCGTCCGTTGCCTAACGTTAAAGCTTATGTATTGGATAAAAATATGTTACCTGTTCCAGTTGGTGTAACAGGGGAGCTATATATTGGTGGTGCAGGTATAGCGAGAGGATACTTGAATCGTCCAGAATTAACAGCCGAGCGATTCATCCGGCATCCATTTAATAAAGAAGAGCGTTTATATCGTACGGGAGATTTGGTTCGTTATTTACCTAATGGTAATTTAGATTACTTGAGAAGAATTGATAATCAAGTGAAAATTAGGGGCTTTCGTATTGAACTTGAAGAGATTGAAGCGAATTTAGAGAGGCATCCATTGGTAAAAGAAGCAGTAGTTTTGGTAACAGAGGATAAATTAGGAGAGCAGAGATTGGTTGCTTATGTAGTTGGAGATGGTAGTATGCATGATTGGCGTGAATATCTCAAGACACAAGTACCGAATTATATGGTTCCCGCACACTTTATTAAGGTAGACGAGATTCCTCTTACAACGAATGGAAAAGTTGATCGAAAGGCATTGAACAATTTAACTATTCAAAGAGAAAATAACTTCTCTACACCAATCATTCCAAGGGATGAAATTGAATATCAGTTGATTAAAATCTGGCAGGATGTCTTACAGATAGAAGATGTGTATGTAAATGATGATTTCTTTAATAGAGGAGGACACTCTCTCCTTGTAATTAAATTAGTTTCAAAAATTAGGGAGAAGTTTGGAAAAGAAATTAAAGTGTCTACATTGATTAAGAATCCAACAGTGGAAGGAATCGCATGCCTTATTCGTGATAAGCATGATATGACGAAATCAGTAGCAGCGCTAGTTCCACTACAAGAATCAGAAAAAAGACCTTTCTTCTGCGTTCATCCGTTTATGGGGAATGTATTCTGTTACATTCAACTAGCAAGATTACTTAAGAACCATTGTTCATTTTATGGTTTACAGAATCCTCTTATAGAAAAGGGAGAAATTGATGAGTTGACCTTGCCGGAACTAATTCAACTTTACATTGAAGAAATAAAAAGTGTTCAGCCAGAAGGCCCATATCGTCTTGGAGGATGGTCTTTAGGCGGTGCAATTGCTTATGAAATCGCAACTGTGCTAAAGAATCAAGGTGAGGAAGTTGAGTTGTTGGTACTCATGGATACTAAAGTACCTTCAAAGCAGGACTATAAAACGAGTGAGGATATGCTCTCATATATATCTAAGCATTTCATTCCTAGAGATCTTACTGAGCAGGAAGAAGGCCTCGTCCATCAACAAGATATGCTTGTGGAGCGATTAATTATTGAAGGCGTACTCCCACCTGATGCAGATCTTATGAATTTGAAGCAAGTTATCAATGGTCATAGGAAATGCCTGAACATAATGGCAGAGCATGACTTGATACCATACTTTGGGGAAGTTATCTACTTTAGTGCTGAGGAGGGAAAAGAGTTGTTTACAGATTGGGGACCTTTATTAAAAGGAAGAGTAAATAAGTATTCTGTCCCTGGATCACATGAAGAAATAGTGAGCTCCCCGGCAGTTGAAAAGATAGCTAAGTACCTATTAAATGAATTTGAAGGGATAAAAGAAACATCCCTTTCATTAACTGAAAAGTAGAGAGTGCAAAAGATGCAACCCTATGAACGAAAAGGGCAGCCCAATAACTGCAAATAAAGTGTAGGCAATAATGAATATATCAAGAGTATTACTTTTTAAGAGGATAATGGAAAAATTACTTGATAGAGACATAGAAACCTATATGAGTTGCTCATAGAATGATGTAAATGCTCTCCATTTTTTGTAATAGAAGCTAATGCTTTGATGATATTACTGAGGAAAGGTGTATATTTTCATTGATATGTAAATATGCACCTTTTCTATTGTATTTGCAATTTATTGAACTACTCACCACTTAACGTCCTTACGGACTGTTTGAAGTGGGAGATTCCTGCGAACACCGGTGTATCCACCGGTTATCTTAGCAGGCTCTACCCGTAGTCCCTACGGTGAAAACATAAGTATCTTGTACGTTGACTCACCACACTACCTACTTTAGCTTGGTTTTCGCAACTTCGGCAAGTATGGGGCGAAAGAACGTTGAAGATTTTACGGTTGCAACGTTTTTCTGCAACCAACCTCATATCTTCAGTTTTCAAAGAGCAATCTGTACAAGTAAATGATAGCAAACATGTTGGCTTATGCCAACCGACATTCATCTCCCACCTAAAATTGGTGTTTCACACCTTCACATTTTTGAGGAAGGAGTCTTCTGTCGGAAAACGATAAAGTTAATTTGAATTTATGTAACGCACATATATGAAGCCATCCTTTAAAAAAGGAAGTGATTTATCATACACATTCAAGCTGTGAAAATACCAAAGAATATTGAAAGTCATTTGTTTAAGCAACTTAGTAACTTGGTTTCAAATGAGAAGAAAGAACGAATGAAGCGTTTATTAAACTCATGCGACATTAATAGGACCCTGATAGGGGATTTACTAATCCGATCTCTAATCTGCCAAAAGTATAAAATTAATAATGAAGAAATTAGATTTATATATAATGAGTATGGAAAACCTTTTGTTGAAAATTTTTCTGACTTTCATTTTAATCTGTCACATTCAGGAGAATGGGTGGTTTGTACTACTGCTAATTTTAATGTGGGTATTGATATAGAAAAGGTTTCAGAGATAGAGGCTCTTAAATTAGCAAATGAATTTTTTTCAGAGGAAGAATTTTATGATATATCTAATATAAATTCTGATGAACAAATTAATTATTTTTATGATTTATGGACATTAAAAGAAAGTTATATAAAAACGATTGGAAAAGGGCTTTATAACCCGTTAAATTCATTCTCTATAAAAAAAGAGTCACCAACTTTAATTTCATATAAGTATATACCTCAAAACTTTTACTTTAGACAATATAACATTGAGCCAAATTATAAGATATCTGCTTGTGCAACAAGGGATGAATTTCCGCAAGAGATAATAATTAAAGACATTTATTCAATTTGCCAAAATATATACAAATTTGAAAGTAAGGAGAAAATCAATGCAGAAGACTAAACTTTTTTGCTTTCCACATGCTGGGGGATCTGCGTTTAGTTACGCAAAATGGAAAAATCAATTTAATCCATATATTGAGGTAGTCCCGATAGAGTTAGCTGGTAGAGGATATAGAATTGAAGAAAACTTGTACCAAAGTATGGAAGAGGCAGTAAATGATGTCTACAATAAAATAGTTATGCAGATAGATGATTCGCCCTACATTCTATTCGGGCATAGCATGGGAAGTTTGATTGCCTATGAAGTAGCAAGAAAAATAAAAGATTCTAAAAACGTATCGCCTGAATTTCTTGTTTTGTCCGGTAGAAATCATCCAAATAGTAAAATAAAAAATATCCGACATAATCTTTCTAATGAGCAATTTAAAAGAGAAGTTATTGCAATGGGAGGTACACCATCCGGGGTACTTCAATCAGAAGAATTAATGGAGATTTTTCTCCCAATTCTAAGAGCAGATTTTAAAATTGTCGAGACATATATTCATGACAATAATATACAACCATGTGATATTGATTTTCTTATATTTAATGGGGAAAATGATGAATTTACTACATATGATCAAGTAATAAAATGGGAGCAATATACAAGTAGAACGTGTACTCTTCATTCTTTTGAAGGTAATCATTTCTTTCTAAATGAAAATATTGAAGAAATAGCAAAGAGTATTATAAGAAAGTTAGATTCTAAAAGATTATCAAATAGTTTTTAGAGGTTTTCTAAGTATATTCATGGCTAAGGAACAAAATATTAAATATGAAAAATAAAGGAACTGCTGAAATATCATTGAATAAGGGCATTGAAGCCTAAACGAACTTTTCAAAGGCAGGAAAAAAGACTCATTGAATCGTAAGAGTTACTTCCCGTATTTATCTAAAAAAGTGATGCAACTTATTTGCATCACTTTTTAAATTTTTACCAGAGAGTAATTTAGTTAATTAGTAGAAAAAGGAAGGGGGCAATTTGGCCCCTTCCTTTTTCTCATACATAACGCTTGTTGACAACTTATGAAATAATAGCATTCATCGCTATTAAAATATAACACTAAAAGTAATTAATTAGATATGTAATTGTGCATACATTGTACTATTTCATGAATGGGAATAAAACTATTTATCTCTTTCGGGCTAGGAAACAAATAGACTCAGGTATACTTAGGGTAAGAGCACCCAAAGATGGGCTCCGTTTCCTATTTCCTATCCTACATTAACATTCTAAGCAAATTCCTTCTCTGTCAAACAATTCATCCATTAAATAAAGATAAATCCGCCATACGTATCGCGTAGCATGAAACGTTCTTAATATCATTTGGAATATATTTAAATATACTTCTGATACTATAACAGATCTAAAATTTCTCTACTGGTATATAATTACATATCCATTTCGTAATTTAGTATTTGAAGGAGGCGGGGTAAAAGGGATCGCTTTTATCGGTGCTATCCGCGCACTAAACGATGAAGAGATTTTGCCAGAAATACAACGATTTGGGGGACTTCTGCAAGAGCGATTACTGCATTACTTTTAGGTCTTTCCATTCCATTCGCAGATGTCGTAAAAATCCACAAAGATATGAATTTTAAAGCATTAAAAGATCATGATTTTTTGTTTATTCAAGATAACATTCGTCTATTTTTTGATGGTTTTGGCATTTATAAAGGGGATTTCTTCACTGAGTGGATAGGTGCGATAATTGAAAAATGGACAGGGAGTAAGGACACAACCTTTCAGCAGTTATATGACAAAACAGGAAAAGACGTGTTTTTCCAAGGAACAAACGTTTCTACACATCAGCTTCGCACGTTTTCTCGTGAGACTACGCCTGATGTCCCGTTAGTAGTTGCCGTGCGGATTGCGATGTCCATCCCATTCTTTTTCAAGTATTTTGTTCCTAAACAACAACCTGAGTCTGTAAAAATAGTGTCTGCTGAAGTACTACCAACAGGTACGAATATCACATTTGAACGTGATTCTTCTGGAGATGATGAAGAAATAAAACGTCAGATAAAAACAATTGATAGTGTAATTCTTATGGATGAAAAAGGGAAAACATATAAGTCAACGTTGAAGGGGTACTCAAGTGCTGGGAATAATGGGAAAACAATTAAAGTGAAAACGTTTGATGTTACTACTTTTGATAATGTGAATCATTTTAAAGTGTTATTAAAAGATGCTGATGGAAAAGATATTGTAATCGGTTTAGCTCGTGAAGAAAAAAATAAAGTATATGATAGAAAACGCAAACTTCTAATCAAAGGAGGCTTGCGTTTTTTAACTAACTTTTTTCCACTTTTCCTCATTAACCAATAGAAAGAAGACCGTTATTTCGTTTTGGGGTGTTATAAAATGCTTAAGTTGATGGGCATGCGATGATGGTGAGGTACCGCCACATTTTAATGAAAATATATACTAAGCAAATTTTGAAACAAAAAAGCGGATTTTTACCCAGCTAAGAGTACATCGGCTCGTTAATATTTAGCAGTAATTTCTTATTCATTTATGTATAAAGATCTTACCGTTATCGCTACCTTTGTTAGAATCCAGTTTTACATAGAATGCTACCAAAAAATTGAAAAAATAAATTTAATTGCTTGAAAATTCATTTTAAATGATTTATATTTTTATTAAATGATAGATTTATCTATCAAAAATGACTTTATACAAAGAAAGGTGTGATTGAGATTGTAAAACGCCAAATTGCTGGAAAGCCTTTAGGTGCAGCAGCATTGAAAAGATTGGGAAGAAATGAGTGAGCTTATACAATAAAGAACGCTATAAATTTAAGTAGTGCTTGAAACCCTTGAATTGGATTATTTGGTAAAAACATCGAAACTCATTGAAATATTTTCTCGTCTAGTAACTAAATTAATTTTAAGAGATAACTAATGAATTGAAAAAATCCATTAGTTGTTATCGTGTCTTGATGAAAAACGTAAAAATAGACAAGAGAAAATCCTGAAAAACCTATTCACAAAGTATGGTATGAAGGCAAGCTAGTAAGGGGAATTCAAAATTATTGGATAAAAGCGAGGTAAATAATATGACTTTTGAAGAAAAATTACAAGCATATGCAGAACTTACGGTGAAAATTGGTGTCAATATTCAACCAGGGCAATATTTATTAGTCAATACATCAGTGGATGCATTGGATTTCGTCCGTTTAGTTGTAAAAGAGGCCTATAAGGCTGGGGCAGGTCGTGTTCATGTTAATTTTTCGGATGAGAAAATAGATCGTGCATACTTTGATCATGCCTCAGATGAAGAATTTAATCGTTTCCCAGAATGGATAGTCAAAATGAATGATGAGCTAATCGAACGTAAAGGCGCACTATTAATAATAGATGCTACAGACCCTGATAAATTTGCAGGTATTTCAGCTGATCGTCTAGCTACCTATCAAAAGGTATCAGGAGCTGCTCTAGAAAACAATCGCAACGCCGTAATGAAGGATTTAATAGCTTGGTCGATGGTAGCAGTTCCTTCATCAAAGTGGGCATCCAAGGTGTTCCCGAATTTAGCAGCTGAGGAGCAAGTACCAGCATTATGGGAGGCTATTTTTAAAGTTGTTCGTATCGGTGAAGGCAATGCTGTTGAAAAATGGCGTGAACATGTAGCAAATTTAGAATCTCGTGCGGTCCTACTGAACAATAAAAAATATGCGAAGCTTCACTATACAGCACCAGGTACTGATTTAACAATTGCATTAGCACCAGAGCATAAATGGATTACTGGAGGTGGTAAAACCCCAGATGATACTATCTTTATGGCTAATATGCCGACGGAAGAGGTTTATACGTTACCGATGAAACAAGGTGTAAATGGCTATGTAAGCAATACAAAACCATTAGTTTACCAAGGGAATATTATCGAAGGCTTTAAACTGACATTTGAAGAAGGAAAAATTATTAAAACTGAAGCACAGAGAGGACATGATTTATTACAGGAGCTTATTAATGTGGATGAAGGCGCTTGCTATTTAGGTGAGATAGCACTTGTACCACATGAATCGCCAATTTCAGCATCGGAGATTTTATATTTTAATACATTGTTTGATGAAAATGCCTCGAACCATTTAGCGATTGGTAAAGCTTATCCAACTTGCTTAGAGGATGGAAGGGATTTAGAAAACGATCAACTCGAAACGTTAGGTGCAAATATTTCAGTAATACATGAGGACTTTATGATTGGCAACAGTGAGATGGACATCGATGGTATTTTACCAGATGGAACTGTAGAGCCAATTTTCCGTAAAGGTAGCTGGGCATTTTAAGTTTTTAATTTTAAGAAAGGAGTATATGAAACGATTATTAAGCATAATTGGTGCAACTATATAGGTGCTTCATATGTTTTTGCTCAGATTGAAAATTACCTCTTTAATTAGAAGTAAAATGCATTCAAAGGAGATAGGCCAATGAATTTCTGGGAAGTCGTTTTGATAGTTGTGAATTTTAGTCTATTGAGTTGGATACTGTTAGTAGGCAGAGAAACGAAAAAGTGGTCTAAATTAGCTACTTTGGTTGCTGTTGTAATGGTTACAGTTCAGCTATTGGTAGAAGGTTTTAGATGGCAGATGATTCCGGCATATGTATCCCCAGTTATCTTGATTTTATGCTATTTATTAGCTGGGCGGAAAAAGGGCTTTAGAAGCCGGGGTATATTCATAGTTAAAACTTTGTTGTTGTGCATCTATTTGTCAGTAGCAGTTGCGCTCCCCTTACTTATGCCAGTATTTTCATTTGAAGAACCAACTGGCCCACATAGGGTCGGTACGAAACTATATCATTGGGTTGATCGTCAAAGAAATGAACCATATTCGCAAAATCCAACTGATCGCCGCGAACTGATGGTGCAAATTTGGTATCCTGCAGCTGAAAAAAGCAAGGGGGACCAAGAACCTTATATTCGTAACATAAATGAGCTCTCCAAGGGATTGGAAAAAACATTGTCCATTCCTGCATTTGCATTCAGCCACTTGGAATTGGTAAAATCTCACTCGTTTATGGATTTACAACTCTCAGACTCAGAGAATCATTATCCTATATTACTTTTCTCTCATGGTTTTAATGGTTTTCGTAATCAAAACACGTTTGAAGTTGAGGAGTTGGCTAGTCAAGGCTATATTGTTCTAAGTATCGATCATACCTTTGATACTGCAGCTACCGTCTTTCCAGATGATCGAGTTGCTTACGTACAGCCCTTCAATTTAACTGATGACGCAGGGGATAGCCACATAAAATTATGGGAGGAAGATGTCACCTTTGTGCTTAATCAGATAGAGAAACTTAACCAAAACGATGAGACCGGCTTCTTTACAGGAAGGCTTGATATCTCACGAATTGGAATGTTTGGGCACTCTTACGGTGGAGCTACCGCAGCACAAATACTTGCAAAAGATTCTCGTGTTAAAGCAGCTATCAATATGGATGGCGCTTTGTATGGGGAAATTTTACCTGAAAGTGGGATTGGAAAACCATTTCTGCTCATGAGTGCAGTAGAGCCTGATGAAGCAGATCCCGATAAAGTGACGGAACGATATGAGCGTGGGTTAGCTGGCGGTGGTATGTCAATGGTCATTCCTCATACAGATCATACAAGCTTCACTGATTTACATTTGTTCTCCCCACTGTTACAGAGCCCAGGTGAAAATCCAAAGGAAGTTCATCGCATTATAAATGAATTCAGCCTGGCATTTTTTGACCAGTATGTAAAACAGAAGGATGACGGCTCAACCCTTAAAAGGCTGATGACCAAATACCCGGAAGTGAATTTTAAAGTGAACCGATAACTTTATGCAGAAAGTACCATTTCCTTTAGCTTTTGTATGTATTACATAAAAAATTAATTTCTTCATCGTCATCTAAATAATGAAATGCTAAAAATGAAACATTCAAGTACTATCAGTTTCAGTAATATAATTCTTTTGTAAAGCTACATTCAGCAGCTGGACACTTTGTTTGGGATTGTTTATCATAATATCAAATGATATATTTATCTATCAAAAAATGAAGACTTTATATAGAAAAAGGGAGAGATTGACGATGAAGAAAGACTTATCAACGTTAAAGGAAGCGAGATTTAATGCAATTCTTGATTCGGCTACTATATTGCTTGTTGAAAATCCTACTGCTTCGATGAATGAAATTGCGGAATATGCGGGAATTGGCATTGCTACACTCCATCGCTACGTCGAAAGCAGAGAGAAATTGATGTTGTTCTTGGGCCATCGGGCTATACAACTGGTAAGTGATACCGTAAACCAGATCCCACTGGATGAGGAAAGAAGCGAAAACTATATTCCAGAACTCATTGAAGCATTAATCCCTTTAGGTGACAAAATCTATTTTCTAGGTCATGATGCATCTGTATTTAACAACAAAGAATTAGGTGAAGCTGAAGAGAAGCTGAGGGAACCTATACGACGCGTTATTGAGTTGTTACAACAAAGAGGTTACTTTCAGCAAACGGTTAGCAGCGAATGGATTTTGAATACGCTTTATGCCCTAGTTTTTCATACCTGGGAACAGGTACATGAAGGAAATGTGGCTAAAAAATCTGCTGCAGAGCTTGTTTTAAATACATTTTATTATGGTTTCAAAGCTAAGGATGGGTTAAGAAGGGAGTGAACTGATATAAATCCATGATAATTAAAATCAATAATATAGAAAGCGAAAAGGAGGGCTGGGAAATGAATCAAATCTCTATTGTAAAGGCTGTTCATCAATCCATGGTGGGCGCCCAGCTAAATGTAATGGCATTGGAATACATGGCGTTTGCACTTGCAGGATCTGAGGAGAAGAACGCAGTCGAAGGGACTTTTTGTAAGCTATGGCGGAAGGGGAACAACCGTTTTAGTCATCAATACGCTTATGAAGCTCAAATGGATGGGAAAACTCTAGGGATGATTACTTGCTATCCCATCCCCGTTTTAAATCGTCTTGCTTGGCCCACTTTTAAACAGCTGCTTTCATTCGGAAAGTTGGACTTTGTTTTTTATAATATTCTGAATATCAAAATGCTTTATTCCATGATTACCTTGAAGGAGGGAGAAGATGACGAGTTTCACATCGGAACAATCGCCTTATTGCCTGAAAGTCGAGGACTGGGGATAGGTACCAGACTACTTGAGTTTGCCGAGGAACAGGCTTCACTGCAAGGCTTTGCCAAATGCTCTCTAACGGTAAAGAAAGAGAACCAACTTGCCATTAAATTGTATCAGAGGTTAGGCTACCAGATTACAAGTGAAATCAGTAAACCAAAGTTATCGTTGTACAGAATGGTCAAAAACATAGGACGTTACAACGTTTTATAAAAAAGTTGTAACGTATTAGGGCAGTACTAATGGTACCGTCACATCAATCCAAGATTAAAAATTTTTAGCTAAAAAGACAACAATATTATGTAAGATATGTATACTCCATACAATCCAAAATGCTGAAATTTTAGTATGTCCATTTTCTTTTTTCTGTGTATAATTCCAATAAGAGTATGCAAATACCCATCCCATAATTCCAGCATATAACATATAAGTATAGCCAAAACTGTGGCTCAATCCAAATATACAAGCTGAAATAAAGATAATTGATTTATTGTGTTTTTCCATACCGGGAATTAATCTTAAAATCCAAAATACAAACATTTGATATAGAGCGGTTTCTAATAAAGGTGCAAGGACTATACCATCGACTATTTGAACTGATAAATCTTCATCTTCAATAGGATTTTTTTGTATACTTCCCGGTAGAAAGCTAGTTAGCATTGGTAACAAGAAAGATGCAAAAGTCATGACTAGTATAAACCATGGTGTTTTTAAATGATATAAATAATGTTGTATCTTCTGAATCATTGTTATATTCTCCTATTTTACATTTATAATATACTGTCTATTAATTTTTAGAATAATAGAATTCAAAATTATATATAATTACTTCTATCTATACGTGCAGATTTTTTACATACCTCAACTGTACCAAAACCAAGAATATATACTTTCTCTCTATTTGCTAGAACGTTTGTTAACGTATCTAATACAGTTTGTGTTCTTGCAGCTACATTCTTTTGTGTATGCTCTGCTTTTTCTGCTACCACTTTTGTTAATTCTGACTTACTCAGTTTTTGTAACTCTTTTTATGTAAATAGGTGAGTTTAAAACGTGTGTATACTCATGATGCAATTAATACGGTACACAGAAAAAGCCCTAGCAAGAGCTAGGGGACAATTTCTGTGTGGTAATAAGAAAGTAAAATGTGTTCATCGTACAATTCACATTGTAACATCTTGATAAAATAATTCAAGGTGTCAATTCTAGATGTTTTGTTTGTTGAGGCGTTTCCACATCGACATCAAGCTAACATTTTGATGGTCCCAAATTGAAAATTTCATCTTTTTGTAGGTGCCCATAGGAATTGAGCCCGTTTTTCGTGTTGGGGTAGTTCTGAATTCTTAAGTTGCCGGGCATGGGGGACCGCCTTCATTTTGGAAAAAACACACTAAGAGTATGCAAAATTTTATACAGTTTTTTGACTAATCCTGTAACAAATGAGAAGCTTAAAACCGCGCTATCATAGAAATGTATAAAAAATGCATAAATCTATAGAACAAAAAAGAGGATCTTTTGTGAGATTAGGGTTCTTCCTTTTTTAAATAAGGTGTTATGTCTACAAATCTTATATAAAAAAAATTAAAGAAAAAGTGGATGATAATTGGAATAATTAGACTGCGATTTAAATTGTAAAATGTTGTCATGACTATTGTAGTAGATATAATTGCAATCATAAAACACAAAATATATTTGATTAAATTAATGTCTGTAAAACCTGTAGTAAACCATATAGGCAAATGCCACATTCTCCACCAAAAACCGATAATTATTGAAGATTTTATGGAAGAGCGAAAAAATTAGTTATTATAATCAAATTTGATTTTTTAAAAAATGGGGAGTTAAGTAAACCTGATGAATATAATAGCCCAGCTAATATTCCTGAGTATGTTATAAATGATATTGCTACTTGGGTGCAAGGAAAATCGAAATAAAACTGATAACTATATTTTTAATAGCTATTTTCGGTTCTTAAGATAGAATCATTTTTAATTCCTTGCTTGATGGGTATGGGGGGACTATTTCAAAAATCCAATAGCAATACTTTGAGTTTTAGAGGATACTAATGTTGAAGAAAATAAAGAAGAAGTATGAAATTAGTGTATTGACTTTATAACGTATAAAAAGACACTTTAAAAAGTGCCTTTTTATACGTTGACATACAATAAAAGAAAATGTAGTGATTAATCAAAATATGTTGGATGCTTCTTGATTTACTTTATTATAACATTGATATAGAAAATTTTAAATGCAATTTTACATATATATAGATTAAGTTATATTGGTGAATATTACCCATCATTTTCTTTTTGTTTTCATAATTTATTATTTTAATTTGCAATAACGATAATCAGTTAGCAAATTAGAAACATATAAATAATCCTTATTAAATTATTTTTATAGAAAAAATAAATAACTATTCAAAAAACTGTGCATAAAAACCTGAATTATAACAAGTTTTTAGCACAGTTTTTTTATTTTATGCCTTTCATTAAAACTTGAATCTTTGGAGCCATAAAATATAAAATTACACTTAAAATGATTGAAAGGCCACCAATCGCACCGAAATAAATAATTTCTGTTCCAGGATTATATAATCGAACTATTTGAGCATTTATAGCTTGTGCAGCTGCACTAGTTAAGAACCATAGACTCATTGTTTGAGCAGAGAAGGCAGCTGGTGCTAATTTGGTTGTAATTGATAGACCTACAGGTGATAAACAAAGTTCCCCGATTACTACTAACAGGAAGCTAATCGCTAACCACATAGGGCTTACAAGGGATTCTGTACCATGGATATATGCAGGGATAATCATAACTAAGAAAGATAAACCAGCAAATAATAAACCAATAGCAAATTTATTAGCCGTACTTGGTTGACGTGAATTAAGCTTTACCCATAACCAAGCAAATACTGGTGCTAACAAAACAATATAAATAGGGTTTAATGATTGAAACCATGAAGATTGCAGTTCAAACCCGGCCAATTTTAATTGAGTACGCTGATCAGCATATGAAGCTAAAATGATAGCTCCTTGTTCTTGAATGGCCCAAAACATTGTTGCAGCAATAAATAATGGTATGTAAGCAATTAAACGAGACTTTTCAGTTTTTGTAGTTTTTGGGCTACGATACATAAAAATAAAGTAACCAGTTGGAATGAGAATACCTAAAATACTTACTAATAAAGTAAATCGATTAATAGTTAAAATACCTGTTGGTATCGTTAAAATACAAAATAGTACTATAGCTATTGTACCAATACTAAACTGTTTAATAACTTTTTTTCTTTCGATGTCTGTTAAAGGATTTGGGACTTGTGTTCCTGCTAAACCAAGGTTTTTCTTTTTTGTAAGAACAAAAATAATTAAGCCCAATAGCATACCAATTGCAGCAACACCAAAACCTAGGTGGAAGTTATACTTTTGACCAAGTGTCCCTATAATAAAAGGAGATAAAAGAGCTCCTAAATTAATACCCATATAGAAAATACTGAAACCTGAGTCACGTCGAGTATCTGTTTCACTATATAAATCACCAACAATGCTAGATACATTAGGCTTTAATAAACCTGTACCTAGTACTAAAAATACCATAGATATGAATAAAGTACTTATAGTTCCTGGTAGTGCTAAAATCAGGTGACCTATCATAATTAAAACTCCACCCCAAAAAATCGTTCTACTTGAACCTAATAGACGATCTGCAATCCAGCCACCAATAATGCCAGACATGTAAACGAGAGATCCATAGATGGCCATAATTGACGCTGCGGTCGCATGATCCATCCCTAAACCACCTTGTGAGATTGAATAATACATGTAGTAAAGTAATATTGCTCTCATCCCATAGTAAGAGAATCGCTCCCAAAACTCTGTAAAGAATAGGGTAAACAGCCCCTTAGGGTGTCCGAAAAAACCGCTTTGCGGAACAGTACGAATAATATCGCTTTTACTAAGCTTCTCCATACGAATGCACTCCTTATATTTAAATATAACAATACTAGATTAGTATAAACCAATAATTAGAAAATTAAAATAAAAATTTACTTAGTTAATTATTAGAATTTTTATAAAAAACAAATTTTGTGTTGCTTTTAATTTGGGTTTTATTTATATTATTTAATGTAGATATATTGATTGAAAATAATGATAGTGTATAAATATTAATACAAAATGTAGGAGGATTTATATATTGTTAATGAAAGAAGTTGCTATAGAAGATATTTATCAGGAAATATTAGATGGAAAAAGAAATAAATTCCCTCCAAATACATGGAAAGAAGATATAGATAATAAAATGGCGCGAAGGGTAATAACATATTTGCTTAACAGTATTTTAAAATGGAATAAGGAAGACATAAGAAAAAAATGGAACACAAAATTAATTGTAAAATATAGGCTACGGGGATTACTCAAACATAGGTATGAAAATAGCCCTTTTAAAGCAATAAATGATTTGTACCCAAATCAATTCAAAGAATGGGAATTTGGTATGACTCCTTTAAATTATTGGACTAAAGAAAAAGCATTAACAATTTTGAAATGGATTATTGAGGAAAAAGAGGGCCTTTCACAAGAAAAGCTCTTAGGAGTATACGGGAAAAAATGGTTGAAAAAAAATAAGCTTAGCGCACCTCTGGCTATGTATTGGAATAGTAGCCCTTATGCAATGATTAATGATCTTTATCCAAGACGTTTTAAAGAATGGGAATTTGGTATGACTCCTAATAACTTTTGGACTAAAGAAAAAGCATTAGAAGCATTGAAATGGACCATTGAAGAAAAAGAGAGATTAACTCCTAAACAATTGCTTGATATATACAATATAAAGTGGTTAAAAACCCATGGATTAGCATCAGTATGTCAAATGTTTTGGGGGAATAGTCCGTTTAGAATGATTAATGATTTGTATAGAGACCGTTTTAAAGAATGGGAATTTAAAGTTACTCCTGTTGGATATTGGTCTAAACGTAAAGCATTAGAGGCGTTAAGGTGGACTATTGAAGAAAAAGAAAAATTGGATGAAAAACAGCTATTAAAAGTATTTAATCAAAAATGGCTAATAAAACAAAAATTATTGACACCGTTAAAACGCTATTGGAAAGGAAGTCCATATGAAATGCTTATTGCTCTATATCCAAATCGTTTCTCAAAAAATATGTTAAAAGGATATATTTAAAAGTAATGATTAAGTTCATAATTATTGAGAAAGTTTATGATATAACATTCGGTTATTAATTTGGAGGAAGACACCTTAAAGGTGTCTTTTTTATACTAAAAAAGAAAAATATTAATTTGTGTAAAAAACTTCAAAATACTAAAGGGATTTCTATTCATAATTAAATAAAATTATTCATTAATTGTTTTATCTCTTTTCCTATTAGAACCAAATTTTTGCTAATTGTGATACTCCTTTTATTATCTCTTCTTCGCATAAATTACCAAATCCAAGTTGAATATGCGGATATTCTGGTGAATATTCCGAGAAATATTTTGAACAAGGATATACTATAATGCCGTGATCATGTGCTCTTTCAATTAGCATTTTTTCACTCATTTTTGTTTTCACTTCAATAATAACGAAAATGCCGGAGCTACCACCTTTAATCTTGACATATTCCTTAAAGTGCTTTGATAATTCCCTAGTTAATAGATTCATTTTACGTTTATACAAAGATTTCATCTTTCTTAAGTGCGAGTACCAATATCCTTCATTCATAAAAGTTGCCAATGTACGCTGATGAATAGATGAGGATGTTTGTTCAAGCAAAGGGAGTATCTTTTTATATTCATGTATTAGCCGCCTAGGCAAAACCATATAACTGACACGGATAGAGGGAAGGAGTGCCTTTGAAAAAGTTCCTAAATAAACCACTCTATCATTGGAATCTAAGCTTTGAAGAGACGGTATAGGTTGATGGATATATTGAAATTCACTATCATAGTCATCCTCAATAATATAGCCTTCCACCTTTTTTGCCCATTCAAGTAACTTTAGTCTTTCATTGACAGGGATGGTCACTCCATAAGGAAAGTGGTGAGTAGGAGTGACATATAAAAGTCTAGAAGGCGATTTTAAAAGAAGATCGACTTGAATGCCACGTTTTTTTACAGGAATTGGATCAATACTAAATGATTGAAGAACAAAAATTTCCCTTGCCACGTCATACCCAGGATCTTCTACTGCCATATAATGATAGTCTGTCTTTAGCATCAGTGACAAAAGTAATAACAAATGTTGTGTACTACTACCAATAATAATTTGTTCTGCAGAAGTATTCACTCCTCTTGATTGAAATAAGTAATCTGCTAGTGCTTTCCTTAATTTAATGTCGCCTTGTTTTTCTCCGTATGAAAACATGCTAGAGTCTTTAATAATTTTGTTTGTAATCATTCTCCATTTTTTCAAAGGGAAGTTTTCTTGATCCACTGTCCCAATCTTAAAATCAATAGTTTTCATGGCAGTATGATTTGTTTCATGATGCAGTTCTCTGATAGGTTCAAAATTTAGTGTTTCATCCGATATAATAGCCTCTACAAAAAATCCTTTTTTGTTTTCACTTCGAATATATCCTTCCGATTGCAGTTGTTCATAGGCAACCTGGGTTGTGTTTCTGCTGACCTTTAATTGGGTAGCGAGTTGTCTAATGGATGGCAATTTTTTACCTTGTTCTAATTTACCAGATAAAATCTGAGTTCGTATATATTGATAAACTTGTTGATACATAGGATTTTTACTTTTTCGATTTATGTTAAATATTAGTTCCTTCATTATTTGAATACCTCATCTGTCATTTGTATTTATTGTAAACTGTCCCTTTTAGAAATGACAGTATAAATAAATAATGAATTTATAAAAAATTTAATCTAGGAGAAAGTTTATGACAATATTTATGTACATATTTTGTTTGATTGTATGGGGACTCAACTTTATTGCAGTAAAAATTCAAGGAACTCCTGTCAGCTTAGAACTATCCTTAACTTATCGTTTAGTTATGACAGCTTTTTTGTTTTTGATTCTTATTTGTTTCCTTCGACCAAGAGGGATGCCAACAAAAAAAGATATTTTATTTATAATGAATTTTGGTATATGTAACTTTGCATTAAGCTATTTATGCCTTTATTACGCTACAATTTTGAGTTCTGCAGCAATTGTAACGTTAATTTTTTCATTAAAGGTGATTTTGACCCCAATCGCTCTTCGAATTTTTTTAAAAGAAAAGTTACATTCACACGTTTTGGTTGGAGGAATTTTAGGTGTATTAGGAGTATGCATTCTTATCTATCCGAATTTAAATAATTTTCAAGGTTTTAATGATATAAAAGGAATTATGGTCGCAATCTTAGGTACGCTTCTTACAGCAACAGGTGATGCGAGCTCGGCACAAAATGCAAAACACAAGGTGAATCCTATCTATGCAAATGCAATTGGATTTACAGTAGGTAGTATATTGATGGGGGGAATTGTATTATTTCAAGGGGAAAAAGTTACGTTTCCCACATCATTTTCATATGTAGGTATGTTGCTATATTTAACTCTGTTTGCTTCTTTTGTAGCATGGTTATTCTATTTGAAGCTTGTAGAAAAAATCGGAGGGGCTCGAAGTGGGTATATGGTGGCGCTATTCCCTGTAATTGGAGGAATAGCTTCCGTTTTAATCGGTGAGTCAGATCCATCCCCGTATTTGTTTATTGGTTGTTTTTCTAGCTGTATTGGAGCTGCTATCGCATTAGGGTTTAGAACTCAAAAGCAAGATTCGAAATTAACTCTAAAAAGAGTTAATTAAGATAGGAATAAGTGTAATGGATTAGAAAATAGAGTCCATATATTTTTTGTTATTTATATATGTATTGTGAAGGCTCTTTTGCAAAAAAAAAGACGTCATAAGGCACTCAAAAACTGTGTAGATAAGGATTTGTTTTTTCTGATTTAAAGAAAGTATGTATCAGCACCCTTGGGAGTATATCTTAATATTCGTTCAATTTAACATTGAAGTGGATACAAAATTGCAGAGATAACATTTAGAAAGTGTACAAGAAGTATGTTAGTTTATCGAAAAAAGCCCTACAGGGGACGTAGGGTAAGTCTAAGGGTATTGAAGAATTGTCGATTCTAAAAGTAAAGGACTTCTTGGAATAAAGTTTAGCACATAATCCGCTAAAACCTTATATAATAATGTTACAGAAATGTGAATTACTGATTCTAAAGCACCGGCATTTAAAGCTGGAAAAGAATTAAGAGAAGCAGTGAAATAATTATACATAGTAAAAAAGGGTTTGATATTCATATCAAACCCTTTTTTCATTATTGGTTTAGTATAATTGCTCATCGTGGCTTCTTAACAAGGGTTTAGAAACTAGATATTTTTCAAGTACTACAATCTAAAACTAATAGTTTTCTTTGTTTGTGGTATTCACTTTTCCTAGCTTAACGGACATGGGTGCACTATATCATAAGAAGAAAATTAGATGTTTAGTATGAAATAAAATTAGTATCAATACAATCTTGGTCCTTTAAGGAAACCAAATTAGAGAGCAACATATCAAAGAGTATCCTGTGATATAACTAAGTAGAATTCTAAACAAGGGGATGATGAGATGAATAAATTGAAGGGGAAAGTTGCATTAGTAACAGGGGCTAGTAGGGGAATAGGACGAAGTATTGCCTTACATTTGGCACAGGCTGGTGCGTTAGTTGTAGTGCACTATAGTAAAAGAAAAGAAGAAGCAGAAAGTGTAGTGGATAAAATTAAACAAGATGGCGGTGCCGCATTTGCAATCAGTGCAGATTTAAGTACTTTGAAAGGCATTAATAACTTGTATTTAATGATGGATCAATCTCTTCAAAAACATATAGGTAATACTTCATTTGATATTCTTGTAAACAATGCTGGAATTGGGCAGATTTTAACGTTAGAGGAATCTACAGAGGAGTCTTTTGATGAGGTTATGAATATTAATGTGAAGGCTCCATTTTTCATTATCCAAAAGGCTTTGCCACGTTTAAAAGATGGAGGACGGATTATCAATATTTCATCATTTGTTACACGAGTAGCCTCTCCAAGTGTTTTTGCCTACAGTATATCTAAGGGGGCAATTAATACACTTACTCATACTTTAGCACAACAACTTGGTGTTCGTGGTATTACAGTAAATGCAATTCTCCCGGGTATAATTAATACAGAAATGAACGCTGAGACATTGGGGAATAAAGATGGCCAAAAATATGCTGCAGGTTTATCGACTTTTAATAGATGGGGAGAACCAAATGATATAGCTGATATTGTAGGTTTTCTTTCTTCATCAGACAGCCGTTGGATAACTGGTGAGTTAATCGATGCAAGTGGTGGATCTTGCTTATAATGCTAGAGGAAAAGCCAAATTAAATTGAGTTGGATTTGCAATTCTATTTTTTATTTGTTAAATAATCGAACTACGCACCATTTATTAGATCTGACAAAAGTCACCTTGAAACGAGTCCAAGTATTGAAATTCAATCAAGTTAGAGAACCAATTATGCTGTAGTAGGATTAATGGTAAATGCAAATAGTAAAGATGCAATGAATATGCATAATTTCATATATAAATAGGTACTTTTTGTTAACTCTTTCACAGGGAACAAAATGTATGAAATTAGTATGATAGAATCAATTTGTATTTAATATAAAGGGGATGATTGAATGCTAAAAAGAATGATCGTAGGGGTTTCATCATTAGTAGTTGGAGCAACAGTTGGTTTAGCGACAGATGTATCTGCAGCACCTGCACCACCATTAACATCATTAAATGTAGTAAAAGTTGAATCTCAATTAGGCGGAGTTGAATTTATTGGTGCAAACAATTTAAGTACGGTTAAAGATCATGGAGGAAGCTATTTATACATTTATACAAATGAAATGGGATATGGTAGAAATCCAATTGCTCAAATGAGTGGACAAAAACTAAAAAAAGTAGATTCTAAGATGATTGATATTAATGGTGATAGAACAGTTGATGGATGGGAATATAAATGGGATGCTTCGGGACAGCAAAATGGACAATTCAAATATCAAAACACATCTACAAATGCACCTTGGAATACATTATCTACTTCATTAAATATTAAATAAGCTAACATAAGAATTTAATGTTAATTTTTGGTTGGTTGCAATATTTAATGTTTAGATAACTAAAGGAGTCTACGTTTTTTGTGGGCTCTTTTAATGTATTGAAAAGACATGTGCAAATTGATAAGCTATTTTATCTAATTATCACGATGTATGTTTACATAATGTTATTTCCGTAAACAAATTTTTAGTTAATAGTGTGAGTAATTAAGGAAATAAATCTATTGAAAAATCATGAAATATCAAAGGAGTCTTTCAGCATAATAATCTAAAACTATATATTTATGAATTTTTACAATATTTTTAGCCAACATTAAGTCACAAATCATACGATTTTCTTACAAAATACTATAATTTGATTAGTAATAGTAGTGAAAAAAACATTAAACATAACTAGGTAGTATAGCTAATGTTATTTTTTTACATAATTTGTTTAATAGTATGTACATCGTTATTATTCAATGTAACTAAAATAATTTAAAAGGAGATAGGAAGTTATGTTTAAAGAAAAAATAAATAGAAGACTAAAAAAGATTGTTATAATTACTGCGGCTTGCACCATGATGTCAATGTATGGAGCACCAATTTCTAGTACAGAGGCAGCAATCCGATCTCATGCTCCATCTGTTTATGTAACACCACAAAATACTGCTGCTTCAGATATTATTAGCATAGACTGGTCACCAGTCCAAACAGCACCTTATACGTATTGGGCTGTGCATAACTGGAATCAGGGGGGAGAGGGTGGTGGTTATGCTGGCTTCCAACAACAAAGTGGTTTTGATCAAACCGGTAAACGTACTCTTCATTTTGCGCTTTGGGATCCAATAGCATCAAACCAAGCAATAAAAGCTGAATATTTATCTCCGACTTCAGAAGCCAGTAGATTTGGTGGAGAAGGAACAGGTCTGAAGGTACAAACAACTTATAATTGGAAAGATAGTGAATGGTATCGAATGACTCTACGTTCTTGGCAAGAAGATGGCCATACAAAGTTTGGCCAGTGGATAAAAGATAATAAATTAAATCAATGGAAGTTAGTTGCTATTATGGATCATCCAGTTGCGAATGTTGCATTTAACTATGGTCTATCGATGTTTCAAGAGGACTGGGCTGGTAATGGACAAGATGTAAGAGAAGCACGCCTTAAAAATGGATACAGTAGAAAAGTTTCAGATCAACAATGGAATTCTTGGAATAATCAGCGTATCTCTGGGCAACATGATACGTCCTATCAATACGATGGAGGAGCAACTTCAGAATATCTCTGGGTTAAGGCAGGAGGAAATACTCAATCAACTATTGGTAATGGAAAAAGTTTTAATATAATTCAGCCTAGTCAACCTGAAATGGGAATTTTGGATTTTGATATTCAAAATATTCGCTTTGAAGATGAGAAATTAAATGTTTCTTGGAAATTGAAAGAACAAAGTACTCCACAATTTAAAGGGAAAATTGAAATCTATAACAATGAAAAGTTAATGGGACAACCTTTGAAAGTAATTGATAATATTAAGTCCTACCAAACTGAGGTAAGTCAAACTATGCAATTGCCTCAAACGGCTTTTGCTAAAATTACATTAACAGACATATTTGATCGAACTGTAGAGAAAAAAGTAGGAATTACAAATGGAAATTCTGATATTTTAGTAGGGAACCAATTTGCATGGTCCCTAAAAGGATATAGTGATCGAGAAATTGCAAAAGTAGATTATAATAAAGCGGCAGAAGAGTTGAAAATCAAATTGGAAGCTGGTGTACCGCATTCTTACTTCAATAGCACATATGCAAGTATTAAGGTCCAAAACTCATCTGGTAGCGTATTATACAATAAGGAAATCGTGGGGAATAGACAACAAAATACCGAAAGCCAAACTGTGTCTGTAAAAGTGGGGGATTACATTGAATTAACTCATATAGAAGGAGACGCAGTAAAGGAAAAGACACGCGCAACATTAACGAATCTTGAAAATAACAAAAATGAGACTTTTGGAAAGACAGCAAGGTATCTGTTTACTAAAGAGGGATTAAAGAAAGTTGAAAAAATGCCAGAGACAACAATTCTAGATGGACAACAATTTGCATGGTCATTAAAAGGATATAGTGATCGAGAAATTGCAAAAGTAGATTATAATAAAACAGCAGAAGAGCTGAAAATCAAATTAGAAGCTGGTGTACCGCATTCTTACTTTAATAGTACATATGCAAGTATTAAGGTCCAAGGCTCATCCGGTAGCGTTATGTACAATAAGGAAATCATGGGAAATAGACAACAAAATGCTGAAATCCAAACAGTACCTATAAAAGTGGGAGATTATATAGAATTTACTCATATAGAAGGGGAAGCAGCAAAGGAAAAGTCGCGAGCGACTTTAACTAACCTTGAGAATGGAAAACAGGAATATATAGGTAAGAAAAGAACATATCAGGTCACATCCACAGGATTAATAAGACAATAGATGTTTAAAAAAGTTAGGGGAATCCCCAACTTTTTTATTATGGTTACAGTAAAATTTTCGAAACCGAACAAGTACCAGTCAAAATGATCAAACAATTGAAACAAGAAATATTGGGAAAGCCAAATGAGATAAAAATAGATAGAAAGACTACTATAGGGGGTACCACCCACATCCATCAACTTAAGGAGAATAAATGCCATCAAAACAAAAAAGCCCCACATTTTTCTTGAAAATAAGTTGGGGCTTTTGAAACAGAAAAGTATATTTTTAACTATGAAAACTACGATGAATTTTTCCTTTTTTTCCTACTTATTAAATTCAGCAAGTAAAATTTTTTTAAAAGGATTAGGACTGCCAATTCTACCTAAACTATTCCAATTGACGACCAACGTATGCTTGCCTCCAAGTTTGCCTCCAACAAGAGTAGTAAACCCTAGAATGCCACCTGTGTGTCCCCATATCGAGACACCACTTTGAAGCTTGGTTTCATAGATTCCAAGACCATATCCATCGATTCCCTCTTTTCCTGTAGGCACTGTAGTAAGCATTTGTTTTAGTTGCTGTTCTTTCAGTAATTTGCCACCGAGCAAGCAAGAGAAGAATTTGTTTAAGTCGTCAGCAGTAGAAATCATATCTCCAGCAGAGCTAGCTGCACTAGGGTTATAATAAGTAACGTCTTTTAGCTCACTTGCTCCGTCTGGTTGGACATATCCACGGGCATGGTTAGTGCCTGGAATAACACTTGAGTTGCCTGGTAGGAATGTATTCGACAATTCAAGTGGTTCAATAATTCGATTTTCAACCTCTTCCGCATAGCTGTTTCCAGTTACTTTTTCAATAAGGATACCCAGTAATACGTATCCTGTGTTTGAATAAGACCAGCCCTTTCCTGGAGCAAAGTCTGGGGGAAGAGAGATCCCAATCTTCACTAACTCTTCAGCCGTATACGATTTTTTTGTATCCGTAAAATCAACGTCTTTTGACCTTGAGTATTCAGCGATACCACTTGTATGGTTCAATATCTCCCGGATAGTAATCTTGTTACCATCATATCCATTTCCTTGAATGACACCAGGCAACCAGTCTTCGATGTAGTCGTCTAGCTTCAGGCGATTCTCTCCAACTAATTGAAGTACAACTGTTGCGGTGAACGTCTTCGTCACACTCCCAATGCGAAAGCGAAAATCTGTTTTCATTGGTTTCTTGGTTCTCAGATCCGCTATTCCAGCGGCATACCCCCATGTTTTTCCACCCTCAGAAGTTTTAGCAAGTATCCCCGGGTATCCAAGTTGCAATGTATCCCGCATTGCTTGCTTGACGGAAGTATGATCTCGTTGCGTATTTGTTTGTAACGAACTAGATACATTTTGAGTGGGCTCTGCTTTTACAATTGAGGTTGGTGTTGTATATAACAGGGAACTTCCAGCTATTAAAAGGGCCAGACTTGCACATGTAATTTGACTACGTATTTTCATATGGCATTCCTCTCCTCTATTCATATTGTATAACTATTTGCTTACTGTTCCTTACTTCCTGACAAGACTTAGGGAAAGGCCCTCACGCATATAGATTAAAGCCCCAGTACAAAGGTATCTATTAATACCAACAATTTGAGCCAATTAAATCTCGATCCCTTCTACAACAAAATTATTCAAAGGTATGAAAGCATATTATGTACCCTTAGTTATTGTTAGGATTAACACAACATGAGACATAGCCCCAACCCATATTTTACTTTATTTATCCATGATATGTATTGAGAAAGAATGTAAATTCGAATCCTTTCCGTACCCAAACTATTGATCGTTTTTTCACCTATTATAATTAGTTATTTAGAATTACATAATAAAAAACTGTAAAAAAATAACGAGTTCCTTAACGAACAGGAAGTGGGTGAAAGATATGTCTAAACGCACAATTATCTTTTTTTTGATATGGTGACCCCATCGCAATCAAACTAAGGTTTTGAAGTACCCACTAAATGAGATTTTTCTTTCTCTACAGTTAGTTATTTTGAGGAGTCAGCTTATTTTTTGTTTTTGGGGTGTTTACTTTTCTTAAGTTGATGGATGTGGTGCGGTACCCCTATAGGAAGTAATTAATCGTACGGAGTTAGATGGGATATTAGAAAGAGAAACTTTAATGGAACTGTTGTTTAGGACTTTGTTTTTGAATTAGAAAGCCCTTATGAAGTAATTGTTTAGGTGGATATTCTTAGTGGCTCGATTAAGTGTATATAAAAGAAGGACAGGAGAGGAACACCCATGAATCTGTTTGTAGCTCTCCTGATTTTTTTGTAAAAAACCCACAGAAGTCAGTGAGTAGATAGCATTAAATAATCGTAATGCATCTACCTTATCTATTTATTGGGAGTATCTCTACCGTGAAGTGACCCGTATTTATTTATGATAGGAATACGAGTTGGGTTTTTATCAAAATTAACCTGTTGGAAAACTTGGTAAAAACCCCTAATATAATACAAATACAAATGCAACTAAATAGGCCTTATCTTTAGATTCGTCCTTTTGCGATACATCTTCACTTACTGTTATATACTGGTTTTTTAAACATACTTTTTTTCAGGTTTTATACTTTTGGAACCTTTTGGATATAAGCATACGTACAATACCTGCAATAATAATGATTAAGCTTGGAATAGTTATCAAATAGCTTTCGTTCTCATAACTATATTCTTATTGTCAGTCTTGATGTAATTTATGTATAAAGTTAGATAGTCTAAGAGATTTCCTACCGTTGTTGTTTAATATAAAATATTTAAATATATTTTTGTTATTATACAAGACGAATTGGAAAATTTAGAGAGTGATACTAACATACACAATATTTAAGTATTATTCTAACCTCTCAAATACATTCATATTGTAAGAATTTTAGAATATATGAGATAATAGCGCGAAGAAGAGAGGTGAAGACATGCCTACAATTATATATCTTGTTGGATTACCCGCAAGTGGAAAAAGCTCGTATGCAAAGATGCTTCAAAAACAATACCGTGCTGCAATCGTCTCGACAGATGAACTTCGCCAAACGTTGTTTTATAGCGAAACGAAACAAGGAAAGACGGGAATGGTATACAGATATGCAATGGAACGTGTTCGTGAGCACTTAGAGGATGGTCGTAACGTCATTTTAGATGCGACAAACATTGAAAGGGAATTCCGTGTGAAAGCACTGCATCGTCTACGTAATATACCAAATCTAGAAAAACGATGTTATGTGGTGAACACACCCTATAAGGAATGTCAGAAGAGGAATCAAGAGCGAAAACGAACGGTGGAAGAACGGATACTAGAAAAAATGTACAAAAAGGCTGAGTTCCCCGTAAAAGCGGAAGGATGGGACCAAATCGAAATTCTGCATACACCAGGTTCGTACAATATATCCAAAAATGAATTTCAAGAACTTCTGACTGGGTATCCAAGTTATGAAGAATTCTACGAAAGACTAAACGCTATCTCGTTCTTTTCTGACATGTTTCAATATGACCAAGGAAACCCCTATCATTCCTTACCATTATGTCAACATACGTATATGGTCTATGCACATTTAACTGAGAATTATGTAGGAGAAGATTTGTTTCTACTACAAACTGCTGCAGTACTTCATGATACAGGGAAACCGTTCTGCCGTGTATTTAAAAAGCTGAAAGGCTATCATTCGTATTATGGTCACGAATATGTCAGTACCCATATCGCTTGCCACTTTTTAATGGAACTTGGTTTCGAATGGGAGTTTATTGAGAAAGTGTTAATGATAACCGAGTTTCATATGAAGATGTTACATGGCGGGGAAGAGGCAATGCGTGAAATCTACCATTACTGTGGTGATGAGGTGTTGACAAAACTATACTTTTTCCGTGATGCAGATGCATTTGCGAAGTAGAGAGGTGAGAAGAATGCTTGTGAAATATCCGCGAACATTGCACGTCCCTTGGTCGATTGGGGTAACAAGTGATGACCGCGTTCTTCAGAATATGGACGGGTTTCAAAATCAGGAAGTGGTGGTACTGGAAAAATTAGACGGTGAAAATACATCCTTATATAAAGACGCTATGCATGCTA
Organism: Bacillus sp. EB106-04-02-XG92; assembly: GCF_058791995.1. Classification (NCBI taxonomy): domain Bacteria; kingdom Bacillati; phylum Bacillota; class Bacilli; order Caryophanales; family Bacillaceae; genus Bacillus; species Bacillus sp. EB106-04-02-XG92. Next base: position 75,831 of record NZ_JBYTEA010000009.1, read on the forward strand.
GATCGTTATCAAGCATGCATCATCCTTCGCGTACATGGGTAAAGACATTACAAGGGAGTATAGGCTATAGAATTCCAGAAGGTTGGCGCATTTGTGGTGAAAATGTATATGCCTGTCATAGTATTCACTATACAGAACTTACATCCTATTTTTATGTCTTTTCTGTATGGAATGAAAAGAATGAATGTTTATCGTGGGATGAAACAGTTGCATGGTGTGAAAAGCTAGGCCTTGTGCACGTTCCTGTGTTATACCGTGGTCCCTATAATGAAAAAGCGATTCGTTTATGCTATAGCGGAAAATCAATCTTTGGCAGCATTCAAGAGGGCTATGTACTTAGGTTTACGAAAACATTTCACTATGATGATTTTTCACAATCGGTAGGAAAATTTGTTCGAAAAGATCATGTACAAACAAATAAGCACTGGATGACACAGACGGTTCTCCCAAATCAATTAGCAAAATAAAAACACACAGTTCCAAATGGAACTGCGTGTTTTTTCGTTTTCTAACATCTTTTGACGTTCATGTATGGTGATTCATATGAGAGAATACAACCGCCAAACATGGAAAACTATTAATCCATTAGTTTTTATTCGTAATTTTTAAAGTATCTAACACGACTTTGGTTGTGTCTGCAATAAGTTTATCATCGTATTCTGCATCTTCTTTATCATGATTAGAAAGGATGGCAAGAACAATTGGCTTTTTATTTGGTGGCCAAATAATTGCAATATCATTCCTTGTCCCATAAGATCCTGCACCAGTTTTATCAGCTACTTCCCATCCTTTTGGTACGCCTGCACGAATTAATTTATCCCCAGTTGTGTTTCTCTTCATCCAATCTACTAATAGTTCACGTTTCTCAGATGGTAGTACAGTTCCTAATGTAAAAGATTGAAGTGTCTTAGCGATTGCTTCTGGTGTACTCGTATCATGTGTTTCTCCTGGATTTACTTCATTTAATTCAGGTTCAAATCTCTCGGAATTAGTAACAGTATCACCAATTTCCCTCAATATTTTTTCAAATGCGGATGGACCACCTAACTTTTTAAGAATTAAATTATGTGCCGTACTGTCACTATATCGAACAGAAGCATCTGCAAGTTCTTTTAACGTCATTCCTGTATCCAAATGCTTTTCAGTAATTGGATTATAATTAGAAAGGTCTTCTCGCTTATACGTAATCCTTTCATCAAGAGCTTCTATTGAGTTCTGACGTAAAAGAGCTCCCGCAGCTAATGATTTAGATGTAGAGGCAAATGCAAAGCGATCATTTGCATGGTAAGCAACGGTTTGATTCGTACCTGTGTCCAGTGCATAAATACCAAGCTTAGCGTTATATTCTTTTTCAAGTTTAGCAAAAGAATCATTACCAGTATTTTCTTGTTTAATTTGATTTGTTTGTTTCGTTTGTTTAGGTGATTCAGATGGAATATTACTATTGGAACAGCCTATTAGTGTAACACATGATAGTAATACGACAGGTGCAATCTTTTTGTAATGTGAAATGGTAAAGAACTTGTTTAAAACGAACATAAATTTTTAACCTCTTTCAAGAATATATGGATTTTGTTTTGGTGTTTTAAATACCGATGTTATTTAAAGTGTGTATAAGATAACAATACGTTTGAAGTTGAATTTTAACAGGTTAAGCAGAATTAAAACGTTTAGACGAATGAACAGACGCTGTTTAGATTGTTTCTTTTTTAATTACACTTGTAATCGTTCACCTGTGAAAGTATTAAACTCGTAACATTTAAATGCAGTATTTCAATACACACTTTTTTACATCACTTTACTTTTGGTAATAATATGTCCTTTCATATTTTTAGGAATACACGTAATAGACACTCTAAGTAATAAATTTGTTCCATTTTAAGAATAGGAAGAACTTGGTGAACGATAAAGAAAATACGATGAATTGCAAATAAAATCTATACGGAAATCTAGTAGCATATAGTCCATTGCATATGAAAAATTCCTCAATGCTATCTCTCAAAAAAATTATATTTCTTGGCCTCATAGACTGTATTTTCAGAAACATTTCAAGCGTGTAAGAAAAATGAAAGATAATTCAATATGAGAAAAACAACCATACTACTACAATGAAAAACAGAAACATGTTTAAAAATTCTGAGGTACAATAACAAGTTATTTTAGTGTTTAATACATTCGAACAAGTATGGAAGCTTAAATAAGAAAAGCTGAAACAAATTAGTAATGCGTAGTACATTACTCGTATTTTGAATAAGTCAAAATATAGACAGGCATTAGTTATCAAATCTCATTCTTAGTCGATAAAATTGGAGGAAATTTCTCATATGAAAATAGTAGAAGTAAAAGAACTTAGTAAAGAATACACAGGAAATGTTTCACACACGGCACTTTCAAATATTAATTTAACAATAACAGAAGGAGAATTTGTTGGGGTCATGGGTCCTTCGGGTAGTGGAAAAACAACGTTATTGAATATGATATCTACTATTGACTCGCCAACATCAGGTAATGTATTTATTAATAGTAAAAATCCATATCAGCTTTCGATCAATGATTTGGCCTTATTTCGCAGACAGGAATTAGGGTTCGTCTTTCAATCCTTTAACCTGCTGCATACATTAACAGTAAAGGAGAATATGGTTCTTCCGCTTGTATTAGAAGGCATGAATGTGAAAAGAATAAATAAACGAGTAGAATCTATTTCTGAAAAATTAGGTATTAACGAAATTTTAAATAAACGAACATATGAAATATCAGGAGGACAAGCGCAGCGAACAGCGATAGCTCGTGCACTCATTCACTCTCCTAAATTAGTTCTTGCCGATGAACCGACAGGGAACTTAGACTCTAAATCCTCTCAAGATGTAATGGAGATATTAACACTATTAAATAAAGAAGAAAAGGCAACAATGATGTTAGTAACGCACGATCCAGTTGCTGCTAGTTACTGTGATCGCATTATATTTATTAAAGATGGACAGTTATACAATGAAGTTTGCTGCAACGGTGATCGCCCACTATTTTATAAAAATATTGTGGAAAGTCTTTCTAGGTTAGGAGGTAATAAAAATGACATTTCGACAGCTCGCATTTAATAATGTTATACGGAATAAACGAATATATCTTGGGCATTTTTTTAGTAGCACATTTGCGGTAATGATTTTCTTCACTTATGGTTTACTTGTCTTTCATCCAAACCTACAAGGCGAACTGACTCATGTAAGCACCATATTGAGTACGTTTGGGAAGATAGGATTTCAACTATCATATTACTTAATCTTTGTCTTTTCATTCTTATTTATTTTCTATTCAGTTAGTGCCTTTTTAAAAAATAGAAAAAAAGAGTTTGGATTATTAATGTTACATGGAATGTCTCATCGGCAGCTTCATCAATTAATTTTTTTCGAAAACATGTTGATTGGAATTCCTTCTATACTGGTAGGAATTGGGCTTGGGATAGTTTTTTCTAAATTATTTTTACTAGTTACAGGGTACTTATTGGGAGTAGGACATAGGTTAGCATTTTACTTTCCATTAAAGGCTATGGGAATAACAGCTATCTCCTTTTTTGTTCTATTTCTACTTATTTCATTATTTACATCGAAAATGATGAAAATAAATGAGCTTGTAGAACTCATAAAATCAGAGGAAAAACCAAAAGCTGAGCCGAAAGTTTCCGTCTGGATATCCATGTTGGTACTTATTTTATTTGGGGCAGGTTACTCCTGTGTGCACCACAGTATCGTTGCAGTGAATTACATGGATTTAAATCGATTGTTACTACTTGTAGGGGTAGGTGTCTTATTAATTGTTTTTGGAACCTTCTTTTTCTTTAATCAATTGTGTGTATATGTGTTATATACTTTAAAAAATAGAGAAACTACATTCTTTAAAAGAACCAATCTTCTTGTTATTTCAGAATTGATGTATCGAATGAAAGATAATGCGAGAACATTCTTTATCGTTACAATTATATCTGCTGTTTCTTTTACAGCAATTGGAGTTTGTACAGCTATTGGAAATCCAGAACTAGCAAAACATGAGACCCCATATGCATTTACGTATCGATCGGATAAGGGGAATATACAAGAAAAAGCCCATATTGAAGAGATAAAGAAGCAATTAAATGAATATGGATTTTCTTATGAACTTGTTGCAACAGAATTTAAAAGGACACTAAACGGATTGGCGTTAATTAATGTATCTACGTATAATGAATATGCAAAACAATTAGGGTATGAAATAGAGAAATTAACAAATGAAAATGATAGCATTGCTATACGACAAAATAAGAACGAGAAAAGCGCGGAGGATATAAAAACTTTTGAAATAATACATGGTGAAATAGAGGTCCCACTCTCTGTGCAAAAAACAATTTATATCCCAGAATTATCGTTAATCGAAAAGCCTATTATTGTCTCTGATGATGTTTATAATAAGGTCAAAAATGCTCAACAAGAAAACGTACTCCGAGATTATACCATATACGGTTTTATCGTTAAAAATTGGTCTGAAACGAATGAAGTTTCTACTAAACTTATGAAGATTATTGGTAAGAATCAAGAGGATTATTATATGTTTTCATCTTTGTATTTAAGATGGCTTGAATTGAAACAACAAAACGGATTACTTTCTATCTCAAGTATAATGGTGGGGATTGTATTTTTCGTATTTACGCTAAGCTTTTTATATTTCCGTCTATTTACTGATTTAGAACGTGATCAAGAGCAATATCAAATGATTTCAAAATTAGGATTAAGTCAAAGTGAGTTAAAGCAAATCGTGACAAGACAAATGATGCTACTATTTTTCTTACCGATTATAGTGGCTATGGTTCATAGTAGTTTTGCATTTCTAACGTTTCATCAATTAGGACAAACAGTAAGTAAGGAAATGTCCGTTATTCAAAGTTCAATTGTTGTATTAATAAGCTTTATTTGTATACAAATTATTTACTTCTTTATTATTAGAAATCACTATTTAAAACGCATATATACAAAAATGTATTCATAGAAAAAGAATGCATTTAGAAGAGAATTTTTTTACAACAATAACTTTAAAGTAAATATTGTAATTGTCTATAAGAAAGTAATAAAAACACTCGAATTGAGTGTTTTTATTACTTTCATTTATTATTTATCTGGTACATAACAAGTGTTGTTATCCATATAGCATTTCTCTATCTTTGTTTTAGTATTACCTTTTTTATCCCTATAAAAAACCTTAACTGTTCCCTTTGCACCATTATAATCAAATTCATATGCATTAGGGTATTTGTCTCTAACCCATATCAATCCTGAACCCGCACTTGCAGGCATTGCTGAAATAAGTAAAGCAGATGTTAAACTTAGCGCCCCAACGACCTTTTTAATTTGTGACTTTGACATAAAAAAATAACCCTCTATTTTTTTATTAACCTATTAGAATAATATATATTTAATAGGTTAATGGAATGGTAACATATTCCACCTGCGTTTTGTATTCATTAAACTTGATAAATAAATATATAAAAATTCTAAATATGTAATTTGATATTAAATATTACAAAATATAAAATTAAATTATACATAATGATATTATAGTAAACTAGATTGTTTGAATATGATAGTATTATTGTTGATTTTCTATTTAAATGGATGGAAATAGAAGTAGAAATGTATACCGTGTGAGGGAATAATACATCGGGTTTTTGTTTGAACTTTTAAAAGAGAGTGAAAGAGCAATTAAGCGTGAGTATTCAACATATGTGCTAAGAAAGCAAGTGTATAAAAGATAGCAGAAAATCCATTTTTCGCTGTGGTAAGATCGAGCATAGGTCTAAAAAGTAAAAGTATAGTAAAGATCCTCTTGATAATAGCATCTTTTCTTTTTTAATTTATATTGAATATACATTAATCATACTATATTCTTGATTAATTCTTTAAATTTTACTGTGAGAATTTATATTTTTGTTATAAAAAAATAGGCAATCCTCTTTATAATGGATTGCCCAATCAAATGAATTAAAACAAATAACAGACAGACCGATTATACTATAAATTTTAATATAAGTATATACAAATTATAAATATTTTATTACCAACTATTAAAAGCTAGTTATTCTATTATTAAATATACATTAACACGATTTTCAGTACTGGTAAATATAATTAAGTAAAAGTTAATTAATAAATCAACCTTATACATAAGTTAATTACAATAATGCGAAATTATAATTTTTTTGTAAATATTATACAATTTTGTAAAAGACATTCATTGACACTTGTGTATATAAGTAACTATAATCGTTACATCAAATTGAATGCATGTTAATATAATTTCATCATGATTATAAGCATGTAAATATAAAAATATAAAATCTCAATTTGATTAATACGATAGAATGGTAGAGGTGTATATTTTTATGAAACACAAATTCATCGCAACAAGTATCCTCGCAGGAGCAATATTATCTTATTCTTCTAATATTTTAGCAGATACTCACAAATTTCCTGATGTTCCAAGGTGGGCAGAGCAATCCGTTAATTATTTAGTGGATAAACAAGTAATAAGTGGTTACCCAGACGGAAATTTTGGCTCAAATGATTCACTAGACAGAGCTTCCGCCGCAACAATTATGACAAAAGTTTTAGGTATACAAATTGACTACGATGCAAAACCATCTTTTACAGACTCACAAAACCACTGGGGAACACCTTATATTGCCGCAGCAGAAAAAGCTGGCATTATTAAAGGCGAAGGTAATGGTATCTTCAATCCATCCGGAAAAGTAACGCGCGCTGCTATGGCGGCAATGCTAGTAAATGCGTATAAACTTCAAAGTACAGCAAATGATAATGGCCAAAGTAAATTTGACGATTTAACAGGCCATTGGGGTGAAAGGTTCGCCAATATTTTAATTGATTTAAAAATCTCCGTTGGTACTGATAACGGTTGGCAACCAAATAGATTCATAACACGCGCTGAAGCTGCTCAACTTACTGCAAAAACAGATATGATGCAACTAACTCCAAAGAATGTTTTAAAGGAAAAAGAGATTATTACTGCTACCTCATATGAAGATTTGAATTTAACGGTGACTTCTAAAATTACAGCTCAAGAGATTGATAGTTTTATTGCAAAATATCATTCAGATAGTCCATTAGTTGGACATGGGCAAGATTTTATCAATGCGCAAAATCAATATGGCGTGAATGCTCATTATTTAGCGGCGCATGCGATTTTAGAATCTGGATACGGTAAATCAGAAATTGCATATCAAAAACATAATCTATTCGGATTACGTGCTTATGATAGAGATCCATTTAAATATGCAAAATACTTACCAACGTACGGCGACAGTATTGCTTATAACGCTAATTATGTACGAGAAAGATATTTAGAAGAAAGTGGTATGCATTATAACGGACCAACGTTAGCTGGTATGAACGTGAAATATGCATCAGATAAAGGCTGGGCAAAAAAAATTGCGGGTATTATGGAACGTATGAAACCATTCCGTGCAGAAGACTATACATATGCAAAAAAATTACCAAAGAGCCCTGAAACATTAGATGTTGAGGCATTATCTAATGAAATACCGTATAAAATGTATGCAGATGGTTCGAGCGCAAATATAGTATCATCAGCTGCTTATTACTATGTACCTTATCCATTTGATTTGAAAATTAAAAGTAGATCAGATGTAGATGTAACGCAAAATAATGTTGGTACACTAAATCCTGGAACAAACATCTTTATTTATCGTGAAGATCCAAATGGATGGGTCGAATTCTCTTTTGACGCTAATGGGGAAAAGTACTGGACATTAAAAAGTAATTTAAGCATGTAATCAAAAAGCTCTACTTTACTATTCTTAATTGTTAGCTTTTAATCTCATATAATTAAGAGACAAGTTTTTTATTTTCTTAAAATATATTTATGTATACAAAAAGTTAGAGAATTATTTTCTCTAACTTTTATCCGATAGTATATGGAATTAAAAAGATGGTGGGGTTACTCCGAATATAACAGTGACTTTGTTTAAAGAAGTGTTTTCCCATTTATGCTTTGCATATGGTGGGATTTTAACACTATCACCTGTATTGAGAAGTAAAACCTCATCATTTAAATATAGTTTTACTTGTCCTTCCATAATAAATGCTATTTCTTCACCTTTATGTGCCACAGGTTCTATAGATGAAGCGGTTTGAGGTAACAGATTCATTAAAGCCAATTCTAGTGATCCATCTAAATTGGGAGATAATAACTCATACGAAACATTTCCACTTTCAGGGAAAGTTATTTTTTTTCTTTGATTAGCTCTTACAACTAATTCTTCTGTATTGGTATCTTCTAAGAAAAAATTAAATAAAGGAATATTTAATGCAACAGAAATTAATTTTAGTGTTTGTAATGATGGATTCGTGATTCCTTTCTCAATCTGACTTAACATGGAAGGTGTTATATCAGCTAATTCAGCTAACCGTTTACTAGTTAATCCGGCATTTTTTCTAAATGCCATAATTTTTTGACCAACATTAATATTGTTCATATGTGTAATCCCCTTTAAATAAGTAAAAAACATTAAATTATAGTTAATTTTATTTACTTATACTAAACATGTTGTTAATATATACTTAATTATAATAAAGTATGATTAAATTTCCAAGCACCTGCATAGTTGTGAGAATAATAAATAAAAGGAGAAATGATTAGGATTATTCTTCTTGTATGTTTTTAGGTATGATGACCAGATTACATGAGGGTATTTTCGTACAAGATATTGGGATTGATAATAAAAAAATGGCTGATAGACTGGCAGTTAGAATAGCATCTGGGTTTGTAGATAGAACATTAGAACCATTTTTAAACGGTGTATATACAGCTAGTAATAATTATTTGTATAAATTATTAAAAGAATTAATAGATATAGAGAGAAAAGACTATATGCAAAAAACGCTTTAAAACAAAATTTGAATCAAGTTACACATATTGTATGGGGAATAGTAGAAAGTATGAGTTCAAGAGAAGTAATGGAAGAATAGTATCAAACAGGTTCTCGATTAATAAAAAGAGTTTTTAATAAGGAAAGGACAACTCAAGAGTAAACATCAATGCTTTATCTTGAATTACTCACCACTTAACGTCCTTACGGACTGTTTGAAGTGGGAGATTCCTGCGAACACCGGTGTATCCACCGGTTATCTTAGCAGGCTCTACCCGTAGTCCCTACGGTGAAAACATAAGTATCTTGTACGTTGACTCACCACACTACCTACTTTAGCTTGGTTTTCGCAACTTCGGCAAGTATGGGGCGAAAGAACGTTGAAGATTTTACGGTTGCAACGTTTTTCTGCAACCAACCTCATATCTTCAGTTTTCAAAGAGCAATCTGTACAAGTAAATGATAGCAAACATGTTGGCTTATGCCAACCGACATTCATCTCCCACCTAAAATTGGTGTTTCACACCTTCACATTTTGAGGAAGGAGCCTTCTGTCGGAAAACGATAAAAATTATTAAGGAAGTGAGAACATCATGAAATCAGCTTTAAATAATATTATGATCTCTTTGATTTTTGCATTAGGAGGGGGCATTGCACTTTTGTTTAATTTAATGGGAAATCAAGATTGGATCTTAAATTGGGTGGGAGTATTACTGGCATATCTATCTTTGGCCATTTTAATAGATCTATCAAATAAAAAGGTGTATTATAAAATATTCCCTAAAATACTATACAGAACTTTGTTTATTTCCTTTAATGCTGCAGTATTAGGAATAGTTGTAGGGATAACATACCAACTATTAGGAAAGTGGAATGCTACTATAATGATGTACTATTGGTTGATAATTTTATTATTATATTTAATTACTATAATAACATTAGTTGTCTTGATATTTTTAGATCTTAATAATCAAAAAAACGGTTTCCTATACAAGTTTATTATAATTTTAAACATTTTCCTTACATTAGGGCCAGTGTTATATCCATTAGTTCTAACTATTATTGGAAATGGTATGAGCAGTAGTGCAGGAAATTAATAGGGCTTATCCAGATTATTAAAACTACTAACAAAGGCAAAATGAGTTTGGTTAAATAACATATAGCGGAATAATAGGATAGAAAGAAGAATTATGGTATGAAAATTAAGCTAAAGAAAAAAAGAATTTTATGTGTATTGTTAGCTATTACATTAGTAGCAATAGGTTATTACATGTTTCAATCTATAACGAATCCTAAGCTAGTAAATGCAGAAGAGGAAAACAGTGTACAACAAGTGAGCAGTCTTCCTAAAAATGAATTTAGAAAATTAATACCTAATCGTTTTGATGGTAAAGAAAGAAAAGTTGTATATTTAACTTTTGATGATGGACCAGGAAAATATACAGCTAACCTATTAGATATATTAAAAAGAAATAATGTGAAAGCAACATTCTTTTTAATTGGTGACAATGTGAAAAGGTTCCCAGATTTAGTGAAACGAGAACATGTAGAGAGTCATTATGTTGGCATGCATAGCATGACACATGATTTTAAAAGGTTATACACCAATAATGAATATGTTAAGGAAATGAAAGAGGATCAATCTTTAATTAAAAATGTTATTGGAAACTCCCCGAAATTAACACGGCCACCATATGGATCAATGCCTGGCTTAAATGAATCACTTCGAAATCAAGTGGTCGGAAATGATTTAAAAGTATGGGATTGGACAATTGATTCTTTAGATTGGAAATACAATAAATTAGCCGTTGAAGTAGCAGCCGCAAAAATTGTGCAAAATGTATTGGCAGGTGCGACATCTTCAAAAGAAATTGTTTTAATGCATGATATTCATCCCCAATCTGTCGCGGCAGTTCCAGCAATTATAAAAGGATTAAAAGAAAAAGGTTATGAATTTGAAGCTTATAATGAGAATGATCATTTTCCAATAAACTTCTGGCATGATAATCGTATATAAAAAGATATGTATTAGTAAAAAAGGAAATCAGAATGGAATAAGCAATTACTATAGGGTTTTAATATTAGCAGGAGCGTGTTTAGATAAATAGATGAAAACACGTTCTTTTTAACGGACTATATTTAAATTTAGATTTAAATATGAACTTTCTTATTTTAGAAAACTTTATACGGTTTTTTAATAGATATAAACAATTAAATGTCTTTTATTTATGTAAATGAAATTATTTAATCATAATATAACAATGGAGTGGAGTTAATTGTCGTTTTTTAAAAACAGTAAAATTGGTACAACATTAAATGTATTAGTAATTATAGCAAGTGTGGCTTGTATAATATTATCTATCCTAGGATTTATTGGCCTGAAAAAAGGGGAGCATGCATCTAATACGATGTATGAAGATAGTTTATTACCAATTCAGTGGATAGGAGCTATAGAGTCTAATTTTTATCTAATCAATATGAATGTAAAGGAAACTATTCTATCAAAAGATCAGGAAAGAATAAAGGAGCTTTTGGCAGAAATAGATGTAGCTCGTACTGAAACTGATCAGTTAATAAAGAAGTTTGAGTCTAGAGTTAGTTCTAATAAAGAAAAAGAATTGTATACAACATTTCATGCAGTATTTAATGAATTAAGAACACAACTGAGGAAAGTACAAGATTTGGGACAATCTAATAATGAAGAAGCATATGCTTATTATCTGAAAGAAGTTGACCCTAATATGAAAAAGGCAGTACAGGCTATTCGTGAGCTCATTCAGGTTAATAATAATAATGCAGATCAATTACAAAAAAATAATACAGCCAGTGCAACAAATACTATAATGCTGTTTGTTAGTATCTCTATTATAGCAATCGCAATCGTTATTTTTATAGGATATATCATTAAAAGTGCAATTAGACAACCAATTGTATTATTAGAAAGAGATATGGAAAAGGTATCTGCAGGTGATTTAACGATACGTACTTCTTATAAATCGGATAATGAATTAGGAAGTATTGTAAGGTCTTTTAATAGTATGCTGGATAACTTACAACAATTAATTGGAGAAGTAAAAATCACAACGCAAGAGGTCATTTCTTCTACCAATGGAATGTTGCAAGATACTAAAAGAGCATCTCATATATCAAGAGAGGTAGTTCAAACTATATCCGAAGTTGATAAAAAAATAGAAGGACAAGTTACTAGTATACAAGAAAGCTCTTCATCAATGGAAGAAATTGCGACTGGCGTTCAAACTGTAGCTGAGTCTTCAGCAACGGTTACAGAAGTGGCGGTCACAACAACAGAACAAGTAAATTCTGGTAGTGAAGTAATTAAACAATCTATCCTTCAAATGAATAGTATTCATGAGGTTGTTGAAGAAACATCCACAGTAATAGAGAGACTTGTTATGCGTACACAGCAAATTGATAAAGCTCTGGATGCGATCACTAATATTGCTGAACAAACAAACCTCCTTGCCTTAAATGCTTCAATTGAAGCTGCACGTGCTGGAGAAAATGGAAAAGGATTCGCAGTGGTAGCAGCGGAAGTTGGGAATTTAGCTGAACAGTCTAAAGCATCTGCAGATGAAATTAATCATTTAATACTAGCCATTCAACAAGATACAAAAGATACAGTTGATGCAATGCAAAAAGGCCAACAAAAAGCGTCGGAAGGAAAAGAAACAGCTAATAAAGCGGATCAAGCATTCTCATCTATTATGGTAGCTATTAATAAAATCACTAGTCAAATTCAAGAAGTATCTGCAGCGACAGAAGAAATGTCTGCCGGCACAGAAGAAGTAAACGCCTCTATGTCGAGTGTTTCTGAAACCGCAACGCAAGTAGCTAAGGAAACAACTCAAACGGTACAATCAATCCAATCACAGGCAGCCTCAATTGAAGAAATCTCGAATCAATCTAACAAAATAAAAGAAAAAGTAGAAGCATTATCAGAATTAGTTTCGAAATTTATTATTTAGAAACAGGGCAAAGAGAAATAAATATAATAAATATGATATAAGAGTATTGAACTACTCACCACTCAACGTCCTTACGGACTGTTTGAAGTGGGAGATTCCTGCGAACACCGGTGTATCCACCGGTTATCTTAGCAGGCTCTACCCGTAGTCCCTACGGTGAAAACATAAGTATCTTGTACGTTGACTCACCACACTACCTACTTTAGCTTGGTTTTCGCAACTTGGGCAAGCGTGGGGCGAAAGAACGTTGAAGATTTTACGGTTGCAACGTTTTTCTGCAACCAATCTCATATCTTCAGTTTTCAAAGAGCAATCTGTACAAGTAAATGATAGTAAACATGTTGGCTTATGCCAACCGACATTCATCTCCCACCTAAAATTGGTGTATCACACCTTCACATTTTTGAGGAAGGAGTCTTCTGTCGGAAAACGATAAAAATGACCATTGTGAATTTTATAAATACAGTGGTCTTTTTTACTTATATTATCTAATTCACCTGGATACTCATGGCAGAATTTAATAGAGATTGATTGTATTTTATACATAAATCATTTTATAAATATCCACATTAATTTTCTTGGAAAGCATTATTGAAGTTTTTCCATAGAATGACAAGGTCATAGTTTTAACCTATAAAAATATATTGGAATTTTATGTATTTAAAAGGCGGGAAAGGAATGAAAATTGTGAAATGCATATTAAAGCCATTACTATAGAGGAAATTTATCAGGAGATATTAGATGGAAAAAGAAATAGATTCCCAAGAAATACTTGGAAGTCAGATGAAAACAATGATATGGCTAAAAGAGTAACAAGGTATTTAGTAACAAATATTTTAAAGTGGAACGAAGAAGAGATTAAACTGCATTGGGGTAACGCATTAATTGTGAAGTACCGACTACATGGCTTATTGAAGCTTAAATATGAAAATAGTCCGTATGCGATGATTAATGATGTATATCCGAACCGATTTAAGGAATGGGAATTTAAAATGACACCATTAAATTTTTGGACGAAAGAAAAAGCCTTACAATTATTAAGATGGATAATTGAAGATGAGGAAAAACTATCTCCACAAAAACTTTTGCAAATTTATGGGCAAAAATGGTTAAATGAACGGCGACTAAGTGCACCTTTACGGGTGATTTGGGATGGTAGCCCATACGCGATGATTAATGACTTATACCCAAACCGATTTAAAGAATGGGAATTTACTAAGGCTCCTAATAATTTTTGGACGAAAGAAAAGGCATTACAAGCATTGAAATGGACAATTGAAGTAAAAGAAAAGTTAAATCAGGAACAATTGAAAAATATTTACGAAAAAAAATGGTTAACGCAATTGGGATTAAGAGGGGCCATACAATTGTATTGGAATGATAGTCCATATGCAATGATCAATGATTTGTATCCAAATCAATTTAAAGAATGGGAATTTACTAAGGCTCCTAATAATTTTTGGACGAAAGAAAAAGCGCTTGATGCATTAAGATGGACAATTGAGGAAAAAGAAAAGCTGACAGATAATCAATTATTACAGAAATATACAATGGATTGGCTAAAAAGGCATAGATTATGGACTCCATTACTAAGATACTGGAATGGGAGTCCATATGCAATGATTAATGATTTATATCCAAAAAAATATGAAAAGCATTCATTTAGAGGTTATACAAATAAATCTTAATAAATAATTATGTATCCTTGTATTTCCTATTTAAAGTCATTGTTAGAAATAACTACCTGGACCTGTATCAATATGAAGGAATTGTCCACTTGATAAATTATACTTAGGCTGTATCTTTACTCTAGTTGTATGGCTGCATCCTCCAGTACCAGGATAAATTGATGAAAATATAATAGGAAGTTGAAATACTGTTGAATCTAAAATACAAATACACTTGAAAACATAAGTTTGGATTAGTCCATGAGAAAAAATTTACCTTTATAGAAATGTGTGATTATTCCCAAAAAGTATACTAATTGATATGTTTTGATTAGAATTTCCCTATAAAAATAGTTGAAAATGTAAATTCAGACGTATTTTGAACAAGGTTTTTCAAATCTATTATTTTGTAGTTTTATATTTCTTTTATCTAAGGTTTATAAGGAAATATTCTTATTAAAATATAGTTTTTGATATAAATAAAATTAGTTGTCTATTAATTATTAAAAATAATTTAGAGTTATCGTCACCACATAATAATATTTAGTTACTGTATGATAATTTTAATTATTTTTTAATGTGCATAACATTATTTATGTTAACTATTTCAAGTATTAACTACCATAAGTTATAGAAATTGCTTAGATGAGTACTCTTATATTAGAAAAGTATAAAGAATATACCAAGTCAGACTTCATTTGAAAAATATCTAACTGTATTCCAAATCCTTCAAAAAAAGGGTACGTTTGTTAAGGGAGTAATTATTATAGAAATGAAAAATTTTTCTGAATTTTAAATTTATTTTAAAGGAGATGAAAAAATGGTAGAAAAAAGAACGATATTCACCGTTATATGTGCATGTGGGATTGGGTTTGCAAGCTATACTAATTGTATTTCAGCAGCAGCTATAGACAATGACACATTAATAAATAATGGACACAAAATCAATTCTTCTATTATAACAAACTCTTCTCAAGTATCCGCTGTCGCTAAGGAGATGAAACCTTTTCCTCAACAAGTAAATTACTCAGGAATTTTAAAACCGAATCATGTTTCACAGGAAAGTTTGAATAATGCAGTTAAAAATTATTATAACGATTGGAAGAAGAAGTATCTAAAGAATGATTTATCTTCACTTCCTGGTGGGTATTATGTTAAGGGTGAGATTACGGGAAACCCAGATGGGTTTAGACCATTAGGAACTTCAGAAGGACAAGGATATGGGATGATTATCACAGTTTTAATGGCAGGACATGATTCAAATGCTCAGACTATTTATGATGGCTTATTTAAAACAGCAAGAGCTTTTAAAAGTTCCATAAACCCAAATTTAATGGGGTGGGTTGTAGCAGATGACAAGAAAGCACAAGGGCATTTTGATTCTGCAACAGATGGAGATTTAGACATTGCTTATTCACTTCTTCTTGCTCATAAGCAATGGGGATCAAGTGGGAAAATCAATTATTTAAAAGAAGCTCAAAATATGATTACAAAAGGTATTAAGGCCAGTAATGTGACAAAAAATAATGGTTTGAATTTAGGGGATTGGGGGGACAAAAGTACATTTGATACTAGACCATCCGACTGGATGATGTCTCATTTAAGGGCATTCTACGAATTTACGGGAGATAAAACTTGGCTTAATGTTATTGATAATCTCTACAATACTTATACAAATTTCACAAATAAATATTCACCAAAGACAGGATTGATTTCTGATTTTGTTGTAAAAAATCCACCACAGCCTGCACCGAAAGATTTTTTAGATGAATCAAAATATACTGATTCATATTACTATAATGCGAGTCGTGTACCACTCCGAATTGTTATGGACTATGCAATGTATGGAGAAAAGAGAGGTAAGGTGATTTCTGATAAAGTTGCTACATGGATAAAGGGTAAAACAAAAGGTAATCCATCTAAAATTGTAGACGGCTATAAACTAGACGGAACAAATATCGGTGATTATCCAACAGCGGTATACGTTTCGCCCTTTATTGCCGCTGGTACTACTAACAGCAATAATCAAGAATGGGTAAATAGCGGTTGGGATTGGATGAAGAATAAAAAAGAGAGTTATTTCAGTGATAGTTATAATCTTTTGACCATGTTGTTTATAACAGGTAATTGGTGGAAGCCGATTCCAGATAAAAAACAGATACAAAGTCCAATAAATTTAGAAGTCCAACCTGAATTGAAGGAACAGGATTAAGATTGTATAAATATCAAATTTAAAATTTGATATCTTTTAAAAATATAGATAAGCGATTAGTAGCAACTTATATAGTAAAAAACGTAGGAATTTATAATTTCTACGTTTTTTACTTATAAGACAACTATATCGATTAGATAATTATTGGAGGATAGAAATATAATAATGTACCCGTAGGAAGTTGATGTAAATAAACTTCAAAACTTTTCAATATATGATTTTACTGCTTGTAATAAAAACTCTTCTTGCCCCATACCAGATTCAGCAGCCATTTGAATTACTTTTTGCTTAAAGTCATGATCTGCATGAAAAGTTAATGGCTCTACATTACTTTTAAAATAAATACCTTCAACATGAGGGAGTATTGAGCCTGACTTCATATGTGAATATAAATACTTAATCTCTTCTTGGAACTGTAATGGATCTACCTGTAAAATAAATGGTTTAATTTCCAATCTGATGATATCTTGTGTAGTAGTTAATCGCATATTTGTGACACCAAGCTCTTTATAAAATAAATTTATTAGATTATAAGTAATAGAATTAAATAACTGAGGTTTTTTAAATGTAAAAGATAAATAGCCTCGCTTCGTAATTACTGTGTGTTTTTTGAAGGGTTCAAGAGAATAACCATGTTCTTTATAAGCTGATAATGAGAAAATTTCTTCATCCTCTGTAAGAACCTTCCCATCTGATCCATTAATTTCTATTACTCTAGCTTTTTTTCCTGTATGTTGCTGTATTAATAATTGATATAAGTAAATGTCCGTATCCTGAATCTTAGTAATGAATGTTTTACGTTCTTTTGTTGTAGCTTTTTCGTAATTAAGCTGGAAATTTTCTAGTTCTTCTTCATCAATGACATATACTTGTTTACCCCGCTTTTCTACCATCGAGGCTTTTAATTTTCCAGATTTAATATATGTAAAGATTGTGGAGGGTGCTATGTTTAGAATTTCTGCTGCTTTTTTTGTACTTAATCCTTTTATTACATCTTTATTCATTAACCGTTCAATATCTTCTAAATAGAATATTTTACTTCCGAATTGCTTCCAATTATCTTTATATACACATTCTATAAGGCCTTCTTTTTCTTTCTTTAGAATGGTCTGAACGGTAACTCCCATTAAATCTGCTGCTTCTTTTGTTGTTACTGTGGGTTTTGTAATAAACAGTAAATCTTGTGTCATGAAAGTATACCTCCTTATTTACTCTCTATAATTCATAAAGTATATATATATCATATCAGATTCTTAATTAGATATAAAATATGATTTGAATATAAAATAAATTATCATTATAGCAATATGTAAAAGTGGTTTATAACTTTATTTTAATTTTAGATAAAGTCTGATGATTATTTATATATAGATGTTTTATCAAAGTGTATAAAATTATGATAAATGTTTATCTATATAGTAAATAATTATAGAAAATTACATGTATAACTAAATAGAGAAGAATATAGACTTATTACAGAAATAATATGATTATTAATTTCTATAATTGATGTAAGTGATATAAAAATCATAGTATACTTAATAAATATACTAAAGATTAAAATCTATACAAGAAGAGGTGATGTATAGGTATGGATAATAAAAGTCAAAACGAAAATTTACCTATTTTAAAAAGTCAAAGAGAATTTAAAGATATATATTTAGACAATATAAAAGGTATATCTTCATTTATGTATAACAATCGTTATATGAATGATTTGGAACAAAAGATAGAGGATGCAGAAAAAGAAGGAAAGGGAAAATATGCTTTTCTAGGTGATCTTGAAGTGATATATCATTTTGTAAATTTGCAAAATGATATGGATGAAAAGAAAAATAGAAAGGATGGTACAAAAAAGAGTTATGTGTCTGAGATACTATCATTTTGCGAATGTATGGTGCAGCATGCAGAAGAGTTTGAAGTGAATGGGGAAGAAGTTCAGCGAAATGCTTCCTTATTAAAAACATTACAGCCTTGGCATATTCGTAAATTTAATTACTGGTTAAAAAATATACAAAATGGTCGAGGTGGGAATACGTATGCTGTTGCAACTTTGGCGAAGAAAACGGTATTGATTCGTTCTTTTTTAAAACATCTTCATGTATTTGGGTATATTGAAAAACCACTTCATGAAGAATTACAGCGTGCAAATGTAAATGAAAAAGATCGGCCGAATCGAGATTTATCCTATGAGGAAGTCATGAAAATATTAGGTTTTTATAAAGAAAGAGGACATTTAATAAACTATACAATAATACTTGCATTAGCTAGTACTGGTGCACGTATTCAGGAGTTGTGTACTGCAAGAGTAAAAGATTTACACTATGATGGAAAGTATTGGTTAAAGGTTAGGGGGAAAGGGGACAAAGTGCGTGAACTTTTCGTTTCAGAACATTTATACCAATGTATTTGTGAGGTGAGGAGAAGAAGGGGTTTCCAAACGGTATTGGAAAAAGGGGATGAGAGTCCGTTATTTATAAATCAAAGAGGAAATGCATATAACTCTAAAACATTATCAAACCAAGTAACAGATATGATAAAGAAGACAAACTTAGAGTTCTTACAATATCGTGAAAATCCAGTAACCGCACATACATTTCGACATGCTTTTGCAATTATGGCAGTAGAACAAGGAAATGCAGATTTATATCATTTAATGCAAACACTTGGTCACGAAAATATTCAAACCACAAAAATATATTTAGAAAAGCATATGAAGCGTAAAAATAACGTTGGATCTGCTTTCGCTGATATGTTGATATGAGTTTTATAATAATTATAGCTGTATTTAATTGTGTGTTTTTTACATAATTAAATACAGCTAATTCTCTTTTATTTTCAATTAATATGAGTCATTTATCAAATGTAATTAATTGAAGATTAAAAAATTCCTTCTATTTTGATGATATGCATAACTTCTATTGCAGCATTTTTTTAAAAGCTGTTTGTAATGATTTTAATCCAAGCATATGAGGGAACCGAACCATGTGCATCAAACCAATATTTTGAAGTATCTCACATTTGTTTTCTTAGGTTAATGGGAATGGGCCGGTATCCCATGTATGGCGAACAACTAAACTGGCTTCCTTACATCTTATGTCCGAAGCCAGTTCATCTCTCACATCCTTCCTTCGCATTCCTTGAGGAAGGAATCTTCCTGGCTAGATTTATAAACTTAACTTATTGAGCTTAGGGTGATACTATCATTACAATTTTGATAATTGATTGACCACACTTTCTAAAAATTGCTCTACCTTTTCTTTTGTAGTATCCGGCGAATGATAACCAATTGTAAATGTAAGTCTCCCATTGTAAGAACTTGCACCCATTGTAAAAAATGGTGCATACATAATTGGTGATGTTATATACCCGTCCTGAGCTTGAACTTCACCAAACTTAATAGGTTCATCAGCTATTGATCCGAAATTAGTAAGTAACGGTAAAGCCATTCCCATTTGTAAAGCCAGTTCGTATTGCTGTTTATACATTTCCTTCACTACAGATAGCTTTTTACTTGCCAGTAACTCCATTCCTGCAGCTGAAGAAAGACCTGGATTTTGAGATTTTATTGTATCCATTGATTCTTTGACTCGAACTAAAGTTTGACTAAATGAGTCATCATTTTCCATTTTAATCACTGGCATTTCCATCCCAGATAAGTTGCAAATTGAACCAGTTGTATGATTAGGAAGATATCGGCGTAAATCAATTGTTAAACCAATCATTTTTTCTGCTGTGCGAGGTTCTGCATACACAGCAAAATGTGATAAAGAGCGGAAGTATGCAGTCATGATGGCATCATTTAAGGTAGCTTGTTGTATTTTTGTCCATTGGGTTAAACGTAGAGTTTGCTCATGGCTTAACCGTCGAACGGCCATTTTGGGATAAGTATTTTTATTAGGTTGAGATGGAAAAGACCATAATGCTGCTTGTTGTTCTTGGCTGGGCCGATACGCACTTTTGATGTCTATTATTCCAGTATATTCGAATACAGGTGATTGATCTCGAAAACCGTCATTTTCTTCATTAAATCTCTTTATAATTTCATCCTTAGACCGCCCCAGAGAAAGTTGAGTATAAATTGCTCCCAGTAAATTAATATATTCCTTGACTCCAGCACCATCTGAACAAAGGTGAGATAATTTCATAACTAACATATTTGTTGAAGTACCTTGTAATAATTTTGTCTGAACCATTGGCCCCTGAATAAGATCTCCAGATTGCTTAATAAAATCTATTGCCATCGTTTCAAGATTTTGATCATTTCCTTTTGCAAAAAAACAAATTGGTGAGTTAGTACTAGATGAATGTTCCTCCCAGTAAGGTATATCACTTTCTACAAAACGGCTGTTTAAAACGGGCTGTAATTGTAACGTTATCCTTACTGATTGTTCAAGTACCTTTTTCGATATACCTATAGGAAAATAAAGAACGGCATTAATTTGTTGATTTGCGGAATAAAGACCTAGTATATAATTCATTCGATCTTGAGGTGTTACTGAATATTTCCTTTGTTCCATAATTTTCTCCCTCTTTTCAAGCTATTTTTGGTAACAATCTTGTTTTTCATAGGATTGTAATTTTTTCAAGAATCCATAATGTTTTCTTATCAATTTTTTAATATTTCACTTATGAAGGTATGTTTTTCGTAATGATGAATGTTGTTATTGGTATTAATAACATTCATCAATTTTGTTTAGTTTTAGTATAATTTAACAAACATAATGTAATTTTGTTTGGTTATACATAAACATTTTACATAAAAGTTTGTAAAAAATCCACTGAAATAATCGTGTCATTTTTATCTTTTTTCGACAGTATCTCCTATCTATTTACTAGCGCTATCCCACCATTAAACAAATTAAGTGGGGAGTCTTCGGACATAAAATATAAACTATGTGACTTCTAATCTTACAAAATTGTAAGATTAGAAGTCACATAGTTAGATAGAAGTCATTAACTTATGAAAAAATTTCATCTATAATCCAGATATAAATCATTTATGAAAGGAGTATTTTAATGAAAAAAATTATAAGTTATGCGGTGGTTATTGCCATTTTTATGGGGATAGGATTAGGAGTAAAACGTTATGTGCAAGGTCCAGGACAACCAGTCGATGGAATTCTAGTTAGTGGTACTGCAGCTGATGTAGAAAAAGTCAAAAAAGAATTTAAAGACGATATAAAGCAATCTATAGACTATAAAGTTAAGTA
Source organism: Bacillus sp. EB106-04-02-XG92 (assembly GCF_058791995.1). Classification (NCBI taxonomy): domain Bacteria; kingdom Bacillati; phylum Bacillota; class Bacilli; order Caryophanales; family Bacillaceae; genus Bacillus; species Bacillus sp. EB106-04-02-XG92. The sequence goes on from NZ_JBYTEA010000009.1 coordinate 97,835, forward strand.
CGTCGCTACAATAAGAAAGACCCAATTATCAAAAGAAGATAAGAAACAAAATGATACAAATGAAGAATTTGAAATCAATACTACAGAATATGCAGTTATCAATAGTTCTACCGCGGTAAAATTATTTAATAAGGGACTTCTAAGAGCTAGAAAAGATCCGAATTCAGCGTCTACTATTTCTGAGATGGTGAGAGATAAAAATAAAGTATCTAGTGATCAGAATCTATTATTTTCTTATGCGGGTGATAATCCTACGGTTGATAATTTTGAAAATAACCAGTTGAATTTGAACGGTAAGATGGTACCTGCCCAGCATGTTAAGCAGCAAATTTGGATTGGGTATGACCCCATGAACCTTGTTATTCTAAAAGACCAAGACTATAATGCAATTTCTGAATCAGAGTCAATAATGAAATTAATTCAATTTAAAAAACGTGATTTTGATTATAAAAACAAACCAGAAGTAAACAAAGTTTTACAAGATATTGATAAGGTCTCACCGAATAATCAGCATAAAATAAACTTTGTAGAGGTACAAGACTAATTTAAAATGAAAATAAGGTGATATGAATGGAAATCGTAAGAATAGAGGATGTCGTCAAAAGTTATGGTGAAGGTAATAGTAGGGTAGATGCTTTGAAGGGCATAAACCTTACAATACATCAGGGAGAATTTGTTTCAATAGTAGGAGCTTCTGGATCAGGTAAAAGTACATTGTTGCATATTTTGGGAGGATTAGACCGCCCAAGTTCAGGAAAAGTATTTATTGGAGAGAATAATATTTATAAATATCCAGATAATGAACTTTCGATATTTAGAAGAAGAAAAGTTGGCTTTATATTTCAGTTCTTTAATTTAATTCCTGTATTGAATGTGCAGGAGAATATAGCTTTACCCACTTTACTGGATAATGAACCTATAGATAATTCTTATATGGACGAAATTATTGAAATTCTGGGACTTCATGAAAGAAGAAATCATTTACCATCAGAATTATCAGGAGGTCAGCAACAACGGGTTTCGATTGGGAGAGCACTTATAAATCGACCGCATTTGATTTTAGCTGATGAGCCTACAGGGAATCTTGATACTCAAAATACAAAAGAAGTCATGGATTTATTAAGATTGACGGCAAAAAAATATAATCAAACTATTGTATTGATTACTCATGATTTAAAAATTGCATCAACTTCTGACCGTATTATTACAATTGAAGATGGCCAAATCATTTCCGATCAGTGGCTAGCCACAAATAAGCCTAAGACGGGAGGAAACTAATTTTGATTGGTAACTATAAACAATTAAGTAGGAGATACTTAAAGGGGAATATGAAACGTACAATTTTAACTTTGATCGGAATCATACTCTCTGTAGCGTTAATTTCTACAATCGGCCTATTTATGAAGGGAACTCAGATTTCTCAAATTGAGAATACGAAAAAGAGGCTAGGGTATTCTTTTCATGCTGTTGTATTAAATTACGATGAATCGATATTGAAAAAAATTAAATATAACCCGCAAATTGAATCGTTTGGTTTAATGTCACAAGGAGAAACAGTCCAAGTCGGAGAGGCTGCTGTACAAATGAATTTTGCTGATGAAAACGCCTTGGAGTTTTTAAAACACAGTGTTATTAAGGGGAGATTGCCATCTAATGATCAAGAAGTTGCTATTGATCCATGGGTATTACCTTATATAAAAGATAATATCCAAATAGGTGATTCATTCGAATTAAATGAAAAAAAATACAAATTGGTAGGTTTTCTAAGTGATAGTGTATATACACAGGAAAATAAAGTAGGACGGTTACTAACCTATAAGAGTAAGTTTAGCACTGGGGAAGGAAAAATATTAGTCGGAATTAGCCCGGAAGCAAATTTTAATGAGGTTTTAGAGGGAATCAAGACTATTTCCGGAGAGAATAATATTAATATAAGTGAAGAATTAATTCAATTAGAGAAACCAGGTTACAATAATTCGATTATGGCCACGCTAATTATTACTATCAGTATTGTTGTGATAGCGACAGTTGTTGTGATTTACAACGCTTTTCAAATTAGTGTCGTGGAACGGACGAGACAGTTTGGATTGTTGAGAAGCATCGGTGCAACACGAAAGCAAATTAGACAAATCGTGCTGAGAGAAGCTACTTTTCTGGCTGTTATCGCTATACCATTAGGAATTATATGCAGCTTAATAGCACTTGCATCTCTTCAATTCACTTTTTCACTTTTAATGGAAAATAGTAAAGGAGTCTCCATATTCCATGTTGATTGGAAGATTTTATTGATTAGTTCAATTATTACCTTCCTCTCTGTAATAGCGTCAAGTTTGTACCCAGCTTATTTTGCAGGAAAAATTTCCCCATTGTTAGCAATCAGCAGTAGGTTGTCAATTAAAAAGGAACAAATCAAAAAACAAAAGAATTACATATTGAGAAAACCTGTATCTTTTCCTTTGAACATGGCTATGAAAAATGTGAAGCGCAATAAAAATCGTTATACCATTACAATTTTATCAATCATTATAAGTAGTGTGTTATTTATTACTTTTTCGTATTTAATGAATGTTGCATTTGCATCTAAATCTTTTGATAAGTTATCTGTTACATCGGATATTACAATTAAGCTAGCGGATAATAATTCAGATCATTTAGCTGAAAGTGAACAAGTTTTGCGTCAATTGAAATCACTTGGAAATATATCTAATGTAAACGAAAAGAAGAATAGATTTGAAACTAAATTAAAGGATGTAACTCAATCTTCTGCGACAGTTAAGGAAATAGAAAACACGATTGGAAAAAGATATTCCATTGCAATTGTAAATAATTATCAAGAAAATAAGACTAAAAAAGAAGAAAAACTTACTTTACAAGTACTTGCATATAGTTTTATCATAGTCATTTCTTTAATTAGTAGCGTTAATATCCTCAATACTATAACTATAAGTATCATGACTAGACGAAAAGAATTGGCTGCTTTGAAATCCATTGGTATGTCACAAAAAGATTTGAAAAAAATGATTACCTATGAAGCTCTGATTTACGGTTTTTCTGGAAGTTTACAAGGAATCTTTTTTGGTTGTATATTGTCTTATATTTTATATTTAGCTATTTCTGATAAGTTGAAAATGGCATGGACGATTCCTTATGAGGCTTGTATCATTACGTTTGTTTCAGCTTTAATAATTAGTTATTTATCAGTCTTAAATCCATTGAAAAAAATTAAACAAGATAATATTATTGATACTATCAGAGAAGAATAATATTATAGGCCTGGCTAGATTATAGTCAGGCTATTGTAATTGAAGAATAAACTAGGGGAAGAAAAAGGAGAGGGCATACTTGAATAAAAAAATATTACTAGTTGAAGATGATGAAGCTCTTGGCCTAGCCATCGAATTTTCATTAAGAAATGAAGGTTATGAGGTAATTAGAGCGTGCAGTGTACAAGAAGCAAAATACCAGTTTGTTCACAATACATTTGATTTGTTCATCCTTGATATTGGTTTACCAGATGGTAATGGTTATGACTTATGTATATATTTTAAAGGACAAAATGAAAAATCAATTATTATTTTCTTAACTGCACTAGATGAGGAAGCAAATGTGGTAATGGGGCTAGATATAGGCGGAGATGATTATATAACCAAACCATTTCGGGTTAGGGAACTCATGGCTAGAGTGAAAGTACAATTGCGCAAACAAGCAACGCTTGAAACACCTCCTCAGATTTTAAGGTCTGAGAATATAAGAATCGATACGAATCTAGTCAAGGTCTATAAAGATTGTGAAAGTATTACATTGACGAATTTAGAATACAAGCTTCTATTGAATTTCATGATGAATGCTCACAAAGCTATTAAAAGAGATGAGCTCTTACTAAAAATAACGGAAGGAGATAATGTCTTTTTTGATGAAAATACGTTATCTGTATACATTAAGCGTTTAAGGGATAAAATTGAAGACAATCCTCAAAAACCGCAGTTTATCGTTACCGAAAGAGGATATGGTTATCGTTGGAGTAAGGATGTGATTGGGTGAGCAAAATAATGAAAAATACTGAAATAAAAAGCTATATGACGATACTAACCGTTCTTTTATCTTTATTTACGATTTACCAATTTATTACTCAGCAATTATTCTATGATCATTTAAAACGCGATTCTATTGCAACCTGGGGGGAAATCACCGCTAGATTGGTTGAGCAAAATCCTGAAAATGAATCCGAAATTATGACAGCCTTAACAAATCATTCGTCTCATTCAAGTGAATATCAGAAAAAAGGGACCGAAATCCTAAAACAGTATGGATTATATGAAGACTTGGAATCAAAATTTTTTCCTCACTTAAATAACTTAATTATTGATCACAATCAATTCATTATTTGGGGATTGATTGCTTTTGGGTTGTTGCTTTTTTTGGCAAACTACATGCAACAAAAAATTATTTTTAATAAAATTAGCCAGCTTACTAGGGCTGCAAAAAAAATAATCGAGGGAGATTACTCAGTTGTCATTAATGAAAATAAAGAAGGGGATTTCGCGAAACTGGCAATTTCATTTCGCTCAATGAAAGATATCATTAGAAAAAACATGCAGGATTTGCTTGAGGAAAAGCAATTTTTAGGAGAAATGTTGCAGGATATATCTCATCAGTTAAAAACACCGCTCTCAACTATTTCTATCTATAATGAAATGTTATTAAGTGAAAAACTATCACGTGAGCAAGAAGTTCAATTATTGCAAAATAATGATATTCAAATATCTAGAATGAATGTCTTGATTCAGAATTTGTTAAAAGTAGCAAAAATTGATGCAAAAGCTATTTCGTTTGATAAAGAGCCAGGTAATTTAGTAGATACGACTAAGGAAGTTCTAAATCGCTTGCAAAGCATGATAAGTGATAAGAATATATTGATTGATTGGCATGTACCGAGAGAAATAGTCGTTATTTATGACAAATTATGGATGCAGGAAGCTTTATTAAATCTGTTGAAGAATGCAATCGAACATTCTAAACACGGTGGTAAAATAATGATTCAGGCCAAAAATTCTCCAATTTATACAGAACTAGTGATCCAAGACTTTGGCGAGGGAATCTCAGCTGAAGAATTACCTCATATTTTTGAACGATTCTATAAATCAAGTAGTTCTAAAAAGCACGGCTCGACCGGAATTGGGTTGGCACTTGTCAAAGCTATTATTGAGGCACATCACGCCTTAATTACAGTTGAAAGTGAAAAAAATGTTTATACAAAATTTACAATTACTTTTATGAAATTGTAATAACAGTTGGGTATATATTTTAATCTTTTTCATATAAAGGGGTTTGTTATGTTTAATAGATTGATGTATTTTCTTTTGTCTGAGAAAGAAATAGTTGATACTGTGAAAAATTACAAGGAGGAAAAAATACACGTTTCCATAATAAAAGATTTTTTAGCGGATTTAATTTTAATAAGAACTTTTATATTTTTAATGTTTGTTCCAATATCAACTTTTGTTTTTTCAATTATAATTTATGGAGCTGTTTTCTTTTTATCTGGTATTAAGATTACTGTTTGGGGCATCACTATAATGTTATTGGTTCCAATAACATTACTTTTCTATATGAATATAACTAATACATCAATTATTATTACTGATTTAGTGAGGAAATTTTTATTAACCATAAAATATCTAAATCCATTTTACTCAATATTAAATAAACCTTGGATATTTATATTGGAGGTATTATTTGGTTTTTTATATGTCTTTGTACTATCTTTATTTTCTATTTGGATAGTATTACATTCATTAGAAATAGATTTCTCTGAATTTAGTTCGGAGGACAATCGAAGTTTCCAATTTTCAATTGTTATTTTGCATACAGCAATTTATTTGTTTATAAGAGTTCATGGCCAGTATTGTAAGACAACTAAGCAAAAAATTAAAAAGCTGAAAATGAAATTTTATTTATGATTTTGTTCTATGATTGCAAGTATTGTATATATATTTGAATCACTCTTTAATTATATGAATGGAATTCAAGCAATTTATTTTATATTTGTTTTAATGATTGCTTTAGAAAGAACAGTGACACATTATAAGAAATTTATAGATTTTTTAGAATCTGAAAATTTGTATGAAAAATATTTTTAGAGAGAAAAGTCTTTTGAAATACAAAAAGTTATACCTACTAAGTACTGGGCGAGTAAAAATACGCTATTCTTCCGCTTGAATCATATGAGTGAGCCCGAATGGTGATACATGAAAAAAAGACCTCCCGAATTCGCATACTAAGTGAACTGTATCCTATAAAATAGATGGTTAAAAAAACTGAAAAAATCAAGCACTTAAAAGCATGATATATTAGTCAAGTGAAAATTTTCACATAGAAGCACCAACACAACTTAAAGGATTACATAGTATGGGAACGACTGCATCAAGTGTTGATTTAATGTGGAGTCCATCTGACGATAATATTGGTGTAGACCATTACGATATTTATAGAGAAACAGAAGGATTAATGAAAAAGATTGCAACATCCACTACGACTTCTTATTTGGATAAAAACTTAGTTGCTAATACTACTTATAAATATGTAGTGAAGGCGGTTGATGTAGCTGGAAATGAATCTGTACAGAGTGATACATTCACAATTACTACAAAAACTGAAAACGCTCCATATGAAGCATGGGATGCAAAGAAAGCATATAAAAAGGGAGAAAGAGTTCTACACGAGGGAAAAGTGTATGAAGCAGTCCAGAATTATCAAGGAAATGGGGATCCAAACTGGATTTATGCTTTATCATTATGGAAAACAGTGTAAGCTTTACCTGAATATAAACTAAGAGATAATTGGCTTTGATGTAATAAGAAAACTTTGAGAAATCACTTTGCTCTTTATAAAAAAGACGACGTATTCAGCGTCGTCTTTTTTTATCTATTATATGTTTTAGGATGTTACTAGGTAAAATGAAGTATAAATCATTTCCTATCTACATTGCTATACTATTGAACTGTTTTTTTATAAGTCCAAAAGTCAACGTGGAGATTGCAAGTACTCATAAAGGATATTTAGCTAACTGTTCACCCCAAGGTGATAAATCAGTCTCAATAAATCCTGCTTTTTTATATACAAATTTAGCTGTAAGGTTTTCAGGAGCATATCCAATCATGATTAAAGAAATATTTGTGTGATTATTACGTTTTATTTCATCAATAACTAGATATATAGCTTGTTTACCTATACCTTTTCCTTGAAATCTTTTATCAATCATAAGTCTATAAATCCAATAATTATTATCATCAGGATCAATCCCAAACATAGTAAATCCTATCATTTTTTCATCAAGATAAATACCTTTTGCATAGAAATTATCTAAAAATTGAACTTCTGCGATTGAATAGAGGTTGGATGCAATAAATGTTTGTTGTTCTTCTTTAACAGACAGTTTAGTTGCTTCTTTCCAATTACTTTTGTCAATTGGCTTTAAATATAATTTCTTCAACTTTATACTCTCCTTCGATTATTGAAGAGGAACACGTAGTTTATAGGCTAGTGAAACGTTATCCTCTTGATTTTTTGCCCAATCAAATAAAAATATTTACTCATTGACAACGCCTCCTTAAAGGTACAATTAAAAACACGTTATTATATTCAATATAATTATATTCTTTCTCTATAAATTCTTTTCCTGTTGAATAAATCCTATTTCTTAAATACTCAATATTAATATAAGAGGGTTTTATATTTGAAAGTTACGTGAATTATTGGATAATCTTGAGAAAATATTAATTTAATTAAAAAATAACATTTTTTCAATTTCCTGTAATTATAATTAAAGGGTGTTCTGTTAGCCTTATACAGATGTATCCGTTGATTGATTCCATGTATGAATCTAGTTTGGCTATCAATAGAATATTCCACATACCATTGAAAAAGGGGGAAGGTTTATGCAAAGAATTTTTAAATTCCTGTTCATATCCGTTTTTTCTTTAATTTGTGTTTTGTATGTTGAAACGAACGCTTTTGCGGCACCAGCATACGATGGAGTTGTCAACATGAAGCAGCCGTCAGGCGAATCTTTTGAGGGCACATTACATGGTGATGAATGGTTCCATTGGATAAGTACAAAGGATGGTGACGTACTTTTACAAGATCAGAAGGGATATTGGAATTACGCTGAGCTTACATCAGATGAACTGAAATTGACGGGGAAAAAATATAAAATTGATAAGAAGCCTTCGATGGCGGTAAATGAGAACAATTTGAACAAATGGATAAAGAATTACAACCCTCAAGCAAAGAAAAAACAGGAGTACATGAATAAATTACAAATAGAAGCACCAAAAAATATAGATGGAACTGTCACTCCAGTTTTAGGAAATAAAAAATTACTTGTTTTGTTAATTGGGTTTACAGATGTTGATATTGCATATAACGATAACGATTGGAGTAATAAATTCTTTTCTACAAATCAAAAGTCAGTAAAGAATTATTATAATGAAGTAAGTAATGGAAAAGTACAAATCACTCCAACTTCCGAAACATATGGTACGCAAAATGATGGGGTAGTTAAAGTAAAATTAGACTACGCTCATCCGAGTACATCGGGAAAAAGTATGGGAACGGTTATAACAGATGCATTGGCTAAAGCGGATCCCCAAGTGAATTTTGCTAGTCTTGATACTAATAATGATCAAATCATTGACTCCAAAGATGGTTTCTACATTGTAACTGTTCTTGCTGGTAATGAACAGGCTAGTGGCGGTCCACTTCCAAATATTTGGGCACATCAGTCATATGCTCCTAATACAAATCACGATGGTGTTACAGTATCAGGCATGTATACAGCGCAAGGTGAAAAACAATATGGTCATATGGCGACAATTGGTATACCTGCTCATGAGTTAGGACATTCTTTTGGTCTTCCAGATCTATATGGTGACAATAACCGTGTGGGTAGTCTAAGTATAATGGGGAATGGGGCTTGGAATAGTCTGCCAGGAGAAGAGTATGGAACTACGCCAGATCATATGGATGCTTGGTCCAAGGTAAAACTAGGCTTTGTAACGCCAAATGTAGTAAATACCAGCAACAATTTTACTCTAAATGCGATCCCAAATAACTATAATGTGTTAAAGATTCCTTTAAAGGATAATACGTATTTTTTAGTTGAGAATCGCGCAAAGGTTGGGTATGATGCGAGCTTACCAACTAATTCTGGTGGTATTGCGGTTTGGCATATTGATGAATCCATGAATAATAATTCCAGTGATCCTCATCCTTTCATTGATATAGAACAATCCATCAGTGAATACCAAGACCCTTTCTATTACACGAATCAAAATCATGCTGCTACCTTTAGTCCAGACACCAATCCGAATAGTAATACCTACACGGGAGAAAAATCAGGAGTAACAATTACAACAACAAGTACAAGTAATTCTGCTATGAATGTAGCAGTCACAACAAAAGAAGTTAGTTTAATTCCGCAAACAAACTGGACACTAAAATATGTAGATAGCTATAATTGGTACAATTTAGGTACGTATGCCTTTGATGGAAACAAAGACACATTTTGGCATACAAATTGGAGCCCAGTAGCTCCAATGCCGCACGAGATTCAAATTGATTTAGGGGCAACCTATAACCTCTCTAAATTCAGCTACCTGCCAAGGCAAGATGGCCAAATAAACGGAACGATTAAGGATTATGAGTTTTACGTAAGTAGTGATGGAGTGAATTGGGGAACAGCTGTATCCATAGGTGCTTTTTCAAATAATACTAATTTGAAAGAAGTCAGCTTTGCAAACAAGACAGGTCGTTATATTAGACTACGTGCATTAAGCGAGGTAAACAATAATCCATGGACAAGTGCAGCTGAAATCAATGTATTTGGAGTGGCTCAATAGTATAATGGTGAGGGGATTTATTTAAATCATTGATAAGCTATTTCAGAAGGTTATCATACGCTGAGAGTTTCGTTCAGCCTTTGATAACCTTCTTATTTTGCTAATATATAAATAAACACAGATTGATAAAATTCACCTGCTTATCTTAGTTTAGCCTAAATGTAAAACTTGTTCCAATAGAATTAGGTGTAGGGAATGTAATAAAGCAATATCCTGATCATGATGATGTAGTAAATGATGCGATAGGTACCATCTTAACGTTAATAAGATAATATTAGGCTGATAGTGCTTCCATTTGAACCATACAACTTTTTAGTAATAGTCTTTAGTAAGTCCAAAATTAGAGATTACTTATAATTAACTTGAAATTTTTGTATCAGAACCTCAACTTCTATTTATTATAGTTTTTAAAATTACTATTTACATATAATTTACATTAGTGTACTATTTGTCTAGTACACTAATACAGAGGAGTAAAAAAATGAAAACTGAGTTTTCTCCTAATATCCCCATTTATGTTCAGGTAATGGAATACATCAAGAAAGAAATTGTAACAGGACGGTTGGCGCCAGGTGAAAAAATTCCTGCTGTACGTGAATTAGCGGGGGAATTACAAGTGAATCCAAATACAATTCAACGTACATTTCAAGAGCTAGAGCGGGAAGGTGTTGCTGAGACACGTAGAGGAACAGGAAGATTTGTAACAATGAATGAAGAAAAAATCAAAGAGCTACGCAAAGAAATGGCTAAAGAGTTGCTTGATAATTTTATAGATGGAATGAATAATTTAGGTTTTATGGAAGAGGAGATTCTCTCAATACTCCATTCTTCTTTGGAAAAGAAAAAGGAGGGGAATGAATGGAGGAACTATTGAAAATTGAAAATCTTTCGAAAGTATATGATTTAAAAACAGTGATTCAAGATGTAAGCTTAACAATATCAGAAGGGAAAATTATCGGTCTTGTTGGTGAAAATGGTAGTGGTAAAACAACATTATTAAAAATGATATCTGGTTTACGTTACCCTTCTAAAGGAAGTATTACAATTAAAGATAAAAAGGTGGGATTAGAAACGAAAAAAATCGTTTCATTTATGCCCGATAGTCCTGTTTTTGAAAAATGGATGACTGTAAAAGATGCCTTGTTGTTCTATCGAGATATGTATGCCGATTTTAACTTACAACAAGCAATAGAATTAATAGCTAACTTTAAAATCCCGCTAGAGGAGAATATAAGCATCTTAACAAAAGGGAAAACAGGGATATTGCAGCTAATATTAACCTTTTCAAGGAAAGCAAAGGTATATGTACTAGACGAGCCATTGGGTGGAATTGATCTTGTTTCTAGAAAGCATATATTAGATTTAATTCTTAACTTTTATTGTGAAGATAGTACCATTCTTATTTCGACTCATTTAATCGAGGAAATTGAAAATATATTTGATGAGGTAATCTTTTTAAAAGACGGGAGTATTGTATTGCATGAAAATGTAGAAGAAATTCGTTTTCATCATGGAAAAGCAGTACATGAGTTATTTAAGGAGGTTTTTGGGAAATGAATCCGCTTTTTCGTTATTTATTTAATTGTAATAGAAAAAAGATAGCCGTCTTTTATTTTGGATTTATTACTATTTCGTTACTTCTTTTATTTAATATGATGGGAATATCGAAGGTTACAAATCAGCTTACAAAGGATATAACATTAGGTATATTTATTTCAATAATAGGTAGCACTGCATTTTTACTGATTTTAATAGCTTTGCCTTCTTTCAATAAAATGCTAAAAAATACTATGATACGTTATACAGCCATCTCAGGAAAAAAGTATATATATGCAAATTTATTCTTTTTCACGTTAATGTTTATTCTTTTACTAGTAATAGGCTTAATTTTTCTATACTATTTCTCCCAGAGTACCTACGGTGGAAAAGTAGACGGGGGATACCAACAGGAGTTTCATGAGTTATATGCATATGGATTTATTCATCACATACTTTCTGTTTTATTATGGGGAATCGATTTCATGAGTATATTAATCTCCTGCTATTTCATCATGGTAATTACAAAGCTGATTCCTATAAAGTCATCAAAGGGTAAGATGGTTTTAACTGTTATTTTCTTTGCTTTATTTTTAACAATCCAAACATTTGTACTGGATTTATTAAGTAAATTAGAGAAATATGTAATCCCTATAAAGAGTACGGGATTTATAGATAAAAATGGTTTTATTGACACATCACTGTATCCTAGTGAAGGATTTACTATTTTAGATGTATGTTTTACTTGCTTATTCATAATTGTCCTAGCAGCTATTACAGGGCGTATGATTGATAAAAAATTAGAAATATAAAGATTCACTTTAAAGGTAGAGTGTATTTAGGAGGAACAAATGAGGACAACTAATCCAATATTAAAAAAAGAAAAATTTCATAAAGAGAAGACAAATGCTTCTATGATGACTATTGGTGGAACGATGGCCAAAACATTCATTTTGCTTATCTTACTTCTTACAGCGTCTGTCTATTCATACGTACAAATGACACAAGGGACAATGAAAATACCTGTGTTAATTGGAATTATAATAGTTACTCTAATTGTCGCATTTGTAGTTATATTCATTCCTCGCATATCACCAATTTGCGCACCGATTTACGCAGTATTACAGGGTATTTTATTAGGAAATATTTCAGCATATTATACAATGCGATTTGGTGATTCTATCGTTTTAACTGCCGTATTATTAACAATTTCGATTTTATTTGCCATGTTAGTGTTATACGCAGCGAGAATAGTAAAAGTGACTAAAAAGTTTCGTGCGGTTGTAACGGTTGCAACACTTGGAATTCTTATTATGTATTTTATTGTTTTCTTACTGGGCATCTTAGGGGTAACTGTTACATATATTCACCAAGGTGGGACAATTAGTATTATCATTAGTACGATTGTAATTATTGTTGCTGCATTAGATTTATTACTAGATTTCGATTCAATTGAAAATGGTGTTCATAGTGGAGCACCAAAGTATATGGAATGGTACAGCGCAGTAGGGCTTATGATGACATTAGTATGGTTATACTTGGAAATTCTTCGTCTTGTTTCTTATATTATGAAAAACAAAGACTAAAAAACATCCTGCATGGTTCAGACATGCAGGATGTTTTTGTATCTTATATTATCAATTGGATTTATATAGACAGTTACAAATGTATGAGTTCAGCCCACACTTATAAATATAATCTTCCTTTGTATTCAGTATGGGAGGGATTGGATATGCTGAAGAGCAGTACACTTTAGATGTTAGTTTATCCATACCAAATACTTAATCAGAGAATTTTGTTGCTCTAGCAGATATTGAATATGAAAATTTAACAGGTACATTTGTGAAAAGGGATAGACTTGGTCCAAGTATTGAATACTCACATACATATTGTCTATAGAGTTGATAAAAGTAATGATAAAAATAAAGGCAGTCGATAGTTAAGGAATTATATCTTACAATAATACCAGAGTTATTTAGAATATGTTCAAAGTTTTAAACAGTGTGTTGAAATTACATACCGTAAAAGGTGTTTATCGGGAATTTTATTTATAAAAAGAATGTATTTTTCAAAAGTTATGTAAAATATAATCATGTATCAAATAGTGAAAGTAGTAACTGATTTTATAGTGAAAAATGTTGAATTATCTACAGATATATTTCTTTTAGTACCCATTTTCTTGTCTCGATATATAGACAAGAAAATGGGTACTTTTTTAAACAAGGATACCAAAGTGGATACTTTGTAAAAGTAGCGAATACTAATTAAATGTGAACTTAAAATTTGATTCTCTATTGGGGTAGCACCACATCACTATTAAGCTAAGCTTATAAAAAGTCAACTTTAGGCGAGATTGTTTCTTTTTTCTAAAGAGCAAGTGTAGGTGATTGAAAGATTGGCATACGAAATAAACCCAAGCGGGTTTCACTTTTTTAAATTAAACGGCTTGATTATCAGACATGGTACAATTGTAGACGACACCTAATATATCAAAGACCGTTTTTTTCTTATATCGATGAGATTTCCGCCCGTTTTGCTGTAGAAGATTGAGCAGGAGAAGTAACACGTTTGATAGCTCTTGGGTATCTTTTTGTATAGTTTGGAATAGAAGAAAAAAATAGTCTTTAATCATATATATGACTTTATACTCACTAAGCTCTCGTTTTTTCTTCATGAGGCGCAATTGGCGCATTTGAAACATGGTAGAAGAACAGAGTAGAATGGGAATCAATTTACCATATAAATGGCACTCTAGGCGTTTTCTTTTTATATTTTTACATTCATCAATTCCAAAGAATGATTTCCATCGTTTCACCAGGGGTTAGACCAAACATCATTTGTTTCATATCAAGCTGGATATATTCAGTTTGCTTTTTTAATCTACTATTGTTAAAGTATTCTGGTTCAGGGTTCTTGATATAAATCCGTGTATTCAACTTCAACCGCGAGATATAGTAAGCCTCTTTATCATGAATAATTTGTAAGTCTCCTAAATCGAATTAACCAAGATCACGTAAACACAAATCGCCTGCCTCTACGGTTCCAAGGCAGGTGGTACCCAAGTTTGAAGAGATTGGTGAACACAGCCATTCTCAAATTCATGCAAGGCATCAGTAACGCATCTTCATTCAATATAAAGTATTCCCCATTAGAACAGATCAAACCATCGATATTTAAATCTCCGAAAGATACTTGTCGGCTTGTAATAAAGTTTGACCCGAAATATCTAGAAATCTGCATTTTACGTTAAATAGGAGGAATCCGTTTTGAAAAAAGTTAATCAAGATGGATTCCTCCTATTTAAAAAGTTTTCTGTTTTATAAAATATCCGATTAAAACCCACTTGAAATCACTTAATTTTACAGTGTAACTATCTTAACCATATTTTATATCCATGGAAAAGTTATATTTATTAAAAACATCAATAAAGCTTATGATTTTGGGAATAATTTATATATTATTTTTACTGGTGAGTTTCAAATGTATTCTAAGAAGCACTTTGTAATGGAGTAAATCATTTGTTGTTAATAGTGAGAATTCTATCTCAATATATTTTTATTGACTGCAATTTTCTTTTGAATTATAGTAGTAATACCTATCACAACTATTATGGGGGTTAACATGGAACATTTAATTAATACATTTGAAGAAATTGGTTTTTCAAAAAATGAAGCAAAAGTGTATATGACGTTACTGAAGGAACCATCTATAAATGGATATGAAATTAGCAAAAAAAGTGGTGTACCACGTTCAATGGTTTATGCAGTTATCTCAAAATTAGTAACTAAGGGAGCAATCACAGAGTTACGAACCGAACCGCCAACCTATATTCCATTGGCTGTAAAAAAGCTGATTATTAATCAAAAAAAGCAAACAGAGGAAACACTTAGCCTTTTAGAAAATGAATTACAAGCTATAGAAAAACCAGTGGAAGTTAATGTTATTAAGCATATTGAAGAGCGTATGCATATCATTAGTGCAATGCAAAAATTAATAGAGGAAGCAAATGAAGAAATTTGGTTATCCGCATGGGAGGAGGAATTAGGTGAATTACGTCCTTCTGCTGAATTACAACGAGAAAAGGGAATTCAAATATATTCATTGTTATTTACGGAGCAAGAAACACCATCTTTCGGGAATGCTTTTTATCATCGCCACTATGCCGGTGCTATTGAAGAACAGAGGATGGGGCAAAGATTAACAATTGTTATTCAGGATAATCAAGAAGTTTTAATAGCAAGCTTTATTAATGGTCAAATTCCACTTGCTATTCAAACTACTGATCCAATGTTGGTTTTACTAGCCAAGGAATATATTCGACACGATATGATGATGAAAGTTGTTGGAGATCATTTTGGTAAAGACCAGATTGATTCGTTATGGCAAGGTAATGACTTATTGACTTATATTGTTCAAAATGTGAAGAAATGAGGTTAGTTTATTATGTATGTAGAGGTTTTTTTTCTTGGGATACTAATTGCTTTATCACCAGGACCTGATTTTGTAATAGTTATGAAAAATAGTTTAGGCATAGGTAGAAAGCACGGTATAGCTACAGCACTAGGTATTGCCAGTGCATTAATTATTCATATAGCCTATACAGTTTTAGGCTTTACCATCATATTAGAAAAATGGCCAGTTATCTTTAACTTTATTAAGCTTTTAGGAGCCATCTATTTATTATGGTTAGGTTGGAAAGGTATTCGTTCGAAAGCAGAACCAGAAAGTTCTAATGAAATACATGTTGAACAAAGTTCAAAACGCTCTTTAGGTCAGGGATTCCGTGAAGGATTTTTGTGTAATCTATTAAATCCCAAAGCTCCATTATTCTTTTTAAGTGTATTTTCACAATTCATTGGAACTAACACACCAAATTGGGTGCGTTGGATATATGGTGGTGAAATTATAATTGTAGTGGGAATTTGGTTTACTTTATTAGCGATATTAATTTCAAATAATTACTTTAAAAAAATCTATCAAAAAAATATGCATTGGTTTGATCGTGGCTTAGGAATTATCTTAATTATATTTGCGTTTACTATTGGAATTACTGCATTTTCAATCTAAAAGGAGTTAAATAAAATGACAATATTACTATATGAAGAGAATAGTTATTTAAAAGAATGCGATGCAGAAATTATATCAATTGATGGAAGATTTATTGTATTAAATCAAACCATTTTTTATCCAGGTGGTGGTGGACAACCTTGTGACTTTGGGAAAATTCAGCAAGGAAACGAAATATATGAAGTATTAAAAGTAAAAAAAGTAGAAAATGAAATCATACATGAACTTGATCGTCCACTACTCGATTCACAACAAGGAGTTACACTACAAATCGATTGGGATTGGCGTTTTCAAAATATGCGTTATCATACATTATTACATGTAATTTCAGGGTATTTATATAAACATTACAATGCTTTAGCTACTAGTAGTCAAATCGAAAGGGATCATGCAAGATTAGAGTTAGCGTTTTCACCAGAAATTATAGAAGATATACCCTTTGAGGAACTAGAACAATCTTTAAAGAATTTATTAACGATATCGCATGATGTTTACACGAAAATAATTGATAGAGAAGAAGCAGAGCAAAGAGATGGAATCATTAAAACAGTTATCAGCTTACTTCCATCATCGCTTAATAAAATTCGACTCGTTCAAATAAATGACATTGATGAACAGGCTTGTGGAGGAACGCACGTTAACAACACAACTGAAATCGGGAATTTTTCAATCCTTAAAATCCAAAATAAAGGTGCTAAGAAAAAAAGGATTAAAATTGAACTTCACTAAGATGAACTTCTGATTTCGTTACAATTTGAATTATAATATTTAGACATAATGTAACGGATTATATTTTCGCTTAAATTATTGTCAAATTTATTATTACATTAACCAATCCAAAGCTACTTGATACCCCAAAATTTCTCGTTTTGGGGTATTTGCTTTTCTTAGGTTGATGGGTATGTGGCTGTACCCCATTGCCATCAACCTAAGCTTTTGAGATATCCCCCATAACGAAATTTTCACCTTTTACAGTTATTTATGAGAATTCAGCTCATTTTTTCGTTTTGGGGAACAATCAATTTCTTAAGTTGATGGGTATGTGATAATGCTTCCATTTAAACAAATTTTCCTTTTCCATACCGATCACACACCTTTTGTAGAGTAATAGTATCAACATATCCCAGTTTAAGAGGTTACTTACAAAATATTTGGAATTTTTTTGTGAGAATCCTCCGAAATGTAATACGGACTTTAAATATTTTCATTTATAATTCTCTATTTGTCTATACTTTTCATACCGCTGTTGTATAAGCTCTTCCGAGGATAATAGTATCAATTTTTTTAGAGATGATTCGATTACAGATTCAATCACTTTTGCCTGTGATTTTATATCATTTTGTGCTCCACCTTTAATTTCAGGAATGATTTCATCAATAATTCCTAAATGTTTTAAATCTTTTGCTGAAATTTTCATATGTTCAGCAGCTTCTGGAGCATACTTAGCGTCCTTCCATAGGATAGATGCTGCTCCTTCTGGCGAAATTACCGAGTACCATGAATACTCTAACATATGGATATGGTTACCGACACTAATGCCAAGAGCTCCACCACTTGATGCCTCTCCAATTACAATACAAACAATTGGCACTTTAAGTGTAGCCATTTCAAATAGATTTCGAGCTATCGCTTCAGAAATTCCACGTTCTTCAGACCCTTTCCCTGGATAGGCGCCTATTGTATCAATAAATGTAATAATAGGGCGATTAAATTTATCAGCTTGTTTCATAAGTCTTAGCGCTTTTCTATAACCTTCTGGATGTGCCATTCCAAAATTTCTTTCTATATTTTCCTTTGTATTTCTACCTCTTTGATGACCAATAACCGTAACGGGCATCCCTTTAAATTTTGCAATACCACCTATCATTGCTTTATCATCACCATATAATCGATCGCCATGAAGTTCGAGAAAGTTTGTAAACAATAAAGGTATATAGTCCAATGTCGTGGGCCGGTTACGTAGCCTTGCAATTTGAACTCGTTGAAAAGGTGTAATATTAGAATAAATTTTATCTTGCATTTTATTTAAACGTTTTTCTAATACATGAATTTCTGGCGATAAATCTACATTATTTTCTTTCATAATTTTCTTTAATTCATCAAATTTCTCTTTTAATTCAATAATAGGACGTTCAAAATCCAAACTCATTTTACCCTCCAAATGTTATGATTTACCTCACTCTAATCAAAAGGCTTAGAAATAGAATCAATAAATAATTCAAAACCATCCAAAACTATTTTTTGTTCTGATTCTGATAAATTATTGAGAATACTTTGATAAAATGTAATGGATTGCTCTCTTAAGCAATTAACAGTTATGTGACCTTTTTCTGTGAGGTGCAGAAAAAGTTCTCTTCTATTTTTTTCATTTACTTCACGATAAATAAGCCCCTTTTTTACTAACTTATCTACCAATCTACTTACAGTTGAAGTCTCTAATCTAAGTTTATTGGATAGTTGCCAAACAGTTAATTTTTCCACCTCTAGTTCCTCTAACGCCATCATTTGAGAAGTTGGTAAAGGTTTTTCAAATGGTCCATTGGGCAAATTTTGAGATTCAAAAACCCCAGTTATTATAATCATTTTCTTAATATCTGTTCTTAGTTTTAAGGCATCTTCTCTTTTCAAATAGGTCACCCTCCTACAACTAATGTATCATACATCAATTGTATTATACATGAATATGTTTTTTCACAAGCTTAACGTAAGCCAATATTACAACATGGAAGAGATATTTCTTCTTGTTAAAATGGTATAAGTGGATTGTTTTCTACAAATGGCAGAACATCAATTATGTATCGGGGGCCTTTATGGGGTACCGCTCATCGCAATCAAGCTAAGAAAATACAAATACCCAAAAAACGATAATTTTCTGATAACTTGTAACGAAAAACTCATAATTTTTGGGGGGAGTTCTAAATTCTTAAGTTTATGGGCATGGGGTACAGCCAGTATTTCGGAAAAATCTAAGCTAAGAACATGCAAGATTTTATACAATTATTCGGATAATCCAGTAACAAAAGAAAACCTTAAAATCGCGCCAGGATAGGAATGTATAAATAAATGAATAGAGTCATAGAAAAATATAAAGGTGTATTCCTTGTGAAAGTAGTATTCTGCCTTTTTCTTTCTATCGATAATGTTACGTTATGTTAACCCAACATGTATATCATATATAACAAAAATCACACAATGTATTACTCTTACCTAGTGGTATAATAAGGAAAAAACGGAGGGGATTTCAATGAATTTCATACAAGTTTTTGATGCTATATTCAGTATACTGCATGACTTTTTCTCAAAGGGAATTTGGGTAGTTCTGTTCTTTTTTTTCTTGAATAAGCTGTACGAGAGCCAAAGATTGGCAGCAACATCACGTATAATTACTGCCGTTCTTCTTGGACTTTATCTCTTATACATCATTATTTTAAGACCACTATACTACTCTTTCTGATAGGGAGGGATTCGCAATAACCATAAGTATGTAAAAAAGCTGTCTATATGGGCGGCTTTTTGTATTTTTTTGGCTTAGCGTGGTTTTCAAAATGCTGGTGGTACCAAAACGCCAACAAGTGAAAATTTTATATTACTCTTAGAACGACCTTTTTGGGTATTTCTGAATTCTTAGTTTGATAGGAATGCGTCACTAGTCTATATATTAAAAATAGAGGCTCAAAAATGGATTTTGTCGATTTAAAAGCTGAACGGAATTATTTTTTTTTACATACATACTATTCATATTATAGCATTAAAATTCTTGCACGGAGAGTGAGGTTTCTATATGCACTATGATGAAAATATAAGTTTAACAGGGCGTATTGTGTCACCTGGTGAAGCACAATATGATTCAGCACGTCAATCGTTTAACACATTTTTTAATAGATTTCCTTTTGTTATTGTTTTTGCACAAAATACTCAAGACGTTGTGAAAGCAGTACGATGGTCATTACATTATAACGTACCTATGCGAGTACGTTCAGGAGGTCACAATTATGAAGGCTTGTCAGTTTTAGATGGTGGTATTGTAATTGATGTCAGTGAAATAAATCAAATAATAATAGATCCAACATCAAAAACTGTTACAGTAGGAGCTGGTTGTAAAAATCTCCAATTAGCTGAGTTTCTTGGGAAAGAAGGATTAGCTATTCCTAATGGGGTTTGTCCTAAACCAGCTATCTCAGGAATAGCTTTAGGTGGCGGGCAAGGTGTTCTTTCTAGACCATTAGGACTACTACTTGATCATGTAGTAGAAATAGAAATGGTTGATGCTAACGGCTGTGTATTGCAGGTTAATGATCAGAAGCATCCTGATTTATTTTGGGCTTTACGTGGTGGAGGCGGAAGTTTCGGTATTTGTACATCTTTTCGCTTTCGTACTCATGAAATTAAGACAGTTGGTTTTGCTGAAGTTAGTTGGGGGCACCAGGATTTAAAAGCCGTTATACAGGAATGGCAAAAGTATACTCTACCTACTTCTGATAAACGCTTTACCCCTACATTATTATTGTCGTCAGAAAAGACAGCCCCCTTGTTGATGCATGGGATTTTTCATGGATCAGTTACAGACTTACAGAAATTGATACAACCACTTCTCCAAATTGGATCACCTATAAAGGTAGATATAAAAGAACTGTCTTATTTAGAAGCTATAACGTTAATTTCCAATTATCAGCCTGCAACTCCTTTTCCATTTAAAAGCGTAGCACCTTTTATGGACACTTTATTACCTGAAGAAGGTATTGCTACGATTCAACATTTTATAAATCAAGCTCCATCTAATTTTACTGTTTCTGTATTTTTCCAGGGGTTAGGTGGGACTGTTTCTGAAGTATCCGAGGAAGCTACTGCTTATTTTTACCGAAAAGCTCTAATGAATATGGTGTTATTTTCCACTTGGGACAAACCTGAGGGAGCTGCACAAGGGATTCGCTGGGTAGAAGATTTTCGTCACGCATTGATTCCTTTTACAAAAGGAGTCTACGTTAACACACCAGATCTTTTAATGAAAGATTGGTCAGATTTATATTATGGTGAAAACTTCAAACGATTGACTCAATTGAAAGCTAAATACGATCCAGAAGATGTTTTCAATTTTCCACAAAGCATTCCACCTGTTCATAAAAAATAGTATTCCTTTACCGTTATTAAATTTTGCAATTTATAAAAAACACGTTCTAGTTTAAAAAGTATTCAGTTTCATGTCTTTCTTCAAAATTTCTATATTATTAAACAAGATTGATTTAGTTATATAAAACTGTATCTTAAACTTTTTGTCTAAATAGTTAGTCATTCATCGTCCTTGTTGGTGCTACCCCTTGTTGTAGAAAGACGTGAAAGTAGGAACTAATTTTATAGTTTAAAATGCCGAATTTCCGACGGAGACTCTCCATTTAGTACCCATTTCCTTGTCCTCATATGGAGACAAGGGAATGGGTACTTTTTAAACGGAGACAACAAAGTGGATATTTTTTAAAACGTCTTTATCATGCATGAAAATACTAGTGTAAAAAATAATTTCTATTGAAATGACTATGAATCCATGTCTTTTAAATAGAGCTGTTGTTACGCTGTAACCAGTTTGTTTATTTCTATTAATTACATAATTCTTATCGTTTTTGCACCAAAATCGATACCCCTACATTTTTTTGCTTCTTTGGTAAAGCACCGAATAATCCTTACTTATACCATCGCGATTTCTCATAACTTACATGGAGAGGTATCACTCAATATAACAAAAATGTAATGTTAATGAAATGTAATTCCACCGATACTAGTAATGAAATTATATAAAATGAAGGGGAGTTAAAGAATTTTTATAATGAAAAAGGAGAAGTATTAATGCGAAATATATTAAGTGTAGAAAAAATTGAAAAATATTATGGTAATAAAGATAACGTAACAAAGGCTATAGATAATATTAGTTTTAAGGTAGATGAGGGGGAATTTGTTGGGATAATGGGGCCCTCAGGAAGTGGAAAAACTACACTACTTAACTGTATATCAACGATTGATCATGTTACGACGGGAAAAATAATAATCAATAATAGTGACATTACTCGGTTAAAATCAAAGTCACTAGATAAGTTTAGAAAAAATGAATTAGGGTTTGTATTTCAGGATTTTAATTTATTAGATACTCTTACTGCTTATGAAAATATCGCCCTAGCGTTAACTATAAAAGGTGAGGAAAGTTCAAAAATTGATGGCAAAATACAAGCGGTTGCAAAATATTTAGACATTGAAGAAGTATTAAGCAAATACCCTTATCAAATATCGGGCGGACAAAAACAAAGGGTTGCTTCGGCAAGAGCTATCGTAACAGATCCATCTTTGGTACTTGCAGATGAACCAACAGGATCGTTAGATTCTAAATCAGCTAGATTATTACTCGAAAGATTTGAAAGGCTTAATAAGGATTTAAAAGCTACCATACTTATGGTTACTCATGATGCATTTACAGCAAGCTATGCTCGTAGAATTCTTTTTATTAATGATGGCAAAATATTTATCGAGTTGGTAAGAGGAAATGATTCCAGAAAAGAATTCTTTACTAAAATTATTGAAGTTATAACTCTTCTTGGAGGTGACGATAATAATGTACTCTAAGCTTGCTATTGGGAATGTAAAGAAAAGTTTTAAAGATTATGCAATATATTTCTTAACACTAACACTGGCTGTTTGTATATTTTATAGCTTTAACTCAATAGAATCACAAAAGGCACTTATGGAAATTAACGCTTCAGATAGAAAGTATGTGCCTACAGTAATAAACGCTATCTCAGATGTGTCAGTATTTGTAACCGTAATATTAGGTGGTTTAATATTGTATGCAAATAATTTCTTAATTAAAAAACGTAAAAAAGAATTAGGGATATACATGACTTTAGGGATGGGAAGAAGAAACATATCTAGAATATTAGTAGCAGAGACATTTCTAGTTGGTGTTATCTCTTTAGTGAGTGGACTTATAATAGGTATTGGAGTATCGCAGGGATTATCGACATTTGCATTAAAGTTATTTGAATTGCCCATCAATAAATATAAATTTATAATTTCAATAAGTGCTATAGGTAAAAGCGTATTGTACTTTGGAATCATGTTTTTTCTTGTTATGTTATTTAATGTATATGTTGTTTCTAAATACAAAATAATTGATTTGTTAACAGCAGGTAGAAAAAATGAAGATGTAAAATTTAGAAATCCTCTTATCTATGTAATCACATTTATTATGTGTGTAGCATCACTTGGATATGCATATGTGACTGTACTAAGAATTGGATTGAATTATCAAAATCCTATGCTCGTGGTATCAATCCTTCTTGGCATATTAGGTACATTTCTGTTTTTCTTTAGTTTATCTGGATTTATATTATATGTTGTAAAGAAGAATAAAAAAGTCTATTTTAAGGGTTTAAATATATTTATCATCAAACAAATAAATAGTAAGGTTAATACAAATTTTATATCCATGTCTGTAATCTGTTTAATGTTATTCCTTACAATGGTGACTTTATCTACAGGAATTAGCTTTAACAGAATGATGGGCGCAACAATAAAAGAAACAACACCATTTGATGCCAGTATTGTGTTGGTGAATAGGGATGAAAGTTACGCTATAGAAGATGTATTAAATAAATCAAATTTTAAACTAAGTAATAACGAAAAATATGTATCTTATAATGTATATTCCACAGAGATGAAAGTGGGGGACTTAATACCAGAAGCATTTAAAGATTATAGGGATAGCGGTGTGAATATCATTAAAGTATCTGATTATAATAAAATTTTAAATCTCAAAGGTGAAAAGAAAATTACTTTAAATAACAATGAAGTTGTACTTTTATCAAATATTAACCGGTTGGTTAATCCGATAAATAAAAGATTAAAAAATAGTAATAAAGTGAATATTAAAGAAAAAGAATATCTGGTAAAAAACACTAAAGTTATACAAGAGAATCTTTACACTTCTGATGCGCAACTTAATTTCTTCGCAATCGTTATAAATGATGAGTTTGTATCAGACCACAAAATTAGTACATCCGTACTTAATGTAAATTATATAGATGGAAATAGGGAAGAATATAATAAAAAATATGATAACGTTGCAAAGGGCTTTTTTGACGAAAATGGCCCGAAATTAAATATTGTATATATATCAGGCAAATCAAAGGATGAAGTTCGTGCAGAAAGTAAGGGGTTAAAAACGATCATAATGTTTATTGGGATATATATAGGAATTGTATTTCTAATAACGAGTATGGCTGTATTAGCTCTTCAACAATTATCAGAAGCCAGTGATAGCATAGGTCGATATAAATCTTTGAAGAGAATTGGTTCAAACGGAACCATGATTGACAAAACGATTTTTATTCAAACTTTCGTATACTTTAGTCTACCAGTTATTCTTGCCCTAATTCATTCTATAGTTGGAATTTATGTAATCAATAATTTTATTAACGCAATTCAACCAACAGACATTACTTTACCAGCATTGATGACTGGCTTAGTATTTCTTGTAGTTTATGTAGGATACTTCTACACGACATATGTCGGGTATAAAAATATTGTAAAAAGTAATACTTGATTTTATAATGCTCATTAGGGCTATTACACCTTGTTTCTCAAGATGTAATAGCCTTATATTCTGTATAGGGAGGGAAAAGTCATGAAAAAGATCATTCTGATTGAAGATGATGAAATCATCAGAGAAGAATTACAACATTTTTTTATAAAGTATGGATATGAAGTAAATGCTCCCACAGATTTTAATCATATTATCGAATATATAGAAAGTGAGAATGCAGACCTTATATTACTAGACATAAATCTTCCTGTGTTCGATGGCTATTATATATGCAGAGAAATACGTAAAACTTCAGATGTTCCAATTTTCATGGTTACAAGCAGAGATAGTGATGTAGATGAACTAATAAGTATGAATTTAGGAGCAGACGATTTTATAACAAAGCCGTATAATACAGAAATACTATTAGCAAGAGTAACAAACATTTTAAGAAGAACTTCTGGAGATTTCAAGACGAATCATATCTTAATTTATAGAGATTTTAATTTAAATCTTTCAAATGCAACAGTTACTTATCAAGACAAGTCGGTAGAGTTAACTAAAAATGAAGTGAAAATTCTCTCATGCTTAATAAATAATCGCGGAAATATTGTAAAAAGAGATTCACTCATAGAAACCTTATGGAAATCTGATTATTTTGTGGATGATAGCACTTTAACTGTTAATATAAATAGATTAAGAAAAAAGCTTGAAGAGATAGGTATAGAAAATCCCATTGCAACAAGAAGAAGTTTAGGGTATATAATGCCATGAATATAGGTGAATTTATTAAAGATAAAATAGTAGTAATACTATCTAATGTACTAGTATTTATTTTATTAGCAGGTATATTGCTGACTGCAAATGTTCAGTTCATTATAATATTCTTTGTCTTTTGCATTTGGTTTTTTCCATTGATATCATATATGGCTATAGAATTTATAAAATGTAAAAATTATTATAATGAGATTAATGGCATATTAGAAAACTTGGAGAAAAAATATCTACTTCCAGAGGTAGTAAAGGAAGCAACCTTTATACATGGGGAAAAGCTTAACGCTATACTGAAAGAAGTAAGTAGAGATATGCATGAAAATGTAAAGTATTATAGAGATATGCAATTGGATTACAGAGAATATATAGAGACATGGGTGCATGAAATTAAGACACCAATAGCTTCTACAAAGCTTATAATTGAAAATAATCAAAATGAAGTAACTAATAAAATTGACTCTCAAATGGATCGGATTGATGGGTTTGTAGAACAGGTTCTGTATTATTCTCGAAGTAGTAACGTTAATAAAGATTACATTATCAAGCCAATCAACCTTGATAATGTAGTAAGGAATGTAATTAAAAGAAACTATAGGGATTTTATTCATAAGAAAATAAAATTAGATATACAGGATATTGATGAAATCGTATATAGTGATGGGAAATGGGTTGAATTTATTATTAATCAAATAATAGGAAATTCTATAAAATACTCAAATAATAAAGAACAAATGATACGTATATACTCAATTAAGAAAACTAACTCAGTAATACTAACTATAGAGGATAATGGAGTAGGGATACTAACTAAAGATATAAATAGAGTTTTTGAGAAAGGGTTTACTGGAGAGAATGGAAGAAGATTTAGCAAAAGTACAGGAATGGGCTTGTATCTATGTGAAAAACTGTGTTCAAAATTAGGATTGAAAATTGGCATTGAATCTGAAATGGATAAAGGAACTAGAGTTACATTAATATTTCCTTTATCAGGTATGGTAACTTTTGAGTCTTACTTATAAAAGAAATGCTACATCTTCCCACAACATAAGGGGTAGCACCACATCGCTATCAAGCTAATATTTTAAAGCACTCCCAAAATAAAATTGTTATCTCTCTACAGTTATTTATGTGAATTCAGCTCGTTTTTTTGTTTTGAGTGAAAAATATTTTTTAACTTGATGGCAATGTGGTGCTCCCCCCATGCGAATGAATTTAAGAATTCTCACTATCTCCAAGTAAAAAAAACGTTATTCTTTCTAAACCAGCTACATTATGTTTCATAAAACCCAAAGTATTACAACAACTTTAACAATCCTTTCAGAAGTACTGAAGGGACTTCCCATTCAAATAAACTGTATTATCTGAAGTTATGTTACACTCTCTTATTTAAGAACGTTTCCATAATATCCTTTTTGAATCTTTCATAATCAAACTGAAAAGCTACATTATGCATTTTATAGCCTGGATTAGTTGCAAAACGAAAATCTGCAATGCTTTGACCAAATCCTTCTCCTTGATCAGGAATTACTTTAATGGGTACTCTTGAAAGGCTAACAGCTTCTTGATTCAGCAAATACCACACTGTTACAAAATCATGCATAGGACTTCCGCTTATACCCGGATTAGACTTGGAGTAGAAATTATAATAATAGTCTAACATAGGTTTGATGATGAGCCCTGCAAGATCCTGTGTATTCCGATGAAATGCATCGATTTGCTGGACCATTTCGGGTGTAACAATTGCATGTTGAGTTATATTTAATGGAATAATTGTCAAGTTCTTTGCATGCTGCAAAATTAAGTTTGCTGCATAAGGGTCTGCGTAAAAGTTAGCTTCAGCTACGGCAGTCACGTTACCTGGATAGAAAAAAGCTCCCCCCATGCAAATACATTCTCTTACGCTTCGCATTGTTTCTAAATTCAATACAAAAGTCGTAGCTAGCGAAGAAAGTCTTCCTAAATTGATAATTGTAAGATCTTCTAGATTTGAATGTATAATTTGATAAATATCATTTAAGGGGTAAACTGGATAAGAAATCTCAGGTGGAATAATAGGTCCTAATCCGACTTTCCCATGTACCTCAGGGAAATACTGAACCAATATCCCTGTTAACGGTACAGAAGCCCCAAGGAATACAGGTATCTCTTTTTTTCCCGCAATGTACTTCAAATAGTTAATATTTCTGATAACATTCTCTCTTGATACATTTCCATAATCGGCGACAATGCCTACAAGTTGAATATCTTTACGAAAAAAGGTATACAGAATAGCAAACGCATCATCAATTCCCAAATCTGTAAACAGGAGCACTTTTTTCGACATATATCTTCCTCCAAAATATTTTCACTAAGGATGTAGTGAGTAGGCTACTAAGCTTGTACGTATATATTTTATATATTCCTAAAAAGTGAATTCTATTCATATGTAGTTATCATAAAAAAACTTAATACTATAAAAATGTAACTTACATATCAATCATTATCATAGTAGACAAAAAAGCTCACTTCTTATCTTTTTAAAATAAGAAGCGAGCTTTGTCGTTTTGGGGATGACTTGATTTTTTAAGTTGGTGGATGTGGGGTATTTAATTTCTTAGCTTGATGAGTATGGAATACTGCCAGCATTTCTTCTATCTTCTATATTCTTGTTGTAGGGTGTTATAAAATTCTTAAGTTAATAGGCCTTGAGTGGCATACATAGCAGAATTAACGAGTAAATGTAATAATCTCATTAACAGCTTTGATATAACCACCTGCCTCACGGAATGATTGACTAATTTTTTTTGCATTCTCTTTGTAAATCGAGTGCTGTAACACTTCATTAACGGCATGTTTTAAATCCTCGGCCGATAATTGCTGGGTATTTAACATAAATCCTGCGCCAAGTTCGTATACTCGCTCAGCAATCGTATGCTGATCATTTATAAATGGGAGCATAACTAGAGGTACTTCAAAATAAAGTGATTCACTTGTGCTATTCATTCCACAATGACTAATAAATACATCCGCTTGACGCAGTATATCTAATTGTGGAAGATAGTTACCAACAATAAAATTATCAGGTATATCTCCTAGCTGCTCCACTGTTAATTGTTTGCCTATACTAAGTACTACTTTCGCATTGAGATCTTTTAGACCGACGAAACATTTTTGATAGAATTCAGGTTGATTATTAATTATGGTTCCCATAGAAATATAAATCACACGATCTCCTTTTAATTCATCAACCGAAAAATCATTTAGAGTTTCATTTTCAGCAATGGAAGGACCGATAAAAATATAGCCATCCTTAAAATCCTTGCTGTTTCTTTGGAAATAACGGGAAGTAAAGACAATATTCAAATCACCTGAACCCGGACAAAGTAAAAAATTATCAGATAGGGATACTTCATATTTTCCTTCTAAATATTGTTTCATTTTTGCTATTTCTTCTAATTGCAAAAATGCTTGTAGCATGGCTAAACGTTCCTGTTTTTGTTCTATGTTTCTTGTTCCTGTCAGGTTCATATTTTCTTTTTGTTCTTGTGAAAAAGCAAACGTGGTCCAAGTTGCAATAGATGCTAAACCTCTATGGTGAGCGATCCATTTTCCAGGTAAAGACTGTGCATCGTAGAGGATGTAATCGTATGTTTCTTTAGAGATTTCTTCAAAAATGGAATCAGTAATTCTTTCCATAGCATGAAGGAAGTGTAATAAGTACTCTTGAGGATGGGAAGTCATAAGATTCATATTTTCCGAAAGCTCTCTTTGTGCCTCTTGATTGATGGGACGGAATTGTGCACCTGCTTTTTTGATTTTTTCTTTAAAATCATTTGATGAATAATAGACGATGTTGTCTCCACGTTGTACTAAATCCTGTACTAATCCTAACGTTGGATTTAAGTGTCCTTCTCCACCTATATTGATGTAAAGTGCTTTTTTCATCTTTATCCCCTCCAGTAAATTTGATATCGTTAAATGAAAAATATAAACGTTTTTTTATTTTGTTTGAATTATAACAAACAAATTTAATAAATGTCTATTTATATTTTTAGGTGTTCTTAACTTTTAGAGGGTGTTTTATTTAGATAACTTGATGGATATGGGGTACAGACCCATATCCATCAAGCTAAGGTTTTTAACACTTAAGGAATTTGTAAGTATCAAGTAAGAAAAACGAGAGCTTTGTTTCTTATGCTTAAAATATAAAGTGAAGGAAGGTTGTTTCTGGGGTTAATATGCATGTGGAAAAAGGAGAAATCTATGGTTTTTTAGAGTAATAATATCAGTATGTCAAAGTTTTGGAGATTACTTGCAAATATTTTGAAGTTTTTGCACCAGAACCCTAATTACCATACCTGTTTTTTACCATCACATATTGGAGGTTAAAACATGAATAAAAAAAAGAAAATACAAAAATCAGTATTTACCTTTACCCTACTCTTTTCTTTAGGTGTTTCATCTTTCCCGCTTACAACAGTTATTCACGCAGATACACGTGAGGAGAAATCTGCAGAAAAGAAACAAATCTCTTTAACGGAGCGTACATCATTATTTTTTGAATATCTTCAGCAAGGTAAGTATGCAGAGGCACTTCAGTTGACGTCTGCTGCTTTTCAATCCAAGTTTACAGCAAACACATTACAAAACTGGTGGACACAAAGTGGGATAAAAATCATGGGAACACCTGTAATAAAAGAACGAAACTTGGTCCATCAGACGGTGGAAATTCCAGGAGCTATTGAAGGAACTACCATACCGCTACTCATTAAATTCACACCTGGCGGGAAAGTAGATGAAGTTGGGGAAAGGCCGCCCCAGGAATCTTACATTCCGCATCCTAGATATGACCAACCTGCTTCCTATCAAGAACGTGAAATCGTCATTGGAAATTCTACTTATCCGTTACCAGCCACATTAACAGTTCCGAAACATAAGCCTGGTGAAAAGGTACCCGTCGTTGTTCTTGTTCATGGTGCTGGCATCCATGATCGCGATGCTACCTATTTGGGAACAAAAATCTTACGAGACCTTGCGGTGGGGCTTTCATCCAACGGAATTGCAGTGTTGCGCTATGAAAAACGTACCTTAGAACATGCATTAAAGATGAGTGCAGAACCTGTTACATTAGACCGTGATACTACAGAGGATGCCATATATGCAGCAAAGTCAGCAGCGCAGCAGGAAGGCATTGATCCAAATAATATTTTCATTCTCGGACATAGCCAAGGAGCTGGCGCAATGCCGCGTATACTGAGCAAAGCGCCTTCCTCACTTGTTCGAGGAAGTATCTTACTCGCACCACCTGCACGCCCTTTGACTGACACTGCCATTGATGTGAGTCAATACCTTGGGGCGCCAAAGGAAGTAATCGATGAACTAAAAAGACAGTTCGCTTTTATCCTTGATCCCACTTTCAATCCTGACCATCCGCCAGCTGGCTACAATTTTCCGTTTCCGTCTCCTCATTTTATGTATGATGTTACTAGGTGGCGTCCAGTTGAGGAGG
The DNA here is from genome assembly GCF_058791995.1 of Bacillus sp. EB106-04-02-XG92. Taxonomy (NCBI): domain Bacteria; kingdom Bacillati; phylum Bacillota; class Bacilli; order Caryophanales; family Bacillaceae; genus Bacillus; species Bacillus sp. EB106-04-02-XG92. The sequence goes on from NZ_JBYTEA010000009.1 coordinate 129,162, forward strand.
CAAAATCACGAAAAGAGCCTTTACTGATTCTGCAAGGGGCACGCGATTATCAAGTAACAGTAAAAAATGACTATACAAAATGGCAGGAAGGACTTTCAAACAGCGGGAATGTTCAGTTCAAAGAATATCCGAAATTGAATCATTTCTTCACGGAGGGTGACGGGGAATTGAGTCTTCCAAGTGAGTACGAAATCCCTGCAAATGTTCCCGAGTACGTCATCCAGGACATTATTACATGGGTCAATGAGACAAAAAAATAAGAAAATATCAAAAGCCTTCATGCAATCATCATTGCGTGAAGGCTTTTTTGAAACTGGTGATTTCATCCAAGTGATTCAGACATATCTATTATTTTCACTATTTTACTGCTTTTTGATGATTCATATATAGATTTTATAGCTTTTAAAAACTCTGTAAGTGTTTTGTAATATTTACGAGAGACTTTTTTAACAGTTATGAGAGAGAAAAGAAAGGTTTGTTATATATGATGAAATTAATCTTATTAGTAGGTGTTCTAATTGACCTAGAAACCAAGGAGGAAAAATAACAATGAAACAATTAAAGCCAGCAATTAGTGTATTAGGTAGTGTATCGATGGCACTGACTCTAGCATCTCCTGCTTTAGCAGATGTAACACAACCGAATCCAGGACGTACAGTTGAAATATTCAAAGAGAATGCAAATGCAAAAAAAGAAGATAAGAATTTCACGCTCGGATCTGATGGGGAGATAGGTTCGCTCATTACACAAAACATTGAAATGGCAAACAATGATTGGGACAAAGATGGTATTTCTAACGACTTAGAGATTAATGGATATAAAATTGAATTCAATTCACAAACTGGAAAAAATGAAGCGAAAGCATGGGATCCTGAGAAGGATAAAGGGAAACCAAAATTTATATCGAATCCTATGAATGCAAATACGGATGGTGATCCTTTTACTGATATGTATGAGGTTGAGAATTATAACAACGATTCTGATACTAATTTCAATCCGATAGTTGCCAACATGCCGAATTTGCAAATTGGTGTCAAACGAATTGAGGTAATTCCTATTGCAACCATTACGGATAATAATGGCGGATCAGTTAGCAGAGGATGGGAAAAAAGTGTATCTACACAACATTCATTTAATGTAGGTTTAAGTGGTTCAGGTGGTGTAGAAGGCTCAGCAGCCGGTCCTGTTCCTTCCGGAAGTGTTACAGCAAATGTGGGATACGGATATTCAAAAACAACTACGGAAACGGAGAGTTATACAAATAATTTTGATTGGTCTACTGCAACAACTGTTGATACAGCGAACGCAGCAAAATTACGGGTACATTTGGAATATAAGAATGTAGGAACAGCATCCGCTGAAAATGTTTCACCACATTTTAATATTCGTTTAGGAAACAAAATTATTAATACTGTAAAGGCAACACAAGATCGTTATAAAGCAAACTATTTAAGTACAGAAAAAGGTGGACGGAATAAAACAGAAGTAGTAATTGACAGTTTAGAAGGACAAGCAGATGCAAATATTGTCTTATCTTTGGATGAATTGAAAGCTGTTGAACAAGGGGAGCTTCTTTCGATTGAAGTTTTACCTACAAGTACAATGGATTTATCTATTGAAAAAGGTGAAGAAATTATGCATTTGGGGGATTCAGGGAGATATGAGTCTAGAGTGAATGCAGCTACTGAACAATTAGAAACAGATATAGGAAATATACCAAAGTTTAGGGTATATACTCCTAAAGACAAATCCCTTGCTGATAAGCCAGTTTTATCCTATAACGAAGTTTTTCAACATGTAAATATAGATACGAAAAAAGTAAATCATATTGTAAACAAGGCTAAAAGTACTAATAACGTATCAGTGGTTTCAGCTAATAATGGAACTGATGCATTAAACGATTTAAAAGTGGGCCAGGGAGATCGCGGTTATTTACATAAAGACTCTGTACATGGTGCTTTTGCAAAACTACAGCAACCAACATTAGTAGAAAGCAGTTATGATTCTGTGACGCAAAAGATTAGGGCATCAATCTTACCGGGTTTATTTGGAGTGAGTAAAGAGATTCCTACTACTTATAGCAAGAAATGGAATGCTCCGTCACAAACAGTAAAACTAGTTAAACGTGAGAATGGATTTACATATGAATCTAGAGAAAATATACACCCTATTAAATCTGAAATTGCTGCGCACAGAAAAGTTATATTTGAAATCAATGACGCACACAATCTAACGCCTACACAAAAGATTGATACTGAAGTTAAAGCTAATAAAGAATTTGAAGATTATGTAGTAGATAATTCAGGTGAAGTTGTTACAGAAGGAGTTCCTTATACCGTGGCTTCATATGGAAATACAGCTTATTGGGGAAGTCATCATGCCGGGAATAAATGGGAGTATCTTTGGTCTGAAAAATCTAGCGATGAAAAAGTAAATATAATTATTGAAAGAGTAGGTCAACCTAAACCTGGAAAACCAATTAAAAAGGATGAAGAGGTATTAATTAAATTTCAAAATCCTATTTATTCAGATTATGCATATTTAAAACTTCAAGATAGTTATATCCATTTAGATCAAAAACAGAACGCAAGTACTTTTAAATTTAATCATGCATATCCAAAGAATTTCACTGGACACCATAAGCAATGGAACATACTATCGAATGGTAACAAGTTAAAGGTAGGATATTTAATCGATTATATGAAATATGGTAATGGGGAGAATGGAACTGATACTATAGCATGGAATCTATCAAGAGTTCAGTAATAGGTAACAGTTCTGTTGCTAAGATTGAAAAAAAGCGGTAATAAACTGAATATGAAAAGTTAAATACAAAAATTTAGACTACTAATAGGGAATGAGTTTGATGTTGAATCGGACTCATTCCTTTTAATTTATACGATTTAGACACTACTATTTTTAATGCTTATCTAGGCATATAAGTAATCAAATGTTAAGATTACTATCTGGATTACATAAATAGTATTCTGAGTTTTTATTTGTTTGGATGTTGAAATGAGGAATTTTGATTTGTTGATACAATCAGTTTATATATATTTATTCGAGAATAGAAAAAATATATATTTTTGTTATTGATGAAAAAAAGTGAGGATAGTATATGAAGAAAAGAATTTTAATCGTAGAAGATGAAGAAAATATTCGAGAAGTATGCAAACGTTATTTAGAAAGAGAAGAATATGAAGTTTATATAGCTGTAAATGGTAAAGAAGGTTGGGATTTATTTCTTACACATCAACCAGATTTAATTATATTAGATTTAATGATGCCCAAAAAAGATGGATGGGAATTATGTGAGGAAATTCGTCAACAATCAAATGTCCCTATTATTATGTTAACTGCTAAGGGAGAGGAAAGAGATCGAATTTTAGGCTTAACAATGGGGGCAGATGATTATTTAACAAAGCCATTTTCGCCTCGTGAATTAGTATTAAGGGTTCAAATTATACTAAGAAGAGGAAGCAATGTACCAATACAATCCAAAGAATCTCAATTGGAAGTGATAGAGTTTCCAGATTTAAAAATATATCCAAAGACAAGATATGTACTTGTTTGTGATAAGGAAGTAGAGTTAACGGTGAAAGAGTTTGAGGTACTTTATCTCATGGCAAAGCATCCAAAACAAGTATATTCTCGCTCGCAGCTTCTTGAATTAATTTGGGATTTTGGACATGAAGGGGCATCAAACACAGTCACCGTATTAGTGAGTCGTTTACGTGAAAAGCTCGAGAAGCATACGATAAAGAATCGTTGGATTCATACCGTTTGGGGTATAGGATATCGCTTTGAGCCAAATGGAGGAAATGAAACATGAGATTACGTATTCAATTGTTACTCATGAATCTATTAAGTACCGGTATTATGGTAATTGCTATATGGTATAGTGAAACGAAAATGTTACTTGAACCGGAACAAACACGGTTATTAACAGTAATTGCATTTGTGGCATTTATTATTTCAACGTTTATTTATTGGTTAATGACACGTCCTATCATGAGATCTATACAAAATTTAATAAAATTGACGAAACAATTTAGTGATAGACACTTTGAAACAATGTATATAATTGGGCAAGAACCACGTGAGTTTAAAGAATTAGCAACAGCCTTTCAACAGATGGCAAAAAAACTAGAAGAAGGGTTTACTAAGTTAGAGCAACAGGAAAACTCTCGTAAGGAGCTAATTACCAATATCTCACATGACTTACGAACACCTATGGCTAGCATGCAAATGATGATAGAAGCATTACAAGATAACCTGATTGAAGATCCTGAAATGAAAAAGCAATACTTAGCGACGATTTTAAAAGAAATAGAAAGATTAAGTGGATTAATTAACGACTTATTTGATCTTTCGAAATTAGAATTTGAGCAAGTAGATTTTCACCCAAGTTTCACACATTTAGATAAAGTTCTATTAGATGTATTAGAGTCGCATTCTGTCTTATTGGAAGATAAACAAATCAATGTGCAATTGGTTGTTCCAGATACATTACCTAGACTTTTAATTATGCCTTGTAAAATAGAAAGGGTCATAGGAAATTTATTACATAATGCAATACGATATTCTCCTATCTTTGGAACAATTGAATTGACTGTAGTGGAAAATAAACTAACTCAACAGGTCCAATTCACTTTGCGGGATGAAGGAATAGGAATTTCTCCAAATGATCAATTACGTGTATTTGAACGTTTTTTTAGAACAGATCGATCAAGAAGTTCACAATCTGGAGGTTCCGGACTTGGATTAGCTATTGCAAAATCATTAATTGAAATGCACAAAGGGGAAATTGGTGTAAGGAATCGCGCAGATGGTAAGCAGGGAAGTGAATTTTGGTTCACTCTTCCCATCACATCGGTAAAAAAATAAGATGGTTGAAAGACTTTTGTAACATTTACGTTAGAAAAATGAAAGACCTTCTTGTTAACATACTACTACACAGTATGTTACAGGAGGTTTTTTACTTTATGAAAAGAAAATATGTATGGTTTATAGGTGGTTTGATAATTGTATTGGGGATTTTATGGTCATTGTTCCGACCAGAGAAATTATTTATTGATAAGCACGTAAATGAATCATTGCCACAAGCAGAGATACAATCAACTGAAGTAAAGCAGCAAAGTGATCGAGTAATAAGGGAAGGTCAGTTTCAAAACGGTGTCCATGAAACAACCGGAACGGCAAAAATTTACCAATTAGCCGATGGAAAACGTGTTTTACGACTTTCTAATTTTGCAACATCTAATGGGCCAGATGTACGAGTTGTATTAGTTCCTACAAATCGTTTGAAAAATAATGAAGACGTGAAAAACTATCAGTATATTGAATTAGGAAAATTGAAGGGTAATAAAGGAGACCAAAACTACGAAATTCCTGAAGGGATAGATGTAAGTGAATATGGTTCGGTTTCAGTTTGGTGTAAAAGATTTAATGAAAACTTTGGTGCGGTTTATTTTAATAATTAAATATGAACCTAAAATTTCCTCTTACAGGTGAATTTTATATGAGATATGGTAATAGCTGCAGCGGACTTAGTTGCTAAGAAAGGCACTCATAAGAGTGTCTTTTTCATATTTCCCAATTTTGGTATATTTTAAAGTTATTGGACGTTTACGGAGAGATTTTATTCGTGCACAAAAAATTTTAAGAGTATGTCAGGAAATCTTTGATTTATAAAAAAATATATTTTAAGTGTATTATATACAGAAGCCACTTGAGGGGAGGAGTGTTAAATTACAAAACGTATCATAATGTAAGGGGAAGATTTTAGTGAAAGTTTAATGATATGATGGTCACTACACTTTAATTAGGAAGGAAAGAACATGAAATTTCTGTCTCGTTTCTTCTTGATGAGGAAGTAATTGATGCATTTGAAACATGATGGAGGGACAGAAAGAATGCTAATTAGTATTTCATATAAATGACACTCTAACCATTCTAATTTCACAGAATTACAGTGATGAATACGAAAAAATGATTTCCATGTTTTAAAGATAAATTCAATGAAATAACCCGCATAGCCATCAAGATGAAATAGTAGATATATAATAAAAAAGCATCCAGAGGGGTGCTTTTTCTATTGGAATAGAAATCCCCTTGTTGACTATACTTTTAAAAATAATTAAAAATTAAAGTACGTGAAATTTTATAAAGTGGGGTGATATAAGATTACATTTAATAAAAGTAGGGGAGACTAGAATGTAAGAGTATGAGTCAAATGTATTTACTATTATAAAAATGGAGGGATGTTATGAACGCTGTTTTTAGAAAGTGGAAACTGTCTTTAAACACGTTAAATGCTGCCAACACATATTTAGATTGCTTAGTACAAACTAAAACGTATCTGCAGTTTTTAATACTTGTCATATTTTGTATTATTACAGTTTACATACCTTTCCCTTCATTTACACTTAATTATATAAATGAATTAGATCTACTAATGCAATACATAATTAAATCCGTTTATTTTTCTTTTCCTATTTCAATAGTTTTCCTATTTATAATGCGAAATCAAAAATCCTTGTTTTCTAAAAAAATCACTTTCCAGCAGCTAAAAATTTCTTTTTTCTGTGCTTTCATTATTTATGCTATTATGTTGTTATTTTTAGCCGTACTAATATCTTTTACAACATTCAAAGGAACATCTAATCCTATTAGGAATGAGGGGATTACTAATATGCTTCACAAAACGCCTGGGATTGCAATTCAATTAATCGGAGAAAACATTATGTTTGTATCTATATTGTTCTTTTGGCATAAGATCATACGCTCCTTCAAATTAAGCCCCATAGCTTCTATTACAGCCCTTCCCGAACGAGAAAGCCCCTCGCGTTTAGGCAGGGGATGAAAGGGAGGTTGGATAAGGAGTGCTACTAAAAACCGCAAGGTTTGTGGCACTCTAAGTATCCAAAATATTGGTATCTTTTATTTTTTTCTCTTTCGTGTTGCAGTTTCATAATCCAACTGATACAATGCAAACAGGATGAATGATTATAGAAGAACCAAAACAACCGTGTCATTAATTAACTATCATTTTGTGTTTTGTCCACGATACAGAAGAAAGATTTTTCTTAATACAAAAGTAGAAGAACGTTTCAAAGAGTTGGTTCAAGAAATATGCGGAGAATTGGATGTTTCTATTGTTGCAATGGAATGCGACAAAGACCACGTTCACTTGTTCTTAAATACACCACCAACACTTAGTCCTGCTGATACAATGGCAAAAATTAAAGGAGTGACATCAAAACGTTTGAGAGAAGAGTTTCCTCATCTTCAACACTTGCCGAGCCTATGGACGCGTTCTTATTTTGTTTCTACTGCTGGAAATTTATCAAGTGAGACAATAAAACATTATGTTGAAAATCAAAAAACGAGGGGGTGAAACTTGTGCCACAAACCATCACAGTTAAAGTTAAATTGCTTCCAACAAAACAACAAATCATGCTATTGGAACAAAGTAGCCACGAGTATATAAAAGTCATTAATGCCCTTGTATCTGAAATGGTTGAATCAAAGAAAAGCACGAAGAAAAGTACAAAGGATATTGAAGCCAATATCCCAAGTGCGGTGAAAAATCAAGCAATTAAAGATGCGAAAAGTGTGTTTTCTACAAAGGTGAAAAATATGATCCAGGGTTATAAACTGATGTAATTGGTGTTACAAATCTACCATAATTATGCGCAATATCAGAATCATAAAATGTTTTAGGAGTCTCAACAACATCACCATCAACTTAGTGGAATAAGTTACCCCCAAACATAATTAAATTCCAGGTCTATAAAAACAACAAATTTCCAATTAGAGGATACTTTAAAATCTTAGCTTGATAGCAAAACATATCCTTATATATAAGGGTTTTACCTAAAATAGTTCGCCAGTCATTACAGTCATAAACTCCTTAAAAAACTGTTCATAATTCATTTGTATTGCAATCCTATGTTTTGGACGATTACCGAATGTTTCTGGTTCAAAGGTAGATCTAAAATCTCCTATACTTTGTCCTCTTACAGTATCAAGTACATTAACTGTGACTGCTGATTGATGGTAGGTAAAAATGTCATCACGATTAATCGCAATTAAAGTAAGCGCATCATGAACCGGGCTACCTTGTATTCCAGGAACCTTTTTTTGATAAAATTGATAATAGTAATAGTCTAAAAGGGGCTTTAAAAATTTAGTTTTTCCTTTAGAGTGGATATAATTAACCATTTCTGGTGTTACAATAGCCGATTGCGTGACATTCAACGGATAAATTGATAGATTCTTTGCGTATCTCATTACAATATTAGCCGATCCAGGATCGCCATAAAAGTTAGCTTCAGCAATGGGAGTAACATTTCCTGGATATAGAAAAGCTCCTCCCATAATATAATAAGAATGTACATATTCCATCACATCTCCATAAAGGAGAAATAAAGTTGCAAGTGAAGTTAGCCTTCCGGTATTCACGATAATAAGTTCATTTTTATACTGCTTAATAAGTGTAAGCACCTCAAAAAAATTCTCAAATGTCTGAATCTCTAATCCTGTGTAAATGGGTCCTATCCCAAATTTGCCGTGAACTTCTGGGTAAAAAGTTTCAGCTTCTGAAGACATGGAATGCTCCGCCCCACCAAAAACTTTTATATATTCTTTTCCTACACTTTTAAGTAAAAAGCGAACATTTCGAACAACTTCGGCTTTAGGTACGTTCCCATAGTCTGCAACAATTCCTATAACATCAATTTTGTCTGTCAAATGCGCGTATATTATAGCTACCGTATCGTCAATTCCGAAATCCCCAAAAAACAGTACTTTTTTCCCCATACAATGTTGCTCCTTAATTTTACTAATTTTTAAAACGGATCATAATTATGTATCGTAGGATCAGATTGTTCTCATGTTTTTTTTGTAATACGGTATATGAATGAATTCATCTAGTTAATATACACTTTCGTTAATAATGAGCAAATTCCTTTTGTATGAAATGAAATAGTATGGAATTACTAATCTTAACAAGTTTTTTCTGATACCCTATACTCATTATGTAGTCCTCAAAATGATTAAAATACGTTATCTTTTTCTATAATTTTACAGAAAGAATAGCGTATTTTTTCATTATTGATACAATATAATTACCTATTAAAATTAGGAGAAAACAGAATACACATTTAGGCGGAAAAAGACCCGATTTATCTATAAATGAAAGTTATGGCAGTATTTCTTTCTCCAAACTTTGCTAAAGACTTGTCCAGCTTATCAGAAAATTTTCGTATTAGAGAATATGGTTCTTTAGAGGTACTAGTACCAAATGAGATGTCACTTACGTTTCCAAATCTAAAATCTTTTCCCTTAATACCTAGATTACTTTTTGGGAATATAGAAAAGCAAACAAAACAACACTTCAAAAAGTTCATTTTTCATTTTGGGGTAATTCTAAATTCTTTAGTTGATGGATATAGATTATTAACTTAAAACAACATAATTTCAATTATCTAGAGACAACGGTCTTTCATTAATATAATAAATGGAAGGTTATTCAATTCCCTATTTTTGGATATGTAAAATTACATAAAAAAACATGTTTAAATAAGACGCGCTTTTATATATAACTAGAGGTAGAGAAGAAAAACTATTGTTTAGGATTAATTTAAAATTTTTAATTTAATCGATGTTTGTTGGTATTCCATTAAGAGAGAAATTAAGCAATTAGCCTTTGCTAATCGCTCTTTTATTAGAGCTATTTAACTTTCTTGAATAAGATGAATATCCGCATAAGAATCTTTATATTTAGAAAGGGATAAAAAATGAAAAAAATCGTATCAACACTATGTATAGCTGGAGTGACTTTAACTATTTTAGGAGTATGTCCTCAAAGTAGTTATGCTCATCTCGATCAAATTGATTTAAATGAGAATGATCCTATTACTGCAAGATGGTCTGCAGAAGCTCCGTATCATTCTGATAAAAGTACACATTTATGGATTGCAAAACAAGCTATTGAAATTATGAAAACAGAATCTAATATTGAAGCAAATAAGCAGGCTGTGGACTTTTTAAATTATCCACAATATAATGATTTATTTTCTAAAGGATTATATGATGCAGATTATAATGCAGAGTTTAACGATGGTGGTACAGGAATAGGTGGCGTTTTTAAAGGCGGATGGAAATCTCACTTTTATGATCCTGATACTAAAGAAAATTATAGAGGAGAAACAAATCCAACGGCTCTTACACAAGGTAAGAAATACTTTTATGAATCTGGAGAATATTTACGAAATAAGGACTATGAAAAAGCTTTCTATTACTTAGGAGTAGCTACCCACTACTTTACAGATGCTACTCAACCTATGCATGCAGCAAATTTTACTGCAATTGATACGAGAGCTATAAAATATCATAGCTACTTTGAAAATTATGTTACAACCATTCAAAAGCAATTTGCAGTCAATACTGGAGGGAACTATAATAATTCTCTATCCACACCTGAAGAATGGATTGATTATGCGGCTCGAGTAGCTAAACCTGAAATCCAAAATATTACTAATGATAAAACATTTAAGTATTATAATAGTGGTAAGGCACAATTGTGGCAAGAAATGGTTACCCCAGCTGTGCAGCGAAGCTTAGGAGAAGCTCAGCGCAATACAGCAGGTTTCTTAAATCTGTGGTTTAAAACTTTTACTGAAAATGTGAAAGCTCCAAGTATAGAGACTGCATTAATCTATGATATAGAAGGAAGCGTCATAGAAGCAGGGAAAAATTATTATATCGTACCAAGTGAATCTCCTTATCAAGGTTTAACATTTGAATGGTATTTAGCAAATCGTTACGATTATGTCACACTTGCAAATAAAGAAAACAATGGTTTATCTGGTACACCTATGGAATTTGAATTCTACAAAGAAAATGATGCAAAGCTACACCACGGGGAGAGTATATACCTTCGCATGAAGCACTCAAATTACGACCAATTCCAATATTTAAATTGGTCTAATTATTCTAGTTGGATTCACCTTGCTCAAAAATCTGATAGTTTAGCTGATTTTAAAATTAAAATTAACCTGGATAATCCTACAGAATATAATATTTTTACAGATGACTATCCATTAAATTATGAGAATATAAATGCAAAGAAAAATTGGATTGTACTAGGTGAAAAAAAACAAAAACCTAGCTCGTGGAAGTTTATCCCTGTTAGATAACCTAAAAAGAAAACACTCGTTCTTAATCAGAATGAGTGTTTTTTATCATTTTAACCAAGAAGGCTCTTTCCTCAAGGTACGCGAAGAAGAAAAAAGAAAAGTTCAATCAATATACTATAGATTATAATAAGGAGAAATTAAGTTTCTATAAAGGCGCGAAGATAGAAATAAAAGAGCAAAAGCCAGAGAAATAATTATGAATTTAAGTATCTTGAAATTCTTCTATCTACGGACAAATCAAAGTTCTACATCGAGCTTCTTATATAGAAAATCTGTAAAAAGGATAAATTGGGATTGTGAAATATTACAAGGAGATATTCAAGTACTAGTTAATTAAATGATATATTGTAAAAGTCGAAAAAGCATTTTATAATGTTCTTTCGACTTTTTGGCTTGGTAACAAAGAACATAATTACAAATTAAGAAATTGCTATATAAAAGTTTCGTTGTATAGATGTACTTTTCCTTATATTCATAGAGTTTTCATTTGTTTTCTGTTGATGATCACTTATGAGAAAAAGTAACCAAACATATCAGCAAAGTTTAAGGGAGGATTATATATGCTCACACCATTAAAGAAAAATAATCGTTATATGGTCGGATTAGATAGTTTAAGAGGGCTGGCTATACTGGGCGTCGTGTTATATCATGTCAACTATAAGTGGATACCTGGAGGATTCCTGGGCGTTACAGTTTTCTTTGTACTCTCGGGTTATTTAATTACCGATCTACTTGCTACTGAGTGGGAGAAATATAAAAGAATTGATTTAAAAAATTTCTGGATACGTAGGGCAAGAAGATTACTTCCAGGAATGTTTGTTATGCTCATTATTGTGTTTGCATGGGTGACGTTATTTCATAACTCCTTATTAGGAAAAATGCGGGGAGATTCGTTAGCAGCAGTACTATATATTAGTAACTGGTGGTACATTTATCATAAGTTATCATATTTTGATAACTTTGGCCAACCTACTCCTTTAAATCATTTTTGGTCGTTGGCTGTTGAAGAGCAATTTTATGTAGTCTGGCCATTCATACTTAGTTTAGGATTCTACTACATAAAAAAACGATCACGTATGCCACTATTTATTTTTTTAGGAGCAATTGCTTCAGCAATTGCAATGGCTGTACTGTATGAGCCAGGAAGTGATCCAAGTAGAGTTTATTATGGTACCGATACAAGAGCGTTTTCTCTATTAATAGGGGCAGTACTCGCTCTACTTTGGCCAAGTAATAGACTTTCTAATAAAATTATTCCGTCAGCCCGTCTAGTGTTAGATGTAGTTGGGGGAATCGCTTTAATTATTATTTTAATTATGTTTTGGGAGACAAATCAATATGACTCATTCCTATATTGTGGAGGAATGTTATTTTTATCAGTTGTTACTGCTTTATTAGTAGCCAACCTTGCTCATCCAACTAGCAGAATTAGTGTGCTTTTAAGGTTTAAACCATTACGTTGGATTGGTATTCGGTCCTATGGAATATACCTTTGGCATTATCCGATTATCACATTGACAAGCTCGCAAGCTAGTACAGAAGAACCTCATCTTACTAAAGCTATTTTTCAAGTTTTTTTGATTCTACTTATGGCACATCTTTCGTGGAAGTTTATTGAAAATCCAATTCGGCAAGGTGCATTGAAGAATCTTCGTTTAAAGGACTTGAAAATAAGAGACTTATCATTCGTTAATAGAGTTGCTTTAGCATGTACAATATTCCTCTCCATAACAGTTATCTTTGGTTTCTCAACAGCCGGCAAAGTAAAAGACAATTCTAAACAAGTTAGGACAGAGGCGGTACAAGTGAAAAAAAATGAGGAACCAGCTCATCCAGTTATTAAGGAAGAGAAACCGGTTGATAAAACATTAGAGGACGAAAATAAAGATCCCTCTAAACAAATTAAACAACCTAAAACTGTTACAGCCATTGGTGATTCAATTATGATCGATGTCTCTCCGTATTTAAAAGATGCTTTTCCTAATATTACTATTGATGCGAAAATTGGAAGACAGATGTCTCAAGCATTGGAGATAGTAGAGGGAATGAAAAAGGAAGGCAATTTAGGAAGTCATGTTATTATTGGATTAGGTACAAATGGAGCATTTACTACCCAGCAACTAGAATCGTTAATTCAGTTAATAGGTGATGAACGTGAAATTGTATTAGTTAATACTAGAATACCTCGTCCGTGGGAGGCCGTAGTTAATGAGAAATTAAAAGAAGTCTCTTCCAAATTTCCAAATACTGTGCTAGTTGATTGGTATGCAGCAAGTGCTGGAAATCAATCATATTTCGAACCAGATGGAATTCATTTAAATCCAACAGGAGCAAAAGAATACGCTTCACTTGTTGTTCAGCATATTGATAAGTAATTTGATTCTCGTCTAGATAATTTACCATTCATTTTATTTTTAAAGTAGAGGTAGTCAAAACGTCTTTTTGTTATATCTATCAGTAGGATTTAGCTATAAGACAAGTTATTTAACTCGATAATTAAGTAAACTCAAGGGATGTTATAATAAAGAACATAAGAATGTTATTAGTTTAGAATAGAATTTAATCAGAAAAATTTATATTCCTTGATTTTACGTCAAACAAAAAGACTTCATTTTGAAAAAGATTAATCAAAATGGAGTCTTTTTTTGCTAATCAGTATATACATCAGAACAATTTTGTTATATCCGTATTCTTTTAAGTCTATATTTTCTGTTTCTATATAATAATGATAAAACTTTATTTGTAACCATTTGTTACTTCTAAATAAAATAGTGATAAATTCTTACTGTATGCCTAAATAGCAGGATACTGCGCTCTAAAATCTTTGTTAATAACTAAAGGAGTTAAAACTTTAGAGGCAATTCTTCTAAAGATCTCATTAGATAATTTTCTTTCCTTGAACTACTCACCACTTAACGTCCTTACGGACTGTTTGAAGTGGGAGATTCCTGCGAACACCGGTGTATCCACCGGTTATCTTAGCAGGCTCTATCCGTAGTCCCTACGGTGAAAACATAAGTATCTTGTACGTTGACTCACCACACTACCACTTTAGCTTGGTTTTCGCAACTTCGGCAAGTATGGGGCGAAAGAACGTTGAAGATTTTACGGTTGCAACGTTTTTCTGCAACCAACCTCATATCTTCAGTTTTCAAAGAGCAATCTGTACAAGTAAATGATAGCAAACATGTTGGCTTATGCCAACCGACATTCATCTCCCACCTAAAATTGGTGTTTCACACCTTCACATTTTTGAGGAAGGAGTCTTCTGTCGGAAAACGATAAAAAAAGAAAACAACTTGGATAGGAACAAATTGTTTTCTTATGAAGGGTACAACAAAGATAGAGTAGGGAAAGAATACACAAACATGCCAATCTAACAGAGTGGAGTAAAAAAAGATTGAAAAATCAGAAAATTTATAAAGCGAAGTTTCCTATTTAATCTCTTTTTTGTAAGTATAAGTTTAACATCAATAACAAGATAAAACAACAAAAAAATACAATGATAAATTAGACATTAAATTAACTGCTAAATAAATCCTTTACGTTAATATGTGAAAAGTTTCTTAACGTACTATTTAATAGGGAAAATACCTGTCACTCCCTGGGAAATGTCGAAACTGCAAAATTCTTTCGACATTTCTGGGGTTATGACAATGGATTATTTTTTATAATTCTATTTTCTGGTCACCACGTTTTTCTAGATTTTTAGCAGTTTTACTTTGGACAACATCTTTTTGGTCTTTAAAGGTTCCCATGAGAAAATCATAGGCTGGATTTGTAACACCATACCAGTAATTTTCATTTTTGAAGTGATGCCATAAATGAACTTTTTTCATCCATCGCCCCCATGGTGATATTGGTTGAAGGGGGCGATGCGCGATATAATGCTTCCACTCATAAAATAATAAAAAGAGCATAATACCTGCAATAAATGCGTTTGTCATGACAAAGCTGGATGAAAGAAAATAAAAAATGGCTCCTGAAATTGCAATGTTTGGCACACTATACCATAAGGGTAAAAATAATAAATGCAATTCATTCGGATTTGTATGATGGTCATAATGTAGGCGCTTAAGCATTTTTAATAAAAATGCATTCTTTGGTGGCTTTAGATGAAAAATAAACCTGTGAGTAGCGTACTCAGCTAAGGAATACATAATCATTCCCAAAATAAAAGCACCCCAAATTTCGATAGAGGTTAAATGTAAAATCATAAATCCAAAGCTAGTGAGGAAAAGACAGCTCATAATCAAAATATCAGGATAGGAAAAATATTCTTTAAAATATTTTAGTTTCAT
Source organism: Bacillus sp. EB106-04-02-XG92 (assembly GCF_058791995.1). Classification (NCBI taxonomy): domain Bacteria; kingdom Bacillati; phylum Bacillota; class Bacilli; order Caryophanales; family Bacillaceae; genus Bacillus; species Bacillus sp. EB106-04-02-XG92. The sequence goes on from NZ_JBYTEA010000009.1 coordinate 144,667, forward strand.
TTATCACGCCTCCAGCTTTCTTTATTTTTTTCTATCTTTCCAAAGAGCCAAGCTTTTTTCCAAAGTTGTTTTACACAATCTTTCTGCTTCAATCGCATCTCCTTTTAATGCAGCTTTTAATAAATCGTGATAATAGTTGAAGGATAACTCACGATGATCTTTTACAGAAAAATACCTTTTTGCCATATCTACATAAATGGAATCAAAGCTATTTAAAATGAGTAGAAAGATCGGATTGGCAGCAAGCACAGCACACCTTTTTTGCAAATCCCAATCAAATGCTGCATAGCTTTCTGCACTATCTTCAAGTTGCTCAAGATTAGCCAGGAGAGCAACCACTTTAGGTTGATTAAACGTAACAGCATTACGAATATAAGTCGGAGTCAACGAACTTCTAAATTCTAATAAATACATAATAAATTCATCTGTAATGGTATGATGATTCTCAACAATATTAATAAGTGTCGTTAGATTACCATTGCTCCAATAATCATTAATAATCGATGGCATTCCTTTTCTCCCTGTTATCCATCCACTCCTTCCTAAACGTTGAAGCGCCTCACGAATAGTTGGGCGACCGACACCAAATTCTTTCGCAAGCTCTCTTTCCGGTGGTAAAGTACTTCCTACAGAATAAACACCACCCAATATGGATCTAATTAATTCATTCTCAATTTTATCTGAGGTGCTTTCCTTTTCTTTCAAGCCATCTTCCCCTTTATTTTCATGGTAATACATGTTAAGTATATTGGTAATACCAAAAATTATATAATGAATTTGAATTTTCCGTCAATAATAAAGATGCGAATTTTTATCAGGATGTATTAAGTTAATTTAATCAAAATTTTTTCAAGAGCTACAAATCAATCGTGTTTCCTTCTGAATCGATGGCACGATATAAATACATCCATTGTCTTTTTACTTTAATATAGGTTTTATCGGCTTTCCATGAGTTATTTGTTGATTTAAGATGTTACCATACTTTCTCTAACAAATGAATGAACCCAGCTCATAATCGTTGTATGAGCAACAGATAATCCTCTTTTCTCCATCATTTTCACCTGGAGATGTCAATTTTCTCGTTCTGGGGTATTTATTTTTCTTAGGTTGATGGCGATGGGGTAGCATCACACATCCATCAACTTAAGGTATATTTTTATACAAAATGCGTTCTTTCCATATAGTTTTTTATTATCTTTTATGAATTTTATAAAAGTTGGTATATCAAATAAACCCTGATGGGCTTCAATTTTTTTACTATGTTACCTGATGAGTAGAAGTGGTCTACTCATATATAACACCCAAAATATCAAAGACTGTCTTTTTCTCATATCGATGAGATTTTCGTCCGTTGCGCTGTAGGAGGTTGAATAGACGAAGGAGAACCTTTGGTGATTCTTGGGTGTTTTTGTGTAATGCTTGTTAAAAAAGTAAAAATAATTCTTAATTATGTACATCGCTTTATATTCACTTAGCTCTTTTGGTTTCTTATGTAACAGGATTTCTCGCATTTTAAACATAGTAGAAGAACATAATAGAATACTAATGAGTTGCCCATAAAGGTGACATTCTAATCATTCTTGTTTAATAGATTTACAACGATGAATTTGAAACCAAGATTTCCATATTTTAAATAACAGTTCAATTTGCCAACGTAGTGAATATAGAACATAAATTTTCTCTTTTGGTACCCATTCCGTAGGAATGTTTGTCATATATCTCGTAATGCCTTGTAAAAGTTTTGTACGCTCTGTATATGTAATTACATTTTTTTTTTCGCGAATAGCTCGATCACGTAGGCGTTTCTGTTTTTGCTCCTCGGTACATCTATAAACCACAATGCGATTAGGCAGTTTGTCTTTACTCTCCACATATACATCATGTAATTCATACACTTGACCAGGTTGTAATTGCTTCATAATGTCTTTCAAATGAATTTGTATATATACCGGTTAGTTCAGAAAAAATGGTCTTAGCAATGTGGTACCCCACATATGTTTCATTGACTCTATAGGGGGGCATTTAGTTGTTTTAGAACATGTCGGATTCTTTTGTCCAAGACTGATGAATCCAACGCATAATTGTTATAGAAGTCATGGAAACTTAATATTAATGTAGCGGTAGTACATAATAGTTATTTGTAGAATTACCACTTATGACTATGTATATATAATAGTTAACTTTCCTCTATATGGATATGCAATTTTACATATCCATATAGAGGAAGAAATAAGTGAAGAGTACTGAAAAATTATACTAAAATATTGTTTTGAAAATAAAAATTCACCTAGTTAAATTAAATCAGGTATCTTTTTATCGGTATTATTAAATTATAATTATTTTAATTATAGGAGTGAAGTTCTATAGCAATTTTAGAAGTATAGTATTTTAATGTGTACACATATTACATAATTAAGATAAAAAAACAAAAAAAGGACAAAATTATACAAAAAACTACAAAATTTTACTATATACGCACTGAAAATTTGATGTTTTAATAAGGGCACAAGGTGTTAGTTACATTTTAAGACATATAAAATCAAGATCATCTTCGTATATGTCTTTTATGTAATGACTTAGGGAATAAGTTTATAGTAGGGCATTATGTACAAATGTTTACAATCTATATTTATATTCCTTAAAATCCATCCTTAAATTAATCTATATAGATTAATTGTTATAGTGTTGGATTTCAAATTAATTAAAATTTAGTCCAACTATTTTATCAAAAGACACCAATAAATGGGGGGATCACTATGAAAAAAGCGTTAGTCGCAGGGTTATTAGTTACAGCAGTATCTACAAGTTGCTTCTCACCTGTAAATACTTTTGCAGAAAGTAATACGACTTATTTACAACCAAGCAGTGTACTTGGATCCGCTATGGATAGGTTATCAAATTCGATTACGAAATTAGGATCACAGACGCCATTAATTCAAGGATATGGGCTAATCATATTACAGCAACCAGACCTTGATGTAAATACTATATATGGAATAACAACTGATCAAGGTACTGCAAGAAACCATGTTCGAGACTGGCTGGATGTATATAATCCCAAATTATTCAAAGTAAATCAAGACATACAGAGTTTCGGAATAAGATTTACAAATTATTATAATACACTGGTTGAACTAGCTGGAAAAATGAATGAAGATCCGCAAGCAAAAGCATCATTTATACGTATTTTTAATTTACTTCAAGGTGACGTGCAAACAATTCAGTATAATATAAAAATAAATTCAGAAGACTTAAATAATTTTAAAGACGATTTGGTTGAAGATAGTAATAAATTTTCTATTAAAGTTACCAGAGCGTTTGAATCTTATAAGAGTTCAAACGGAGACATTGAAAAATTAAGAACAGAAATGGGACAACTTAATGCAGGCATTCAAGAAGATTTTGAAAAACTTCTAGCTCTACCAAAAGAAAATCTAGACGGTTCTTTAAATATTACAAAGTCGGTTATTAATATTTTGAAAGACGGAGTTAAGGATAAAACTGTAGACGTGTCTAATTTGGAAGCGATTTATAACCAATATGGACAACTTACAAATGATAAAGTAACAGAACTGAATAAAGCTATTGCTCAAAAACAACAGAAACTAATTCAATTGGTGCAAAATTTATCGAATATTGAAGTGCAAGCAACTCAAATGACACTTATTGAGCAGCAATTAAATAACTTTACAAGAACAGTTAAAAATCAAACTCAGAGTTTTGACAATCTAGTAAGTAGTTGGGACACCTTTAATAACATAATGATTCAAACGGGGACAAGTCTTAATGCTGATACGAAAATAGATTCCAATTCATTACAAGCACGTTTAAAAGAGCTTAAACAGTTTACGGATGAATTGAAAAAACAAACAACGGAATATCAAGAGAGTGTTACAAAAATAAAAGTAACAGGTTGAGATTTGTAGAATTCAGAACAATAATTCTTAATAATATAATGTAAGGAGAGAAAAATGTGATGAAAAAACCTTATAAAGTAATGGCCTTATCTACATTAATAGCAACAATCGTAGCGGGTGGCATTATACCATCATATGCCTCAGCAGAGGAACCAGCACCTATTCATGCAAATCAAGACCTTAAATACCCTAGTTATTACCTTGGACCAACAGGGCTTGATAATGCGATGAAGGATACTAAATCCAATATGTTGGTAATGGACCTGTATGCTTTAACTATACTTAAACAAGCAGATATTAATTTGGATGGTTTACCTTCAGTTGGCGATGATTTAAAAACAGACATTAAAGCCAACCAAAATATTACTAGAGAAAATGCAACATACTGGTTAAATAATTTAAAATCAGGAATAATTACGACGAATCAAAATATTATCAGTTATGATACAACATTCCAAAATTATTCTCGTTATTTATTACAATATAAAAATGATCCAGTCAAACTAACAGCTTTGCTTACAAAGTTGAATGGTGAAATTTCACAGAATAAAGCTCAAGTTACCAAATTAGTGGATGATTTGAGAAGCTTTCGCGGCAAATTAGAAACAGATACACAAAAATTAAAAGGGAATGCTGAAAAAATCGTAAATATTTTAACTGGTGAAGAAGCTGGAATTCCACTGTTCCAGCAACAAATCGAAGCGAATAAAGCATTAATTGATGAAAATAATAAAATTTATATTGGATCGTCGGTTGCAACTGCTTTTAGTGTATACTTAATTCTTTCTCCTTTTGCGCCTCTTGGTGCAGCTGGATTAGGAGGCTCTATATTCGGAGTTGTTTCATCGCAGCAGCAGATAATCAAGGCACAAGAAGAAATTATAAAGCTAACACAAAATATTTCAATGGCGAAACTACAGTCAGGTAGGTTAACGATAGTACAAGGTGATATTAAAAATTTAACAGATACAATTGATAAAGCTATTGTTTCTCTTGAAAATATAAAGACTACGTGGGATGTAATGGGTACAAAATATGACGCATTGATTGATAAAGCTAAAAAGGTTGACCCAGAATTCCTTGCTATGGATATAACAGCAGATCTGGATACAGCGAAGGAACATTGGGAGCAGATTAGAAAGTATGCTGAAAATATTCAAAGTAGTGAGATTTCATTCTTGAACAAATAATATTACATCAAGAAATTGCCGAAGTAATGAAAAATATAATATACTAAGTTTCCCTTTTGAAGAACACATAATATGAGTCTCCTGTTCAAGTTTGAGCAGGAGACTTCCTATATAGTTATGAAACTTAATAAAGATTATAGAATAAGAAAGTAAGAGTATCTCTATTTTAATATGTTGTTTTATTTGCAATAATCTTAATTCATTTGAAGTAAAGAATAGAAGCTTATGAATTTAATAAAATATGTGATGCATGTAAAAGAGTAGGTGAAAAAGATGAATAAGAATTTATATAAGAAAATTATTTTGTCAACAATCATTACGGGAATGGCAGCGAATAATGTAATTCCACTTCATACTTTAGCAGCAGAACCAACTGTGTCCCAACAGCAAGAAAGTTTGAAGAACTATTCTCTTGCCCTTGGTCCTGGTGAATTTAAAGAAGTAATGGGAAAAATGGTGGCAAATATCCTTACAATGGATTCATATGCCAATACAATCAGTAATCAACAGTTAACAGATTTAAGTAAAATAAGTTCTATAAATGGTGATTTACAAGCAAACATGATTAAGCATCAACGGGATGCAATAGAGAATGCCGACTTTTGGTTCATGTATTTTAAAACTCGTATTATGTACACGCATCAGAATATTGTAAGTTATAATGATACGTTTCAAGCAAGTTATAAGCTTTTACTAACTGCTATAGAGCAAAAAGATACAGAGAAATTAAAATATGAACTAGAAAATTTGCACAATAGTATTTTGTACAATAGTCAAAAATTAGATGTACTGTTAGAAAAATTGAAAAACTTTCAAGGTGAAATAGCAGAAGATACAAGAAATTTCAAAGAAGATTTCAATCAATTGGAGAATATTCTAGAAAGTACGAACACTGGTATTCCGCTCCTACAACAACGAATTGAGAATTGTAATAATACCATTAAAGAAAACTATGATAAACGTGGTGGCTATATAGCTTTATCTGTATTTATGCCTCCGGTTGGTATACCATTGATTGTCACTGCTGACAAGAATATCGCATCTGCACAACAAGAAATTGAACAATTAAAGTCTAGAATTTCTGGAGCAGAAGCAGAAGTAGTTATTTTGACTGATGCCAAAAATAAAATGGAACATATGGCTGCAACAGTTGGTACAGCTGTTACTGCTCTTGAAAATATAAAGACTCAGTGGGGGACAGTGGAGAAAAAATATAAATCATTGATTGACAGTGTTGACAACATTAGCCTAGACTTGTTTGATGAGATTATAATAGCAGATCTGAATACAGCGAAGGATAATTGGCAGGACCTTAAAAATTATACGGATAAATTATTTGAAGGTGCTAAGATTGCACAAAATAAATAGATTGTACAAATAGGAAAACCGCAAATAGGACCGGATTACAACTAAATACGTGTAAAATAACAAAATTAAAATTAAATAATAAAAGCTTATCGTAAACTAAAAGAAGCATAAGATGGACAAAATGGTCAGCTTATGCTTCTTGTTACAGCAATATTCTCGTACCTCAACAGATTATTGACTCGTGCAACTTCAATATATTATTCATATAATTTGTTTGAGGATTTATTCCATGATTTTATAATTTTAAAGCTGCCATCTTAATAATAATTTCCCCCGAGTTTCATAACCGCTACATAAATTTAGTTAGTAACCAGAGTCTTCTGAAGTAAGATTATCTATCATTTTATAATCATATTTTTGCAATGGTTTTTCAGCAGGCCCTTCAAGTACTTCTCCTGTATACGAGAATCGCGAACCATGGCATGGGCAATCCCAAGAGTGTTCACCATTGTTCCATTCAACTTCGCATCCGATATGAGTACAAGTTGTATCTACAATATAAAGTTTCCCTTCTGCGTTTCTATAAGCTCCTTTTCTATGTCCATCAATGTCAACGACGGCTCCTTCATCGTTAGATAAATCACGAATACATTTTTGAGGAATCTCTAACTTTCCTTTAATTAAGTGTCCAACAACATTGGCATTTTCGACTAAGAAATTCTTTAAACTAGGATTCATGTGGAAGCGAGAGGGAGTATATAATTCCCGATACTTGGTCTTTTCTTTTAATATGATGTTTCGAAATAAAAGCGCCGCTGCGGTTCCGTTTGTCATACCCCATTTTCTGTATCCAGTAGCAATTAATATATTTTTTTGATCGGAGGTAATTTCACCGATATAAGGAATCTTGTCTAGTGTAATTAAATCTTGTGCTGACCAACGATATGGGATATTTTCAAGGCCAAAAACTTGTTGCCCGAATATTTCTAGTGCTTCATAATGTTTTAGTGTTTCTCCGCCTTGTCCCGTTTTATGACTTTCTCCAGAGATAAGAATAAATTTTTCTCCATTAATTGTTGTAGAACGGAGGGAGCGGGTTGCTTCATCTACACTAATATACATACCACCTGGATAATCTGTTTTTGTCTTAGCGGCAATTATATAGGATCGGTCTGCATGCATTCTTGTAGAGTAAAGTCCTGCGCCTTCATAAAAAGGGAAATGAGAACAAGAGAGAATATACTTGCCTGCAATTTGAGCTCCTCCACGGGTAAAAACTACAGGTTGTTCGCCTGTTTTTATATTTACTGCTGTGGTATTTTCAAAGATGTATCCATCTTTTTCTGTAATTATATTTGAAAGATGAGCTAAATACTTAAGGGGATGGAATTGTGCTTGATTTCTCATAACAAGTGCATTATGTATTTTTAAATCAATAGGAAGTTTGTTTACAAGTTCGCCTTCAATACGAAGCTCTTTATAAGCTTCTGCTTCTTTTTCTAACTTAAATGCATATTCTTCTGTTGTGGCATACAAATAAGCATCTTGTTGAATAAAATCGCAATCAATGTGATGTTTATTAATTGTGGCTTGAATGAATTTTAAAGCATCTATGTTTGCTTCATAATACAATCTTGAGGTAGTTTTTCCAGTATATCTGATAAGCTCGTCATAAATCATGTCATGTTGAGCCGTAATTTTAGCTGTCGTATGTCCAGTCGTTCCATTTAATAACTTGTCTGCCTCTATGACAGCGACTTTTAGACCTTCATTTACTAAAAGATAGGCAGAAGTAATGCCAGTAATTCCTCCTCCTATAATAATAACATCGACCTGCATGTCATTTTCTAAGGAAGGGTAGTCTGGTAAATGAATACTGCTCGTCCAATAAGATTCCTCTAGGTTGGGAACATATTAATTTACTTGGAGAATACCATTTTAATTCAGAAAAAATGATCTCATTAGATTCTTTAAGACCATTGAAACTTTCTTAACGTCGTTAAAAATGGGGGAATCGGCTTGAAAATGGGCTTAGCGTTGTAAATCCGCATTTTCCTGACGGTACCCCATGCCCATCAACTTAAGAATTTTATAACACTCTAAACAAAAAAATGTACATTTTCTCCTGGATATGTACATTTTTTTGTTTCGGGATATTTGCTTTTCTTAGCTTGATAGCGATGGGGTACAGCCAACAAAAGTTATGATGTTTATAAAAAACCTGTAGGAATGGTGTGTAAAACCATACCACTAGTTAAAGAAAATATATATATGGTGGACCTTTTGAAATAGATATAATTACGTGAAAATTATATTAAGAAGGGCAAGGAAGTGTTTAATGATTTTAAGTTTGTAGACAATCCTCCGGTTTATATCCAATTAAAGGATCATTTGAAAAAATGATTATGAAATGCCAACTATTGGAGCATCTATAGAAAAGGAGAATAGTTTATGAAAATAGTAAATGATAGAGCCATGTTACGATTAATGCATGTAAATGATGTCAAAAGTTTATTTACCATTGTGGAAGGAAATAAAGAAATATGGACGTATTTAATATCTAAAATGGATAGTTATCAAGATATGGAGCAGTATGTTCAAGTAGCAATAAAAGGTTTTAAAGGGGAAACTGATCTACCATTTGTTGTTGTAGATCAAAAAACGAATGAAATTGTAGGTAGTACACGTTTGTACAGTATTTCAAATGATAACAAAACGGTTGAACTTGGGCAAACGTGGTATCATCCAAGTGTACATCGTACAAGTATAAATACTGAGTGTAAGTATATGTTATTACAATATGCTTTTGAAGAATTACATATGTTACGTGTGCAAATAAAAACTGATTTACGAAATGAAAAAGCACAGCGCGCAATTGAAAGGCTTGGTGCTGTAAAAGAAGGTGTATTGCGAAACGAGAGACAATTGCCAAACGGTTATGTACGAGATGCAGTTGTATATAGTATTATTGCAAGCGAATGGCCGGTTGTAAAAGAGAAACTATTACAAAAACTAGCTATATATAAATAAGGAATCATGGTTAAATATATAAAAAGATTTTAATTAAATTTTTTTCCAAACCAACAAAACACGGATTTAGCCTTAGCGTACAATTTTCCCGAAATGGTATGGTGACCCCATGCCCATCAACTTAAAAAATTCATTGTTCCCCAAAACGAAAAAAATGAACTGAATTCTTATAAACAGACAACAGTGATGAGATAAAATTTTTGTTTTGGGGATACTCTAAAATATTAGCTTGTTAGCGATGTGGCGGTACCCCTAATAAACATTAATCAAAAAACCTTCAGTAAACCTGAAGGTTTTTTGATTAATATTTATTTTTCGGTTCATATAAGTAAAAATTGTCTTCTCCAGGAAACTTTATAACAATAACTTTTCTATTTTCTTTTTCAAATACAGTAGTAGCTCCTTCTTCATGCGTTTTTTTCCACCCTTTAGCTCTTATAGACATTAAAGGTAAATATCCAAAAGTATATTGATAATCTGCTGGCTTATCATCTTCAACATGGTTAGAAAAAATAAACACAGGAAAATCTTTAATTTTTGACTCTTTCGTCATTAAGAATGTAGAGAGAATCAGTAGTAATAAGACCCCTAGAATTATCTTTGATTTTTTAAACTTCACAATTTATCACTCCTATTGATATTGTACTAAATATCATAATAGAAAAATATAAAAATTAGTTCATTTGGCGAGATAAACAAAAAAAGTAATATGTGTTGATGTGTAGAGATAATAAAATCATATAATTTCGAACGTAGAAATAAAGTAACCATCTATCGGTTAAATAGATGGTTATGGAGTGCTGACGCATCGCCATAAAGCTAAAGTTTTACACTATCCATTATGTAAAATAGACGTTATTCTTTTTGTAGAAATATACAGAAAGGATGGCGTTTTGTATGAATCTATCGATTCAGGATGAGTTTCATTTGTTCGCTAAAGAACTACAGCGATATCTATCTCCACATATTCTTCAACAACTTGCACAAGAGACAGGTTTTGTAAAACGTAAAAGTAAGTATGGTGCACGAGATTTGGCTCCTATTTATCCTGGTTCAGGAGGATGTGCACAAACAGCCGGTATTAAGATTCAGCTAGAGTATGATTTACATAGCGGGAAATTCCTGAATTTTCAAATGGAACCAGGTAAAAATAATGATAAAACCTTTGGTACACAGTGTTTAGATACCTTACGCCCAGGAGATTTATGTATTCGAGATTTAGGATATTTTTCTCTAAAAGATTTAGACCAGACGGATCAACGGGGAGTATTCTATTAATCAAGCGGCTTAAATAAAAAAAATGAAACCCTTTAGGGTTTATTTCGTATGCAACTCTTTAATTTCCCTCACATGTAGCCTTTAGAAAAAAAACAACGTCAACTATAATTGACGTTGTATGGGCTTAACTTGATAGCGATGGATACCGCCCACATTTTAACGAAAATATACGTTAAGTAAAATTCGACATATAATGTTTATGTGATGTTAGAGGTATACTACTATTTGAACTACCACCAATCTCACTTCGTTTAGAAGGAGAATTTTAATGATTAAAAGTAAATTGTTTTAAGAAGAAAGTTCACGTTATTGACTTTCCATTATTTTCAATATAGCATATAGACCATTCGTTATAATTAAAGGGGGAGATAAATATTGGAAAAACAAGAAACTAAGTTAAAAATATTAGCAGTAGCATCAAAACTGTTTCAAAAACAAGGCTACCATGCAACAGGTATAAATCAAATTATTAAAGAATCGGGTTGTCCAAAGGGCTCCATATATCACTATTTTCCTAAGGGAAAAGAACAATTAGCCATTGAGGCTATTAATAGAATAAAAGATCTTGCAACTGAGCACCTAAGATTATTATTCTCTCAGCATGATGATGTAATAAAAGCTCTTGATGAATTTTTAAATCAATTTTTAAAATTTGATTCAAAGGCTACACATGATGGGATACCATTAGCATTAATTTCCCTAGAAACTTCGCATATGAGCGAACAACTCCGCTTGGCATGTAGAGATGCTTATGATGCACTTGTAAACATATTAAAAGAGAAATTTATTGAGTCAAATTGGTCCCGCACGGCAGCAGAAGAAAATGCATATTTATTCTTTAGCATGATAGAAGGTGCTAGTATTTACGCATTAACGTACCAATCAAAAGAACCCTTGAAAATAATAAGTAAAGCAACTATGGAAATTATCAGGAGAAGGTCAAAATAAAGGGAAAAAGCGAATAGGGGGTTGATTATGCCATTAGATAATATCTCAAGTAACCAATATTATACAAACTAAGAGGTGTTTGAGATTTGTTGAAATCATATATCTATTCATTTTTTAATACTAGAGAAGAAATGTTTAGTTAAAATATCTTTATAGGTTATCAAGAGAACCCAAATATATAAAAAATCATTTGGAAAAACATATTAACAGAACCGGTTGCTCCCAAAATGATAAAAATGAACTTCATTGCTATAAAAGACTCTGATTTTCGTTTTAGGGCAAATATTACATAAAAGGATATCTAAATTAATAGATATGTATGAAGCACTAGTTGCTATTGTTTTGTTAATCGGGGTCCCGCCAACCAAATGACATAAAACCCACTCTAAGACATTTTCTGGAAGATGAAGGTTGGTTTTTCTTACGCTAAAGGAATTCTAACCTATAATCATCAGATTAATGACTTATAGCCCACAATAGCAAAAATAAGAAGTGTAACAAAAAATGAAAAAAACCAACATACACCCTACAGTGTTATATTGGTTTTAAAACATTATATGTTTAGGCAATAACATCTTGGTTAGGGTTTTTATTTCCACAAACAATCTTTTAGACGAAATTACTCTATACTCATCAAACTAATATTTTGAGACTCACCATAACGAAAAGTTTGTTTCCATTATAAAGATACTATCGAATACGTTCGAAATAAAGAGTGGATTAATATTATTTTAGATTCTTTTATGGCTCTATTGATAGTTATGGTAGGAACAATACTATATACAATTTTATATCTAGTAATTTCAAAACAAAAAAACAAGTAAACTTTAAATTTTGAATGAAAAGGGGATCTAAATAAAATGCTCTCTTTTTTTAGTTTTCAGCAAAACCTAATTAAAAGTGAAGTTAATATTCAATTCTAGATAAATAGGGGTTTCATCACATTGTTATCAAGCTAATCTCATACAAAATCAATTATAGTAGAATTAAATATATAAAATTAATATGAATTTAAGGGGAATAATTTAGATTATAAGTGATGGAATTAATATGAAACTTCTAATAGTTGTTGTAAGTTAATATAAATTGAAAAAACGAAGTTTGTTTGTTACAAACTTCGTTTTCGTTCATATCTTTCTATTGTTTTAAAAATTCTCCCATTATTTCCATTACGTCCTCTGAATCATTTACTTTATCTTTTGAAAAACGCCATTGTTCTTTTCCGTATCTCTCCATCTCAACCTTTATTACTTTTTCTTTATCTGAAACTTTTGCTTCTGGCAAAATAGATATGAAGTAACTAAACGATTGGCTAAATAATTTGGACTGTTCGATTCCTGGAGTTTCTTTTAGCAATCTTTCATTTTCCTTATTTAATTTTGGTTGCAATTCACTTAATAATAATGGTTTCACTTTTAATTCTACTTCAACTTTATCTTCCTCAGGAGAAGAACCTACTGATTTTACTTTAAATGTAACTTTTTCCTGAAGTACAGATTTCAACTTTTTGTAATAACTTTCAAATTCCTGATCACTAATTCCATTATGCGTACTAGACATTGCGTCTTTTTTAAATTCTTGTTGTATATTTTGAGTAAATTGTTTTCCGTCTTCACCGGATAATTTATTAATTATGTCTATATCTTTATCATAATAAACAGCATTTATATAGGCTTTTAGAACTTCAGCTGGTTTGTTTAAGTCTTTTGTATTCTTTTCTATTTCTTGCGTATCAATTTTGAAAGAAACTTTTTCTGTTTCCTCGTCTCTTTTTTTTGTTTCTTCATTGGAATAAACGAGCTCATATGATGAGGCTTTATTCACTTCATAGTAGAGAATCCCCGATGTTTTTTTACCAGGTTCTAATTCTATTAAACGTAATTTATCTGAATCAGCCTTATCATATTTCTTCATTTTTTCATCACCTTGATATAGTGTAAAGAGATAAGGTGATATCTCTAACATTTTATCCCCTTTATTTTTCAAACTCACTTTGAATTTCAATACTTTATCTTTATTTATCCCTCCCATTGACCCATTTAATGGTAATACGTATTCAGCATTTTCAACTTCAATTTCCACATTCTTTGAAGACGAAGATGCCTTTCCATTTTTTACAGTTGTGGAAGTTTGTGAAGAACTACAACCAGTCACAATAGTTAATGTAAATATAAACAAAAAACAAAACATAAAAATATTTCTAAGTTTCACTTAAAAACCCTCCATCCCCTTATTTAAAAATATTTACTATTTTACCATGAAATTCTATGTATATGTCTATTGAGCGACAAAATAGCAAAACTTAGAGATAGAAGAACTAGAGATCCTCCAAGCCATGCTGGTGACATTGTGCACTTGTTACCTTCGACTGCAGAACAAAGTGAAATTGTTAAAACTTTACTTTATGTCTGATGTGTTCGAATCAGTTTGAATTAAATAATTTTGCTGAAGTAGTGCAAGTTACCAACTCAATGCATCCCAACTTATCATAAAGGGAATAAAAAGATAAAAAGGACAATCCTGTATATAGAAGAAGGTAGTTGATAAATCTGATTTAAAAATTAATGAGGAAACACTAAAAGACATGTATAAAAAGAAAGAAGTAATTGAAAAAAGTTCACCAAAATAATAAGTTATTAAGCAGTATCAATCATTATTTCATAATAAAAAATACCAAACAAGATGATATTGTTTTCCAATGAGATAAAATGTATAATGAGAGTGTAGAGATAAACCTTTTATTAAAGGTTTTAACTCACTAACTATGTGCATAATAATAAAAGACGAGATGCTGGTAACATCCCGTCTAATTTGTAACTGCTGCCGTTAGGTGGTAGATTGCAAAGTTTAATTATTTTTTCTTTGAACCACCTTTCTTACGTTTGGCAGACGTCTGGGTGGTTCTTTTACTTTTATTATTACGTTTTGCTACTAACTTGTTAGCACAAGCAGTTGCAAAAGTTGTTATGAACACTGTTACGAATAGTTTCGTAGCGTCCTGTAATAATTGTTGTAAAAATTCCATATCGGTTACACCTCCTTTCCCTCTAAATTAAGAGAAAGAAAGGCTGCAACCTCCCACCACACGCCTTCAGTTACTAGCTATATTATATCATAATTAAAATCCGTTATAGTTCATATGTTGTTTTAAAATTTATTATTGCAGAGTGTATTGAAGATAAATATCTTTAACGCTTTTTTATTAAATTTAACCTTTCTATTACCTAATTAGATCATACCCAGTCCACAATAAGTCCTTTTGATTCTCCCAGTATGCCATATGAGAGAGCGGGGGTTTTTAATATGTTAGTTGGACAAGGGGCAGATGGAGACTACAATGGCGATAGTAGTGCACTTTATCAATCAAAAGATAACGGAGAGACATGGGAATTTGTAGAAGAAGTGAAAAAGAAATAACTATTCGTTAAAAGTATATTTTATGTAAACAGCAAGTGTAGGAATCTACAATTATTATAGGGTTCAAAGGGAACAGATACATAAAATAAATAAAGAGAATAATTTAATTATATAAGAAACTTGTTACTGTAATATTGAGAAAGTGTAAAACCTTAATTAAATATTTTCGTTTGAAAAATGATGTGATTACTATTTTAAAATTAAGAAAAGGTTTAGTAGAGAAAGCAGTTAAACTAACTCATATCAAAGCAGACACCAATGTTAGTAAAGAGGTAGTGAATATTGCATTTAATTTATATGAAGAATTACAAAAAATAGATGAACCTAAGAAATTTAAATTTTATCATTGTAGCCAAGAAGACTCCTTTTTGATGAACCCATTCATTCGTCTAAGAAGTACGACAACGATACGTATATTGATCCACCATATCTATAAAAAATAGAATTTTGTAATCTTTTTTACTTTTATTTCATCAAAATACTCTATTTTGATGAAATAAGTGATTTTTTGTTGTTTTTTAATGGGCGACGATTAATGTGAAATCGCCGCCCATTCTGTTCTCATATAGAACTTTCAAGAAATAAATTTAGCAAACCATGCTATATAATATGCACCTGGAACTAATATAATCTGAGCAACTAATGTACCTAAAAATCTCGAAATTAATATCATGAATGTGAAATTCTTTAGTTCCCAATAATTATGATTGTCTTGCACAACTTTATCAGTTAAAAAAGACAATTTAGGATCAATAAGCAGTGTTAATAGAATCGTAGCTACTCCAGTAATAATATTGGATGAAGACATCGCTGCTTTATCATAATCAGGAATTAGTAGGGTTGCATACAATGCAGACATAACACCTACTGTAAATACGGCAGAAACAATTGTATTAATAACAAATAATTTAATTGGTATATTTCTAAAATTTACCCCTTCTAGATTATTTTTATTTATTAAAACAAAATAGTTTTTCATTCTTTTCAAATTAGTACTATTTATTAATTTGAACATGTTTAAAAACGAACCATCTTTTGATAATGGTATTAGCGCTTTAGAAAAAACTTTCATAAAAAATGGTACTAATAATCCTCCGAGTAGTACTCCCATCGTAGAACCTAATAACAAAAATCTGAATTGTTTAATTAGTAATTCTAATCCACCATTTTTTGCTGCACTATCAACCAAAGAAGCAGTAAATGGTTGTTGAAACATATTAGAAAATCGGGCAATTAAAGACATAATATTATATATAGCAAAAGCCGATGCAACTAAAGCTAATTTAGCCCCAACAAGTCGAACTCCATATCCTAAAACTTCAATTGAAGTCATAAGCATTAAAAATAAAAAAATACAAATTACTTTAAAAGTAATAAACTCCATAACCATACCCCTTAAGTTTCTATAAATACATAACTTAATAATTATATTACTAGCATTCAATATTTTCACTATAACATAAATCGATTTCTATTTTTTAATCACATACTATACTCCTTTAATTTGAATGGTGGCAGTACTTTTTAATAGAAATGCCACCTTGTTTTAACAAAACCTTTTTTTGTAAATAATATATTTGTTAAAACATTAATTAAGGGGGACTATTATGAAAATTTTGGGATGTTTCTGATTCTGAGGCCGTCATTGGCCCATAGAAGGGTAGTCCCTGCATTATCATTTTTACAGAATAGGTTTGGCTCGAAGCTGGCTTTCTGACACGTCTCACGGATTCAGCTGTTTGAATCGGCGATAAATGATCAAAAGGCATTCGTGCAGCTCTTCGATACGATTTCCATCCCGGCCGCTGCTCCAAACCAGATCCGGGGTCATCACCGCCTCGCAAATTTGAAAAGGTATTATAAGATTAAAATCCTGTACATTATTTCTTTGATTTTTTTTGAAAACTTGATGTTTTCATATACAAGCATTTTTCTAGGCTAAGGTTAATTACATTTATATTCTCCTATGAACTTTCAACAATAATCTCTAATACTTTTTTATTCTCTTTTGCTTACAATTAAGGTGTTAATCTTGGTATATCTCATTTTTTAAGTGGAAAATAAATATTAATGTACTAATTATAATTTTATTGAAATCCATTGTTTAAATTTTTGTA
This sequence comes from Bacillus sp. EB106-04-02-XG92, assembly GCF_058791995.1. Lineage (NCBI taxonomy): Bacteria > Bacillati > Bacillota > Bacilli > Caryophanales > Bacillaceae > Bacillus > Bacillus sp. EB106-04-02-XG92. The sequence continues at coordinate 161,872 of NZ_JBYTEA010000009.1, forward strand.
AATATATCTTCCATTTCTCATGCTTTACTTGCTCTATTTTATTTAGTAGAAGAGAAGATTCGTGAAATGCATCATTGCCTTTTAGTGTGCTTTGTAAACCTGATAGCAAGGCATTAATAGATAAAATAACAATGGTAAAGAAAATAACAGGCCCCATCGCTAACCAAGGATAATTTATTAGCTTTTGACTTGTGTCATTAATTAATAAAAGGCTGCCTCCAACATTTAAGGAAATTGTTTCAAATAATGCTAAATGCATCATTAATATCATTATTTGCAGTATTTGTTGTTGGAACCAAATAAATAATTTAGGAAGTAAATAGGGCTTAATATGAACTTTATATATGTGATAAGTATGTCCACCAAGTAGCTTCGATGTTAAAACGTATTCACGATGTAGAAGTAATCTAACTTCATTACTAATGAGTTGTGTTAAATTTGGTATGCCAATAAGAGTAAGAACTACAATTGTATAACATATCCATTTAGTTTCATGGATATTATCCATACTTGAAATTGTAGGACTAAGTAGTAAAATTGCTAACAATACAGTAGGTGTAAATTGGAAAATATCAAACACCCAATTAATATATTTGGTCCAAGTATAAAAATAAGCATGTAATACTCCAAATAAAAGTGAAAAAGTAAGTCGAAAAATACAGATGATTAAAGCAAAAAAAATTGGTGTTTTTGCAAAAATAAGAACTTGTTGTAAAACATCAACTCCATATTCCCCAGTACCTAATGGGTGTGTTAAAGAGGGGGCAGTTGGTTTAGATTGAATATTAAAATCTTTAGAAGTATATTCAATGAAATACTCAAAAACATAGCTAGCGATAATAATGCTGAATAGAATTAAAAATCCTATTAAGAATTGTTTGTTTTTATATAATCTTCTTATCATATAAATGCCTTCTTTCTACTATAATCAATTTTATGATTTCAAATAAAAAATATAACGGAATCATCAAAAGCAGAATACCAATGGAGATAATTTCAGGATTTTGATGGCTAATTAAAAATCTAAATAATCCAAAAGAATTAAATAAAAATTCAAGAATAATCGAATTGGAAATTATTAATAACATGATAGATTTTGCATTATAAAAAATTGAAATTAAAGCATTACGCAAAACATGGTGTTTTAGTATATAAAAATGTTTCAATCCTTTAGCAATTGCTAGATCTATATAACTATTTGACATTTCATTTTTATAGTTAAGTAAATTTATCTTAAATAGATAAATCGTTGGCAAAATTGAAAGAGTTGCAATAGGTAAAAAGTATGTTTTATTAGTTATTGTAGAAAAGGGGATAGTAATAAGCCAATTTGTATTTTTATATATTGAAATAATGATTAATTGTACAGATATTATTAAAAATAAGTCAGGTATAGCTTCTATGGTGCTCAAACTTTTTGAAATTATAGATTGGATTCTTTTTGGTAAATAGAATGTTAAATTCGCTAAAACTATTGATAAAAATACAGCAATAAAAAAAGCTGAAATTATAATAGTTAAGGTATAAAAATATGACTCTAGTAAATTGGGTAGTAATAAGCGTTTAATCCCGTAAATTTCATATGTTAAATGAAATGGATCTAGTAGGGAATGAATCACTTTTTTTATATAGTCAATATACCCTAACCAATTTAATTCTAATATAATTAAGTCCCCTTTATTTTGAGATGTAGTCAAAAACAATTTTGGTAGACAGCAAAGAAAAACAATTCCTAAAGCAATTAAAATAATTTGTAGAAAAATTAATATAATCTTTTTTGCAAAGTACATAAAATATATCTCCTTAAAATGGTTTTATTTACATTGTTTTCAACTACTGCTATCAAATTCCCTTTTTAATTATAAAAATATTGATTTAATTTTCGTTTTTTATAAAACGCTATCAGTCCTATATTCTGAACATTTGAATATTCTTAAAATTTCTTATATTGGTGTTGACATCTGAAAAATAGTAATTTATTGTAATTACTGTAATAAAAAAACTTTAAGTGAGGGATACAGATGAACAAATTTATACGTGAACTAAAAACAGAAGAGCTAACAAAGCATGTTGGAGGAATTAATCCTACAAATGAAACAGTAATCCATGATGGCGGAGGAGTAGGACCGAATTGTAAGATGCTATTACTAGGATGTCAAATGAAGTATATATCTCAATGTAATTTATGGACTCAGTTTTGTAGAAGTTAATTTATGTATTTAGCAAATTAAAAAAGGAGGAATACAAGTGAACAAATTTATACGTGAACTAAAAACAGAAGAACTAACAGAGCATGTTGGAGGAATTAATCCTACCAATGAAACAGTAATCCATGATGGCGGAGGAGTAGGACCGAATTGTAAGATGCTATTACTAGGATGTCAAATGAAGTATATATCTCAATGTAATTTATGGACTCAGTTTTG
>NZ_JBYTEA010000009.1:164393-207379 GCF_058791995.1 Bacillus sp. EB106-04-02-XG92
TTAAAAAAGGAGGAATACAAGTGAACAAATTTATACGTGAACTAAAAACAGAAGAACTAACAGAGCATGTTGGAGGAATTGATCCTAAAAATGAAACAGTAATCCATGATGGTGGAGGAGCAGGACCCGATTGTAGAAGATTGGCTCATTCATGTCTTTGGAAACATTGGAAATCATGTAACCTATTTGATCAGTTTTGCTAACATTCTTAAAAACAAATATTTACAGGAGGAATACAGATGAACAAACTTATGCGTGAATTAAAAACAGAAGAATTAACAAAACATGTTGGAGGAATTAATCCTACAAATGAAACAGTAATCCATGATGGTGGAGGGGTAGGACCGAATTGTAAAAACTTGCTCAATCAATGTATATTAAAGAATGCTAAGGCATGTGGCATATTTGACCAATTTTGCTATACAGAGTGGAAATAAGACATATTGATGAATAAATGTAGTTTCATTGTATAAATTATCTTAATCTCAAAAAGTATAAAAATCAGTATAATAATATATTTAAAAAACAGAATTTTCATTCTTTTTATACCAGTTTAAATCCTTATTATAGTATTTTGTAACGGATTCCAAAATCTATTTAAGTAAGCAATATTTTGGAATCTGTTACAATAAAATGTGGGAATTTTAAAATTTAAAATCCTAATATTAAGTAAAGGTGATATTAAAATGAAATACATACATACAAAACAACAAGAAGAATACGATTGTGGAATTGCTTGTGTAGCATCTATTTTTAAATATTATCATTTGCATCATGGTATTAATTATCTTAGGGATCAAGTTACTTATAAAAATGGATATGATTTAAAAGATTTGATATCGTTATTCAGTCAAGTTAATCATTTTTCTTGTAAAGCTGTTGAGATAAATAAAGATGATATTGGAGAAGCACTAAAGCACATTGAAGGACCTTGTATAGCTTTAATAAATAAAGAGATCAATGAATCTTATGAAGGTCACTATATAATTATTTATAAACGGAAGAAAAATAAATTGGTAATAAGTGACCCGGGTAACGATAAAATATCTACAATTACTATTGATGAATTTAAAAAACATACTACAGGCATATTTCTTCTAATTGAATCTAAAAATAGTAATTCTGATAAAAAAACAAGTTATCATCAGAAATTTTTTAGAGAATTGATAAAAAATAATAAATTAAGTATCTCATTTGTCTTATGTCTATCCATCTTATTTGTTTTATTTTCAATTAGTAACTCATTCTTCTTTAAACTCGTAATAGATGAGATTATTCCTTACAATTATGATTACCTATTGTTAGAATTTACTTTGATTTTTTTAGGAATCAATTTTTTAAGTAACGCATTTGATTATTTAAGAACGTACATAATTAACAAGGCTGCAATAAAATTAGACCAATCTATATCAAAAGAATTTTTCAGGAAAATATTAAAATTACCTATTAATTTTTTTGAAAATAGGGATGATGGTGACATTATATCAAGATTTAATGATATTTATTATATTAGAAATTTAGTAAATGTAGCTTTTGTTTCAGTAATATTAAATACTGTAATTTTTTTAGGAATAGGATTTGTCCTTTATAGCATCAATGTTTTACTTTTTTTCACTGTTCTTATTTTGACGTTGATTTTAATAGCAATTACTTTTATGTATTATGATATTATCCAAAAAAGAAATAAAGATTCTATGAGTAAAAATGCTGATACACAATCGTTTTTAATACAATTTATAAAAAATATGACTAATATTTATTCTTTAAACAAGAAAGAATATTTTTCCTCTGCATTTAACAAAATATTCAATAGGGAACTTAATGCGGCTTTAAAAGAAGCAGTTACAATAACAAATAATAATGGACTAAAAAAACTTGTTCAGACTTCATTTTCTATCATATTATTATATGTTGGTGCTAAACAGATTATGGCGGATACTATATCATTAGGAGATTTGCTTTTTATAAACTCGTTAACTATGTTTATGCTAAGCTCTTTAACAGGATTAATTGAATTGCAAGGAGAAATTCAAAAATCGCTTGTCGCTAAGGATAGATTGACTGATTTAATGAATTATCCAGTAGTTCAAAATAAGCCTCAGACAGACATTACAAGGATTAAAGACATATCTATAGACAATTTAAACTTTAATATTAATGATCACTGTATTATTAAAAATGTTAATATGAATATTTCTAATAACGAAAAAGTTATTTTAATCGGTGAAAGTGGTTCAGGAAAAACTACGTTTTCTAAATTATTAAACAAACTCTACCAGACTAACCCATCACAAATATATATTAATGGTGTTGATATTAATGAAATTAATGACAATAGTTTAAGAAAGGAACTTATTTATTTAAATGAAAATCCATTTCTCTTCAAACATACAATTAAAGAAAATATATGTATGGGAGAATATTTTACTGAAGATGAAATTATTAAGGCTTGTCAAATTGCACATATTTATGATGTAATCACTTCACTTCCTAAAGGTTTTAATTTTGTAATAAATGATAGTAATTCCAATTTGTCTACGGGACAAAAACAGCGATTATGCCTTGCTAGAGCAATTCTTCACAAACCAAGTGTTTTAATTTTAGATGAATCGCTTAGTAATGTAGATCCTGATAATTTCAGGAAAATTTATGATGCTTTATTAGATTTAAATTTGATAATAATTTTTATTACACATAATCCTGAGTATATAACAAAATATGATAAGAAATTTATTTTTAGAGAAAAATCTATCTTCGAAATGCAAAGAGAATTTGAGAAACAATTAACTTAGAGGTGAATAAAATGTCAAAAAAAATCTTGTTTTCCAGTTTAGTTATTCTAATAAGTATAGGTTCTCTCTTTTTTATTTTCACTTCAAAAGACTTAGATAAACCTAACTATACTAATATCGATATGAAGGAATATAAAGGTAAAATAAACTCAAAAGATAATTTTTATATTTACGTTTACAAAACTAGCTGTACAGCATGCCAAACTACTAAGCCATACTTAAATGAAGTGATTAAAGAAGATAAGAAAAAGGTATTTGCTATAAATATGGAGTCAGAAGAAAATATGGATATTGAATTTTTAAAAAAAAATAAAATTCAAAAAACACCCACTCTACTAAAATATAAAAATGGGGAAGAAATGAACCGGGTAGAAGGGATCCAATCTAAATCTGAATTAAAGTCATTTTTGGCAGAATAAAATTAATTTGATTTTTTAAAGGAGTAAATGTATGATATATTTTTCTTTTCTTGTTTCACTAGTAGCTACGATAGGGAGTTTATATTTTAGTGAAGTAAAGGGTTATGTTCCCTGTAGTCTATGTTGGTATCAAAGAATTTTTATGTACCCAATTCCTTTGTTAATTTTTATTTCAATACTAATTAATGATAAAAATATAAAATATTATCTTCGTTTTTTCTCATTGATCGGTATAATTATTTCTTCTTACCATAATTTCATTCAATTTACTCAACAGAAAAGTAGCTTTTGTGGTATTGTAAGTAGTTGTTTAACAATCTATGATAAATGGGGAGGTTTTATAACAATTCCGCTCATGTCTTTAACAGCATTCATAATAATATTTGCTTCATCATTTTTTATAAACGAGAAGGTTCTATTGCAAAATTCGAAAGAATCATAAACTAATTGATAAATGAGAAACAACGTTTGGGATGTAACTACTGGTTAAGTTGAAAAATTCAAGAAAATATAAAGTGGTTTTATAGATTTGGGATAGACGTTAGGCAATCGCTATTAATTGCTCAAAACATTCGATAAATGTAGTACAAATAGTATTTCTCATTAAGTAGAATTAATAGACAAGTAAAAGGGTAAATATAAAATGTTTTAAATGTTAATTAAGATAGAAATTAAATTGTGTACTTTTTACATAATAAGATTACATTTAAACTAAAATATATATGACATTTAAATCTACGGTGGAAAAGAATAAAAGTTCAGCAATCATATATCGCTGAACTTTTATTCTTTATTCTTTCCAATTCTTCCTAAACTATCTTTAATAGTTGTTTCTCCAAGTTGAGTGTATAACAAAGCAGTATCTTGACTCGTATGCCCAAGTTGCTGCATCACTTGTAACGAGTCTTTTTCTTCCATGTATAATTTATTTGCCAATGTGTGCCTTAATTTATGAGGGGACATTTTTTTACCATAAGCTTTAGTATATTTTTCTACTATATCTTGGATAGCCCTAACAGAAAGAGGCTGTGCAGTATGTTTATACTTCGATAAGAATACATTTTGTAATTCTTTCCCTGGAGCATATTTGTTAGCTCTAATCTCCATATATTTTTCAAGATCATTTAATGCAATTGGGGTAATCCAAACGGAATCTTCTTTGTTTCCTTTTCGGATTACATCAATTAGTCTTTCCTTTAAATTTATATCTTCCATGCGGAGATCGGCCAATTCACTTACACGAATACCACTACCAAGAAAGAGGGAGAGGATAGCTACATCACGCTCCTTATCTCTTAGGAAATAGAATAATTGATGTTTTGTTAAAGATTTTTCATGTTCGTACTTAACATAATTCAGAAATTCTTGATCATCATCATTATGGAATATTTTAGATCTCATACGTTTTGCACGAGCATTTAATGTTTCTTTATCTTTATGTATTTCAATTTTAGCCATTACATTTCTATAAAAATAGCATTCTCCATCTTCATTCTCTGATAGGGAGGTGAGGTACTTAAATAAAGACTTTAAGGCCGAAATTTTTCTGTTAACAGAGGAATTCTGCATATTTTGTTGTAGTTTTAGAAACCTCATAAAGTTCTCAACATCTTTTTTCTTTAAATTCTCCAAATCAGAGAAAGATATGTCTTTAATGGGCTTAAATTCAATAATTTGTTCAGATAATAGCCAATTAAAGAAGACTCTAAAATCATATACATAATTTAGTAGGGTGGAGGGAGAGGCATCATGCAATTCTTTGTACTCCACAAATTCTTCTATGTAAAAGGGCATTTCATTTAAATTCTCGTATAATTTCTTACGATGTACGGATTTTTGACGTTGTTTACTGTAATCCATAAAAATCACCTCATATATACTATAACAGAAAAGAAACTCGAACACAAGTTCGCATTAAATTCAATTTTTACACAAACTTATTTACATAATTAAATTATGAGATGCTAAAAATACTCAATAGTGAATGCAATAATGTATTTACTCAAGTAAAAATTATAGATAATTAAGCTAGAAATTTGTATTTGACCATAAAAATTAGTGCAAAAACTAGATATAAATGTATGCAAAATAAAACAAATTTGATATATAAATTCATACAAAAGATCAATACATGAATATAGTTTAAAAGTCTTTATAATAATATAAATTGGTTTATATAATCATAATTATGGGGATTTAATTAGGTCAACATGTTAAAAAATCTTATAAAGTGAAATGTAATTTACTATAAAAATTAGTAATGAGTTATTCAAAATTTAATAATTTCTATATGAAGTATGAATTATATAGGTACATACCAACATACGAAGATTCATGTAACTAAGCTTGAAAGCCCTAGATACCGTTATTAGATTTTTATTTAATCCTCTTATTGTTCGTAAAATTGGTATTTCGTGCGAACTTTCTTTGTGTTTTTTTAGTATATAATTACTGCTCTTCTATTTTTGAATTTCGTTGATTCCGATATTCTCTCTTTATATTAGAAATACACTATGGAATGAGTTTTTTCAAAAATAAAATAAGTTTTTATGGAAACTCTTATTTTATTTTGATTCTGTCTTATTCGGAACAAAAAAGTAAAGATAACCATTCATATATAATAACTTCTCACTTAAATACACGTTTAATGTGTGATTTCTATATAACAAAGAAAAAAGCATCCGTTTGGGACGCTTTTCTAGTTTTATTTTAAAATTATCTCTTTAGGATCTGTAATAATTTGCTGACTCTCATCATCATTATCAATTTCTTTTCTTAAGTATTCAAGTGTAATTTCGATCTCTTCCTTATTCTCATAATAAATTCCTTTTGTACTTATAATTTCTTGCTCTATTTGTTTTTCTCTTTCTTGAAGTGGATTGATTTCTGCTCTTATGAATAGTTTTTTTCTTTCCCCTTCAAACTTTTCACTCGCTTTTTTTAGAATTTCAATTTTTTTCATTAGAATACAGGATTCAAGTTCCTTTTCTTTTTCTACTTTTACAATCGCTTTATACTTTTCTATTAATTTTTTTTCCCACTTTAATAATTCATCAAGAATATATTTTTCCATCGCCTAATCCCCTCCAATTAAACTATTCGATAAGAATTATAAATATCCTTTTATATGAATAAACTAATTATGTATTTGGAATAATAATCCCAAATAGGATGTGGGATTATACATGAAAATGTGACTTACCAAAGGTACGGCCAATTATTTTTGTTGTACCACCAGTAACTACAGTAATCTTCCACCATACAAAGTCACTTGGCGCATATTTATCATGAGTAAACATTTCCTCGCCCATAAAGAGCTGGATACCTTGTTTTACTTCTCCAATTCCAGGAGCTAAATCAAGGAATACTGAAATTTGTTTAGCGGAACGTTTTTGTTCTTCTAAATATTCCTGCATTTTTTCAGGTGGCACACCAAAATTACGTAATGTGTCTTTTAGCCCATCCATATTCCCCATTTTTTGTGCAGCTGCTGGTATTTCAATCTTGTAACTTACAATTTAATTAGCAGTATCTAAAAGATTATTCGTCGCGTCTATACCTGACATAATATCTGTGTGAAGTGTTGAGAAAGCTTGTTGTGCTTCTTTAATATGCGTAGAAACACTTCTTGTTAAATCTTCGGCCATTGATTTCTATGCAGGTATTCTATCCTTAAAATCTTTACGTCAATCTTTTATCTCTGTAACAGTATCTTTTAAACCGTTAGCTTGTTTTTTAAGCTCTTCTTGCGGTAAGGAATTCAAGAATTTTTCTATTGGTTCAATATATGCTTCTCCTACTTCTACTGGAAAACCATTATACATGTTAAGTGACGCTGCAATTACATCCATGTATTCTGCTAATTGTTTTTTAGTTTCTGATAACAGATTCTTAGCAGCCTGTACATTGTTAATAATATCCCCAGAGTCCTTATTAGCTTTATCTAAAACCATAATACTATCTTTTTATTGATATAATAATAAGAGCCTCCCTATTAAGGAAGACTCTTATCTTTCATATAAATGAATTCAATTTTATAAATTAAATGTAGGGTGTTATATTCCTAGGACTTTGCAAAAAAATTATTTAATATAGATTGAAGTTCGCATTGTATTAAATGGAGCGTTAATAGATGTTTTTTTGTATTCAAATGTTCCTTGCTGATGACCAGAAGCATCCCACTTATAATACCAGCCAACAATTGGTTTTCCACCAATTATAGTAGGGGTACCGCCCACATTTTAACGAAAATATACGCTAAGCAAGTTTCGACAAAAAATGAGCCGAAATTCCTATCCTAAGGACAATCCGGCTCTTATTTCTAGATTTGTTGTAAAGGACGAAGAGTGTCTAATGTTGTTGTATTCCTAGAATTAAATCGATATTCTCCCAAAAAGTTAATGTGCTCCCACCCTAGAGGTGAAACATGTTTTAATAATTCTTCATCTAAACCCTCTATGTTTTTTAACACTTCTACAGGTTGGCTAAGATATACAGTATTCCATATGATAATAGCATTAATAAGAATGCTTAAAGTACCTGCTCGTTGTAATTGATCTTGAAGAGCACGTTCACGAAATTCTCCATGTTTCTCAAAAAAGATTGCTCTTGCTAATGAATTCATTGCTTCGCCTTTATTTAAACCTCGTTGAACTTTTCTTCGTAAATTTTTGTTCGAAAGGTAGTCTAGGATAAAAATAGTTTTTTCGATTCTTCCCATCTCTCTCAATGCTTTCGCTACTTTATTCTGCCGGGTATAGGAACCTAATTTCCCCATAATAAGTGAACCTGATACTTTTCCCTCTCGAATAGAATGAGCGATACGTAAAACATCATCGTAATTTTCATAAATTAATTTCATATTTACTTGCCCTCGGATAAGCCCTTCTATATTCAAAAAATCCTTAGGAAAACCAATTATATATAATTTAGAACTTGATATATCTCTTAATCGTGGTGCAAAACGAAATCCTAACATATGTGTTAAACCAAATACTTGATCCGTATAACCAGCAGTATCTGTGTAATGTTCTTCAATTATTAAATCTGACTCATGATGAAGTAATCCATCAATTACGTGTACAGCATCCCTTGCGTTCGTATTAATCACTTTTGTATAAAAAGAAGAAAATTGATCACTTACAAATCGATATATAGTGGCCCCTTTTCCAGTTCCATAGTGTGGATTAGAACTAGCGTGTAATGATGAGACGCCAATTTGTACTCGCATTCCATCCGATGACGAAGTGGTACCGTCACCCCAATAAGAAGCTAGGGGAAGTTTTTGCTGAAAATTAACCAATACCGCTTGTGCACGATTTAATGCATCATCATACATCCTCCATTGACTTACATTAGCTAACTGATGATAGGAAATACCAGGTGTAGCTTCTGCCATTTTTGTAAGTCCCACATTCGTTCCCATAGCCATAAGTGAGGCAAGAGAAATGATAATTTCTTCACCTTTAGGTGGTTTGTTTGTAGAGGCATGAATAAATTGCTGTTCAAACCCAGTCCAATGAGCTACCTCTATTAGTAAGTCTGTGAGTTTAATTCGAGGAAGCATATGATAAAGTTTGCTACTTAATTGCTTTGCTTTTTGTGGGGTATCCTTGTCTAAACGCTGAAGATGCAGAGTTCCACCGCTAATATCTACTCCTTCTAAGGAATTAGCATTTTTAGAAACTGCTAGGCGAATGCCATTTTCTTTACTGTGATTCCACTCGTTAATAGATATTAAATATTCATCAAAATCTTTATGTTGTCGACTTCCTACAATAGAAATATCTCCCGAACGTACATAATTCCGTAGTTCTGTAAATGCAGCTAATTCATAAAAATGCCGATTAATATTTCCATCTTCATCATGTATATATTTTCTCCATCTATTTGTAACAAAGCTCAACGGCGCGCCATTAGGTACTTTTCGTTTTCCCGATTCATTTAATTCATGTATCGTCTCTAAAGCTTCTAATACGTATCTGGCATAATTAGTAGATTGAAATTTTAGTGATTTAAGTAATGTGGGAGTATATTTACGTAGATAATTATATCGACTCTCTAACAAATCCAGATAATCGTAGCTCATTGGCCGCGACAGTTGTTTTGCTTCCTCTACAGAGGCTACAAATTTATCCCAAGGCATAATAGTTTCTAATACGATAAAAGGGTCTACATTCTCTTCTTTCACTTTGATTAAAGCCATTCCTAAATCTGCATAATGAAGGATTTTTTCGTTTAGTGATTTACCATTTCTTTTGTGCAATTCTTCTTGTTGTTTTCTACCTTTTAGTTGTAGGTTCATCATTTGTTTATCATGAATTTCAAAGGCCTGATCAATTAAATCTTGTGTTAAATCAAGTAAATAAGCTACCAATATGGCATACTTTTTTATATCTTTAAACCTTCGAAATGAATAAGCCTCATAGCGTGCCCCAATTCGAGATAATTGTCGTAAACGATTAGGATGTATACCTTTTGTATCAATATTTAATTGTAAGCCTTTTATATACTCTAAACGCTCAATTACCTTTAAAAAAGATTCTGGTGAAAATTGACCAGGTATTTCTTTTAACCAAGCTAAATATGTTTTTGAAGAATTAGGTATAAAGCGAAGTAAACTGCTTATTTTTTCTTTTTGTAAAAGAGATAAAGAAGATGTGAGCATTTTAAATATGATTTCTTCAGCTCTTTTGCGCGTTTCCCATATTGCTCGTTCTATCACTGCCATTGAAGGAAGTATAACTTGCCAAGTACGTAATTCTTGCAATGCTGTCTCAATGAGATATGTAGTAGTTCCATTATTTAATGCATGAGATTGAAGAAATTTAGATAATCTTCGATAATCTGTAGTTGTAAAATTACGCAAACCATATTCCTTTCGAATTTCTTCCACGTGTTCATACCTTGTAGCTTCTCGCTGGGCATATAGCCTCCAGTCTTCTGTACTTGCACCAATTTGTCTCGCTACAAATTCTAAAACTTCGTTAGGAATGTGTTCAATATCCGATAAAGTCCAACCTAAATATCGTAAAACACTTAATTGCATAGCAAAACCCAGTCGATTATAATCCCTCCGATGGCAATTAATGATTTTTCTATCATGCTGACTAAAGGTAAAGTATGTACTTAATGTCCATTCGCTAATATCAGAGGGGATTTGCATATAACGCTTTCGTTCTTCTGCTGTAAGAAGTTCTCGTACCCTCACATACATAAGAATTCGTCCCCCTTTTTATTTATCATAAAGCTATGACATACGATTTAAAATTTATAGAAACACTATTTGATTGTCTCATATTTCCAAATGTATAGGAATGATGAAAGCGTCTTTTCAAAATAATGTTTATAAAATAAAAAAGCCTCAAAAACATTTATGTTTTTGAGGGTTAGATTAATTGAGATAGTACCAAAAAAATGCGAATTTCGTACGCTAAGCAATTTTTAATATAAAAACAACCGATTCCTGTATATATTCCTGTATATTAAGAATATCGATTTTGTTCATTTTATTATTCTTTACCATTTAGAACTTAGCAAATTTCACTTCAAATATTAAAATCATTTATTAGTTATTACTTATACACAATTTTAAAATAAGAATAAACAGTTAATACATAATATCCAAAATAAATTATGGAATATACACCACCACCAATTAAAATAGGAATCATGATAGTATATATAGGCATATTTGTTAGTATTGGTACAGCAAATAAGCTATGAGAAAGTCCGATTATTACAGGTAAAATAAAACTAAAGCGAACTTGTTTTGAAATTGACTTTCTTACCTCTTTTTTCGTAACACCGATTTTACGAAGAATCTTATAATATCTGTGATTTGCATATGCTTCAGATAATTGTTTATAGTAGATAATAGAGCCTGTTTCCAGGACAAATACAGCCCCTAAAAAGATACCAACAAATAACATAAGTCCAGTCATATCCATAATATCTACATACGCTTTGTAAAAAGAGCCAATTTTCATATCATTATCTTTAGGTAATATTTTTAATAACCCTTCAGTTAGTTTTTCGCTATCCTTTTGCTGTCTTACATCAATATTTCTTACAACATAAGGCTGATGAGTTTGTTTAATCGTTTCATAGAGTTGATCAGGTACAATGACAACTAAATCCCCTAAATTTGTTAGTTTACGAATTTTGACGTCCTGAATGACAGATGTTTCCGGCTCAACTTTAAGGGGTAATTGTAGTCTATTACCCTTTTCAAAATTCTTATCCTCATGTAGGTTATATATAAATACTTCCCCTGGATTTAAGTTGACTTTCTTCACTCCCATATTTTTAGCATTTCTATTCAACATAGATTGGGACATAAGTTGAAAATCATATGGTATTTTAGAAGGGGGATTGGGTAGATTTGTATTACCTTTTTCCTCAAAAGGGCCTCCCTTAACTGTTACCATTTCAACTTCAAAGTCACGGATAATTGGATTTTTTTTCTTGTTCTCTTCAAAAATAGTCTGTATGTGCTTTTCAATCGCATCCTCTTGTTTTTTATATGAAAAACTGTACGGTGCCTCGCTTTTTGCTTCCAATTGTCCACCGAAATACCCTGATACAACAGTACTAATTGCTGTTAAAGCTACAGCACTTAATAGAGCAATAATCGCAAGTAACTTAGCATTTCCTTTTACCCGATATAACAACTGTGAAATATTTAGTATGTTCATACCATTATAAAGTATGTTTTTTTTACTTCTCATTTTCTTTAATACAATTACTGTGTAAGAAGAAAATAGAAAGTACGTTCCAAGAACAATTGCAATCAAAATAATAACCGGGACATACACAGGATCTTCCATAGGCCTCTTCACAAATTTTACGACTTCATGAAAATAAAAGGCTAAAACATAACCTATTCCAAGTAAAATAATACTCATGTACGCCAATATTTTAGATCCTTTTGGTATACTTTCTCCTTTATGATCGGCTTGGAACATCTCAATTAAAGAAAATTGATAAATTACACGAGAACTTTTCCATGCAGTATATAATAAAATAGCTAAAAAGAGCACGGACGTATCTATTAGCGCTTTTATAGAAAACTCAAAATATATAGCTACATTCAATTTCATCAAGTTTGTTAGCAGTTCTAATGCTAATTTAGAACCTAAACTACCCATTAGTACTCCAATTACTAGAGCTATGCTCCCCATTATAATGGTTTCCCAAAATAGCATGGTACTGATCTGTTTTTTAGTTATACCTAATAAAGAGTACAATCCTACCTCTTTTTTACGCTTCCTCATAAAAAAATTAGTAGAGTAAATAATATATATTGCTATAAAAAGGATGAGAATTACTTTGGATGATTGAAGAACACTATTAACCACCACATTATTAATCATTACTTCTTTTATTTGAGCACTATAGCGAAGTGAGGCAAATATAAAATAGATAACCATACTCATAGTTAGGGAAACAAAATAGAGTATGTACTCTTTAAAATTACGCCGTATATTACGTTGAACAATATCAAATAAAGTCATTTTTTGACCTCCATAAATATTTGTGTCAGTGGGACATAGACCACTTTGTTAGTTTTACAGCTTAACTAAAGTGCCTATTGCATTTTTACAATTATGTTTGAAAAATCCATTAAAATATATAATAAATATTGTAATGGAACTCCAATTTTCTTAGAAACTTCCGTTTTGTGTTCTGAAATCACTACTAGATAAGGCCCTCCATTGCAACTCCCGAAATTGCGGACATTACATCAACTATTTTTTGGAAGAACTGTTTACGTGTTAATTCTCCACGATGTAATTCTTTACATAACTCACCATCTTTTATAAAAATAACTCGTTTACAATAACTTGCCGCAAGCGCGTCATGCGTTACCATTAAAATTGTTGAATTATCCTGTTCGTTTAATGACTTCATACTTTCTAATAAATCTGTTGCTGACTTAGAATCAAGCGCTCCTGTTGGCTCGTCTCCAAAAATCATACTTGGATTTGTAACTATTGCACGAGATGCTGCGCAGCGTTGCTTCTGTCCCCCAGATACTTGATATGGGAATTGATTTAAAATATGATCAATTCCAAACTTCTTCGCAATCTTCAAAACGCATCGATCAATTTCTCTCTCTTCCACTTTTGATAGTGCAAGTGGAAGAGAGATATTTTCTCTCACCGTTAACGTATCTAATAAATTATAATCTTGGAAAATAAAACCTAAATGCTTGCGACGGAATAACGCCAGCTTTCCATCATTCATCTTTACAATATCTTTTCCATTAATTAAAATCTCACCACTCGTCGCATTATCAATTGTAGAAATAACATTTAATAGCGTAGTCTTGCCAGAACCAGATGGTCCCATAATGCCAACAAACTCCCCTTCTTTTACTTGTAAGTTAATACCTCTTAATGCTTCAAATTTATTTCCACCTGTGTCATATACTTTTTTAATATTTTTCGCCTCTAACACTATTTTCATCTCTATATCATCCTTTTCTTCTAAAATCTATAGCACGTTAATTTTCTTTAATCCCGTTAACCCATACAAGAAAATAAGTTTGATGGGCACATCATAAAAATCCTTATTTGCAAAAAGAGGGAATACTAACGATCTAATTCACTCTTTTTTATTAACCCCTAACAATTAAACTATTATTTTTTTGTATAATTAGTTAATTTTATTTGGAATTATAAATAAATTAGATTTCAACATATAAACAACTTCTTTTTAAAATCATCGTGTTATGTAAAGCCCCTTGCGCATACTGTACACAAAATAAAAAGCCTCACTTTTTATTTCTATAACTCCTCATTGACCTAACATATATAGGATAGAAGAAATAAATTAAATAAAAAGTGGGGTAAAGATTAAATATTTATTAAAAATTTAAATTCTCTTCTTTTGGCAATCTAACTTCAAGTATTGTTTTGGTTGAAAGGCAGTTATTAACGTGTCCATATTTTTCTGTATATACTTTTTACCTTTCTTCATTTTTCCATTTTTAAAATAATCAGGATTTGGATTTTTTTAATAAATACGTGGATTCAACATGATACGAGAGATATAGTGGGCCTCTTTATCTTGGATATATTGAAGGTCTTTTAAATGAAAACAATCTAAATCTCGGATACATAAATCATTCACGGTCACAGTTGGGACACACACAGCGCCGTAAGTACGATCATGTTGTTTCCCCTGATAAACTGATGAAAATATATCTCGGAGTTGAAATGCAATTGAATCTAAAATACGAATACACTGGAAAACAGAAGTGTATGGAGAAGAAATCACATAAAAGCGGACAATTTTTTGCTTGGTACTTACTGGTTCGTTATACAAAATCCAAACCTCTAGCAAGATCCCGTAAGGTATTTGGAGATAAAAACTTTGAATCTCTTAAGTAAATAGTTGTAATTCATCAGATACAGAAATAGACATACAAAAACGCCATCCTTTTCGTATATTTTCACAAAAAGAATAGCGCTTTTTTCTCTATATGGATACTAATTTATATTAGCTTTATAGTGATGTAAAGATACTTCTATAAACTATTTTTAGCCACCAGTTTAATATGTTCAGGAGCTACAATTTCTTGAATTGACTCCTTTAAATCCTCAACTACCATTTCTTCTATGTGTTCCAAAGGAACTTCAAATAGCATACATTCTAAATTGTTAATATTAACCAACGAATAATTTTCATTTTTTTTAATAACTAAGTATTGATTTTCCTTTGTCAGTAATAAAGAACCTAGTTGAATTCCTAACATGCGCTTGTCTTCGAATTTCATAGCATAATACCTCTTTATATAATTTATTGAAACAACCCATATATCATATAAGACTATACAGTTTTATACGAAAGTATAAATACAAAGTTAATATAACGATTTCACCAATAAAATAAGCTAACAAATAACTTAATCCGATTAAAATATTACTCATGCACGCCAAAATTCTAAATCCTTTTGGCATACCCTCTCCTTTATAATCGACTTGAAACATCTCAATTACAGAAAATTGATAGATTATGCGAGAGCTTTTCTATGCAGTATATCTATAAATGGAATTAGAAATTTTTAGCTTGCTGGGTACATCATGACAGTATTTTACAAAAGGGTGAATCCTTATAAGAACATTTACTCTTTGGTGATAACATCTTAGCACCAAATTAAACCTGTCACTATTCTTACTCATACCGTAGACAATCAATTGGATCCAATTTAGCTGCTTTATTAGCCGGAAGTATACCAGAGGCAATACCGATCAATATAGATACTCCAACAGATAGTAGACCTAGCTTTGCGGAGATAATGAATGGCCATCCACCTAAAAATGCAGCTATCCAAGCAAAGAACATACCTAATCCAAAACCAATTGCTCCGCCCAATGCCGTTAAAATACAAGCTTCAATGAGAAATTGCATTAATATTTTTCTTCGTGTTGCACCAAGTGCTTTTCGAACACCTATTTCACGTGTACGCTCTGTAACGGATACAAGCATGATATTCATTACACCAATACCACCCACAATTAAAGAGATTCCAGCAACACCAGTGAATACCATTTCCATCGTATTGAATGATTCTTCTACGACCGAATCATTTTGTTTCTCATCTGCTACTGTAAATAGATGCTCAAATTCCAGTGGTTTCAATTCATTTAATACAGATACAGCTTGTTTCCCTACAGTTTCTCGCTCACTAGAAGAAGATAACTTTATTGTCACTGCATAATATTCCTCAACCCCTGCAATCAATGGTGCATTGTCAATCGATGTATATCCTGTATGCAAATTTGATTGCAATATATTATCATATTTATACACCCCCGCAATCTTATATGGTTTTCCCTTTATATCTATATACAAATCATCATTCCAAGTATCAAACAGTTTTGTAAATAAAGCTTCACTGAGAATTACAACAGGGATTGGTTTTTCCAGTTCAGTCTCTGTTAACTCACGCCCATGTACCATTTTTAGTTTTTGATCCTGCATAAAATTACCTGTTCCCACATATAAATTAAGAGGAGCTTCTTTTGATTTCACATAGGCTTTTACGTCCATATTCATATGTGGGTACACGTCCTTTACACCTGGTACTCCTTGTAATTGCTTTACCATATCTGGTGTGATTTTCGCTTTATCTAGTGGAGAATCCGGATTGATATACTCTATATAGATTTCATCCATATGGCGGCTCTCTTCAATCTCTTTTTGTATCTTTGCAGTATTTCCATCACCCATTGCGAGAATCGTCATAATCGAACTGATTCCAATAATAATTCCTAGCATTGTTAAAATGGATCGCATTTTATGTGCAAAGATAGAAGATATAGCCATACGTATATTTTCATTCATATTCAAATTCATTTCCTCCAATCTTGAACAACGTTTCCATCACGAATAACAATTTGACGTGTTGCGGCTTCTCCGATCTCACGATCGTGGGTAATCATAATAATGGTTGAGCCTTGTTTGTTTAATTCGTAAAATAGATTTACAATTTGTTCACTTGTTTTCGTATCTAGTGCACCTGTTGGCTCATCTGCCAAAATAAATTTCGGGTTATTTACAATTGCGCGTGCGACTGCAACACGCTGTTTTTGACCACCTGACAATTCATTTTGCATGTGGGTAGCGTGATTAGCTAAACCAACTTTCATTAAGGCTGCTAATGACCGCTCTTGTCTTTCTTTTTTATCGACTCCAGCATAAATAAGAGGTAGTTCTACATTTTGAAGTGCTGTAAGTCTCGGTAATAACATAAAGTTTTGGAATACGAATCCAATCTCTTTATTTCGAACATGTGCGAGTTCTGTTTCAGACATATTTGAAATGTTTTGACCAGCTAATTCGTACGTACCTGTTGTTGGCTTATCTAAGCAACCGATAATATTCATTAATGTAGATTTACCAGAACCAGATGGTCCCATGATAGAAGCGAAATCTCCTTGATTCAGCGTTACATCAATTCCGTGTAAAATTTGAATGGATTCTGCACCATTTTGAAAAGATTTTGTGATTCCCTGTAAGTTAATCATTGCGTGGCAACCTCCATACCATCTTTTAGATTTACAGTAGGTTTAGAGATAATTTGCTCTCCTTTTTTCACTCCTGTAACTTTTGCTTCACTACCCGTTTCGAATTCAACCGTAACAGCTTGTTCTTTTGCTTTTCCGTCTTTTACTACGTAAACAACTGTTTTATCTCCTTTTTTCAAGATGCTGCTCTTTGGGATGACTGTACCTGTTGCTTCACCTGATTTATTTGTTACGTATACGTGGAAGCCGTTTTGTAACCCTTCACTATTAGCTAATGTGACAGTGAATGGATAATTAGAAACTGTTTTGTTTTCGTCCATATTCATTATCGGTGTAGAGCCGATTTCTGTTACTTTTCCTGTCCAAGTCTTACCGGAAACCGTTTTTGATGAAATCGTTACTTCTTGCCCAACTTTCATATTAGTAAGATCATATTCAGACAGTTGACCTTTTACTTTAAATGGGCCAGCGTGACGAAGTGTAATGCCGCTCATACCGGATTTCTCATCTGAAATTTTCACAATATCGTCAATTACACCATCGGCTGGGCTTGTTACAGAAAGTGCGTTTACCTTCTCTTTTGCTGCTTTAATCATTTCACCCGTTTTTTCTACTTCGAACTTTTTCATTTCAAGTTGTGATTCTAATTGTTGAATCTCAATTTCTGATGCTTTTACTGCTTCTGCAGGAAGACCAGCATTTTTATCTTTTTGTAGCTTTTGTTTTGCTACATTAATTTGTTTTTGCAGTAATGTTACCTCTTTTTGTGCAATTCTCTTTTGCATTTCTGCTTCCGTTACCCCTTGTCTAGCAATAGGATCATTATATTTGAAAAGAAGCTGTCCTTTTGTTACTTCGTCACCTTTTTTCACAGCTAATTCATACGTACCTTTTGTCGGATCAAATGAAATAGTCTCAATGCCATTTGGGATAACTTCTCCACCGAATTTTTGCTGATTCTCTATATGTTTTTCTATCACTTCAGATAATTTATAGGTTATAACTGGTTCAGAATTCCCAGCAAACGTCATATACCCCCCAACTCCTATACCAATTGTTAACACACCAACGATGATTACCTTATTTACTTTTTTCATATTACCCTCACTTTTTTCTATGTTTTATTTTGGAAACCATTATTTCATTTTGTGTAATTAGTTAACCTTTTCAGGAATGATATATAAATTAGATTACAAAATTTAAACATCTCCTTTTTAAAATCATTGTATTATATAAAGTCCAGCACATACGGTGCACAATATAAAAAGCCCACTTTTTATTTCTAACTCCTCCTTGACCTAACCTATGTATAGGATAGAAGAAATTAATTAAATAAAAAGTGGGGTGAAAATTAAATATTTATTAAATTTTTACATTCTCTTCTTGCGGTAATCTCACTTCAAATATTGTTCTAAATTCATTACTTTGTGCTGAAATGTTTCCATTATGTTGTTCAACAATATTTTTTGCAATAAATAATCCAAGACCTGTACTGTTTTTCTGCACTGTTCTCGCTTTATCACCCGTATAAAACATATCGAAAAGATAGGGTAATTCTTCTTCAGGGATGCTATCTCCATAATTAACAATCTGTACAACAACATCTCCATCTTCAATATATCCATTCATATCAACAAATTGTCCTTTATTTCCGTATCGAACCGCATTTGTTACAAGATTTTCAAATACTCGAGCTAATAAATTCCCGTCACCGTTGATATATAAATGAGGCTCAACATGTAATCTAGCTTCTAATTGATTCTTCTCTAATAATGGGTATAATTCCTCACCTAGCTGTATAAGTAATTCACTTATATTAATAGATTTTTCATCTAATTGTTGCACACCATAATTTATTCGCGTAATTTCAAACAACTCTTCAATTAAACTTTCAAGTCGTTGTGATTTTGCAAATGCAATTGTAGAATAATATTTAATCTGTTCCTTTGTTAAGTTCTCCTCTTTGAGAATTAAATCTAAATAACCAAGCACAGATGTTAATGGTGTCCTTAAATCATGAGCTAAGTTAACAACAAGTTGATCTTTACTACTTTCAGCGAAGTCTCCTCTTTCAACTGCCTCTTTTAATTTTTCACTCGCGATATTAATTTCACGTGCAATATCGCTAAATTCATCATTTGATGAGATATTGACTGTATTTGTAAAATCTCCTTTTGCAAGATGATGAATACCATTAGAAATCTCATCAAAATACTTTAAGTATGGTTTTGTTAAAAAGAAGAAAAGCAAAATAGATAATAAAATAAAGGAAATTAAAAATAAAAATAATGTTTTATCTCCAAATGCCCTTCCTGTTTCCCTAAATTGATCTAAAGGATTTTCATGAAGTACCATTGTTTTAAAATAAAATAATCCTTTATACATAATATATGTGACAACAGCTGCTAGTACCGTACTTAGTACAAACAATGCAATCATTTTAAATCGAAAACTTTTCATTATTTTAACCATTGAAAGTATAACCTACTCCCCAAATCGTTTTTATTAATTTGTTCTTTCTCTTATCCTCACCAATTTTTTTTCGTAAAGTACGAATATGCACCGTAACTGTACTATAACTATCATCATAATAATCATTTGTCCATACTTGCTGAAATATATTTTCAAGACTATATACTTTATTCGGATGACTGGCTAATAAATATAAGATATCAAACTCTTTCGGGGTTAATTCAATTCGCTCTCCGTATACATGTACCGTACGTTTCTCAAAATCAATCACAACGCCGCCTACCTCTAAAACAGATCTATTCTCCTCTTCTACTTTCGGTTGATTTAACGTTAGAAATCGGCGAAGTTGAGCATTCACACGTGCGACTAATTCGATTGGTGTAAAAGGCTTCGTCATATAATCATCTGCACCTAGTACAAGGCCTGTCACTTTATCAAAATCAGATGTTTTCGCGCTTAAAAAAATGATTGGCATATAATGTTTGGTGCGAATTTTCCGCGTTACCTCATAACCATCCATTTTTGGCATCATGATATCTAACACAACTAAATCGATTTGCTGTGATTGAATAACCTGTATTACCTCTTCTCCATCAGTTACTTTCACAACCTGGTATCCTTCTTTTTTTAAATGTATTTCAATTAATTCAGCAATCTCCAAGTCATCATCAGCTATTAAAATTGTAATGGGCTTCATTTTATTCTCTCTCTTCTTTTACTTACATATATTCCAATTTAAAACTTGATTAATCTATTTTATACCATCTTTAAAAATACTATTATGTATTTCGTTCTTTTAGAGGATAGTTTAAATTCCTATTATCCCCTATGGCGAAAAATTATTTTAGTATTTTTTGAATGGTTATACAATTTTACATTTCTACATACAAATCTTATCATTTTTAGGATAAAAGTGAAAAATGTCCCTATAAAAAATATTTTCAAATACCTTACTAACTTTAATTTAATATTTTTTCTTCCATTAAAGATGTAGAAGCATTATAAATAGAACGTATCCCATATAGCCAAGTTTGGGCAAAAATATCTTTAAATAGATAACAAGCAAAAGCAGTCGGTGTTCCATATAATATCTAATTTTCTTTTAACGATACCTCTAAAGTATCTTTATCATTCTATAGTTTCTTCTATAATTCCCAGGTCATCTTAATTTTATCTTTTATAAGTACATACTTTTTCTACCTCTGGAAAATATGCTGTCAATTTGTCTTTCTCTTGTACCATTTTTTGTTTCTGAGTAAAATCTTTGTCATAATCAATATTTATCCACTCATTATCAAGCCAATTGTATGCCCCTGAATTTTTAAATTCATATGACATTTTTTCGGTATACATTTTTATTAACAATATAGTTTTCTTTTTTGGGTTTCTGGATTAACTTCTATTTTTTCGCTAAACGTGTAAGAAATCGGACAATTATTATCATTATCCACTAATCTCCAATTCCCATTTAATTCTTTATTGCTACATCCAATTAGCAATAAACTGAAGCTAATTGGAAAAATGAGCGTTTTAATTTTTTTCATCATACATTTACCTTTCATCATCATTTTTTATTTAATGTTAATTAAGTACAAATCCCTCTCTAACATAAATGTGTTATATAAATAACTGCACATATATAGGATAGAGAAAATTAATTAAATAAAAAGTAGGGTGATTATAAAATTTCCATTAAATTTTATAACTCTTTTATTTTCACAATCTTCTTTCAAGTCTTGTTGTTAATTCATAACTTTTAGCAGAGTGTTTCCGCTTATTTTGTTCAAAAATTCTCTTAGCAAGATTTCATTCATGTTATCTTCTTTATTATGTAAAATAATTGTGCTTAATCGTATCTCTCTTTAAATGATTAAAAGCTTATAATAGATAGAATGATATTTTATATTCATAAGAAACAAGTTTCATATGAATATTATTTCATACAAAACGCTTAGTAAGGAGAATCAGAGATGTCTTTAAAACACACTATTCTAGGGTTTCTCAATATGAGAGCTTTTTCAGGATATGATTTATGGAAAATGTTTAATGGTTCTGTAAATAATTATTGGTCTGCAACACATACTCAAATCTATAGAACATTATCAGAATTAGAAAAAGGAAAAATGGTTGAAATTGAATTTATTCAACAAGTAGCTACTCCAAATAAAAAGGTCTATCATTTGACTGAAACAGGAAAAAAGGAGTTATTAAAATGGCTACAGACACCTATTGATTTGCCACCTGTTAGAGATAAATTTTTAGTTCAATTTTCTTTTTCAGATATTATGAATCATGATGATATTATTCATAATATTGAATCCTATATTAAGAAAATAGAAATAAAATTAGAAGAACTCAATTCCGAACAATATAGGGTATATTTTAAATACGCCCATAGTGACCGAGAAAAATTTCTTTTGGAAAAAACATTGGAGCATGGTATATGGAGCTATGAAAACGAATTGAAGTGGCTTAAGGATTGCTTAAAAACCTATAACCAACTATTTGTTAATAACGAAAAAATTAATCTTGTAGAAAAGGATAAATAAGATGAGAAAAAATGCTAACTATCAAACATGGATTCGAATGAAAAAACTGATTATGTTTTTGATAAGCTCAATAGTTCTTCTATTCATAACATTATTGCCAATTACTTTATATCTGCGATTCCTATCAGGGCTTATAGCGTTACCTTTTATTTATATAACGTTTATACTTTCTTATTCTACTTATCAATTCGCAGCGTTTGGAGGAGATTACCAATCGAGAATACATGATTTAATGGTGAAAAAAGTGAATTGGAATGGACAAGGAAAAATATTAGATATTGGAGCAGGTAGTGGATCATTGATTATTAAGCTTGCGATAGCTTTTCCTAAATCTTTTTTAACTGGAATTGATTATTGGGGGGAGAATTGGGAATATTCACGGGAGCAATGCCAACAGAATGCTGAAATAGACGGTGTATCTGATAGGATTGATTTTCTAAAAGCAAGTGCCGCCAACCTCCCTTTGCAGGATGATGAATTTGATATAGTTGTAAGTTGTCTAACATTTCATGAAGTAAGAGATACGAGAAATAAAACAGAAGTAATTAAAGAGGCTTTAAGAGTGTTAAAACCTGGTGGTGAATTCATCTTCTTAGATTTGTTTATGGATGAAAAAATATTTGGCGATACAGAAGAGCTTTTTAATGACCTAAAGAGACTTAATATATCTAAATTGAATAGCTACAAACTTGCTGAAGAAATGAAGTTACCAAAGCTTTTATTAAATAAAAAAGTATTAGGAAATGCAATGATTTTGAGTGGGAGAAAATAGAAGTGTACGAATTACTTGCGAAAATAATGAAGACCTCTTTAAGAATATTACGTAATTAGGTAATCGAACATGAATTTTATTAAAATATTGTAGTGAGACACTGTATATAAAAAGCTAATTCTAACTTATGAGTAAGATAGAATTAGCTTTTTATTACTTATTTTTCTTAGCGTGGGTTTTTTCCGAAATGCTGGCGGTACCCCATGCCCATCAAGCTAAGAAAAGCAATGACCTTCAAAACTAAAATTTTATATTTATATTATTCTTGCATTCTCATTTTGCTTTAAAAAGAATGCAAGAATAATCGATTTTTAATATTAACACAACAATCATAGTTATTATTCTGAAAATTAATAGTACAACTCTATTTTTAGGCTAATTCTATTTATTACTTTTCTATAACAATTTTAGCTATTTCATTAGCATATTTTTTAGAGTCAAATTCATCATAGTTACTTAGTACCGCAACAGACAAATATTCTTCAGGAAACCAAATGAAGTGTGAACTATAACCTGCCCAACGTCCGGAATATTCCAAGTATCGACAGTTAAATCCTTCTCTAACTCTCAGTCCAAAAGCATAATCTTCTTTTTCAATAATTCCCTCTCCAGTTGGAGAGATTTTCGAACCCAATTCGCTCATTCGTTTAACAAGGTCTTCAACTGTTGTATGAACTGCTCCATCCCCTGTATGTTCCCAAGGGCTTTCATAGATTTCATATGTTCCTTGCTCATTCTTCGAATATCCGCTTGCAATTGATATAGTAGTTGGATAGTAATCCACAATTGTTGTGGCCCTCATATTTAAAGGGTCAAAACTACGATCCTTTGTAAACTGACGTAGAGACTTGCCACTTACCTTCTCTATCACTTGTGATAATAAGAAATATCCTGTATTACTATACTCAAATTTTGTTCCAACTGGGAACCTTGCCATTTGATGACTTTTAAGGTGTTCTAGCGATTCTCCCACAGTTAATGTATCAGTATATTTAATATTTGCTGCTTCAGCTAATTCCATATAATCAACCAGTCCACCTGTGTGATGAATTAGGTGTCTCAATGTTACCGGTTCAGCGTATGATAAAATAATACTTTGATGGAAGTCCAATTTATATTATTAAAATTGAAGTGGTTATCAAGTCGGAGAAAGGTACCTTGGGGTGTCTTTTTTTTATGATTTTACACAAATAAAAAAGCCTCGTTATAAGAGACTTTTTTATTATAAATAGAATTAAATATTAAATTAATTAACGCCAGCCTTCAAAATAAGCTGTCCATGTACCATCGGCTTCTTGCCATGCATGTTTCAAGTAATAAGTGACACCGAATTCCACCTTTGTGTTCGGTATAGAGTATCTAGAAATATACCCTTGTTCTACAACTTTTACCAATTGTGCAGCCATAGTAACCTTTTCTTGCTTTGGACTTTCTGTATTAGGTGTTGCAGCCATCGCTCCACCTGCACCAGATAACATAATACCAGTCGCTAATGCTCCAACTACTAATTTCTTAAACATAAAAATTCCCCCTCAAGTATTTTTATATCTTACACAACAAACTTAACACATTTTACAAATAATGTTAGTTCATTAAATTTGATAAAATAATATTTAAGTATTCGGAAATTTAAACATTAAATAACTTTATTTAAACCACGTTCTAAAATCAGAACGTGATTATGCTTGTTAACAAAGATATTATTTCGTCTGTTCAATCCTTTACAGAAAATCG
Organism: Bacillus sp. EB106-04-02-XG92; assembly: GCF_058791995.1. Classification (NCBI taxonomy): domain Bacteria; kingdom Bacillati; phylum Bacillota; class Bacilli; order Caryophanales; family Bacillaceae; genus Bacillus; species Bacillus sp. EB106-04-02-XG92. Next base: position 189,168 of record NZ_JBYTEA010000009.1, read on the forward strand.
GCTTTTCATATATGGTGACCCCTATATGAAAAATTCCTTAGCGTACGAAATTCGCGTTTGGTTGGTGCTACCCCATGCCCATCAACTTAAGAATACAAATCAGCCCCAAAACGAAAAAATGAGCTTTTTTATTACAAATTAGCATAAAATATTGTTCTGGGGGTAGTTATATTTTCTTGGCTTGATAGCGATGGGGTCCTGCCAACATAACAAGAATTTCGTACGCCAAGGAATTATTAGGTATATTTTTTTAATATATCCATTTTAAAAATAAGTTATACAAATAATTTGTTATATTTGCATGTACCCTAGCTGATATAATGTATAAGACAATTATTGGCTAATTAATAGTTCGCATATATTAGGGAGGTACATAAGTAATGATAGAAATAATCGCGGCATTAGTTTCACTAGTCGTACATTTTATTAGTTATCTCTTTTCAACAGGAGAAGACAAGAAAAAGGCAAAAGCAGATTTAAAAGAAGTTGTTACTGGTACTTATGGGAAAATGTTGTTAGGATTTTTTGGAGCTGCGGCGGTTACAGGAATATTTGTAGTCATTTGGATTTTATCAGAGTAAACCTTTCCGTTATTTTAGCCTATATAACGTATAAGGCAACTATTGGCTAATCAAGTGTACATATTTGCGTATGACGCAATAGATGTTTAACCAAGAAGAAAAGCATTAGAGGAAACAAGAAATTGAATAATAAGATATTATGCAAAATATTTCTCTTTGTGAAAAGATAAGATCCTAATCTCAGATCTTATCTTTTTTATTTGTTAATTTGCAATAGGGCTACCGCCATATGCCCATTTTCATGATTAGTTCGTTTTACTTTTAATACTCTCAGTTGCTTTTTTAAATAGTTTCATTGCCTGTTCTGCTTTGTTTTCTGCCTGTTCCAACTTATTATCATTTTGTTCTTCTAATGCATCTGAGAGTAATTGCAGAGCATTCCAGTAATTATCCATTGCCTGCTTTATCTTTTTTTGTTCAACTTCTAACCCTTTAGGTGCCTCAAGGTATTTGATGTCTCTTACGTGTATTTTTGCCATATCCAAACTCAATTGGATTTCACTTTTCTTTGACTCATAATCCTTTATATCTGAATGCCCTATATTTTGTATCATTCTCATAACTTCATCCATCTTATTTGTATTTTCTACGATGGCTGCTTTGTATTTATCAACTTCTGAACCACTAACTTTGTCGTTTAAATCTTCCTCACGATGACCCTCTTTCGCATGTTTCTGGTTCTCTTCCTTTACCTTTTGCTCTACATCAGGGTATTTCTCGTTTATCCCATTAAATACTGTCTCCCATTTAGAAACACCATCATCTATCCCAAACATACCGTTTTGTATGCTTTCTTTTGCTTTATCCTTATCATATTCACCATCATACTTACGGGCATCATACTGTCTAACTGCATCTTCTATTTTTATTAGGTGTTTTCTAATCTCTTCTACCCCTTCTTGTATTAAAAATTGGTAGTCTTCATACTTTTTAGGTGGTTTGATTTTTTCAAAACGGTTTATGTCCAAACTAATGTGACTAATTAAGGAATCTATCTCACCTATGTAGACACCCTCTTTTGTAAATAATTCATCAGTTTTCTTTTCTAATTTTTTTAAATGATACTGGAATTCTAAGTGTAGTTCAGTCAAACGATAAGGGTAATCTTCTTCAGATACTTTTACCTTGTTTTCACCTTCTGTGTCTGATACATTTGATTTACTTTCTTTACTACTTGATTCGTCTTCCTTACTTCCCTTTTCATACTCAATTCTAGACAAGGCGTTTCTTAGTTGATTTTCAATCTGTTCATCACTATAGTGTAATTTCTTTAGGTCAGATACCATTTTATCTGCATCATAATACTTATCTACTTTTCTATACTCTGACTGTGTAAGTCCATATGTATTTAATGTGCAACCTACTAGCATGAAACTAACACTTAACCCTGCTATTGCGATACCCTTAAATGATTTATTAATATTCATTTTAAACTTATCCCCTTTTTCTCTTAGTAATTCTTTTCTTCAACAATAGACAGACCTTCATGAGTTTTTGCATTGTCTGCTGCGTAGTTTAGTTTTCCTAACTTATTGTTTCAGTCTTAACTTAAATTTCTTCCTTATAATTACAAAAAGGATATACCTAAACATATAACTGCTAGTAAAATATATCCTTATATTATTTTATAATGATAACAATTAATGAGTCAAAGTGATTTGCGAAAATTATATAAAACAGGCATAATTTATTAGTTACTTGGTACTACCTTTACAGGAGTAGCAACACGTCTTCATCAACCCCAAAAAACAAATAACCAAACGAAATTTTGTGCTGACTTGTGACAAAAAACCTCATTTTTTCATTTTAGGAAAATCCTGAATTCTTAAATTAATTTGCATGGGGTACCGCCACATCGTTATCAAGCTAAGGTTTTGCACTATTCATAAAGAAAAAAAGACGTTATCCTTTTTGTAGAATTATAGGAAAGGATGGCGTTTTTTTATGGATCTTCCGATTCTTGACGAACTTCAACCGATTGCTGAAGAATTACAACAATATATGTCTCCCCATGTTCTAGAGCACTTAGCTAAAGAAATAGGATTCGTTCATCGAAAGAGTAAATATCAAGCAAAGGAATTAGTTGCTTTATGTGTATGGCTTAGCCAACAGGTTGCAAGTACATCACTCACACAATTATGTAGCTGTCTTGAAGTATCTACAGGTGTTCTTATCAGCCCTGAAGGGCTTAACCAACGATTTAATGCTTCCGCAGTACAGTTTCTTGAACAAGTTCTAGCTAAACTTCTAACTCAAAGAATTCATTCAACACAAGAAATAATTCATCAATACACCACGACCTTTAAGCACATTCGGATTCTAGATTCTACAACATTTCAGCTTCCAGATATATTTTCTTCACATTATCAAGGTTCGGGTGGAAGTAGCCATACGGCAGGAGTCAAAATTCAATTAGAGTATGACTTATTGAGTGGGAAGTTCCTGCACGTTTATGTAGGAGAAGGAAGAGAAAATGATAAAGCCTTTGGTTCAACAAGCCTACAAACCATTCGACCAAAAAACTTGTATATAAGAGATTTAGGCTATTTTGACTTACATGATTTACAGAATATCCATGATAAAGGAGCTTACTATATCTCACGTTTGAAATTAAATTCTCGAATCTATCGTAAGAATGATAGGCCAGAGTATTTTCGAAATGGGACCCTGAAGAAAGGGTCACTCTATATTCAGTTAGATATGGAAGAAATCATGAATCAATTGTCCCCTGGTCAAACAATGGAGATTTCAGAGGCATACATTGGACAGTATCAAAAATTACCAGCTCGTGTTATTATTCATCGATTAACAAAAGAACAAACAGAGAAAAGGTTGAAGGAACAAGCCAAAAAAGAAAAAAAGAAAGGTATTACCTACAAAGAACGAAGTAAACGGTTGAGTGGTATCAACGTGTATATTACGAATCTTTCTACAGAAAATGTTCCAACGGAACATATCCATGACTTGTATTCATTACGCTGGCAAATTGAAATTTTGTTCAAAACATGGAAATCTTTTTTTAAAATTGACAGGTGCAAAGAAATTAAGAAAGAACGCTTAGAATGCCATTTATATGGGCAACTCATTAGTATTTTACTCTGTTCATCGACGATGTTCAAAATGCGTCAGTTACTCTTAGATAAGAAAAAGAAAGAGCTGAGTGAATACAAATCCATCTATATGATAAAGAATTATTATCTATTGTTTTATGAGGGACTAAAGAAGGGCATCCATGAATTATTAAAAATTTTATTGCGTTTGTTTTACCAGTTAGAAAAAAACGGACGAAAATCTCACCGGTATGAAAAGAAAACAGTCTTTGATATCTTAGGTGTTGTGTATGATTGTACGTTGTCACAAGGTTTCCAAGTTGCATAATATTTTTAAAAACACCTATTTAATAGGTTTATTTGTTATGCACACCTTTAGTGTAGTCGTAAAAATTTCAAAAAACACATTCACATATACCCTCTTGTCCCCCTTAGCTTGATGGACATGTGGTGCTACCCCATTGCCATCAACCTAAGAAAACAGGTCACCCCCAAAACAATAAATAAGCTTTTTCGTTACAAGAAAGCCTAAAAATTTCGTTCTGGGGGTGTAATAAAATTTTAGCTTGATGGGCATGGGCTAATACCCCAAATAGTTTATTTTTCATATAAGAAATTCCCCCTTAGTAAAGTAATCGCTGTCATCTCTTATTTGTTTAACAAAAAATATGATATAGCTTGTTGTTTGCTGTTTTCTATCATCTTCACCAATGTTAAAAGAGCCACATTGAATTGATAATCGTCTTCAGAACGATTATTTTTAAAAGCATCATTCTTTCCTAACAGACGTTAAATACCTCTCTTTAAACATATATGTTAACACTAGAAACCCCTACATTTCCTTAGAACACACTTATGACTATTTTAATAGCTGGATTTGACTTAAAATCTTTTTAACCAATTTCATATCCGTAACTATCTTACCTATCAAACAACATAAAGAAACACAACTCCAAGTCATCTTATTGAAATTTTACATTCAACGAAGACTCACTCCCTTCTTGAACTTTCAGTATTATATATTAGATAGTACTATATAATACAAAATACATATCACACAGGAATATATTATATAATTACATTTATTTCAATAAAGTGTACTTATAACAAAAAAACCTATAACTATCAATTATGTCAGCCCCACTTTTCCATACAAAATATCTTTCTCTAGTGGCACCAATTTGTATTTAAGAATTGACTCAAATCGGATAGAATATTCCATGCAACAGTTAAGTATTGTGGCTATTCCAGTAAGAAAAGACCTGACATTATATATCAGGTCTTTTTTTCTTATTCTATCCCAACTGCATCATAAGCCTTCGTTACAGCTTGCACTTCTTTAGAGTTTTTACCATATAAATCTTCTGCTGCTAGAAGTGCGGCTTGGCGCATCATTTTAAAATTAGATTTTGCAGTTAAATATTTTGTAAGAGCACGATAGTAAATTTTTTCTGTAGCTTCGCGACCAACACCATTTACTTCCACACCAAAATGCCAGCCACCTTCAGACATTAAATATGCTGCTTTATTATTGATACTACTATTAATATGAACACCGCCATTATCATATGGAGTCGGGTAATAGTGTCTGTAATGATCTGGATAACCCATAGTTGGATCTAATGGGTTTGGAATGGAAGACGGATCACTTAAGGAACGCATCGCATCCCCAGCTATATCCGGTGTATAAATATCTTCACCCGTCTCCCAATCATCCCGGTCTACCATCACACCGAAAATATCCGAAAGTGATTCGTTTAATGCACCAGATTCATCTTGATACTCTAAATTTGCTGTATGCTCTGTTACAGCATGTGTCAACTCGTGGGCGACAACATCTAAGCTCGCCGAAAATGGAATAAACATTTTTCCATCTCCATCACCATACGACATATACACACCGTTCCACCCAGCGTTATTCCAATTTTTCCCTACGTGAACAACAGAACGTAACTTTGCTCCTTTGTTATCATAGGAATTACGATTAAATGTTTTCTTATAATAGTCGTATACTTTTTCTGCATTTACATGTGCATCAACACCTGCTTTATCTTCAAAGGACTTGAACTTACTTTTAATTTCATAACCCGTATATCCTAGTCCATGTGATGTTGAATCATGAAATTGTTTATCCAAATCTCTCGAATCAAACGTATGAACACCATTTCCACGTTTGCCATCAAATAAATGAAAAAACCCTGTTTTTCCATTTTGAACAATTTCAAATGATTGTTTGTTTCCTAAAACACCATATCCAAAACCAGTCATATGATCGACCGCATTATATTTATTAATTACTTTTCCATTTGTTGCATCAATAAAATAATGCCAGTATCCTGGTTCTGGTTTTGAAACCGATGCTTTTATAACATAGGAAAGATAATATTCCCCATCTTTTTCATATATGTATAAATCTTTCTTAATACCATCATAGTTATCTACTTTTCCCATCTCTTTCTCAATACCAGCTTTCGCAATATTTACAGCCTCTTTTTCTGAAATCTTTGCAGTTGATGGGATATTTTTATTTTCTAAATTCGGGATAACTTGTCCAAAAAATGCTTTCACATTATTATTTTTATCAAGTGCTATTGTTTGATCAGAACCATATACAGGAACACCATTATATTTTTCAATAAGCTTTACATGCGTCGTTTCTGCTTCTGCGTCTTCTTCTTCTCTCACGATTTCAAAATATTCCTCCATATTTCCTGCTAATTTAAACATGTCATTCTTACTCTTTAAATACTGGAATACACTCTCTTTTTTATCTAATCCTTCTGGTGCTTTCCACTCTTCCCCAATATAAGATGGTGTATGAAATTTTTGACTGTATTGTATTTTTTTCTCCGCTGCATATGTACGAGACGTATCTATTGTCGCAAATACCCCTAAAACCATAGATAAAGCTAATGTTGAAGATAAAACCTTCTTTTTCAAAAACACCACTCTCCATCCCTATTTTTTGACACTTTTATATAATTCTAGCAATAATAGTACACGACCTCCTAACTGACATTTTTTAAAATAAAAACAGAATATTCATGTTATTTTATCGTGAATTTCATATGCAAAGTTCATGTAACACAGAGCAGGGGCATCTGTAGTTGATAAACATATTACGCATCCCGAATCGTTATAAACATTAACCTTATTCCCCGTAAACTCCATTCCACACATTCCGTCTGCACCTAATAGTTTTACGTTACCTTCTATTCTTTTAACCTCACTTTCTATTCAAAGGATTATTTTGTTGAGTTTTCTTCTTTATAAAACGATCCTATACCCTCTCCGTGCAACCCTAAATATATTTCTCTATCGCGATTCCAGCAATAAAGCTTTATCAATACCCTACGATTCTATTATTTGAATATTCAAAATGATATTTATCAATATATAAAACTCTTATTTATTCAAGAAACAGCTTACAATCAATTACTATTAATGCAATAATTACTAATGAAGGAAATATATTATAGGAGTGTGAGATACATTGTTTAAAATGAAAAAACCTCTAATTTCTGCATCTTTAGCATTAGGATTACTCGGAGTTAGTTTTAGTCCTACCTACGCACAAGAAACACAAGATCGGGCATCCAATCCGGTTAGTTCAACTACTATTACCCCATACATGTCGTTAAATGCACTAGATGTTAAGCCTGGATTACTCGCTAATTTTCAAAGTATTTCATTTACAGGTAATGATGATGTGCAATTTAATGTTAATAGCCTAAATTTTGATATAAGATACTACATTAAGAATGAAGGAAAGAATAATCTTACCTGGAAGATTACTGATGCAAAAGGAGCAAGATGGTCTGGTGGAACTTTAGCCCCTGGGAAATCAACAACAAAATTAGCTGATTATTACAATGATGTCAATAATACTGGCTTATATACGTTATATGTATCTACCAGTAACGGAGGCGATGGAAAATATACTTTTGTTGCACGTTCCCTAAAACCTTAAAACTAGATATATAGGCAACCTACCATACGTTCAAAATTAATAAGTAATCTAACTCACATTGTTATATCTGTATATATTTAGATTATTTAAATCCCTCACCGCTTCATAATTGGTGAGGGATTTTCCATTTCCCTCTAAATAAAACTCAATATTCCGTCAATACTGTAGACAACCCATTTCTATTACCTGAGCAGTTAGCTTTTGCTAGCCGCTCTTTTATTTTCAACAAACAACTCAACAAAGTTTATTATCGTCACTTTGCTAAATTTATATCGCCTACAAATTCGCCCCTCTATTCCTCTTATCCATTCAATACCACTATAGGTTTCGAGTATATTTACATGGTCATTTCCCCACTCCCAATGACCACCTTCATCACGAATAAACATGTATGAAACTTAGTAATCATATTTGGTTGTTTTCTGCATATCCATTCCTCCTTGAATATAACCGATAACTTGTCATATACTATCTATGCATCTAGATTTTCATTTTGATCAGAGCAGTTAGCTTTTGCTAGCTGCTCTTTTATTTGTGACCTTTCTAAGTAAGCTTTCATACACTATAGTCAGTCCTTTCTTATAACCTGAGCTCGTCACTTTCGTTATAAAAATGGGATTATATCCTATAACCTTTTCAAGAAATATTCATATTTTATTTCTGAAAAAGTTTCTCTGTTTTATAAAAAGGTGGTTGCGGAAACAACCGCCTTTTTATCTATGACAAAATGAAATTTTTATTTAGTTTCACTGGTATTGTTCAAACTAGTACTAGTACCGCCAAAACATTAGAACACCTGACATGAATGTCAAATTTTACGATTTATTTTCAGAATATACAAAATATTACATTTTTCTCTTTTTTCTATTGGTATAATCGGGCTGTCTATCAAAGTTATAGAAAAATTGATAGAAAATTACTGATAGAATGGAGATGTTTTTATGTTTAAAAAATTAATTATTGGAACATTTGCAATTGGTATTATGTTCTCTGGTGTTACTGGTGTATCTGCGGCACAAGTAAATGATGCGCCGCTCAAAGCTTCTGATAACAAATGTGCACAAAAAAAGCATAAATTTTCTCAGTTGTTTAATTCTCCAAAGGTCCCAGAAAATTATACAAAGAACGGCGTTACAGGAAAATTAGTTTGTACTTATGAGGGGCCAGTAGGTTGGATTGGTTACTATAATTAATAAGTAATCTATCAATACAAGTTGGCTCACATCTCTCCCTCGCTTTTTTCATAATAGGCGAGGGATTTTATTTCAGATGTACTTATGCTTATAAAACCAACATCTTCACTTTCTACTAAAATAGCGTTTTTGTTTAAGATAATAGCTCCAGATTAATTAGACATATTTACTGATTTATTCACCACTAAATCCATGTTAAAATCTCTTGTGAGTACGACATATCTCAATTTTATGAGGCCCAGTAATATTTTCTGCGGGGCTTCTTTTTTCAACAAGCCATTAGTTAACTGTGCTGACGACCTTGATCTACAAAATCACTTTTTTAATACATTTATGAAAAACTCATGTGCTATCTTCATTACTTCCTTTATTTTTATATTTATATATACACAATATATAAATATATGGTATACTCTCTTTATGAAACATCACGTGTTTCAAATACAACATTTTTTTGATGACCTCTTATCTTTCCGTAAGAGGTCTTTTTTTCGAATAACTAGTTTGTTTAAATTTACCTTAATTCACATTAAGTTTTCTTAACAAATGAAACAACAGACAAAAAAAGAACGGTTACTATATTTTTAAAAAGTGTTGTTCCGATACGAGGATAAATACTTTCAATGGATACCTAATCTGTTCTTAGAACAGATCGTAATAAACAACAATTAGTTTACAAGCAAGCTATATCCACAATTTCTATGTGAAATTTAGATTAATTTATAAAGTAACACCATTTAGAAAATAATAAAAGCGATGGGCGAATACCCAAAGGAAGGAATATTATGAGTAAAAAAGCAGGGTTTATATTTACTTTTTCAGCTATTTTAGTAGCTGGTTATGCTGTTGTCCAATATTTTATTATGGATGGATTTCAAGCAGGATTTGTTCAAATGAAACTGATGTTTCTTTCGAAATTAAGTAATCTTTGGTATATTATTTTATTTACACATATTGCAACTAGTATAATAGCATTAGTAATTGGTCCTTTTACATTATCCACAAGTTTTAGGGAAACGAATATCAATCGTCATCGAATGATTGGGAAAATCTATATGATTGGTATATTATTAGGTAGCATTTCAGGCCTTTATTTATCCTTTTACGCTACGGGCGGATTGGTAGGAAAGCTCGGTTTCGGTTTGTTATCCGTATTTTGGCTAACCTCGGCATATCAAGCATTGAACAGAATTAAGAGTAAAAAAATTCAAGACCACCGGAATTGGATGATTAGAAATTATTCCTTAACCTTTGCGGCAGTTACATTAAGAATTTGGCTCTCTTTGTTTGTATTACTATTTGGGCTGGAGCATTTCGAACGTAGTTATGCCGTTATTGCTTGGCTAGCGTGGGTGCCAAATTTAATTGTTGCAGAATTATTTATAAGAAATAATCTTAATAAAAGGCAACAACAGAAAAATGCTGATTTACATTTTTAATGTGGAGTCTATTTCTAGACTTCTTTTTTTATAAATAAGAAAGTAAATTTTTATCCAAAAGCCCCTCTTTTGCTAAGAAACTCATAGAAAACTTAAATTGAAATACTAATCTAGTTGCATATTTTATTAGAAGTATTCTCAAAACGGAGTACTGCCAACACTTTGAACCCCATGCTAAGCAAAGATTTACTAAACTGCTTTTTCAATAGATTGAACAATATAATCGCACACACACCCATCCACGCTTTGTTTAAAATTAAATTTCATATTTAAAGCTCTGTTAATTTCATCAATAAACATTGCTAAATAGCCGATATCCGTAGAATCATTCCTGTCTTTTATATTAAAATATGGAGCGACGGATTTAGTCGAATCAATCTTATGCGTAGACGATTCCGAGATAGACGAATTCACTAGGAAATATGGCCGATACTTGGATTGTGAGGTCCAAACGAATGGAGTAACACACACCTTCAACTTGGAAAAGGCTCGCATCACAATCGTTCCCGGATCGCGGTTGTCAGAGCTGCTACCAGGAGAGATGGCACCCCTGCTACCGGGATTCGCCGGGTACGTGGTAGCAGTGAAGGACATCTCACACACCCGAAGATATTTCGAAGAGAACGGTTTACTGATAGTGGAGATGAATTCGGGCGTACCCTTTGTACCGGGGGCCTCGGCGCTTGGTATTGCTATCGTGTTCAGGTGTAGCCGCGAAAAGCAAAAAATCCGCGTTAAAATGAAACAGGGCTAGATTAAGACTTAAAAATACTAATTTCCTGTAAGTGTAATAGAACCTTAGCTTGATGGTGATGGGGTACCGCCACATCGCCATCAAGCTAAAATTTTATTGTACTCCCAGAACAAAATTTTGTGCTAATTTGTAACAAAAAAGCTCATTTTTTCATTTTGGAGTAATTCTGAATTCTTAAGTTGATGGGCATGGGGTAGCACCCCATGCCCATCAAGCTTATATTTTGAAGTACCCCAAAAACAAAAATTCCTTTTCACTTTTTGTTTTATAGATTATTAAGTTCTTTTAACCCATGGAGATTTCGTTCAAACTCAAATAAAAATAGAGCCCCAAGATTCTTTTCTTGAGACCCTATTTTTTATTTCAAAAAGGAAATCATGATTTTTTCTAATTCATTCTTATTTAAACTGAAAGCCGCAGCATAGATTTCAACTTGATAGGCACTTTCCTTTCCTTTTGCAGGAACAATCATCTTCATGGCATTTTCATTATTTTTAGTTTTAGCAAAGGTGAATTGCGCACCTTCTAATTCATAATTTTCTATTTTGTCTTTGTCAGATATTAACGTGTAAAATGAGTCCTCATGCTTTTCGGGGAGAGATGATTGATAAATCGTATACCTGTCTCTCCCTTTTCCATACTTTGAAAAAATAGTTGGATTTGGTTTTCCAAGTGTAATACTTGATCTTATTGTTTTCATCTGTAACTGATAGCCCTCAACTATATAAGTTGGGTCTTTAATTGGAAAATCAACTAACTCTTGTGCCTCTTCCCTCGTAAAACTAAAATGTTCCCTGATTTTTTCCTGGAGCGGCCATTGAGCTTCAGAAATTTTTTCAGATTTATTTTGGTCATCCTGACTTAAGGACCCAAAAGTCATTCTTTTCTTATCGAGGGCGTAAAATTCTTCTTGCAATCGAACGAATTTATCAAATTCTTCTTTTGTTAAAATATTTCGAGCGACTGTAATGTGTTCAAGTATTCCTTCATATGTATCTTCTGGGATTTTTAATTCTTCAAGCGCTTGTTCTTTGGTACCAACTATCTTTTCTACAATTTGTTGAATAGGGACCTCTGGCTCTTTTTTTGTTTCATTTATATCATTTTTTTCTTCTATCTGTTCTTTTTTCTGTTTTTCTGATATATCTGCTTTTGCATTTAGTAAAGATATAGATGACACAGCAATTACAGCAACAACTCCAAATGCAGACCAACGATATGATTTCTTTTGAAAGTTTTTAATCATACGAATTCTCCTTTTTAAAGTTCTTTTATTTCTACTTAAGTTCGCTAAACTAGGCATTTGATAATAACTTGTATAATGTTCTAAAAGAGTAATAATAGTATGGCCATATGCTATTTGTTCCTCTGAATCTATAAATGTCAGAGCTAATGCATCACATGCCAGTTCTTGATCTTCCCGCATACATGAGTAGGCATACCAAAGAATTGGGTTAAACCAATTTAAAATGAGTAAGCCGTGCATCAGCCAATTCACACCAACATCTCTTCGTTTGATGTGAGCTAATTCATGATGAAAAATGTATCGTAACTGTTGCTCATCTAATACTTTCATATGCACACTGGACAATAACACCCTTGGTCGAATAAATCCGAACACAGTTGGACTTGAAATCTTACCAGATAAAAGTAATGGGACATCCTGTTGAACAGACATAGATTTCTTACAGTTTTCAAAAATTTGGACTATCCTTTCATCTACAATAATATGTTGTTTTTTTATGTAGAGTAATAAGCTTCTATTCAGAATGATGGTGGTAAAGCTTAGAATGACGACCCCAGCAAACCAAATATATAAAATGATGGTATAAAATGAAAACGTTTCATTATTGTGCGTTTGTTTCTTACTTTCCCCAGCTGTTTGTGTTGAACCAGATACATAAGTATCTTCTTTTATAACTATTTTTGTATCTCCTATATCTGTCGATCCTTGCTTAAGTTCTTTTGAAGGAGAAAGAATTACAGGGGCTTGTTGAAAGGTAACTGAATTTCCATTACTGTATGAAAGGATAGAATAGATACTGTAGGAACTATCCGGTGACCATGGTAATAGAAGTCTTACAATTAAAATCATCCATAATAGATACTGCCATCGTGGGGTTAACTTGTTTCTAAGCAAGATTTTGACACATAAGATTAAGCCAACTAATATACTTGCCATAATGGATGTTTCTATCACCCAATCAAAAAAGCGAGGTAGATAAACATTGACAAACATATCTATCATCATCTATCCTTCCTCTGACTTTCCTCAGTCTTCTCATCCAGAATACGTTTAAGTTCGTTAATATCTTCTGAAGAAAGTTTTTCTTCTTTTAAGAAATTCACAAGTAAAGGTTTAAATGCTGTACCACAGAAACGTTTGAGGAACGATTTGGTTTCTACTTGTAGATAACTATCTTGCGACACTAATGGATAATATGCATACATACGCCCTCTATCCTGATGGTAAGAAACAGCCTCTTTTTGGACTAACCGATTAATAAGCGTTCGAATCGTTTTCGGTTTCCAATTCATCGTTTCCTCAAGTGCTTCAATTACTTCATTGGCTGTTTGAGGCGACCTTGACCAAAGAACTTTCATGATTTCCAATTCAGCTTCCGATATTTTAGGTAATTCTTTCATTTTATAAAATTCCACCCTTTGTATTACATTTGTAATCTATAATCCAATATTACAAATGTAATCCCTGAATGTCAACCATATTTTGGATTCGTAAATACATTTCCATGAAACTTAAGAAATTAATCCCAAAAACAATGAAAATACGCTATTCTTTCTGTAGAATCATAGGAAAGGATGGCGTTTTTGTATGTCTATTTCTGTATCTGACGAATTACAACTATTTGCTCAAAAAATTCAAAACTTCTTATCTCCAAATTTCTTACGAGATCTTGCTAGAAATGTTGGTTTTGTGCAAAGAACCAGTAAGTACCAAGCAAAAGATTTAGTCGCTTTATGTGTATGGATCAGTCAAAAAGTTGCTAAAAGCTCTTTGACTCATTTATGTAGCTGTTTAGAAGCATCAACAGAAGTGCTCATCAGTCCCGAAGGACTGAATCAACGATTTAATGCCACAGCCGTGCAATTCCTACAACAAATGTTAGCCGAACTTCTCAACCAAAAGTTATCTTCAACTAAGATGCTCACTTCTCCATACGCTTCTATTTTCAAACGTATTCGTATCCTAGATTCAACTGCCTTTCAACTTCCCGATGTATTTTTATCTGTTTATCCAGGTGCAGGAGGATGCAGCCATACAGCTGGGGTGAAGATTCAGCTTGAGTATGATTTACTAAGTGGACAGTTCCTACATATTCATACAGGCCCAGGTAAACAACATGATCGAACCTATGGTTCTCTATGTGCCCCAACTGTGACAGCGAATGATTTATGTATCCGTGATTTAGGTTATTTTCACTTGAAAGATCTTCAACATATACAAGATCAAAAGGCTTACTATATCTCTCGTATTAAATCCAATACACGTATGTATCAAAAAAATCCTACTCCTGATTATTTTCAAGATGGAAGAATCAAGAAAGGTACAGAGTATATACAGATAGATATGAAGGTCTTAATGAACTCTCTTCAACCAGGACAAACATGTGAAATATCCAACGCTTATGTAGGAATGACTGATAAAGTACCAACCCGTGTGATTGTTCATCGACTAACCAAAGAACAACAACAAAAACGATTACAAGATCAAACTGTAAGGGAAAAAAAGAAAGGAATGAAGTATTCTACTCGTAGTAAACGACTCAGTGGCATCAATGTATATATGACAAACACACCTACAGACATTGTCCCGATGGGACAAGTGCATGATTGGTATTCTTTACACTGGCAAATCGAAATTTTATTTAAAACGTGGAAGTCATTCTTTCAAATTCATCAGTGAAAAAAGATAAAACCAAAAAGATGGGAGTGCCATTTGTATGGACAATTAATTGCCATTCTACTCTGTTCTTCTATCATGTTTCAAATGCGGCAATTACTTCTTATGAAAAAGAAACGAGAACTGAGTGAGTATAAGACCATATATATGATTAGAGATTATTTTCTTCTTCTTTTCCAAGCTATACAGAAAAACACCCAAGAACTATCAAAGGTTCTATATCGCCTATTCAATCTTCTACAGCAAAACGGGCGAAAATCTCATAGGTATGAGAAGAAAACAGTCTTTGATATATTAGGTGTCGTTTACAATTGTACCGTGTCTAATAATCAAGTGGCTTAAATCAAAAAAATGAAACCCATTAGGGTTTATTTCGTATGCAAATCTTCCAATTCCCTACACCTAGCCTTTAGAAAAAAGAAACAACCTTTACTATAATTGATGTTGTATGAGCTTAGCTTGATAGCGATGGGGTAGCACCAACAAAACTCGAATTTCGCACACTAAGAAAATTTTTCCATAAAACAAACCGCTAAAAATAATATTATTCCACTAAATGGAATTATAGAAGGAATTAGA
This sequence comes from Bacillus sp. EB106-04-02-XG92, assembly GCF_058791995.1. NCBI lineage: Bacteria > Bacillati > Bacillota > Bacilli > Caryophanales > Bacillaceae > Bacillus > Bacillus sp. EB106-04-02-XG92. The sequence goes on from NZ_JBYTEA010000009.1 coordinate 204,656, forward strand.
TAGTAATTTTATAAAGATTGGAGCACTATACATTGAAAATAATAACTAACTTTCGGGAGGTGAACCCTTATGAATAAATATAGTGTTTTTTCACTTACTACTTTAATAATCTTCATTGTTTTGTTTTATACGCTGTGGAGTGGTGTGTCGTTAGGATCATTAGGTAAACCATTTATTATTGCAATGGTTCTGTTCCCCTTATTAGGGGCCTTTTTGGGACTAAAAGCAAAAAAAGGTTCAATGAAGTGGCTACTAATACTACTTAACATTATTGCAATTTATATGATCGTGTGTATTTTATTACTTGCTTTTGGTATGGGGGAAAGATAATTAAATTAAAAGAAAATTCAACTTCCGCAATCGATAATTATGTAAATAAGCCGTCCATATGATGGATTTACAGACATATTGGAACACTTAAAATATACTGTAGCATCAGAAACGTTATATTCGTTTGATTTAGGTTTTCATGATGCTGAAGAATTTGAAGAGACCCACCAAAGGGAATAGGTGGGTCATTAGGGTACTACTATCTCATTGCACAAAAGGGACTTTGTATTAACATAATAGCATATTCTTAAACTTCTTATATTGAGAAAAAAGAAAAGACACCCTAAGGTGCCTTCCTCCGACTTGAACCACTTTAATTTTAATAATATGTATTGGACTCCCATCCAAATATTATTTTACCACGTTAAGTAATGTTGTGCATTGAGAAATACGGTACATCTCTTTATTTAAACGCAAAAAGCCCTAGGGGGACTAGGACTTTTTGACAGAATGAAAATGATACAAAAAGGACTTTTATAACGTAACATATAAATGTTTCATAAATGTATCATAAAAGTGAACAAATTCTATATTTTATTAGAATTTATTTTATTTGATTCTTTTCCCTCAACCATCTTGTCTAGTTTATCTGGCCATGTTAATCCGGTAGCTTTTATCATAGTTTTAATAGTATTAATGTCTGGCGCTCCATTATATAGCATACTTTCAATTATTTTACCGTCTTTTCTTAGGTTCACACTAATCCACTTTGTTTCTGATGTAGTATCTTCAGCTTTTGTGTAATAAAATGGACAACATTTTCTTCGCCTTGAGCATAAAGTGTATTATAACCCTATTAAATTAATAAGAGTCTATTCCCTACACATTGAGATTAGAAGTTGCGTAAGGAAGCTCTTCTTTTTTCCATGCAAGAAATCCTCCCTTAAATTCACTACTTCCTTTATACCTGCTCTTTGTAAAATACTAGCTGCTATAGCGGAACGCAATCCGGTTCGACATTGTAAAACGATTGGGCAATCTTTTGGTATGCAATCTAGCTGCTTAGATAGATTTCCTAAAGGGATATGTATTGCATCATGAAGATGTCCTTCCTCCCACACTTTTTCACTTCGTACATCGATAACCTTAACTTTTCCACCTTTTATATGCGGATATAATTCAATTGATGTTTTTTCTTTGTAATTTTCAAATCTATCAAGTCTTTGTATTACTTGTAAAGGTACAAAAGCAATAATATTGTCTAACCCAGTAGATTCAAATTCTCTAATAACCTCCTCCACTCTAACCTCTTCCTCATTTAGTATGATTAAAGTTTCTGCTTTATAATCTAGTAACCATCCACACCAATGTGACCAGAAGCAAAACTCTCTACATCCCTTATATCAACTATTTGCTGAACGCTCCTCATCACTTCTTGAAATTCTGCTACTGTATTAATAGAAAAAACTTCCCTCTTCTTTCGAATTGGAGGACCATACTTATTTAAATTCTTCATTAATGAAAAATACTTTGGAGGCTCTGGCTATCCCTTCAATACAGTCGATATAAAATCACCTTCTTCATTACACTGAAATGCCCAATTAAACATCTTTTCATAACCTAATGTAGAAGTTGGAATTGCTCCTAATGCTTTTCCACATGCACTTCCTGCACCATATGATGGCCATATTTGCCAATAATCAGGAAGTATCTTTATTTTTTGTATAGAATCAAATAATTGTTTCGCTCCTATTTTTGCAGTATCTTTCATACCTACAGCGGTTTCTAATAAATCCGGTCTTCCTATATCTCCTACAAATATAAAATCACCTGTGAATATCCCCATCGGCTTATCATTTGTATAATTATTTTGACTTGTATCAGTTACTAAAAAAGAAATACTTTCAGGCGTATGCCCTGGGGTGTGAATTACATTAAATTTTATATGACCTATTTTAAACTCTGTTCCCTCTCTAACCAATTTGTATCGCCCTTCGTTAAGATATTGATATTTCCAATCACAATCACCTTCATCAGATACATATAAATTGGCATGATAAAGAGTAGAAAGTTCTCTAGACCCAGAAAGAAAATCTGCATGAATGTGAGTTTCAGCCGCAGCAATTACTTCCATCCCCTCTTTCTTAGCAAAGTCTATATATTGTTCTATATAGCGACCTGGATCAATCACAATTGCTACGCCTTCCTTCTGACAACCGACTAAATAGGAAGCATGTGCTAATTTTTCATCATAAAAATATTTTAAAAGCATAGCTATTCCCTCCAAATAGTTAATTCAAATGCTTTTCAATTTTTATAACCGCTTTCTCTCTTCCCTTATAGGATTCCTTTTAACATAAACTTCCAATACATATAGGGCAACATATATCTTTTAAGTAAAAACATACTATACCGTTCTTTCGCTTGATTGAACGGAAACGTTTCTTGAGGCTC
>NZ_JBYTEA010000010.1:0-183225 GCF_058791995.1 Bacillus sp. EB106-04-02-XG92
ATAAAGTTAGTTTGTCTAGCATCTAAAATAAAAATTGACGTTTCACGTTGTTTGTTTCGTTCAGTTTTCAAAGAACTTGTCTGCCGCTTCAGAAGCGACTTCATCATATTAACATCTTCATTTTTCGATGTCAACTGCGTTTTAAAATTTCTTTTTTGTCGTTTTCTGCGTTTCCGCATCAGCGACGTTTATTAATATACCATCATGGTTTTTAAATAACAAGTGTTTTTTTAAAAAAACACAAAAAAATATCCAACCTACTTTCTTCTATATAGAAACACCTCATCCCATCTAAAGAAAACGGCTATTTAAATTGTATACCAATACACTCTAATTGACCAAACCTCATTTTATAATCCGATTCTCTTCTATATTAAACCCCATAATCATTCCTTCTCTATAGAATGACAATATAGATTCATCACTTTCCTCTCGAATCAGTATGTTCACTTCCTAATAAAACGAACATGCTGATTTTTTTGTTCTTCCACACAAATTATTTGTTGAACGAATCGTGTGTTCACAGACACCTCGACTCCAACCGAAGCTTGAGATAAAAATCTTATCAACGCGAATAACGAAGGAAATAAAGAAATTCTAACAAAAACATTAACTTAAGATTATTGTTAGAATTTTTTTACATTTAATTAATGAAAAATATCCATTTTTTGTTATATAGTAAGGAAGGACGTACTCAACTACAAATAAACCAATGGAGGAATTACTTTATGGATAGGTTAACGAAGTTTTCATTAAAAAACCGTGCCGCTGTTATCATCATGGTTTTTCTCATTTCCATACTTGGCGTTTATTCCGGTTCTAAATTACCTATGGAGTTTTTACCTAGCATCGATAATCCAGCAGTCACTGTCACCACCTTATCTCCAGGACTCGACGCTGAAGCAATGACGAAAGAAGTAACTGACCCCCTAGAAAAACAATTTCGGAATTTAGAACATGTCGACACTATCACTTCTTCTACGCACGAAGGATTATCACGCATTGATATCGCGTATACATCAAAAGCAAATATGAAAGATGCAGCACGCGAAGTTGAAAAAGCCATTAATACAATTAAATTACCTAAAGATGCAACAAAACCCGTAGTAAGCCAATTAAATACTTCTATGATTCCACTCGCTCAAATTGCAATCCAGAAGCAAAACGGATTTTCAAAAGCAGATGAAAAACAAATCGAAAAAGAAATCGTACCACAACTTGAAAGCATTGATGGTGTTGCCAACGTTATGTTTTTCGGAAAATCAGCTTCTGAATTATCTATCATACTAGACCCAAATCAATTAAAAGATAAAAATGTAACAACCGAGCAAATATTAAAAGTTTTACAAGGAAAAGAGACGTCCACTCCAGCTGGAGCCGTTACCGTTAATAAAGAAGAATATAACCTTCGTGTCATTGGGGATATAAAAAATGTGGATGATATTAAAAACATTACCGTTGCACCTCAAGTGAAATTGCAAGATGTTGCTCAAATTGAACTTAAACAACATTACGATACAATCTCACATATAAATGGAGAAGAAGGCACCGGATTAATCATCATGAAAGAGCCAAGTAAAAATGCAGTTGCCATCGGAAAAGAAATCGATAAAAAAATCAACGATATAAGTAAACAATATAAAGATCAGTTTTCTATTAAACTTTTAGCATCAACTCATGAGCAAGTTGAAAATGCTGTTACTAGTATGGGAAAAGAAGTAATCCTTGGGGCAATTGCTGCAACTCTAATTATCTTAATCTTTTTACGTAACTTCCGAACGACACTCATCGCTGTTGTCAGTATTCCATTATCAATTTTATTAACACTCTTTTTACTACACCAATCTAACATCACACTTAACACACTAACGCTTGGTGGTTTAGCTGTTGCAGTTGGACGTCTCGTCGATGATAGCATCGTTGTCATTGAGAATATTTTCCGTCGTTTACAAAAAGAATCTTTCTCTAAAGATATTATTCTCGATGCAACGAAAGAGGTCGCCGTCGCAATTACTTCTTCTACTTTAACAACAGTCGCTGTTTTCTTACCTATCGGTCTCGTATCAGGGGTAATCGGAAAATTAATGTTACCTATGGTATTAGCAGTTGTATATTCTATACTATCATCCTTAATTGTCGCACTAACAGTTGTTCCACTTATGGCTTTTTTACTACTCAAAAAAACAAAACACAAAAAGCCAAGCTCTTCACCACGATATGTCGCTACATTAAAGTGGGCTCTATCGCATAAATTCATTATTCTACTTACTTCTTTTTTATTATTCGCAGGATCGATTGCAGCCTATGTATTACTACCGAAAGCAAATATAAAATCTGAAGACGACACAATGTTATCTATTAACATGACTTTTCCAGCTGATTACGCTCCTGAAACACAAAAACAAACAGCCTTTGATTTCGAAAAAAAGCTACTTTCTAACTCGGATGTAACGGATGTTATTTTACGAATGGGATCTAGCGCAGAAGATGCACAATGGGGGCAAACGACCAAGAATAATCTCGCAAGTATATTAGTAGTCTTCAAAAAAGGCTCTAATATCGATCAATATATTAAAGAGTTAAAACAAGAACAGAAAACTTTTGAGCCCGCTGAACTTGATTATATAAAAATGAGTTATTCAAGCTCTGGCGGCGGAAACAATTTGCAATTTAACGTAACAGCCACTAATGAAACGAATTTAAAAGAGGCTGCTACTATCGTAGAAACAAAACTAAAAGATATAAGTGCTCTCTCTAAAGTAAAAACAAATTTAGAAGACTCTAAGAAAGAATGGCAAATCCATGTTGATCAAACAAAAGCCGAACAATTAGGATTAACACCAGAATTAGCAGCACAACAAGTAACATTCCTTATGAAGAAATCACCTATTGGTGAGGTTTCAATCAATAACGAAAAAACAACTATTATGATAGAACACAAAAAAGTAAACATTACGAAACAAGAAGACATTTTAAATACAAACATACTATCACCTATCAATGGACCAATTCCTTTAAAAGACATTGCAACTATTTCAGAAAAGCAACTTCAAACAGAAGTCTTCCATAAAGACGGAAAAGAAACGATTCAAATAACTGCCGAGGCATCCAATGAAGATTTAAGTAAAGTAAGCAAAGAAGTAAACGAAGTGATAGCTAACTTAGACTTACCTAGCGGCGCAAAAGTAGCTATTGCAGGTGCAACTGAATCTATGCAAGAGAATTTCACAGATTTATTCAAAATTATGGGAATTGCAATTGGAATTGTATATTTAATTATGGTTATCACCTTCGGACAGGCGCGCGCTCCTTTTGCAATTTTGTTCTCCTTGCCATTAGCTGCTGTCGGCGGTATTTTAGGATTAATCATTTCAGGAACACCTGTTGATGTAAATTCTTTGATCGGCGCACTAATGTTAATCGGGATTGTCGTTACAAACGCTATTGTATTAATAGAAAGAGTGCAACAAAATCGGGAACACGGAATGGACACAAGAGAAGCCTTACTAGAAGCGGGATCTACTAGATTACGTCCAATTATTATGACAGCTATAACGACAATCGTCGCTATGCTTCCTCTTCTATTTGGTCAATCACAAGCCGGAAGCATGGTATCAAAAAGTCTTGCCGTCGTTGTTATCGGTGGTTTAGCAGTCTCAACCGTTCTTACGTTAGTAGTCGTTCCAGTTATGTATGAACTATTAGATAAAATCGGGAGAAAAAGACGCTCTCGCAGAAAAATGAGCACTTCTACAGAAACACCTGATATTTAAAAGAAAAAGCGTTATCTTCATCCATGAAGATAACGCTTTTTCTCTACCTACTCATATAATCCATCATTTTTTCCACATACCGCTCTAGCGGTTCACTAGAATCCACAATAAGATATTCACTATGTAAAGGTCTTTTACTACCATCTAACCACTTTTTAAAAGCTACTTCGGAATCCACTCGTCCAACCTGACTGACCATACGTTTACGTGTTTGTAGCCTATTATTAATCTCTTCCATATCATTAAGATAGCATTCGATATATTTATATTTTACACCATGTTTATTAGACAGTTTCATTCCCTTTTCAACCATCCCTTCATATAGACACGGACTATCCAATATCACACTATGCCCTTGTTCTAAATAAGAATCAATCAATACCCATTCAACATCGTATGATACTCCTCCAACAACCGCTGATTCAATCCCTTTCATTTCTAATGATTGTAACAACGCTGATTTCAAAACGTCATGATCTACAATTACAGCACCTGTTAACTTCGCTATATACTTAGAAACTGTCGATTCTCCCGATCCAGGAAATCCTGACATTTGCAGAAAAAACAATTCCTTCACTCCTTCATTTGCACCTGTTCATCTATATAATTCAATTCCCGTTACTTCCATTCCTTCTATATTAAAACGCAAAAGGAACTCCCTACTTATAAATAGAGAGTTCCTTTTTATAATTTATGCTGCTTTTACCTTCTTCGTCGTTTTACTTTTTCTTTTCGCTCCTGTAAAACGTTTGTGCAATATAGATGCTACTAAGCGTGAAATAACATTGAATAGCAATACCATAATAATTAATACCGCTGCAGATTTTGTCGCAATTAATTTCGCATCTGGGATAATTCCTTCAGAATTTAACTTCCAAATGTGAACCGCTAACGTTTCAGCTGGCCTAAATGGATTTAAAGGATGAGCAGGACTTGAGAAGTCCGCTGCTGAATTTAAAATTGGAGATGTTAAACCCGCTGTGTAAATTAATGCCGCTGCTTCACCAAATATACGACCCGCCGCTAAAATAACACCTGTAATAATTTGCGGTAATGACGACGGGATAATAATACGAGTGATTGTTTGCCACTTTGTTGCACCTAACCCAAGGCTCGCCTCTTTCACATTAGCAGGAACTTCTGAAATTGCATTTTCACAAACACGTGTTAAACCTGGTAAGTTTAAAATCGTTAAAGCAAGGGCACCACCCATTACTGTGTATCCCCATCCTGTCATTGTAACGAACACTAACAAACCGAATAAACCAACAACAATAGAAGGTAAAGATGCCATTGTCTCAATACATAAACGAACAAAGTTTAAAAAACGTCCTTGTTTTGCATACTCTGCTAAATATATTCCAGCACCTAATCCAAGGGGAATAGATATAATAAGCGTTATAACAAGCATATAGAATGAATTGAATAACTGCGGACCAATCCCACCACCAGCTCTTGTATTGCTTGGTTCTCCAAACAAGAAATTAGGATCCCAAAAGCCCCATCCCTTTTGTAAAATCTCAAATACTAAGAACACTAGCAAAGCTACAACTAAAGCCGCTACCGCATAAAAGATACCTGTCCAAACTTTATTTACCGTTCTTGCATTCATTATTATCGCTCACCTCTTTGCCCAATCGCTCGAATTACTAAAATAAACAGGAATGAAATAACAAGTAAAATCATCGCTAAAGTCCATAGCGCATTGTTCCAAGCAGTTCCGTTTAATGTATTTGTCATGTCCATTGTCAAAATACCAGTTAACGTTGCTGTCGGACTATATATTCCTTCTGGTAATTTAATCGTATTCCCAATTACCATTTGAACCGCTAATGCTTCACCAAAAGCACGCGCTAAACCTAAAACAACACCTGTTAAAATCCCCTTTTTCGCAGCAGGAACAATCACTCGGCTAATCGCTTGCCATTTCGTTGATCCTAAACCATAAGAAGCTTCTAAATAATCAAATGGAACAGAGCGTATTGCATCAGAAGCGATACTAGCAATAGTAGGTAAAATCATAATACTTAATACAACAATACCTGCAATTAAACTAAACCCTACTCCTCCAAACGAATCACGTAATAGTGGCACTAAAATCGTAACCCCTAATAATCCGTATACAACCGAAGGAATACCAACTAATAATTCTAAAACAGGCTTCAATACTTTATTTCCAAACTTCGGCGAAATTAAATTCATGAATATAGCAAGAGCTATAGCAATTGGCGCACTAATAATAACCGCACCTAACGAAACCACCGTTGAGCCTACAATGAAAATTACAGCCCCGAAAGTTCCCTCATCAGCATTTGGACTCCATTTTGTCGATGTTAACATCTCAGTAAACGAGATACCACTTTGCGTAAAAGATTGAATTCCTTTACCGCAAATAAACGCAATAATAGCTAATGTAACTAAAACAATAAAAATACCACAAAACGTAACAAGTGATCTTCCTATATATTCACTTTTCACGTAATTAATTTGTTTTTTCCCCTTCATCACAGGACAGACCCCACTTCATAAATTGAAATGAACAGGACTGGCCTTGCAGCCAGCCCCATAAATTTTATTACTTATTTAATTTAGACATTGGAATATAACCCATATCTTCTACTTGCTTTTCAAAATCTTTACCTTTTACATAGTCAATGTAAGCTTTCGTTGCTTCTTTTGCTTCACCTTTCGTTACCATGTACTCGTAAGACCAGAATGGATATTTACCAGACGCAATGTTTTCAACTTTCGGCTCAGCACCATCAATTTTCACTGTTTGTAGCGCACCTTTTTTCTCTCCAACCATGTAAGACATCGCTAAATAACTTACTGAACCTGGAGTAGAGTTAATCGCTTGCTCTACTGCACCGTTAGAATCTTGTGTAGTACCAGTTCCATCATTAATTTTCGCGTCTTTCATAATTGTTTTTTCAAATGTAGCACGTGTGCCAGAAGAAGCCGGACGATTAATTAAGTTGATTTTTTCATCTTTCCCGCCTACTTCTTTCCAGTTTGTTACTTTTCCAGTGAAAATATCTTGTACTTGTTGTACTGTTAAATTATCAACTTTTACATCTTTATTTACGACAAGTGCGAATGCAATACCCGCTACCTTGTTATCTACTAATTCTTTCGCTTTATCAGCATCTTTTATTTTATCTGCAGATGGAACATCTGAGTTACCAATTTGGACTGCACCAGAAGCTACTTGATTAATTCCAGTTCCACTACCGCCACCTTGTACTTGAATAGAAACGTTTGAATTTTTCTCCATAAATTTCTTTCCAGCTTCCTCTGCAAGAGGTTGAAGTGCTGTAGAGCCTGCAGCTGCTATCGTACCCGACAATTCTTGTTTTGCATTATCGCTTCCTTTAGCATCTTTACCTGATGTCTCTTCTGCTTTTCCACATCCCACTAATGAACCCGCTACCACTAAAGCTGCTAAAGAAAATTTAATACCCTTTTTCATGACCATGTCTTGTACCCCCATTTGGATTATCACTTTTCACATTTGTCTACTTCTTTCGAACACAAATTCATTGTAGGACAATAATATTATGTGAGTGTTAAGCAATTTTTAATTTTAAGTAAATGACGATAATAACCCTTAAAAACTAGGAATCCCAACATTTATAGTTGAAGAACCCAACAAAATCCACACTAATTAAGCTGTAATGTAAATTTATTCTTAACAATGTAAATTCAATGTAAATGTTTTTCACTCTTTTTCCCTTTTATTTAAAGCTACATTTACAATTCCACTGTATTTTGTTACTTTTACGCGCCTAATTTATGTACATTACACAGAATTTCAGTAATATTTTTTAGTACAACTAAATAAATTGGAACAATTCTAAAAATAAATGAATATTTTTAAAGTACCAATTGACAGCATCATCCAATGTAGTCTACTATATTACTAACAAAAAGTTTACCTAAGGAAACTTTTTAAACTTAAACTAACAATATAGAGATGAGGTAACTTTTATGGTATCGGCTAATACAAAACCACTTTCCGAATTCAAGACAGGAGAGTTTGTACAGATTGAGAAGATACAATTAGAAGGAACTATGAAACGACGTTTATTAGATTTAGGATTCATCCCTGGGGCCACAATTAAAGTATTACAGCGCAGTCCACTCGGAGATCCGGTCGCTTATCAAGTAAGCAACACAACTATTGCACTACGTAAGGAAGAAAGTTCCCTTATTTTCGGGGTATTAATAGGAGATGATTTCAGATGAGCAAACATCGCATTGCTTTAGCTGGTAACCCGAATACCGGGAAAAGTACATTATTTAATACGTTAACAGGCTTAAAACAACATACTGGAAACTGGACGGGAAAAACTGTTTTAAAAGCTGAAGGGGAATATGAACATAACGGAAATAAATATACATTAATAGATTTACCTGGAACTTACTCACTATATTCAAATTCTGCAGATGAAGAAGTAGCAAGGGATTATATTATATTTGAAAAACCAGAAGTAACTGTAGTTGTTGTAGATGCAACTGCTATGGAGAGAAATTTAAATTTAGCTCTCCAAGTGATGGAGATGACGAGTAACGTAGTCATTTGTATTAACTTAATTGATGAAGCTGAGAAAAAAGGCATCGTTATTGATGAACAGAAATTAGCAAAATCACTTGGTGTACCTGTAATTAAAATTTCTGCTCGTAACAGAGTTGGTATCGGTCATTTACTAAATGTCATTGCCAAAGTAGCAAACAAAAAGCTAATTCCAACACCAATTAAAATTTCTTACAGCGAAAAAATCGAAAGTATGATTCAGGAATTAGAACCACAAATTTATAAAGTGTTCGGTGATACGTATCCAGCACGTTGGATTGCGTTACGTATATTAGATGGAGATAAAAATTTCTTAACTACACTTCAAAAACATCATAACGAACCACTTGTAAGGGAGGTCGTAATAAATGGAATCTCACTCAGCCAGTAAAGCTCTTCCATTGGACTATATTATTCAACATGCACAAACACTTTCAAAAGAAGACATACGTGATGATATTGTCGGAGATATTTACCGAACATCTGCAAGCATATGCAAAGAATCTGTTCAATATACAAATACTGATAAATTGTATCGTTCCGAAAAACTAGATAAAATTTTCACATCTCCAATCTGGGGATTCCCAATTATGCTCGGTATTTTATCTATCATTTTTTATCTTACAATCGCTGGTGCTAACGTACCGTCTGATATGATTGCTGAGTTTTTCGGATGGGCCGAAGGATATTTAACATCTTGGTTCCAAGCTGCGCATGCACCTGAATGGTTACATGGTATTTTAATACTCGGTTTATTCCGTGGTATCGGTGCTGTTATTAGCGTTATGTTACCACCTATGGCCATCTTTTTCCCGATGTTCGCACTATTAGAAAACTACGGATACTTACCACGCGTTGCATTTAATATGGACCGCTTATTTAAACGCTCTGGTGCACATGGCAAACAATCTTTAACAATGGCAATGGGCTTTGGTTGTAATGCAGCAGCCATCATGTCAACTCGTATTATTGAATCACCACGTGAACGTATGCTTGCAATTCTAACAAACAACTTCGTTCCTTGTAACGGTCGCTGGCCGATGTTAATTTTAATGGCTTCATTATTTATGGCTGCTGGTTATACAGGTAGTATGCAAACATTAGTTACTGCTGGCGTTGTAGTTGGGATGGTTGTAATTGGCGTTATTATGACATTAACTGTTTCTTGGGTACTATCAAAAACAGCTTTAAAAGGTGTTCCAACTCACTACACACTTGAGTTACCACCGTACCGTAAGCCAAAAGTTTGGAATACAATTGTGCGTGCAACACTTGATAAATCAGTCTACGTTTTAAAAAGAGCTGTAGTTGTAGCTGCCCCTGCAGCTGCATTAACTTGGTTACTCGCTAATATTTTTATCGGTGACACAAGCTTACTTATGTATTTTGTAAACTTCCTAGATCCATTTGCTAAAATGTTAGGACTTGATGGTTTTATTCTAGCTGCGTTCATTCTTGGACTACCAGCGAATGAAATTGTTATCCCGATCTTATTAATGTCTTATTTATCAACTGGAGCTTTAACTGAAATAGATGATTTTAATCAAATTAAAAATCTATTCTTAGAAAATGGTTGGACTTGGTTAACAGCGTTAAACACAATGTTGTTCTCACTTCTTCATTTCCCATGTGGAACAACACTGGTTAACATATATAAAGAAACAAAAAGTGCCAAATGGACATTCTTATCGTTTGCAATCCCTACCGTTATCGCCATTGTTGTTACATTCCTCTCTACACAATTGGTACATTGGTTAGGGCTTGTATAAGCAAAGCATACATAGAAGGTATCCCCCTTCACATTTGCTTTGCACGAAAGAAACCTGAATTTATTCGGGTTTCTTTTTTTTCGCATTAGTATTCCAAGGCTGCGCTCCATACACTGTGAGCTTCTTATGAATAAAGTATATGGCTCCCGGAAGAACCGCCATTAATATCGTGCAACTAATTCCTAATCCAGTAAACAACTTCCATCACCTTACTTCACTTTCTTCGGTAAAGCTGAGCCTGAATGTTCAATTGTCGGATCAACATGAACATTAATTTCAGCATTACTAAAATAATTCTGACCTTGATCCCAATTCTTACTAACTTTCTTCCACTCTTTATAATTATACCTCTTATATGCCTCTCCTAATTCCAATACATCTACCTTATATTTTTTTTGAACAAGCTGTATAGACTTTTCAATACGCTTCTTCATTTCCTTTGAGATCTCTTTCTTTAAAAGCTTTTCATTCATCACTTGTTTCGGTTCATTAAAATGTAATTCAGCTAATATGCCTTCTGTGGACAATTGAATATCAAACTTCGGTTTTGTAGCATTTTCAGTAGACACCTGGATCTTTCGGCGCAACTTATGAATTTCATATGTAATGAGCTGATTCTTTTTACGAACAGTAAAGAAACCTCCAATTTTTTTACCTATTACATAGTTCATTCCTAATGTTTGTTCTCCACTCAAAGTTCCAACGCACTTATTATCCTTTCCACGGATCAATGCCGCTCCTTCCATTTGTACCCCTTGTTTAGTTAATCCTAAGAGAGGTAATGCAAAACTTCGATCTGCGATCATTTTCCCTTGCACCTCACCAATTCTCGCCGCCTCAATCATTTGAGCGTTTTTCGGAGGATGTTCAGCTAACATATCAATGTACTGCGCCGGTAAGTTTTCAGGTTTGGCGCTCTGTTTTAAAATAGATTCTGCATTTTTCTTGGAAACGAACAAACGAATATTTCTTCTCATTTCATGATCACGAAAATATACATCTAACGTATTTTGCAAAACATACGGATTCGCTAGTAATTCATCCGAAAAAATAATGACTTGTATATGCGGAAAAAATAATGTTCGACTAATTTTTTTAGCAATTATTCTTATTTGCTCAAAGACGCTATCTGCTTTCGCACTTACGTTAATATAATTTTCACTATCTCCATCGCCCTGTCCACCTTGTTGTGCTAACTTACTGGGAAGTACCATCTGATACGTCCCTTTCATAATCGGATTTGATTTCTTTTTCTTCACAATATCGTAAGCTGCGCCTACTACAAATCCTCTTTCTTCTATTTCTTCTAGTTCAGAACACCCACTTATAAATCCAGCTAAAACCATAACCATTATAATTTTAAGAAGGTTTTTCATTTCTACCATTCCTTCTTTTTATTTTATATACAATAAAAACTAGCAAAGGAGCTAATACGACAAACCCCATATCTATCCACGCTAAATACGTTCCGTAACTTGATAACGTATCTAAATTACCAGGGAGCATATTCAGCATAAAAATCAGAGGCGCGCTTCCGAAAATAAAAATATGTTTCTTCACTTTCGGAAACATGGCACAAAACAATAAAGATGCGACGTCATAATACATTGCTGTAGTGTTATAAATAGTAATAATCCAAGTCGTAAAAAAAATTGCATCGAACCTTTCTAAAAAGCCTCCACCAATTTCAATTTCTTTCCCTAATTCAATTGTTGGATATGTCAATCCACGAGTTGTCATATACGTAAAAACACTAATACAAGTTACATAAATTAAAATATATGAGAGCACATTTACTATCACGGCTTTTGCAACTGCCATTGGTGCCTTTTTCGCTGTCTTATCATTCAACAACACAGCATAAAACAAAGCTACCTCAAATCCAATAAATGTGAATATGGAATTTTTAACCCCAACAGCGTACTGACTTACTTCCGTTTGAAAAGCTGGAAATAAATTGTTTATTTCCATTAAATTTATATTCAATAAAGAAAGAAGCACTATCGCAATTAAAACAATAGGTAAAAATAGAACATTTAACCTTAATAAGGCCGCTCTTGATCCTGCTATTCCGTAAATAACAACTAGTAAGAAGAAGAAAGACAGTAGTTGTATCGGTGTCTCACTAAATAAATACGTTTGAGAAATAATTGAAATCATTCTCGATTCATATGCTGTCAAAGCAGCAAACGTTAATACTAAAATGCTACTAATTGTGTATGCAACAGGCTTTGTCAAATGCGCACTTGTATATTGAACAAAGTTTTGTTTCGGAAATAAAATAGCTATCCTCGTTACAAACCAACCTAAAACTGCACATACCAATCCACCCAAAAGTAAAATAATCCAACCGTCCGAAAATAAAGTTTGATTAGCAATATCTCGTGGCATAGACAATGCTCCTATACCAATAATGGTCGATGATACTGCAAACCCAATTTCCCGAGATCCAATCTCTTCATCGCCATACTCAAATGGTTTCAATTATTTTCGCTCCTTTGGACGTATTGTAGAATCTTTCGTTTGTAAATATTCTGGTCTATCTTTCAACATCGATTTTGGCATACGAATAAACTCTTCTTTCCAATCTTTATAAAATGCAGGAGCAATTGGAGTCGTATACGGTACACCAACACTTGTTAAATTTGTAATATGAATAGCAAGTGCAATAAGAGCTAGAATGATTCCATACAACCCAAAAGCAGTCGCTGCTAATACAAAGACGAAAAGTAAAATACGAAACGTAATCGTAATGCTATATACAGGGAGAGAAAAGGTAGCAATAGCTGTAACCGCAATAATGATAACTAAAAACGGATTTACAATTCCTGCGTTCACTGCTGCTTCTCCAATTACAAGACCACCTACAATCCCAATTGTTTGCCCCATCGGTTTCGGCAACCTAATCCCCGCTTCTCGTATTAACTCCATCGTTAATGCCATCATTAACGTTTCAATATATGCAGGAAACGGAACACCTTCTCTTGCCCCAGCAATTGAATAAGCCAATTTAGAAGGAATAAGGCCTTGATGATATGAGACGAGCGCTACATACATCGCTGGCATTAAAATCGCAATTATACCAGAACCCATCCGCAAAATTCTTAATAAAGTCCCAATTACCCAGCGCTCATAATGATCTTCCACAGATTGAAAAATATCAACAAATACTAGCGGAGCTATAAGGGCAAACGGTGATCCATCCACCAAAATAGCTGCCTTTCCTTTCGCTAATGAGGCCACAATATTATCAGGCCTTTCTGTATTCAAAAACTGGGGAAACGGTGACAAATTATTATCTTGAATTAATTGCTCAATCGTACCAGTCTCAAAAACGACATCTGTCTCTATTGATTGAAGACGCCGATCTAGCTCTTTTACAATGTAAGGATTAATAATGTCTTCTATATATACTAACGTCACTTCTTTTTGTGATCTCTTCCCCATAATATAAGATTGAAATCTCAGCTTTGGGTCACGTAAACTACGACGAATTAACATTTTATTCACGTTAATATCTTCATTTAATCCAATCCTCGGTCCACGTATTAAATCTTCTGTTACTGGCGGTTCTAAACTTCTTTTTTCCCAAGCTCTACTATTAATCACGATAGCGGTTTGAATGTTATCAATTAATATAACCGTATCTCCCGCTAAAATCGCATTTATAATATCCGGAAACGTTGTCTTCTTACCAACTTCTGCAATAGAAATAAAACGATCTAATAACGTCTGAACGACAACTGCTTCTTTTTCTATTTCTTCATATTGGAGTGTACGAACTACATATTTATAAACATTATCCTTATCTGTTAACCCACATAAAAAAATAACAGCACAGCGTGTAAAACTACCAGCAAGGGCAACTTCCCTAATTGTTAAATCATTAGGCGAACCTAACTCATCCCTAATTTCTTTCATAACTTCAAATAAGTTACCTTTTAGCTCTAACAAGTCCCCCACCTAACTTCCTTTTCAACAAGTTTTTAGTTAGATTCCGCTAATAGAAGAAAATATATACAAAAAAGAGCTATCTCTTTTCAAAGATAGCTCTAGTTCACGGATTACTTTTCTACTATTATATTGTCTGCTTTTATAGACACGTTTTTCGTGAATCCACTAACGATAAACATCACAAGCATATTCATTAACAATGCGACTATTCCTACATTTAAATCTTTTATATATTGAGGAAACCCCGGAAACATCGTAGCTACAGTTGAACCAGATAAAGTAATATATGCAACCACTAACAACCCAATCCCCATTCCTGCAATTGCCCCTTGTTTCGTAACAACTTGACGTGGAAACAAACTACATACAAGCGCAGGGAAAAGTTGTGTCACGATACTATATCCCATTAAAAGAAGTGCTCCTATCGTTTCTCCACCTTTAAAAGTGAACAAAACAGCTACAAGCGTTACTACAGGAACAAATAATTTCGCCGCTTTTGCAACTTGTCGATCCGAAGCAGATGGGACCATTGTTCGGTAAATATTTTTCGCTAATAATGTAGAAGCGGCCATGACAAGCATAGAACCCGGAACTAATGCCGTTAAAACGCCAGCGCTACCAATAATCCCAATAAACCACGGATCAAAAGTTTGAAGGGTCAGACGGAATAACGAAAGGTCTACATCCCCTCCCTTTAACCCTGGAACTTGCAAGATAGCAGCAAAACCCGCAAAGAATACGAAAAGTAAAACTAAAGAATAAAGTGGCATAATGGCCGCATTTTTACGAAATACTTTTTCATTTTTTGCAGAGAAAGCAGAAGCGAATGTATGGGGCCACATATAGAAACCGAGAGCCGTTAATACAATAGTAGAAACAAACCAAGAAATACTCATTCCTTTATCAGGTAAAGATAAAAATCCTGGTTTTGCTGCTTCTACAGCTTCGAACATCGGCTGAAATCCTCCATAATAATGGTATGGTAAATATATCCCTAAAAACATAACGATAAACAGGATCATAATATCCTTCAAAGCCGCTGTCCAAGCAGAGCCGTGTATACCTGAAACCATTACATATATCGTTATGACAATTGCACCAATCCATACCGCAATAACTGGCGATACCCTTCCGTAAGACGCTTCCGACACGATAATACCTAATCCTTTCAACTGTAAAACAAGATAGGGGATAATCGAAATAACCCCAATGATAGAAACGATAATACCAAGTGTCTGACTCTTATATTTCTTCACGAAAAAATCTGGCTGCGAAACAAGATTGTGCTCTTTCGCATACTTCCAAACCGGTGGTAATAAAAAGTAAGATAAAATATAAGCTAATGCACCATAACCTAAAATATAGAAAGTAGGTGCTCCCTTACTATACGCCCATCCACTTCCGCCTAAAAAGGTGAACGTCGTATAAATTTCACCTGCCATAAGAAGAAAAACAAAAATAGTTCCAAATCCTCTTCCACCAACTGACCATTGCTCTAAATTCATATCTTTTCCATGTTGTGCCCGAATTCCTAAAAATAGTGCGAGAAATAAAAATAAAATAATGATAAGTAATGCGGTCATTTTACATCCCCCTTATTCGCAGGATCAAATACGTACACAATCCCCATACAAAGAGACGTAATGAGCACCGATAATAATACCCAAAATAATAAAAATGGCATCCCTAATACGTAAGGAGTAACTGAATTAGCAAATACAGGTCCAATAACTAAACAAAAAACTGGAATAAGCGCTAATAGATGTATTTTCTTCATCTCATTCTCCTTTGCTTATAAAATTCATAATGGATGATACAAAGACTTCCACGCCAATTGGCAATGCATCCTCATCAATCGTAAAACGAGGGTGGTGGTGAGGATATATAATTCCTTTCTCTTTATTTCCTGCTCCAATAAAAAAGAATGTCCCTGGCGCCTTTTGTAAAAACGCTGAAAAATCTTCCCCAGCCATCGTCGGCTGTAAACGAGTAACTCCTTCCCGACCATAAAGTTGTAATGCAGTTTGTTCAATAATTTCTGTAACCTCATAATCATTTACTACTGGGCGATATCCATATTCATAAGAAAACGTATATTTCGCTCCGTAAGCTTCCGTCACATGCTTCACAATCCGTTCAATCCTTTTCTCTGTTTCTTCTCGTAACTCATGTTTTAAACTCCGCACTGTCCCTTCAATCTCCGCTTGTTCTGGAATCACATTATGGGTTGTCCCAGCATGGAATTGCGTAACAGATACTACAAGAGAATCTAACGGATTCGTGAGGCGAGATACAATTTGCTGAAGTTGGGAAACAACTTGTGTACCGATTGCAATACTATCCACAGTTTCATGAGGGATTCCAGCATGTCCACCTTTTCCTTCTATCGTAACTTTAAACACATCTGGAGCAGCCATTGCAGGACCATAAATTACACCTATTTTGCCAACCTGTAACGATGCCCAAAGGTGAGCACCAATAATATAATCCACACCTTCCATTACACCCGCTGCAACCATTTCCTCTGCACCGCCAGGAAAGTTTTCTTCTGCATGTTGGAAGAGAAAACGAATCTCCCCCTTAATCTTCTCTCTTTCCTCTACTAACTTATGTACAACTCCAAGTAATATCGCTATATGCCCATCATGGCCACATGCATGCATCACACCTGGATATGCAGAAATAAAATCAAACTCATTTTCTTCATGAATAGGAAGAGCATCCATGTCAGCACGAACCGCGATGGTTTTACCAGGCTGCTTACCAATTAACCTTGCCATTACACTATATTTAGTAGGTCTTGACACTTCTAAATGTGGGATTTTCCGAAGTATGTCGAATACAAACTGTGATGTTTTTTCTTCTTGAAAAGATAACTCTGGATACTTATGAAAATGCCTTCTCCACTCAATCAATTGATTTTTCAATACAACTAGTTCCTTCGCTACATCCATTTCTCTTCTCCCCTTCTTCACCAAGTTAAATGTTATTATAACGTGAATTGTTAAGTTTTAAAAGAATATTCCGAATTTTCCGTTATAAATATTTAAAAATAAAAAGCCATCAAAAAGATGACTTTTCATTATTACAAAATAGTAATCGCTTGTTTCCCCATTTGCTCCCACGCTTTCTCAAACTCTGCTCGTGGAACAGCGAAACGCGGATTGTTTTTTAGAGGATCATTTACATACACAAAGTTTTGATCGTATCCAACCACTACTACACTATGCTCAAAATATGTAATTTTCACTTCACCAGAACTTGTTTTCCATGTTTCAAAACTACTTTCAGCTAGCGGCTTAAACGTTGTATTAATAATAACCCATACTGGAGAGCCAGAACTAATTACCTTATATAGATCATTCACGTCTCTATCTGTTAAATTAATTACTTTTTCAGGAACATATTTTTCTGCTAAATTAAAGATTGGTTTATTATATACACCATATCCTTGTTCAGCTTTCGTATAAATATTTCCAACAAATCCCTCATAAGGATTTCCACGCAAACCATCTTGTTCAAATGGAACTCGATGAATTTCACTAGCAAGTTGCATCTTATCTACTTGCACACCTTTATATTGTAGTAACATAGCTAAGCTTGTCACTTCACATCCACGAGGTAATTCTGGTAACTGCTTTATAAACGGAACATTTTCAATCATAGCCGCTTCTTTCATTTCAGATAGAAAATCTAAGCGTAGCACTTGTGCCTTTTGTATAATCTTATCTTTCCCTATAAAGAACGCTGCAGCTAATATAATTCCAAAAACAAAAAGATATTTTAACTTTTTCATTTTAAACAAAACTCCATTAATTATTATTTTACAGACATACCTTCTATCATTGTACCTTTCTTCTTACTAGTTTGCTAGAAAGATTATGTGAATTATTGTTCACACTTTTACTATCAGGAAAATTCTAATTATTTTTAATAAAAAGAAAAAACAATATACTTTTCTGAATTTTTTTGCTAAAATCGAAATAATTAACATGGTGAAGATATCACTTTGTTAATAAAAACATTCTTAGAGTATTTAGTCATAGTTCGCTTTTTACATACTCCATTCATTTCATAGTAAATAAACCGAGTATGTGTCATATCCCCCACTAATGATTAAAAACTCGGAATAAAAATCAGTTCATACATACAGAAAATAACGGGGTGAGGGGCATATGAATCAACAAGTAGAACAAACAGATTTAAAACGAACAATGAAAAGTAGACACCTATTTATGATTGCACTTGGTGGAGTGATTGGAACGGGCCTATTTATGGGATCAGGTCAAATCGTCCATAACGCCGGTCCTGGTGGTGCTATTCTTGCATTTTTAGTCGGTGGATTTGTTATGTATTTAACGATGTTATGTCTTGGTGAATTATCCGTTGCTATGCCAGAAGCAGGTTCATTCCAAAGCTATGCAAGCAAATTTATTTCACCTGGTTTTGGTTTTGTTGTCGGTTGGATGTATTGGTTGAATTGGGCTGTTACAGTTGGAGTAGAGTTAACAACTGTAAGTATTTTAATGAAACGCTGGTTTCCAGATGTTTCTTCATGGATCTGGTGTGTTACATTTGCGGGAGCACTCTTCCTTTTAAACGCTCTATCAGCAAAAGCATATGCAGAAGCAGAATTTTGGTTCGCTAGTGTAAAAGTCGCAACCATCGTTATTTTCATCGTACTCGGTGGTGCAGTTATGTTCGGTCTACTAGACTTTAACGGAAAACCAGCTCCAATGCTTCACAATTTCACTGAAAATGGCGGATTATTTCCGAATGGTGCATTGGCTGTTCTTCTTACGATGATTACAGTGAATTATTCTTTCCAAGGAACAGAATTAATCGGAATCGCTTCAGGAGAAAGTGAGAATCCTGAAAAAACAATTCCAAAAGCAATCAAAAATACCATTTGGCGAACGCTATTCTTCTTCGTCTTAGCCATATCAGTTGTTGTAGGTTTACTCCCGTGGCAAGAGGCTAACCTAGTCGAAAGTCCATTTGTACTTGTATTTGATGTAGCTGGTGTTCCATATGCAGCAGACATTATGAACTTTGTTATTATTACAGCAGTATTATCCGTAGCCAACTCTGGTCTATACGCAAATTCTCGTATGCTTTGGGCGATGGCGAAACAAGGAATGGCAAGTCCAGCTTTTACGAAGTTAACGAAAAAAGGTGTGCCGCTAAACGCATTAATTTTCAGTCTAATCTTTGCAAGCTTGTCTCTATTAACAAGTATATTTGCAGCGGATACTGTCTTTTTAGTTTTAACATCTATTGCAGCTATGGCGGCTGTCGTAGTTTGGATGTCAATCGCGGCTTCACAGTTTTTTTTCCGTAGAAACTTCTTAAAAAACGGCGGAGACATTAATGATTTAAAATATCGCACACCGCTTTATCCAATCGTTCCAATCGTGGCTTTCTCACTCAACTTCATTACATTTGTTAGTTTAGCTTTCATTCCAGATCAGAGAATTGCTCTTTATTGCGGAATTCCATTTATGGTAATATGTTACATATTATACCAATTTAAATATAAAAAAGTTGTCACATTTGAACAACAAATAAGTCTAAAAAAAGAGGTAAACTAAATATACAAAATATTCAGCTATCTTTCTTATCATAAGATAGCTTTTTTCTATTTCTTGGATATCTTGGTATAACTTTATTTATCTTAAAATTTCCACAATCACGTTTTTAACTGGAAAATGGTTTACAATGTTATCAAGTTACAAATGATATTCACCTTAAAAAGTGTGCATTTGTGTCTATTTTTTAACAATATCACAAAAACTATTGCCATCTATAAATTAATAGGTTTATATTGTTTTATTGGCATAGTTTCAATCCAAGGAGAAAGGAGATTTTCAATCGTGCAACTAAAGAAAACGTTTTGGAAGCTGGCTTCGCTTCTTCCGTTATCATTACTTCTGTTCCTCGGTGGCTGTGATAAAAAACTCGCAGTATTAAATCCGCAAGGACCTGTTGCAAAAGCACAGTATGATTTAATTGTTTGGTCATTCTTGCTTATGTCATTAATTATCGCAATTGTATTCATCTTGTTTACAGTCATCTTGATTCGTTATCGTGAAAAACCAGAGAATATGGACTATGAGCCACCTGAACAACACGGTAACACATTATTAGAAATCATTTGGACGCTTGTTCCTGTTATTATCGTTATCGCATTATCGATTCCAACAGTAAAAGCAACTTATGCTTCGGAAGAGGTTCCGAAAGAGTCCAAACATATTAAACCAGTGGAGATTTATGTTACATCTGCAAACTGGAAATGGTTATTCAGTTACCCAGAGGAAAAAATTGAAACCGTTAACTATTTAAACATCCCAGCTGGTGTACCAATTCAATTCAAACTGACTTCTGTCGGTCCAATGAATGCTTTCTGGGTACCAGAACTTGGTGGTATGAAGTACACTATGGATGGCATGATTATGGACCTTTATTTACAAGCTGATAAGCCAGGTTCTTACCTAGGCCGTAGCGCGAACTTCTCTGGTGAAGGATTCACTCACATGGAGTTCGAAGTTGAAGCAAAAACTAAAGAGAAGTATGACAAGTGGGTTAAAGAAGTACAACAAACTGCTCCTAAACTAACAGAAGATAAGTACAACGAAATTGTTAAACCTGGTGTAGTTGGTCGTATGACATTCTCTAGTCATCACTTAAGTTATGTTGATCCAAAATCACTGGAATATTGTGATTACAACTACTACAAAAACAAAAAATAATAGCTATAATTCCAACAGATTGGAGTGAACACAGTGAAGCTTGATGAATTCTTTGTCACAGGTGACCCGATTATTTACGGTGCAGACGCTTCTATCGTTCTTGTGACATTAGCAATCATTTTCGTACTAACAAAGTATAAAAAATGGAAATGGCTTTGGGACGAATGGTTAACAACTGTTGACCATAAAAAGATTGGGGCCATGTATATTATCTCTGCGGTTATCATGTTATTCCGTGGTGGTATGGACGGTTTAATGATCCGTGCACAGTTAACATTCCCAGAAACAACTTATTTAAATGCTGAACACTATAACGGAATCTTCACAACACACGGTACAGTTATGATTCTTTTCATGGCGATGCCGTTCGTTATGGGATTAATGAACCTTGTAGTACCATTACAAATTGGTGCTCGTGACGTTGCATATCCGTTCTTAAATGCTTTAAGTTTCTGGTTATTCTTTGTCGGAGCAATGTTATTCAACATCGCTTTCGTAATCGGTGGTTCTCCAGACGCTGGGTGGACTTCTTACTTCCCAATGGCAGGTACAGAGTTTACTTCTGGTGTAGGAAATAACTACTACGCAATCGCATTACAGATTTCAGGTCTCGGTACGTTAATGACAGGTATTAACTTCCTTGTTACTATCTTAAAAATGCGTACACCTGGTATGACTTTAATGAGAATGCCAATGTTTACTTGGTCAATCTTAATTACAACGATTATCATTATTTTCGCTTTCCCAGTATTAACAGTTGCTCTTGCATTAATGACATTTGACCGTCTATTCGATGCTCACTTCTTTACGATGGCGAGCGGCGGTATGCCGATGTTATGGGCCAACCTATTCTGGGTATGGGGTCACCCTGAAGTATATATCGTTATTTTACCGGCATTCGGTATTTTCTCTGAAATCATTAGTACATTCTCACGTAAACGTCTATTCGGTTACAGTGCGATGGTATACTCAATGGTTGCAATTTCTTTACTAAGTTTCGTCGTATGGCTTCACCACTTCTTCACGATGGGTGCAGGTCCAGCGGTTAACTCATTCTTCTCGATTTCGACAATGGCGATTTCGATTCCAACCGGTGTTAAGATCTTTAACTGGTTGTTTACACTGTATAAAGGACGTATTCGTTTTACAGTTCCAATGCTTTGGTCATTGGCATTTATTCCAAACTTCGTAGTCGGTGGGGTTACAGGGGTTATGCTTGGTATGGCAGCAGCTGATTATCAGTACCATAACAGCTACTTCCTAATCGCTCACTTCCACTACGTATTAATCGCAGGTACAGTATTTGCTATGCTTGCTGGATTCACATTCTGGTATCCAAAAATGACTGGTCATATGTTAAATGAACGCCTAGGTAAATGGACATTCTGGATCTTTATGAGCGGATTCAACATCTGTTTCTTCCCAATGTACTTCTTAGGATTAGACGGTATGACTCGTCGTATGTACACTTACTCTGAAAGTCTTGGATGGGGATGGCTAAACCAAATCGCATCTGTTGGTGCGGTAATGATGGGTATTGGTTTCCTACTTCTTTGTTACAACGTAATTTGGAGTGCTCGTCACGGTGAACGTGACACAACTGGAGATCCATGGGATGGCCGTACACTTGAATGGGCAACTCAATCTCCTGTACAACATTACAACTTCGCGCAACTTCCTGAAATCAAAGAAGCTGATGCTTTCTGGTACATGAAGAAACGCGGAGAAACAGTTACACCAGCAGCAGAAGATATTAAACCAATTCACATGCCAAGTAACTCTGGTGTGCCTATTATTGCGTCTTTATTCTTCGGTCTTGCAGGTTTCGCATTAGTATTTAGCTGGTTCTGGCTTGCAGCAATCGGCGGCGTTGGTATTTTAGCTTGCTTAATCTATCGTTCATTCGATTACGATGACGGTTACTATATCAGTGTTGATGAAATTAAAAAATCAGAACATGTAGCATGAGAGGTGAAATGATATGGCGGCTTTAGATAAAAGCTTACCTTTGGAATATCAATCCGAGCAAAGCAGATTGAATATCCTAGGATTCTGGATTTTTCTTGGGGCTGAAATTATGCTGTTCGCAACACTTTTCGCCTCTTATCTAGTACTCGCTGGTCGTACGGCAGATGGCCCAACACCAGCACAACTGTTTGAACTTAAAACGCTTTTAATTCAAACATTACTACTTTTAACAAGTAGTTTCACATGTGGTATCGTAATTCACGAAATGCGTAAGCACAATCAAAAAGCGATGCTTGGATGGTTCATCCTTACATTACTTTTAGGTGCAGGTTTCCTATTCTTTGAAATCGAAGAGTTCATTTTGTACATCGGTGAAGGCGCAACAATTCAAACAAGTGCTTTCCTATCTGCATTCTTCGTTCTTCTTGGAACGCACGGAGCCCACGTAACAGGCGGTATCATTTGGGCAATTTGTGTTATTATCCAAATTTTAAAACGAGGTTTAACACCAGTTACAGCTCGTAAAGTATTTATTATCAGCTTATACTGGCATTTCCTTGATCTTGTTTGGGTCTTTATTTACACACTAGTTTACTTGAACGGGATGGTGGCGTAAATGGGTCAAAATAACAACCAAGCAAACGGACACGCGCATAGCGGATTCCCTTGGTCACACGTTTTCGGATTTATTTTATCGCTTGCACTAACGTTTCTAGCTCTATACGTGGCACTTTATACAAACCTGCCACTTTCAACGATCTTAACAACTATTATCGTAATGGCTGTTGCGCAAGCGTTGTTACAATTAATTATGTTCATGCATTTAAAAGAAGGAGAAGGAAGAGTTCAAATTCTTACTATGATATACAGTTTCTTCGTTGCAACTGCAACAGTTGGTTTAACTGTATGGATCTTCTTCTCAATGTAATGTACATGAAAAAGACTGCTGAGATTTCTCAGCGGTCTTTTTTTATTACTCTCCCTATTACATCCACATTACGGAATTAACAACAAAATCATGAAAAATATACTTATTATGACAAATGTTAAGAAAACTCTTTCTTTATGAAATCGAATCCATATGCGTTGCTTTTCTACCTATTATATGGCT
Organism: Bacillus sp. EB106-04-02-XG92; assembly: GCF_058791995.1. Taxonomy (NCBI): domain Bacteria; kingdom Bacillati; phylum Bacillota; class Bacilli; order Caryophanales; family Bacillaceae; genus Bacillus; species Bacillus sp. EB106-04-02-XG92. Next base: position 23,898 of record NZ_JBYTEA010000010.1, read on the forward strand.
AAATAAGTACTATATTTATTTGAAGGGAGAGAACGCAATGGAACATCACACTTCTGTTCTATCACTTATGGTTGTCGTTGCAATCGCGTTTTTCGTTCCCCTTTTGTTACAGCGCTTTAAATTAAAAGCACTTCCTGTCGTTGTTGCAGAAATCATCGCAGGAATCTTTGTAGGTAAAAGTGGGTTTAATATTATTGAGCCAGATATGTGGCTTCAAGTCTTATCGACACTAGGATTTATCTTCCTTATGTTTTTAAGCGGTTTAGAAATTGATTTTTCTATCTTTAAACAAAAAGGGAAAAAGAATACGACAAACGAACCAAACACATTCCAAGCAGCAAGCATTATCTTCTTATTTATTTTCATCTTATCTTATGCCCTATCATTACTATTCGTATGGCTAGGATTTGTAGATAATGCAATGTTCATGACTTTAATCATTTCAACTATTTCTTTAGGTGTTGTCGTACCAACATTAAAAGAGAATAACTTAGGAAAAACGGCAATTGGACAAATCATTTTATTAGTCGCTGTTATTGCAGATTTAGTTACAATGATTTTACTCGCTGTATTCGTCGGATTAAATTCCGAAAGCGGCCAAAGCATGTGGCTTCTTCTTCTTCTATTCGGCGCTGGTATTGTTATTTACTTCGTTGCAAAACGCTTTAAAAACATTCCATACTTAGATAGCTTAAAAGCTGGTAGTGTACAAATTGATACACGAGCTGTTTTTGCACTCATCTTAATATTAGTTGGGTTATCTGAATCTGTTGGAGCTGAAAATATTTTAGGTGCCTTCTTAGCAGGGGTGCTCGTATCATTATTATCACCAAATGAAGATATGGTTGAAAAACTGGATTCCATCGGATATGGTTTCTTCATTCCTATTTTCTTCGTAATGGTTGGTGTAAATTTAGAGGTTTGGTCTATTTTCAAAGAACCTTCTAGTATGTTAATGATCCCCATTTTAATTGTAGGACTCTTTATTTCAAAGCTGTTACCATCACTTGTTTTACGCAAATGGTATCCACGGAATATCGTACTAGGAAGTGCCATCTTATTAACATCGACACTTTCTTTAGTCATTGCAGCTGCACAAATTGGTGAAAAACTAGGGATCATCAGTCCAAGTTTATCTGCTTCACTTATTTTAAGCGCAGTTATTACTTGTATTTTTGCACCTATATTATTTAAAAAGATGTTCCCGAAAGTAGAAACACCAAAACCAAAAGTTTCTATTATTGGCGCAAGCAGAATTACACTTCCGTTATCACTTGATTTAAAACGAGAAGATTATGACGTAACACTTTATATGATGCGTCAAAATAAAATAAATGATGAGGAAGCGACATCACATGACTTCCCTATCGTAAAATTAGACGACATCACAATCGCATCATTAACTGAACAAACAGCATTTAACGCAGACCGTGTTGTTGTTGCAACAAGTGATGATGAGCAAAACTTATTATTAGCAGAACACGCAAAAGAACTAGGTGTTGAACATGTTATTGCAAGCGTAGAAGATCCACTTCTACAAGAAAAAGCAACGCAAGAACATATCGCTGTATTCTCAACAATTAACTCTACACGTATTCTATTACGTGCACTTATTGATAAACCGAGTCTCGTTCGCTTAATTACAACAGCAAACGAAACGGTCCGTGAAGTTGAACTACGAAGCAATAAATATAACGGCGTGGCACTTCGCCGCCTTCCTTTTTTAGGCGATGTACTAGTCATTCAAATTTATCGCGGGAATAAAGCATTAATTCCGCATGGTGATACGAGACTACAACACGGTGATATATTACTTGTAACAGGTTCAAAAGAACATATCGATACACTAAAAAGCATATTAGAATAGAAAATGCCCCTCACATAATTGAGGGGCATTTTTTTCCATTTTATATGGTAAAATGTTACTATCACATATTATGAGGATGGATCACACTATGTCTATTGTAACTTTAGCTCTTTTATTATTAGCGGAAATACTCGTTGCCATTATTCTCATCGGTGTTAGCATTGAAATTTGTAGTTATGGATGGAAAAAATCGAATAGAATAAAATACTCGTGCCTCCTACTTTCACTCCTTCTCGGAACTGCTAGCATACTCGGACTTCTCGCTGCACCTGCCTATTTCTTTATACAATTAACAGAAAAAGCCTTATAAGAAAGGATGTTAATATGATTACCGTGAAAAATATTGAGGGATCTGAAACTTACGCATTACGTCAAAAAATTTTACGCCCGAATCAAACATTAGCAGATTGTAAATACCCTTCCGATTATGAAACAGACACCTTCCACTTAGGCGCATTTATAAACGGTGAACTAATTAGTATCGCTTCCTTCTCAAAAGAAATATATCCCGACTTACCAACGGGTATTCATTATCGGCTACGAGGAATGGCAACATTACCTGAATTTCGAAACAAACGTGCTGGAAGCTCCTTAATTCAGAAGGCGGAACAAGTCTTGCAAGAACGCCAAGCAAATATATTATGGTGTAATGGCCGAATTACTGTAGCTGACTATTACAAGCACTTAGGCTTCCAGGAATATGGTGAAATCTTTGAAATTGAACCGATTGGCCTTCATAAAGTACTATATAAAAGAGTATAAGAAAAGCTTTCCCGTATTGCGGAAAGCTTTTCTTATACTTCAATCTTCACTTTTTATTCTTTTCATATATATGTATATAAACAAACTAGGAACTAAAAAACAAGCAAACATAATAAGTCCTGTTATACTAATTTCTTTTATCGAAATATCCGGTGTTACAACGATACAAATAGCTAAAATCCCAATAACAATACCTATAGGAATGAATAATAGCTTCATGAAATAACTGCGTGATACTCCCCCTGTATGCTCATACACTTCCACCGAATTTTTTAAGTTTAAAAAGTTAATAACTATTATCCCGCACATAAATACCATTAATAAATCTGAAACACTTTCATACCCTGCACCTTGCAAAACGTAGCGATAAAAAACAATACCTAGTATGACGATATTTTGTAAGATGAAAACAAGTCTAATATGTTTTAGCCCCTCAATCATTAAACGTTCATCTTTCACAATCCTCATCCTCTCACTCCTCTTCCTCCCAAAATAAATCATTCAATGTTTTATCTACCGCATAACAAATTTTCAAACATAAATCTAAAGACGGGTTATATTTCCCCTTCTCAATTAAACTAATCGTTTGCCTTGTAACGCCTACTTTTTCTGCTAATTGTTGCTGTGTTAAATCTAATTGAACACGCGCGACTTTTATTTTACTTACAGCCATTCATGTTCCTCCTCTACCCTTATTGTAATATATATATTCCATTAAGTAATTTATATTTTGCTTAATCGACTATAATTTCACTTTATCCTGCTATTAGCACTCTACCTCAATATTCGGCTAGAGCAAAGTAGTTAAGCAGGAAATTAACTGCCCCCACTGATTATAGTTTCACTTTATTATACACAAAAAAGGAGCTTCTCATAAGAAGCTCCCTCTCCTATATCTATATTATAAGAATAAATGACATCCAAATAAAATTGTAAATAAGTATAGTAACGGATGTACTTCCATCCCTTTTCCTTTCACAATTTTTAAGACTGGATACACTAAAAATCCAATTGCAATTCCATTCGCAATACTAGACGTTAACGGAATACCAACGAAAATTAAAAATGCTGGTAATGCATCATCAAATTCATTCCAATTAATATCACGAAGACTTTGCGCCATTAAACTACCTACAATAATTAATGAAGGAGCTGTAATAGCGGCTATGCTTGATAAAGAAGCAATAACAGGGCTGAAGAATGCCGTTATAACCGTTAGGCCAACTACTACAATACCTGTTAATCCTGTTTTACCACCTGCAGCAATACCAGCTGAAGACTCAATCGTCGCTGCCGTTGGGCTTGTCCCAAAGATAGAACCTGTAGTCCCGCCAATTGCATCCGCAATAAACGCTTTACCAAAACGCTTCTCTGTATTATCTGTAATTAAACCTGCTTGTTTAATTAAACCGAGTAATGCACCTGTTGTATCAAATAACAATACAAGTAAAAATGAAAATACAACACCATATAATCCATATTCAATGACATCTGAAAAGGCGTTGATTGGATTTGAAACGATAATTCCCTCTGGTAAATGAGGCATCGCAACAATTTTATCCGTAAACTTCAGTTGCCCTGTAAAGAAGGCGATAATTCCTGTCACGATCATACTAATAAATAATGCACCGCTCACACGCAATGCCATTAATACCGCCGCTAAAATCAAACCAATTAAAGTTAAAATAACGGCTGGAGAATGGAAGTCACCAATCGTAACTAAGTTAGATGGATGATCAACGATAATTCCAGATAGACGTAATCCAATAAAAGCAATAAATAACCCAATCCCACCTGCAATCGCATGTTTTAAACTGTCAGGAATTGCGACAATTAGCTTTTGCCTAAATGAAGTGAATGATAATAAAAGAAAAATGATACCTGTTACAAATACTGCTGAAAACGCAATTACATATGTAATCCCCTCTGCCTGTTGAACAACAGAATAAGCAAAATACGCATTCATTCCCATAGCTGGAGCAATAACAATTGGATAGTTAGCTAAAAACACCATACATAGCGTCCCTACAACCGTCGCAATAATAGTTGCCGTAAAAGCTTGATCAAATGGTACACCTGCATCAGATAATATTTTCGGATTGATGACAAGAATATACGCAAATGTAAAAAAAGTTGTGATGCCAGCTAAAAGCTCTTGCTTCACAGAAGTGTTATATTTTTGTAATTGAAACATGGTTATGTACCCTTCCTACATCTGAATTATTATCACACATTCTTTTCTTACTAGTATGTGAGAAAATATAATACTTAATCTTAACAATCAATAAAAAGAAGAGTCAATATATTCGCTAATAGTTCGAATTTTAAGTTTAAGTCTGACAAGTATAGATGTAGTACAGTTAACTATGTTTATTTTTGTAGCATAACAGATAGAAATGTTTTATAATTTGAAATAGTTAAACACTTAGTAAACGCATTCAAATATCGTTCACTCTACAAGGGGGATTCTTCTTATGCAGCAAACAAACAAATCTGGAACTTTAAACCGCGGTTTAAAAGAACGACATATTACTTTAATGTCACTCGGTTCAGCTATTGGCGTTGGACTATTTCTAGGATCCGCTTCTGCTATTAAGCTAGCTGGCCCTTCTATTCTACTAGGCTATATGATTGCTGGACTCGTTATTTTTTTCATTATGCGAGCACTCGGAGAAATGGCAATTGAACAGCCTGTTGCCGGTTCTTTTAGTAAATATGCTTATGATTACCTTGGACCGCTAGCTGGCTATATTACCGGTTGGAACTACTGGTTCTTATGGGTTGTGACTTGTATGGCTGAAATTACAGCAGCTGGCATTTACATGCAATACTGGTTCCCAGATATCCCGCGCTGGACTTGGGCTTTACTCGCTCTATTATTAATGAGTGCTTTCAACTTCTTATCCGTAAAAGTATTTGGAGAACTTGAATTTTGGTTTGCTCTCATCAAAATTGTCACAATTATCTGTATGATAATTGTTGGAGCTGGTATTATTTTATTCGGATTTGGGAACGGCGGTATCGCTACCGGCATTTCCAATCTTTGGTCACATGGCGGTTGGTTCCCGAATGGTTTTTCTGGGTTACTACTCTCCATGCAAATGGTGTTATTCGCTTATTTAGGCGTTGAATTAATTGGGGTTACAGCGGGTGAAGCGCAAAATCCGAAAAAAACACTCGCAAAAGCAATCGATAACGTATTTTGGAGAATATTACTGTTCTACGTTGGGGCTCTATTCGTTATGATGGCAATTTATCCATGGAACGAACTTGGTGAGAAAGGCAGTCCATTCGTATTAACATTCCAACAAATTGGTATTGCAAAAGCAGCAGGGATTATTAACTTTGTCGTATTAACAGCAGCTCTTTCTTCTTGTAATGGTGGTTTATTTAGTACAGGCCGTATGCTGTTTACATTAGCTCAGCAGAAAAAGGCTCCTGAAAGATTCGGTCGTTTAAATAAAAACGGGATTCCAAGCCAAGGAATTGTAGCAACAGCTACCGTCTTACTCGTTGGTGTTATATTAAACTATCTTGTGCCCGCAAAAGTATTTACATGGCTCACTAGTATTTCAACTTTCGGGGCAATTTGGACTTGGGGCATTATATTAGTCGCTCAAATCAAGTTCCGTAAAAATTTGCCTACGCAAAACAAACAAAAGTTATCGTATAAAATGCCTTTACACCCATTAAGTTCATATTTCTCACTCGCTTTCCTTGCACTTGTATTAGGTATAATGGCGTATTCAGAAGATACACGAATCGCATTAATCGTCGGTCCTATTTGGCTTATCGGCTTAGCTATCGTGTACTACATGAAAGGGTTTCATAAGATTGATGAAACGCCTAATTCAAAAATTAGTTAAACAAAACATCCCTTCCTTATTACTTGGAAGGGATGTTTTTAAATCTACATAAATATTTCTCAACAAAATTCACGTTATTTTTACAATTTTTTAATATTTTTTATGTTTTCCGTCTTTATTTTTACAGAAAAATAAATTACATTATTAAAGCACATATATTTATTATTAGGGGGATTCTTCTATGAAGAATAAAAAATGGATTACATTTTCTTTAGCAACAGCAATTACACTAAGTATAGGGGCTTCGTTCATACCGTCTACTAATGCAGAAAGCTCTGTAGACCCAGCTCCTGAAATTGCTGCAAAAGTTGTAAACCAAAACAATGGGAAGAAAGTATTATTCGATAATACGCACGGTCAAACTGCCGGGACAGCTGACTGGGTTATCGATGGCGGCTTTTCTGATTTCGGAAATGGCATTGCCGAAAACGGATATCATGTAAAAGAACTTCGTAAATCAACACCTATTACATACGAAGATTTAAAAAATTACAATGTGTTTATCGTTCCAGAAGCAAATATTCCTTACAAAAAATCAGAACAAGATGCTATGTTACAATACGTGAAAAATGGCGGTAGTATCTTCTTCATTGCCGATCATTATAATGCAGATCGTAATAAAAATCGTTGGGATTCTTCTGAAGTATTTAACGGATATAGACGCGGTGCTTGGGATAATCCAGCGAAAGGAATGTCTAACGACGAAGCAAATTCACAAGCTATGCAAGGAGTAGAAAGCTCTGATTGGCTATCTGATAACTTCGGTATTCGCTTCCGCTATAATGCAATCGGTGATGTTTCCGCTAAAAATATTGTATCACCTGAACAATCATTCGGAATTACAGAAGGGGTTTCATCTGTAGCGATGCATGCTGGTTCTACTTTAGCAATTACAAATCCAAAACTAGCAAAAGGACTTGTTTATCTTCCAGAAAACCCGTCAAAATGGAATAACGCTGTTGATACCGGTGTGTATAACGGCGGTGGTGTTGCAGAGGGTCCTTATGCTGCTATCGCAAAAGTCGGACTTGGAAAAGCTGCCTTTATTGGAGACTCTTCTCCTGTTGAAGATGCTACGCCAAAATACGTTCGTGAAGATTCTGGCCAAACAAAGAAAACTTACGATGGATATAAAGAAGAAAACGATGCTATCTTACTAGAAAATATCGTAAATTGGCTATCGAATAAAGAAACATTTACAAGTTTAGATCAAGTAAATGGTTTACAACTTGACTTACCTACAACTTTACAAACATTTGAACAACCAAGCTTATCAACTGAGCCACAACCTGAACCTTGGAGTGCGCCAAGTGCAGGTTATCAATGGTTTAATACAAATACTTTTAAACCCGGTTCATATGGCTATAACGGTGCAGTAACAGCAAATGACTACGTCGTTACACACCCTAGCATTCTACCAAACAATGAAGTGTTCCAAATGAAAATTCAAGTAAATAACTTATTACCAAACACAACATACAATAATTACTCTTTAGGTATATTCACTACTGGTGGTACACAAGTAGCAAAAGTTCAAAATTCAAATGGCACTTGGCCAACTACTTTTGGATATAGTAGTGCATTTTCTTTCACAACAAACAGCTTAGGTTCTGCTGAGAAGATTGTAAATGTGCAAATAAATCCAAATACGACTGGACAAGCAACACTTCGTCTACGTCAAAATACAACAGCGAAATATAGCGAGAATGTAACAATTGATAAAAAATAATGAAAAAGGCAATCCGCATACGGATTGCCTTCTTTTTACTTCTCTTCTTTTGAGAAAAACATTCTTGAAATAACGATACCTATACTACCTACTATTAAGAATAACACTGCCCTGATCATCATTGAAACTTCTGGTAAGTCTAGAAGGAATAGCTTTCCTATCGTTACGACTAACACGACTAAGCCAGCATATAATATTTCATTCATATGTTTATTCCGTCCAAGCCAAACTGCAAATAATGCATATACCATCCATAATAACGATACAGATACACTTATTATGCTTCCATCTGTAGAAAGCACTTCACCAACTCTAGTAATTGCAATAAATATGATAACCATAAACCAATAGAGCGCTATAGAATAAACATATTTGCCAAAGCTCATTAACACATCTTTCGCTTGTTTCATGCAGTAATAAAATGTACCTATTAAAATAATATGAGCAACGAACCCAGCTGAAAGGAAATGATCGAACGGGCTAAAAATAGTTTGTATCATTCCAATCGCATAAACCGTCGCACTAACATACAATTTTATTTGTTGTTTTACTTTAATAGCAGTCACCATACCGAGGAAACCTTGTAATAATAATACAATCGCTGCATTCACTAAACTATACTCATATAAAATCGCTAAACTAAATGCACCCATTGCGAAACCAAATAAAAGATTTGTAAATGTAGAATGTCGATTCTTCCTATATTCAAACACGAACATAACAGCATGCCCAAGCGCACTAATCATTAATCCCCATGTTGTAAATTCGGGTATTTTTGAAATGGCTAATATAAAGAAAACTGCATTCGCACTAAATATCGCCAAGCGTGGCTCTAATATAAAACTTCGCTCCGTAAACATATGCCAAAATAATAGTAAGTGAATCAAACCATAAACAACTGTTAGCTGTATTTGCAAATCCTCTACTAACATTGACATAATAGCAAAAAAGACGAAAAGAACAATAGCAGCAACAGCATAAGAAATCATATATAAATACTGATAACGACTTTTCAACGCATACCATAATAAGCTAAGTGTTAGTATCGTCTCATATCCAAAGAAAATATAAGGATTAGGAGTCGTACTATTTAATAAGAATGGCACGAAGAAAGCTCCCACCGCTACGAAAATAGTAAGATATTCCGATTGATACCTCTTGGCTACATAAATACCTAAAATGACCCATGCAATATTACACAAAAATGCAACACTTGCCGGAATAAAGCCATATAAATAATGTGCCGCAAATGTCGTTAAAACTATACCCGTAATACTTCCTCCTGCTAATACTAACCCTAACGCTTGCCGCTCTCGTTTAATTTGAATATCCCCTATATAATAAAAACCGATTGATAGGACAATACCAAACACAATTCGTATTGCTGGCGTTAATAATCCAGCATCTACCCCTGCTTTAAATAACCAGATTACTCCAAGTAACATAATACCGACAAATATGCGTGGTAACCACGTTTGGCAAAACTGAATAATATTAAATGGTTCTGGTTTAAAAGCAGATATATCTACTTGTTTTACCTCCCGTTCTTGCACAGGCTCTTTTATTGTAACTACTTCTTCTTTTGATTTTTCTTCCGTTACCGTTTCAATATGTTCTTTCTTTTCCTTACTAACATATTGCTGAGCATTTTCTACTTCTATTTCTTTTTGTTTTGCTTTCAATTCAAAAAGTGCTTCTTGAATTGTTTCAATTGCCGTTTCGAGCGCTTCTATTTTCTTATTTAAATCTTCCTTCATACGCTCCCCCCTCATCACCCATTCAAACCCTATATATTACCAATTACCTTAATCATACTATTAGTCTATTCATTTTCAATACCATTTTTCAAAAAAAGAAAGGTGCTTTCCGAAATAGGAAAACACCTCTTACTTATTTCTTCTTGAAAACACTACTCACGATAACGCCAATACAAGCACCTATAATAGCTGGAACAATCCATCCCACACCTTCTATATAAAACGGAATGTATTTCAATACTGATGTCCACTGATTCATCATCACATTTTTATTGAAAATATCGATTGCACTAAATACCGCTACAATCCCAACTGTCACTGCATATACGTATGCATACTTTCCAATATACTTATGGAATAACCCTAAGATAATAAGCGTTAGTGCAATTGGATAAATAAATCCAAGAATCGGTACTGATACTTTTAAAATTTGTGTTAATCCTAAGTTAGCTAAAATCATACTAATACAACTTAATATAAATGCCCACACTTTATACGCCACTTTCGGAAATGCACTTGCGAAAAATTGACTACAAGATGTAACAAGTCCAATTGAAACACATAAGCACGCGATCGTAAAAATAAGACCTAATAAAACGACTCCACCTTGTCCAAATAACGTCGTCATCACTTGTGCTAATACGTTCGCCCCATTATCAAATGGACCTAACGAACCACTTATTGAACCAACATATCCAAGTATGACATAAATAATAGATAATAATAGTCCTGCCCCAATTCCAGCAATACTCATATATTTTGCTAAACCTTTATCATCTTCAATACCTTTTGTACGAAGAGCATTTGCAATAACAATCCCAAAAATTAAAGCTGCCAATGCATCCATCGTTAAATACCCATCTAAAAACCCTTGGAACATAGGAGCTTGTCCATAGTTTCCAGCAGCCTCTTTCACACTACCTACTGATGTAAACATGCTCTTTATAAAAATAAGGGCAATCATACCTAATAATAACGGTGTTAAAACCTTTCCGAATAACCCCATTAATTTAGATGGTGATAAACTTAACCAGTACACGATACTAAAGAAAATAACCGTGTAACATAATAAAATTATGCTTCCTGCTTCTGGGAAGAACTGACCTGGCCCCATTTCAAAAGCTAAACTTCCTGCACGTGGTATACCAAGTCCTGGTCCAATAAATAAATACACGATACACGGAAAAATAATGGCAAATGAAGAATGAACCCTACCCGCTAGCGTTTGAAAACTTCCTGCTTTCGCAATCGCAATAACTCCCAATATAGGAAGACCTGTTGCTGATATAATAAACCCTACCAGTGAAATCCACACATGTTCTCCCGCTTCATACCCAAGGAAAGGTGGGAATATAAGATTCCCCGCGCCAAAGAACATCGAGAATAACATAAGACTAATAAGTAAAATTTCTTTTTTCTGTAACAATTTCATTTCTTTCTCCTTCTTTAATTTCATCTTTTATGAAATCAATTTCACATATAAAAAAAGTGCAATAAACCGTTTCCTTACAAAGAAAACATAGTCCATAGTCTAACATAAAAGAAACCCCCATTCTATAGCTATATCTCTTTTCCAATTTCTTCTGAAAAATCAACCTTTATTGACTTATAATAGTTAATAAAGTAAAATATTAAATGTACAAAATTATTAACTTTGTTTTTGTTTGTGTCAGGAGGAAAATAACATGGAATCAGCGATACAACTAGAAAGAGAACAACAAAGAAAAAAGAAACATCCTCCAGGTTTATACTTACTCTTCTTTACAGAAATGTGGGAAAGATTTAGTTACTATGGATTACGAGGATTATTAACATTATATTTAACAACAGCTTTAGTAAGCGGTGGTCTTGGGTTTAGTCCCGCATGTGCACTCTCTATTTACGGATTTTATACTGGAGCCTGTTATTTCACACCAATGATCGGTGGATACTTAACAGACCGGTTCCTAGGTAGACGAAAAGCGATCACAATTGGTGGTATAACAATGGCAATCGGTAACCTTACACTATTTGCCATGCAAAACCAAGTCGGCCTATACCTCGGATTAGCGCTTATTATTATCGGTAATGGATTCTTCAAACCGAATATCTCTACACTGGTTGGAGAATTATACGAAGAGAATGATCCAAAACGTGATAGTGCATTTACTATTTTCTATATGGGTATTAACGTCGGATCATTTTTAGCTCCACTCGTTTGCGGATTTTTATCAGAAAATTTATTCAAAACAACAGTTGATGGTGTTGTACATTACGGATTCCGTTACGGTTTCTTAGCCGCTTCAATCGGAATGATCATTGGACAAATTTTATTTACAACACTATCAAATCGCTTCCTTGGTGATATCGGTAAAAAACCAACTCGCGATTTGCAAGCAGCTGCTGGACAACCATCAGTAGGAGATACACCGTTAACGAAAAAAGAAAAACAACGTACCGCAGTTATCGTCATTTTAACATGCTTCGTTGTCTTCTTCTGGGCTGGCTTTGAACAAGCTGGTAGCTCATTAACATTATATACAAACAAATTTGTAGACCGATCTGTGTTCGGATGGGAAGTTCCAACATCTTGGTTCCAATCGGTCAATCCATTATTTATTATTTTACTTGCTCCAGTCATTTCAACATTATGGGCAAAACTTGCAACTCGTAAGCGCGGGGATTTAAAAATCCCAACTAAAATGGGACTTGGTATGATCTTGCTCGGTATCGGTTATATCATTCTCGTTATCGCTACATTAAAAACAGGTAGTGATGAACATAACATTACGGAAAAAGCAAACTTACTATTTATCGTCTTTACGTATCTTTTCCATACGTTAGGTGAGCTATTCTTATCACCTGTTGGACTATCAATGGTTAGTGCACTTGCCCCAGTAAAACTTGCTTCTTTATTAATGGGAGTATGGTTAGCAAGCTCAGGTATCGCTAACATTTTAGGTGGACAACTTGCAAGCTTCACAACTTCACTTGGATATGCTGAAGTATTTACCGTAATCGGAGCTGTAGCAATTGTATTAGGTTGTGTTTTATTACTAATTTCTAAGAAATTAGTGAAATGGATGGATTAAAAAAGATGAGGGAAATCCCTCATCTTTTTTATGCACTCTTACCTTTTTCTATCGCTTGTTCGTACAGCTCTTTATGTTCTTTATATTCACTTGGCACAAAATTCTTATAGAAGAACGCAAGCCAACTGTCGCCTTTTTTATATCCTTCTTCTCTAATTTCGGCTGCTTTTTTATTTGATTTAAATCCTTCAATAAACCATTTCTTTAATGATTCATTTTTTTCATACTTAGCAGGAACTTTCAAATCATAGTTTTCAAATGCATACTTATAGCCAGCCTTTTCTACTGCTTTTTTTGTAGACTTATAGCCCTTTTCATAAGCTGTTTCATACGCCTTCACGTACACATCTTTCTCTCTATTTCCAGGATTCTTTCCAGCTAGTTCTTTACCTGCCTTTTCCCCTAGTTCAGCTTGCTCTTTTTCAATTTTGTCTGTTCTTTCTTTATTCCCTACTTGGAAACCTTCAGCAAAGTTCGGCTTAAACTCCGGAGCAATTTGACTGTCTTCCATCGTCTCTTGTGCTAAACCTTGCTCTTTTCCTTTTTCAAAATACGTTTTTTTCTGCTCTTCTAAAGACCAAGATGCAGCATAAGCAATTTTGAATGCTTCTTTATATGTATCTGATTTTCCAGCTAAATGTGATTCTGCATCATTTTTCCCCGCTTTAAAATCAATCTCTCCATTTTTTTGTCCCTCAAGCTGTCCCTTTTCCATATCAGCTTGACGTTGTGCTTCCTCTCGCTTACGTGCTTCTTCCGCTTTTCTTTGTTCTTCAGCTACACGTTGTCTCTCTGCCTCTGCTTTTCTTTGTTCCTCCGCTACACGTTGTCTCTCTTCTTCAGCTTTACGCTGCGCCTCTGCAGCACGTTGTTTTTCAGCCTCAGCATTGCGCTGTGCTTCTGCTTGTCTTTCAGCTTCTACAGCACCATTATTATTAGAGCTAGGAGCTGGACTTGTTGCACCGCTACTAGAAGCTGGTTTATTGTGATAATGATACTCCCCGTACTGTAATCCCCATTTCTCACAATTTGTACGACACGTATGCCCCCCATTAGCATCTGTACGCCCTGGATGCGCATAGGCTGAAATCGGAGCTACCAATAACGCTACGCCTGTTGTTAAAAGAAGTTTCTTCACCTGTTGTTTCACTCTTGTTCCTCCCAAAATCTTGAATTCTAACTTTATTATACATAAATAGAGAAATACTTAAATACCAACCAAAATATTCTATTATTTCTCAACATTAGTAAAAAAGAAGGTCAACTCTTTAAAGAGTTGACCTTCTTTTTTACTTCTTCGCCTTCGTTCCTACTAAATCACCAGCAACAACGTAACGCTTAGAATTATCCTTCACAGATACACATGTAATAAGCGTTATTTCATCTTTCCCATGATCCTCAACAACTTCCCACTTATCAGGATTTACTTCAGATACACCAGTAACCGCATATTCATATTCATTTTCATTATCATACAAATAAATTTTGTCACCTTTTTTTAAAGAGGCTATATCACTAAATAAAACACCTTTTTTAGACATATTATGTCCTGCTAATGCATAGTTCCCTTTTCCCATTACTTGATTTTCTTTTACTGTTGCTGCACCTGATAATAGGTTCTTCTCAGTAGAAGATTTTAAAACAGGAAGTTCTAGTGAAACACTCGGGATCGAAATACGACCAATTACTTGTTTCTTATCTAATGATGCATTCGCCACTTCTGCCAAGTCTGGCTGATTAATTTTCGAAGCATCTACAAATTCCGTCTCATGTTTTTCATAATCCATCTTTTGAACAGCTTGCACATTTTCAGTCTGTTTCTTTTCAGCCTGATATCCATCATAGAATGGCTTTCCAATTAACACACCACCTACAACAAATAGAAGGATTGCTACTATACTATAAATTCTTTGCTTATTCATATACAATTCCTTTCCCTTACAAAATCTTACTCTATATAAAATGATAAGATAATATTGCTATATGTACAAGTGTAAGCTGAAAAGAAACCTTCTTGCATCGGCAAGAAGGCTTCTTTTTAAGCAATTTTATTTCGATATAAGGATACGTGGAAAATCGTCATTTGAATAAAGAAAATACTAAATGCAATATATACCGGATATGCAGGAACATATAGATTAGCAATTGGAGAAAGAGTTAAAAAACCAACCGCACAAGGCAACACGTACCATAATGACATAAATGTAGTACGACAAGCTTTTTCCGTAATTGCCTTTTCTCGTTCATCTTCTTGAGGAAATAATAGTGGAAACATCCAATACGAGAGCTTTTTATATTTTTTCTTTTGAATTTTATAAAGAATAGTCGATACAATACTAAATATTAATAGTAATGTTAGCGGCATTAAACTCAATGAAACTTCAAATGGTACTCTCTCCGTTTGAATAAAGTTAGCAACTTCGATAGTAAAATCATACAACTCAATAAACGCCCAACCTGCTAATACCATTAAAAGTACATTTAACATATAAGAAAATACAAGTCTATTCATCCTCTTTCCCCTCCTTATTTAAAACAAACACATCTTCCATCTTTAACTCGAATACATCACAAATCGTAAGTGCTAATAACAAAGAAGGAACATAATCTCCTTTTTCAATAGCGGCGATTGTTTGTCTCGTCACTCCAACCTTTTCTGCTAATACACTTTGCGAAAAATTAAAGCGAGCTCTTAATTCCTTCACCCTATTTAAAATGGACAAATTTACCACCTCTTAATTATATTGTATGCTTCCTTTAACAAAATGTAAACTCAACTTAACATTATTTTCGTAAAAAAATCCAACTTTACGTATTGTAAAGTTGGATTACATGTTAGTTTAAAATTGTAACTTTAACTGTTCTTCTGCCCCAAGCACTTGATGAACCTTTATCTGGCATTAAAACATCAATTCTGTGACCTTTAATAGCTCCACCAGTGTCCCCAGCAATAGCTTCACCATATCCTTCAACATATACGCGCGATCCCAGTCTAATAACCTTCGGATCTACTGCAATTAATTTCATACCTGGATTCCCAGTTAAATCATGTCCCATTGCTGATTTAACATGCTCTCCTGCTTTATAACCATTTTCAGCTGGATCTGCTGTATAAGCTGTAGCTTCTACATAAATTTCTCTTCCGCCAGCAGTTGGCTTCGAAGGTTGTACAGGTTCTACCTTCGAATTATTATTAACAACAGGTTCAGCTGGTTTATTAGCTTTTTCTTGCTTTTGTTTTTCAGCAATTTCTGCCTGTGCCTTAGCTAATGCTTCTTGCTCAGCTTTTGCAGCTGCTTCTGCTTTTGCACGCTCTTCTGCTGCAATTCTTGCTGCTTCTTGCTCACGAGCAATTGTTTCTTGTACTGCCTTCATATTTGATTCGATTTTAGCTTTTTCTTCTGCTGCTAAATTAAGTTGGCTTGCAACCTGATTATATTTAGCTTGAACTGTTTGTAAGTTAGCTTGACGTTTTTTCAAGTTATCTTGCAAATCAGCTTGTGCTTTTGTTAATTTTTGTTTGTCTACTACTAAAGATGCTTCTTTTTCGTCAATTGTTTTCTTATCCTCTTCAATTTGACGAAGATCCTGTTCTTGTAGACGTAAAATTTCTTTATCAGCTTCTAGAATAGTAGAAACTGCGTTCATACGTTGTAAGAAATCTGCAAAGTTTTTTGACTCTACAACAACTTCTACTACTAAACTTGTATTTGAACTGTTTTGAACAGAAACCATACGTTTTCTCATAATGTCCTTGCGCGCAAGAACTTTATCTTCTAAAACGACAATCTCTTTCTTTTTTTGTTCAATCTGCTTATGTGTTTCATCGATTTTACGTTGAATAGCAGCTTGATCCTCTTTATTTTTTGCAATTGTATTATTTAAATTATGTAGTTCGTTTTCGATACCTTGAATTTCTTTACTAACAGCTTGCTTCTCTTGCTCTTTCTTTTGCATTTCTGCATCGTTTTGCTGCAATTGCTGTTGCATGTTGTTAAGTTTCTCGTCGTTTGACTCTGCTTTAACAGCGACTGTACTAGAAAGACCTATAATTCCTGCTAATACTAGACTACTGATTCGCTTAAAATAGTTCATAATCCGACTCCCTTCTTATACAGTTATACATGATTTATTTTACAGTTTGTTTACAATACCATTAAATACAGTTTATTTTTCATGACGAAAAAAAGGGAATTATGCATAAAATGTAATAGATTCTTAAATATTTAACAATTCCTATATTTAAAAATTATAAAAGATGCTAAAATCCAAATATAGAGAAAATATAACTTCTAAAGGCGGTTGAAATAAATATATGTTTACTCAAAAGAAATCACTCCAACATAAAATTGATCAATTAGAAAGTCGTATACAAGAACTAGAAGCAGAATTAAAACAAAAGGATATCGAACAACAAGAGACTATTTCTTCTATCCACGATCGTGTACAAAGCGTTGTTCAAGAACATAAACTTGTAAATAGCCAGCACCATACACTTCAAAATTTAGTTCAACAATTAAACTCATGTTTCGAAAATGTTTCAACGCGCACGACACATTCCAATGAATTGAATAACGAAATGTTACAAAAAGAACAAAGCTTAATTCAATCTATTGAAGAAATTATTGACTGTTCTAATGAAGGTAAAGAATCTGTTCATCGTTTACTTATTGTAATTAACAAATTAGGTGAACAATCTCAGCGTACGTCTAACAGTATGAATCATTTAAGTGAACGCTCAAAAGAAATCGAGCAAATTGTAGAAGTCATTCAAAACATTGCAGCACAAACAAATTTACTTGCTTTAAATGCAAGTATTGAAGCCGCGCGTGCTGGAGAGCACGGTAAAGGATTCGCTGTCGTTGCTAATGAAGTAAGAAAACTAGCAGAAAGTACAGCGGAAAGTACAAAAAACATCGGCAACTTAACGAAAAAAATTCAAGAAGAAATTGAAAAAGCATACGATAATACAAAAGATAATTTACATTTAGTCGATGAAGGTGTAGAAATGAGTGCCGATACAAACGCTAGAATCGAAAATATTTTAATTATGATTCAAACGTTACAAAACGGTGCTACAAATGTTATTAAAGCTATCGAAAACCAAAAATCTTGTAATGATGATATATTACGAGAATTTGCTAATACACAACAAATGTTCCAAAAGTTAAATACTACTATTATGAATCACATTCATGATGCTGAGAAAGTCGATGTTCAATTAACGAAAAGTCTTGAAGAAACAGTAGTTTCTCATTAATAATAAAAATCCCTTGTACTTTTATAAGGGATTTTTATTATATTTCGAATATTTATTTCCTCTCAATCTTCATCTGTATCTTTGTTATAATGGACAAATTGTTTCTTTCGACTATTAAACAAGGAGGTTATTATGGAACAATTTTACTACGTTTTAAAATATTTAATTCTCGGTCTGTTCCAAGGACTAACAGAACCAATTCCGATTTCTTCAAGTGGTCACCTCGTTTTAGCACAACATTTGCTAGGACTAAAAATAGAAGGTTTCAGCTTCGAACTACTTGTTAATTCAGCTTCATTATTAGCTGTATTACTTATTTATAGAAAGGACTTAATTCGTCTAACGAAGAATGGTCTATCTTATATCTTTACAAGAGCAGAGGACGCAAAATCAGATTTCTTCTTTATTATTTACCTTGTTATTGCGACCATTCCAGCAGGTGTTATTGGTGTTTTATTTAAAGATTACATCGACCAGTACTTAAAAGGTGTGAAAATGGTTGGGATTTCCCTTCTTATTACTGCTGTCGGCCTTTGGATTATTAGAAACTTGCGTGGACGTAAAAATGATGGTGATCTTTCTATGAAAGATGCAATCATTGTCGGATTAGCACAAGCTTGCGCATTAATTCCTGGAATAAGCCGATCAGGTGCAACAATCGTAGCAGCTATGTTACTTGGTATGAAGCAAGAAACAGCTCTTCGTTTCTCATTCTTACTATATATCCCTGTTAGCTTAGGTGGTTTATTACTAAGTATTACAGACATTGCAAAAGATCCAAATCTAGACACACTATTCGTACCATATGTCGTTGCTTTCATCGCAACATTTATCATGACATATATTTCGTTAAAATGGTTTATGAACATTATGGCAAAAGGAAATTTAAAATATTTCTCTTTCTATTGCATTATCGTAGGTGTACTTACTCTTATTTTCTTATAAAGTGAAACCTACAAAGCGAAAAGCGAGTCATTCTATTAAACTAGGAAGACTCGCTTTTTTTATACCTTTATAAGGATAAAGCCCCTCTTACTTTTTTGTACAGTAAGAGGCGCCCCTTTATGTGTATACTTTCTTTTCTTGACAATACAAACGAATAACATGTTTATTTTGTTGAAATACATCATGCGTTAGGCGGATAATAATAAAATTTCGTTTTGTTTGATCATCATGAACAAAAATCTGTTCTCCCTCCTGAAAACGCCATGCACTTTCAAAAGTTGTAATATGACCCCCACTTACTGAAAAAAGCTCATATCGCATATCTTGTACCCTCTCTCAACTTATAATAATCATAATATCCTTATATTAAATTTAGTATAACTTAATTTCGTTTAAATTTGTAATTTTTTCTATTTCGAAATATTTTAATTTTGTTTTACGGTTCTTTTAACGTTATAATGATAAACGAATTTTCATTGAAAGGAGCTTCATTTTGACTGCATATTTATTTCCAATAAAAACAGCATTTATTTTATTCCCTATTTTAGCGGTGTTTCTATTAATCCCTTTTTTAATATTTAATTATCGCAAATACGGTTATTTGAATAAATGGCGTTCATTTATTTTATATTCACTATTACTCTATGTATTAAATGCCTATTTTCTTGTTATCTTACCTTTGCCACAAACATATGATACATGTAGCCTACAACCGGCTAATACACAACATATGCAACTCTCACCCTTTTATTTCATACAAGAGATTAGTAATCATACATCGGCAATTTTAACGAAGCCAGCTACCTACTTCTATCTATTAAAGGAATCTGCGTTTTTACAAGTCGCTTTTAACGTTCTACTAACCGTTCCATTTGGTATGTACTTGCGTTATTATTTCCGACGCAGCTTCTTACAAACAGCGTGCATTTCTTTTTGCCTTTCGCTGTTCTTTGAGTTAACACAAGTAACTGGATTATATGGTATTTATAATTGTGCCTATCGCTTATTTGATATTGACGATTTGTTTTTAAACACACTAGGCGGCGTAATTGGTTTTATCATTGCACCAATATTTACGTACTTCCTTCCGAAAACAAGCGAATTAGATATTCATATTGATTTAGAAACAAAACCAGTCGGATTTATTCGTCGTCTCATTGCTATGCAAATTGATTGGATTTTCTTATCTATCGTTGTACCGTTCATTAAAAACAAAGGAAATTCACTATTTATCGCTAACATCCAATCTTATACAAATGTATACGAACTCCTTTTCATTACATGTTCAGTCTTCATTTACTTTATTATCATTCCATACTTTACAAATGGAAGAACAATAGGAAAAGCATTGCTTCGGATTTACATTAAAGGCCAGGCAGAGCGTATTACACTAAAAGAATTATTCATCCGCTACGGCATATTCTATTTCATTTTAGGTGGAATCAATTATATTCTTTCGAGTAGCTCTATCTTAAATCTTAAAGAACCTTTAGTATTAGTAGTTATATTATTATTCCAACTCGTAATTAACGGTCTATTTATTATTCATGTTTTATTACATGTATTTAGTCGTGATAAGTTACTATTTTACGAGCACATTAGTCAAACAAGAAATGCGATCATACTAAAAAAAGCTGACAAGTAGTACTTTGTCAGCTTTTTTTCATAATCGTAAATAATTTTTCTGTGTAAGGATTTGAAAACACTTCTGCTTCATCTAGTAACTTTCTCACCTTTAGAAACGAATGCATTTCCGGATATATATTTTGTAATTTTTCGTACGTTAACGTATGCATTTTCCCCCAATGTGGGCGTCCTTCGTACTTTAGAAAAATTTTCTCCACCTCACCAAAATAAGCTGCATACTTCATACCTTTATACATATGAACAGCAATGTACGCTGAATCCCTTCCGTATGCTGGACTGAGCCATATATCATCACTTTTCACATAACGACATTCAATCGGAAAGTGTACTTTATACTTTTTCTTTTCAATAAGATTTGATATTTCTTCTACAACGACCTGCATATACTTTGAAGGAACACTATACTCCATTTCGTAAAATGGAACCGCACGAGATGTAGCAAATACTTCATAACTCGGACCAATTATTTTTGTATTCGGTACAGCTTTAGCTGATAATCGACTTACTCCTTTACTTATAGAAGGAAACCATTTACATCCTTTAGATAACAAAGAGAACATCTTATTTTCAAGCAACTCTACCTTTAGTTTATGCCATTTCAAATCACTTTTTTTACCCGTCGTTTCATTTGTAAATTTCACTTGTACTTCATCTGAATAAGGAAAAACGAAAAATTCAAAATGGCGATTTTTTTTATATTCTTCTAGCTTGTTCATTACAGTAGATAATGACTGTTTTTCACTTTTATAAACGAGTGAATAGGCTGGAATAACCTTCAATTTTATTTTTACAATGATACCTAACATTCCAAGCGATAACTGAAAGGCTCTCCAATATTCCACATTCTCAGTTTCCGAACAAACTATACTCTCACCTGTAGATAAAACTGCCGTAATCTCTATAACTTGTGTTGATAAACTTCCAAAGGTAATACCCGTTCCATGAGTCCCTGTACTAATCGCTCCTGCGATCGATTGTGAATCAATATCCCCTAAATTTTCTTGCGCATAACCTTTTTCTGCAAGTAACTTCCCTAAATCATGTAGCTTTGTTCCTGCCCATACTTCGGCAACCATCTTCTCTTCATCAATATTCACAATACCTTTCAATTCATCTAAAGAAATTAAAATTTCTTCCGTCTGCACAAGAGGTGTAAACGAGTGTCCTGAACCGACAACGCGAATTTTCTTCCCTTCTTTTCGTGCAAGCTCTACAACTTCTACTACATCTTTTATGCTTTCTGGATACATCGTATAATGCGGCGTTCCTTCAACATTCCCTGTCCAATTTCTCCATTTCTGCCCCTTTATAGAAAGCATTGGCCATCCCCCCGATATGTTGCATACTCCCCAACAATCTCTCCTTCTTTCACACGATATAAAAACGGAAACCGCTCACATAACTCGCCAGCTTTACTATGGCGAAATAAGATAGAATCTCCTATCTCTACTCGTTCCTCACCGTTATAAAAAATCGGTGTTTGTACCTCACCAGCACCTTCTAAAGCTAATAATCCCGCACCATTTGGCCTCCAAATCTCAGGTTCTTTATCTTTCCCGATTGCGCCTGAGGCAATATATCCACCACCTAGACAAGTGTAAATAAACGGGGCTGGTTTACGCACAACTGGTAAAGCAAATCCGACAGCTGGATGAAATTGCACCTCTTTATAATAATCAAACAGCTTCGGGGCATAAAAAGCAGATCCTATTGTAATCTCCGAAACAGAATTATCTTTCTCAGTTGTTTTTATACTTCCTGTGCCTCCCCCATTTACAAACCTTAGATCAATACCTAGGTTTTGTATTTCTTTTACGATATGTCCTCTTCTTTCTTTAACTTCCAACACCGATTTCTTCTTTAAATACGAAATCACTTTACTTTTCACTCGCTGATTCGGTATGTGATCTCCTACCCCAGCGATTTGTGCTTCATATCCCATGACACCGTCTAGTATTAAAAATGATGATTCCTTCAATCTTTTTACTATTTTCAAAGCACCCTGCACATCTTTTACCGGTGATCTTTTGACCCCAAAATGAAATTTTACAAAACGACTACTCATATCAATATCCAAACATACACGAAAACACCCTTTAGACTTCTCAGCAATTTTTTCTAAATAAACAATATGATCTTCACAATCCACCATACAAGTTATAATGAGCCCTTGCTTTGTTAGCAAACTTATTTCATGTAACGCTCTATCATCATAAGCAGGATATCCGAGCAATAAATCATTGAATCCTTGTTCAATTAAAAACAAAACTTCCCTAGGTGAAAAACACATAATACCTTGAAAACGATCATTTGCAGATAAAATCTTTTGCATAACCGGAACAGAACGTAACGATTTACTCGCTATACGAATCTTCTTATTTCCACTTAATTCTATAATCGATTGAATATTTCTATCTAAAGCTACTTCATCTAAAAATGCACACGGTAATGGAACTTCTTTAAAAATTCCTCGATCCACATTTTTCTCTCCTCTTCTCTATATGTCTTATACATATTGGAAAGAAAGTTGGAATCTCCTCTACAAAATAAAAAAGTTTCTTCTTATTTAAGAAGAAACTTTTTTAGGACTACTTCATAGAAATAGTTGCCGCTACTGGATAATGATCAGAATAATCATCATACGTATATTTTTTGAGCCATGATGTAACAGTCCACTGTGGAGATTTCGGTTGTAATACTTTATTCTCTATAAATGACGGATTCGCATGGTCCTTACTTGCAATAATATAATCTAAATACTCGGCAGGGCTATCAGGGAAATTATATTTCGCAATACTGTTTGTCGTCGCATCCCAAGTCGCTGTATGTCCCGTATAAGATGGAATAGAAGCGTGCAATGTTTTGAACATGGATGCGTACTCTGAATCACTATTGTTCCCTGCATTTATTTTATTTACGTTCATATCGCCACCAAATAAGACGTACTCATCATTTGGTATATTCTTATTTTTTATAAAATCTTGTATTTCTTTTAACTGATTTGTTCGTACAGATGCAGGTGAAGTTTTTCCGCACATACTATCTTCAGCCTGCAAATGTGTCCCAATCACATGAACGAAACGATCATTTTTCTTAATTTTCGTGTATACAAACCCTTTATTTGATAAATTATCTGGTCCGCATCCTTTTGAAAATACATATTGAATCTTTTCAACGATCGGCCATTTACTCACGATTGCAACACCACCATCTTCAGGCGTTGAAGATGAATAGCTACCTAACGTTTTATCCCATTCATTTCCGTTACTACGACCTAATACCGCTGTTTGATTTGGATATTCCTTCTTCAAATTTCCTAACAAACGATCTGATGCGCTATTATCAAATACTTCATTTAATATAACAACGTCTTGATTCTTTATATAATCTGCTGCCCCAATTAAATCAGCACGCTCACTTTGTCCCCAGTTCGGATATAAGTTTGTTGATAGCATGTACACGTTATGTGTCATCACTTTTAATGTATCGTTTTTATTTGTAGACACTTCCGCTTGAGCCGAGGATCCACTATATAAAGCCGCTAGACCGATTCCAACGCTAAGTATACTTTTTAGCAATTTACTTTTCACGATTCATACCTCCATGTATTGTATAGTGATAAAAAAGGCCAAATACTCTATTGTGAGATTTGACCTTTTTTAAATACTTAACGATCTCCGTACGTATCAAACCAAAGCTGAATGTATCCAGCAGTTACACGTTGTGCATCCATTAATCGCTTACCTGTCATTGGTGTAACTTCAGCGCGCCATTTATCTGCATATTCTTGTGATACAGCCGCTTTTACGAACCAATCCTTCGTATTATCATTTACAATTCCAGAGTAATCTTGTTTCGCTGCTACTGCCGCTCCATGAATCCACTCTTCTGGATTTGTACCTTTCCAGTTCCAATATCCATTTCCATCCGTTACTTTATAATTATCTTTTATCGTATCTACAAAGTTTTCATATTTAGAATGGAATCCTTGTGGGTACGAAAGGTTTGTAAAGTTTGCCGCATGCATTGGTTGGTTTACATCTCCTAAATAATGAAGGGATAATCCTAAATAGAAGAATGCTTGTTTCATATCTTTGTTTTTGTATGACTCACCAGCTAATTTAAAATATTTAGCTCCAGTTTCTTTCGCCTGCTTTGCAAATGGAATATATGTTTTTCCATTGTCTGGATCATAGAAATGTGAAGCAAATGTGCTATTATCATAATAAGGATTTTCATAGTCAGCAGCATAAATACCGTTCTCTAACTCCGTACGCCATTCATTTAATTGTGCAACTCGATCTTGTTTTACAAGTGTTGTATTACGAGACATAATATCAATCGCACGGTTTACAATCCATAAATGAGAGTTTACACCTTCTTTATGTTTATCTTCAGCAGACCAGCGATGAACTATTTTTATTTTACTTCCCCCATCATTTTCATGAGCAAATGCAACACTTTGTAACGGAGCTACTAATGTAATAGCTGCTGCTAAAGCAAGTACTTTCTTTTTCATCTGAAATCCTCCATTTTATAATCGAATTATTGTAAACTTTTTGTTAGGATCCTATGATGTCGTCCGGTTAACCTATGACTAGAATATCCCACCTTTCATGAAATTTCTATTACTAAATTAAAATATGCAAATGTTCATATCATTATAACTTTATACACAGTGAATATAATGAATGAATACACTTTCATTTTAATAAACTATTATTAAGGGTTGTCTAAACTAATGTAAAAAAAGAGTAAAGCATACACATGCTTTACTCTTTTTTTCTATTCGATAATATACTTGGCAATTGTACATTCACTGCCAACTTATGAATAAATCCAAATACTAATCCAATCCCAATAAATATGTATAAGATTGTAAATATCTTTCCGAAATCAGTTTGCGGACTAAAGTTCCCATCACCGACAGTCGTCAACGTGACCACACTAAAATATAAAGCATCAAGAGGACGTAATCCTTCAACTGTACTATAAAAAATCGTACCTGATGTTAATGTTAAAAATGTTAATACGAATAATACTTGAAATTCTTTATCTTTCCACGCTCGTAAACAAGCTTTTAACATCCGCTTCAATGTCAACATAAATGAAAGCATTCGACTTCCCCTTCCAAACAAAATACCTGTAGTTAAAGGAAAGTCTATCACTTTTCTTTATAGAAAAAAAGTAGCCCTCTTCGCGAAATAGAAGAGGGCTACTTTTTACTATTCTCTATTATTTAGGTGAAACAAGAATTTTTACTTGTGTTTTATCTTTTACAAGTGCTTCAAATCCTTCTTCAACAACTTGATCCACTGTGATTTTTTTCGTAATTAATTTCTCTGCTTGAATTTGGCCAGAGCTAATTAATTTAATAACAGCTGGGAAGATATGACGGTACCCAAGAATACCGATAACTTCTTTTTCTTTTAGTACAAGGTTGTTTGGCGTAATTGTTGCGTCTTTTTCCCATACACTCACAATTACCGTTTGTCCTTCAAAGCTTGTACTTTCAATCGCTTGACGAAGTACTACTTCAACACCTGTTACTTCAAAGCTCACATTTACACCTAAACCATTTGTTAAGTTACGAATTTCTGCTAATACATCTTGAGTAGCTGGATTTAATACGTAATCCGCACCTGCTAATTTTGCTAACTCTTGACGCTCTTTAGAAAGTTCAACTGCAATAACAGGAGTTGCTCCTGCTGCTTTAGCTGCTTGGATAACAAGAAGTCCAATTGGACCACAACCAAATACTGCTACAGCTTCCCCTTCTTTTAATTTACTTTGACGTACTGCATGAACTGCTACTGCTGCTGGTTCTACAAGCGCACCTTGTTCATACGTCATTTCATCAGGAATATGGTGAACCATATCTTCTGGTACTACTGTATATTCAGAGAAACCGCCGCCTTCTCCGCCAAGACCGTGGAAAACAAGTTGTTCACAAACATTGTAATGTCCATGTTTACAAGCTTCACATTTACCACAAGAATAAATTGGTTCTACAACGACGCGATCTCCCACTTTATGAGAAGTAACGCCTTCACCGATTTCAACTACCTCACCACTAAACTCATGACCTAAAATAACCGGTGCTTTTACGTGTGTTAATGGATGCTCTTCTGTTGGAATAAAAATAGGTCCTGCTAAATATTCATGCAAGTCTGTTCCGCAAATACCACACCATTTAACTTTAATCTTAACTGCTCCTGGTCTTACCGTTGGTTCTGGTACTTCTTCTACTCGTACATCACGTTGATTATGCCAAAGTAATGCTTTCATTTTATACATCCCTCTCTATGTATATACTTAACCTGGTGAAGTTTACAAATCTATTATAATACTTCTATCCATATATTTCAAAAAAACAATCTCGTCCCCACTAATTTTTAACAAATAACGTTCAATATTTTGTCACTTTGTACTTTTTTCCACATCTGTTAATTCAATTTCATTGCGGTTGAAATTAGCATTATGCCATAATAGCATAGGAGAGGTGAATATCGCTTGAAATATTTTATTTACTTTATTGTTATCGTAGCGTTTCTAGATACATTTTCACAATTACCTATTATGAGTACGTTCGCTCAAAGTCTTGGAGGATCCCCTCTTATTATTGGACTGGTTGTCGGCATGTACTCATTCGCTAATATGATTGGTAATATTATTGCTGGCGCTGCTGTCGATAAATTTGGTGCAAAAAAAATACTTTATATAAGCATGGGACTTACGAGTTTCATAGTCTTGTTATACACCGTTGTTCAAAGTGGTGAACAACTATTAGTTGTGCGCTTTATGCACGGCTTTAGTGATGGATTTTTAATTCCTGCTGCCTTTACGTTTTTATCAAAACAAACAAATGCAGCAAGACAAGGTAAGGCAATGGCTCTATCTGGTGCTGCTGTTGGAACAGCCGCAATTGTAGGACCTGCTTTCAGCGGGATTATGAAAGCAACTGCTGGTATAGAGTGGGTGTTCATTACCATTTCTATTTTAATGGTTCTTGGCACAATCGTATCTCTATTCTTCTTACCAAATAACGTATCGAGAAAAGATACTTCAAGAACACAAATGATGAACAAAGAAGATATGATTGAACTATTGAAATCAGAACCGTTATTACAAGCATATATTGGTGCTTTCACACTAATGTTTTCACAAGGAATTGTCACTTATATGTTACCAGTGAAATTTGAGGCATTAGCACTTAAAGCATCTACAACAGGCATGATGTTAAGTGTATTCGGCATTACCGCTATCCTCTTCTTCTTACTACCAACAAATCGTATTTACGATCGATTTAATCGTTCAAAACTAATGCTAATTGGTATTGCAGTAATGGCATTAGCATTATCTTTACTTGGATTATTCGCAACAAAAGGTATGCTCTTTATCGTTATGATGATTTATGGCATTGGATTCGCTATCCTTTTCCCATCAATAAATGCATTACTTGTTGAAAATACGACAGATGATAAACGCGGAAAGGCATTCGGATTGTTTTATGCTTTCTTCTCATTAGGAGTTGTTGCTGGATCCTTTACAGTTGGTGCAATCGGGGCATCCCCTAGCATCAGCTTCGTTATCGGAACTGCATTCTTATTAACATTCGCTGGAATGATTTATGTAAGAAGCAAAATAAAAAGTAAAGAAAAAAGCAACGTAAAAAAGACAATGATGGGATAACTCCATCATTGTCTTTTTTTAAATGCATATTGATATAGCCCGTAATATAATGGCAGAGTTGGGATAATACCAATTAATTTAAATATAAAAGGTAGCGGGTCATCCTTCTCTTCATATAAACGTAAAACAAAAACTGCAGTAAAAGTCCAAATAACGCTAAACACGAAGATACACTTCCAAACGAGTGGAGTTACTATCTCTACATCAAAAACAAAACCAAATAGCCCTATCCATGTAATGATAGTCACTACAAAATCAAACTTTTGAATTGACGTTTGAAACATACCTCTTACTAACGAAGTAATAGCCAATATCGCTACAATGACTAAATAAATTTTCCACAACATAATGATAATCTCCTATTCAATTTTTAACTTTCAATAAACCATATTTAATAAACAATATGGCATTATATTTTTCATAGAGATAATACAATGGATAACAAAATAAGAAGAAAATAAGTACAGTTGGTACATCATCTATAATAGAAAAATATTTTACTAGTAATTCCTTAATACTCTCTCCAATTATAATAAGCAGTGGAATGATACAAATTGCTGCTAATATTAAGCAAGGTGTGATTCTCATTTCTTTTAACCTCACCTTGCAGTGTGGACATCTGAATGAAAAAGGATGCGGGAGATCAATAATATGTTGCGCAGTAATATCTCCTTCACACTGTGGACATTCAATTACTTCTTTCATTTAATTCAACTCCTTTCTATCCATAAAAAAGAGCACTATCCAGAGCGCTCTTTTATTGCCGAATATATTACTTCTGTGTATAGCCAAGTAACAATGTAAATAAATTAAACTGTAAAGGCAATACTACATTTCTTCTTTTACAAAAAAAGTGTATAAATACCGACGATACTTCGACAATTTCCTCGGAAATATTTCCTTCTCCCACATAATTTGATACACTACATATGAACAGACACTTGTATTACATAAGCTAAAATAATAACTTACTGTACAATTAAAAAGCACATTCTTCATATGAAGAATGTGCTTTTCTGTTATTAACGTTTAATCCAAACAGCGCCTGCCGATTTATCATCTGCTTGTCCAACAACTTGGAATTTAAGTCCAAGGTTTGGAACTTTTCTTCCTGCGTCTGCAATTTGTTTGTTACTATAGACTTTTGAATCGTCAAAAGTTGTAACACCTTGTAATCCAGAATAGTTAAACTGTCCACGTGTTAATGAATTTACGCTCCATGCTGGTGTTTGATCAAACGAAAATGCAGCGTCCGCAATTTGCATACCTGTATTACCGTATGCTGGTTTCCCGTTTAAATTACCAACAAGGGCTTCTGGATGAGAATCTACAACACCAAGGAATCCTTCACCTGGATGCACCCCAACCCAGTTATCTTTAAAGCTATCATCTGCATACCAAACGACAAGACCTGTATTATACACTGGACCTTTTCCTGCTTTTAATCCATTATCTGATCCCGCATAGTTTCTCCACTCTAAGTAGTAATAATGAGCTTTCTTCTCTGTTCCATCAGAAACAACAAAACCATTTACATTCATTTTAGACTGTCCTTCTGCATCATCAGAAAATACAACTTGTCCATCAACAGTTACATTTACATTATCCATCGCGAAACCTTTATATGTTACAGCCGGATCTGTAATATAATCGAATTGTAGTTTCACCTTTTTTCCTTTAAATTGACTTAAATCATATGATTTATCAATCCATTTCCCATCTGTTGTATCTTTATCTCCTTGGACTACTTTTTCTCCAAGTCTATCAATTAATGTTTTCGTTCCATCTTCTGTTACTGCATGTACTTCGACAAAATCGCACTCTGCTTCTAACTCATAATTTGCTTTATAATCGAATTTTGCATTTGTTCCTTTTGTTACATCAAAGAATGGTGTTTCTAATGTTGTATGCATATCATCGCCTCTTGTACTATAATATGCATGTTTTCCAAACTCAGGTTTAATCGTTTCAACACTTTTACCTGGTAAGTTAACACGTACAACGCCTGGACGATTTGATTTCGTAACACTTTGATCGATATATGTAGGAACTCCTACACCACGCTTAATTTTATCGTAGTCTACTTCTAAAATTTTTGCCCAGTTGCCACCCATATTCTTTTGTAAGAAGTCTTTATTTTGTGGCGAGAAACTAGTTGGCTCTGTTCCTGCAATTTTCCCTGTCCAACTACCTCCACTCATTAATGACCAAGCTTCGACAGGTGAACCAGTTCCCGTATATTTCGTGTCATATTCATCCGGCAAGCCAAGATCATGTCCAAATTCATGTGCAAATACACCGACTGCTCCATCTTCTGGTTCAATTGTGTAATCATGTGCTGCTACTTTTCCTCCAAAGTAATCTACCTTCGATTTTGTCCCTTCAATTGCTACTGGATCTATTGCTAATTTTGAACGATGTGACCAAATTGCATCATCACCTAATTTACCGCCACCAGCTTCTTGACCAACACCAGCATGGATTACCATTAAATGATCAATTACACCGTCAGGTTCATTTTGATTCCCGTCACCATTTGTATCATATCTATCAAATTGATCAAATTGAGATAAATCTAATCCTTTCTCAGCAGCTGCATGTAAAGCTTCTTTCACTAAATCACGTGCACCTTTTGGTCCTTTATTATCGTGCCCACTACTACCATCAGCACCATAGTCAGATGCTTTTCCTGGAACAGTTAGCCACTCCGTTACATATCCGTCTGTCGTATAACTACCACCAGACTGCTCTTCATAATATTGTTTAAATGTTTTTACTTTCGAACCATCAAATAACGTGTATGGTTCATTACCAAATAACATTTTTTGGTAATGCTCTCTACTAAAGTCATTCGAATACATATACCCTGGTGTTTGATCGATATTATTATGTTTATAATCACTAAATTCAACGAGTAATACTAATACTTTATCTGTTCGAACAGATCCCTTATACGGCGCTTGCTTTGCTTTAGATGTTGGAACTTGTCCATTCAATTGTTTTTTATTTGGTTCAGGCTTTTGCTCAGGACTCACATTTTTTTCAGGTTTCTTTACTTTCTCCTTTTCTTCCATTTTTTTCTCTTTTACTTTTTTTACAAAATCAGATGCTTCTTTAGCAGTATCCGCTGGAAGAATTTCTTTATTTGCCTGATCTCCTTGTTTCTTTTCAATATATTTCTCTACAGCCTTTTTCGTCTCTTCTTTAGAAGATGCTGGATTAATTGTTCCTCTTTCTTTCAGCGCTTCCGCTAGACGATCTTCTTGAATTAAATTGTAATCAATTGTTGTTGTAGACACATTTTCTTTCTCTCTTGCTGGCGTTTCTGCGTACGCTAATGGAGCACTCATTACAGATGTACATCCGATAATTGCCGCAATTGCTAATGACGATAACACTTTAAATGGCGCTTTTCTTCTCATTCTATTTCTCTCCTTTTATAAAACTTAAAATTCAGATAAATAAGTGCATTTTTGTCGAAATCCCCGTTTACTGCCCTCCCTATATAAAAAGGCACAATTCTATAAACGTTAAGCTTTCTGTTATAGAATCATGCCCTCCAGTTTTCTGGTCAGAACTTCTACCGTTTTATGTCGAAATATGAAAAATAAAAAGTGATTTGATATATATTAAATAGCTTATATAACAAATTTAAAAGACAATATGCAAAATTGCATGAAAATTCTTTTAAATAAAAAAGAATCCTAGTCAATTAAACTAGGATTCTTGATTTCTATTATTTCTCTTGTGTTTTTTCCCAATCAGCTAAGAATTTCTCAATTCCTTGATCTGTTAATGGATGCTTCACTAATGAAGCAATTACGTTTGCTGGGATTGTTGCAATATGTGCACCATTTAATGCTGCGTCAGTTACGTGAACACTGTGACGTACAGATGCTGCGATGATTTCTGTTTCGATGCCGTGAATGGCAAAGATTTCTGCGATTTGGCGAATTAAGTCCATACCGTTATGACCGATATCGTCTAAGCGACCTAAGAATGGTGAAACGTATGTCGCACCAGCACGAGCTGCAAGTAATGCTTGAACTGCTGAGAATACTAATGTAACGTTTGTGCGAATTCCTAAGTCAGAGAATGCTTTTACTGCTTTTAAACCTTCTGTTGTCATCGGAACTTTTACAACAACGTTTGGAGCAATTTTCGCTAATTCTTTTCCTTCTTCGATCATTTTATCAGCTTCTAAGCTAATTACTTCTGCACTTACAGGGCCTTCTACAACGCTGCAAATTTCACGAATACGCTCGTGGAAATCTACTCCTTCTTTTGCTACAAGTGATGGATTTGTCGTTACTCCAGCTAATACGCCTAATGCATTTGCCTCTTTAATTTCATTAATGTTTGCTGTATCAATAAAGAATTTCATTTGTTATTCTTCCTTCCTAATTTTCATTTTATATTTATTTGTTTTTCTTAATAAGCTCTAATTCAATCGGAATAGATTTGTCTACTTTTTTACCTTGCGTTATCTCTTTTGCTGTTTGCATCGCCTTCTCCCCGATTAATTCCGGTTTTTGAGCAACTGTTGCAGCCATACGCCCATCTTTAACCGCTTTTACAGCATCTTCTGTTGCATCAAAACCAACAACGAATACATCCGTTTTTCCAGCAGACTTCAATGCTTCAAGTGCTCCTAATGCCATTTCATCGTTATGCGCAAACACGGCTTTAATATCAACATTTGCTTGCAAAATGTTTTCCATAACAGATAATCCTTTTGCTCTATCAAAATCAGCCGCTTGTTTTGCAACTATTTTCAAAGACTTATCCGCTACGTTATGGAATCCTTTCCCGCGCTCACGAGCAGCAGAAGAGCCAGGAATTCCTTCTAATTCAGCAACATTTGCTCCATCGCCAACTAATTCACGCATGTAATCACTAGCCATTTGACCACCTTCAATATTATTAGAGGCAATGTGTGAAACAACTTTACCTGAATTTGCAACGCGGTCTACAGTAATAACAGGGACATTCGCTGCATTTGCCGCACTTACCGCTGAAGCAACAGCATCTGAATCGGTTGGATTAATAACAACTACATCGACACCTTTTTGAATTAAATCTTCAACATCGTTCGTTTGCTTTGCTGCATCATTTTGCGCATCAACAGCAATCAATTCAATGCCACTTTCTTTCGCTTTCTTTTCTGCCCCTTTTTTCAAAGTCACAAAAAATGGATTGTTTAAAGTTGAAACAGAGAATCCAACTTTAATAGTTTTATTTCGACCTTTATCGCCAGAATCCTTTGCCCATTCTGGTGGTTCCATTGAACAACCAGCAGTAATGACCATAATAGATGCAACGAGTATAAGTAACCATTTCTTCATGAACTGTCCCTCCATTACGCTTCTTTTCGACGATCAATTAATACAGCTAGTAAGATTACAAGTCCTTTTACAACTTGTTGGAAGAAAGAAGATACACCTAATAAATTTAAACCGTTATTTAGTACACCGATAATAAGTACGCCGATGAATGTACCAACAATCCATCCTCTTCCCCCAGAAAGACTTGTTCCACCTAATACAACTGCTGCGATTGCATCTAATTCGTAAGAAGTACCTGCAGTTGGTTGTGCAGAATCTAGTCGTGATGTTAAGACAATACCTGCAAGCGCTGCCAAAATTCCGGAAAGACCGTAAATCATTACTTTAATTCTCGTAACATTAATACCTGATAGTGCTGCTGCTTCTTCATTTCCACCAATTGCAAATGTACGGCGACCAAATGTCGTTTTCTTCAAAATGAAGTACAGTACTGCGAAAGCGATCATCATTGTAACAGCTGGTACCGGAATACCGAGAAAATAACCGCGGCCAAACATTTGGAACATTAAATGATCACCAAGACCAGTGATCGGACGTCCGTCCATATAAACAAGCGTCAACCCACGAAAAATAGTCATTGTTGCTAACGTCGCAATAAATGGAGCTACTTTTCCCTTCGCAATAATGATACCGTTTACAATCCCCATTACAAGACCAGCCAATAATCCAACTGCCATTGCAAGAAACGGGTCCATGCCACTTGCCATCATTCCAGCAACAAGTGCACTTGCTAATGCTAAAATAGAACCTACCGATAAGTCAATACCCCCTGTTAAAATTACAAAGGTCATTCCGAATGCAATAAGCGCATTAATCGATACTTGACGCAGTATATTAAATAAATTTGGAATTTCAATAAATGCTGGATTTAAAGCTGTAATTACGACGATAATTAATACTAAACCGATTAAAGAACCGAGTTGTTGTAATACATTCCCCTTCTTAGCCATCCTTACTCTCCCCCTGTAGCTAGTGCCATAATAGACTCTTGTGATGCCTCATCTTTCCCTAAAATCCCGCCGACTTTTCCTTCATGAATAACAAGAACTCGATCACTCATTCCTAAAACTTCTGGAAGCTCAGATGATACCATAATAACGGCATCGCCTTGCTCAGTAAGCTTATTCATAATAGAGTAAATTTCTTTTTTCGCTCCAACATCGACACCCCTTGTTGGCTCATCTAAAATGAGTAACTGCGGGTGGATACCTAGCCATTTTGCAATAACAACCTTTTGCTGATTTCCACCAGAAAGAGATTTCACTGCTTGCTCTCCACTAGATGCTTTCACATTAAGTAGCTTCATCATATCCGCTGTAAACTGTTGTTCTAGTTCGTTACTTAAGACACTTCCCTTTGAAAGACTTTCTAAATTCGGTAAAGCTAAATTTTCTCGAATTGAGAAATCTAACACTAATCCTTCAGATTTTCTATCCTCTGTAATGAAAGCTATTCTTTGTCTAATCGCATCTATCGGACTATCAATCTTTACTTCTTGTCCATTTATGAAAATTTGGCCAGAATCTAAAGGTTCGTATCCAAATATCGCTTTCATAATATCTGTACGTCCAGCTCCCATCAAGCCAGCAACACCAAGGATTTCACCTTTCCTCACTTGAAACGATACATTTTCAAACTTCCCTTTTTTCGTTCCATTACGCATTTCAAAAATAACATCGCCAATTTGACTATTTCGTTCTGGGTAACGTTCACCAATGCTGCGCCCCACCATCATACTCACTACTTCATCAAACGATGTTTCCGGAATAGATCTCTTTCCGACGTATTCCCCATCACGTAAAATTGTAATGGCATCACAGATTGAAAAAATTTCTTCCATTCGGTGTGAGATATAAACGAACGAAACGCCTTCTTTACGTAATTGATTAATAACAGTAAACAACGTTTCAATTTCACGATCTGTTAATGCAGCTGTAGGTTCATCCATAATGATGACGCTAGCATTTGTCATTAACGCTTTCGCAATTTCGATAATTTGCTGTTGTCCAACCGATAACTCTCCTGCCAACATAGCGCCTTTTACATGTAACCCTAACTTCGCCAGTTGCTGCTGCGCAATCGCATTCATTTGACGCGTACGCAAAATACCTGTCTTCCCATACATCAACTCTTTACCGAGAAACATATTTTCAGCTACTGTTAAATTCGATAATATGTTCAATTCTTGATGTATAAATGCAATGCCGTACTCTTCTGCTTCTTTCGCATTTTTAAAAGTTCGTTCTTGTCCATCAATCGTGATTGTTCCACCATCTCTTTTATATACACCTGTTAAAATCTTCATGAGCGTTGATTTCCCCGCTCCATTTTCCCCCATCAATGCATGGACTTCCCCTGTTTCAATCATAAATTGTGCACTCTTCAAAACAGGATTGCCATTGAACGCCTTTGAAATATTTTTCATTTCAATACGCATTCTCATCACTTCCCTTTATTAAAAAATCACGCCTGCATGTAAAATTACATTGGCATAAGGAGTAGCCTCTCCTGTACGAATAATCGCCTTCGCTTTCTTTGTATGCTCTTTAAATTGTTCATGCGATACATATTCAAACGCTGGCTCTATTAATTTCATCTCAATCTCTTTATTTACTTCCGCATTAGTGTTAATGATTTCTTCTGCTAACGTTACTTTTTCAATTGCCATATCATCAGCTACCACTTGCAATACGTCTAAAAAACTAGGTTTTCCAAGCTCAACTGCTAAATCAATTCGCTTTACTCCGTCAGGAATTGGTAACCCGCAGTCTGCGATTACAATCGTATCTGTATGCCCCAGTGAAGCAAGGACAGCTGCAATCTCACTGTTTAATACACCGTGCTTTTTCATCCAACAATCACCTGCACTTCACGTACTTTGTCTCTCGTTGGCATACCACCTTGCGCCCCAAGCTTCGTTACAGAAAGACCACCAGCAATATTCGCAAAACGAATTGCTTTTTGAAGAGCTTCTCCTTCAGAAAGTGCAACTGCTAATGCACCATTGAATGTATCACCAGCTCCAGTCGTATCTACTACATCAACAGCAATACTAGGAACATGGACAATCTCCTTGCCATTATGGAAACGAACACCGTTAGAACCTTCTGTCATCAATAGTTTATTTGGATATTTAGCAAGTAACTCTTCAATTGGTGATGTGAAATCATCTAATACGATACGGCACTCATGTTCATTTGGCGTAATATAAGTCGCCTTTTCTAAAATATCTTCTGATAACACTTGTGCTGGCGCTGGATTTAACATAACTGGGATTTTGTGTTCCTCACAAATAGCCAATACATATTTTACTGTTTCAAGTGGAATCTCTAGTTGAAAAACAACCATATCTGCTTTTATAAGAAGATCCTTTGAACGATCTACAATCGACTCATTTACAAGAGCATTCGCCCCTTGCACGACAACAATACTGTTATCCTCTTCTGCTAAAACGATATGAGCAATTCCTGTCGCCGTATCTGTAACCGGTACCACATAGTCGATAAAAACTCGTTCGTTCTCTAAATTTTTCCTCACTACAGTTCCATAATTATCGTTTCCTACCGCTCCAACCATTGCTACATTTGCGCCTAATCTAGCTGCAGCAACCGCTTGGTTCGCTCCTTTCCCTCCTGGAATTGTATGAAAAGCTTCACCAATTACTGTTTCTCCTGCTTTCGGACGTTTTTTTGAAACAGCCACTAAGTCCATTGAAATACTACCTACTACTGCAATATTTGGCATCTGTTTCATCTCCTTACTTCGTTGTATTTCGTTCTATAATTTCAATCGGTAAACGATAGTGTTTCTCTTCTAATACGTTTCCTTCCATCTGCTCTAACAGCAGTTCTGTTGCAACTTTCCCCATTTCATAAATTGGCTGTGCAACGGTTGTAATAGATGGATACATCATCTCTGTTAAAGAAATTCCATCAAATCCGATAATTTGTAAATCATCCGGAATAGAAATTCCCTTTTGAAGTGCAGCCTTTACAATACCTATTGCAATTAAATCATTCCCGGCAACAATTCCATCTATATGTGGGTACTCTTCTAATAATTCCACCGTTACACGCTCACTATTAGCTGGATCAAATGTACTCTCTGCAATCATATAAGAAAGATTATTTTGCGTAATAACGTCTACAAAGCCTTCAAAACGCTCATTAGCTGTGCTTACGTCACGCGGTCCGCGAATATGCGCAATATGTTTACAGCCTTTGTCTATTAATAACTTTGTCGCTTCCTGACTTCCCGCATAGTTATCTGCATACACAGCAGGTATACGCTCATTAAACATACGGTCAATTGCAACGACTGGTACTGACAAATTCATGTAATTAACACTATTTTGTGGATTTGTTGCTACAATAAATCCGTCGACATTATTTTGTCTAAGTACATCAATATATTGCTTTTCTTTTTCTAAATTTTCATCAGAGTTACAAAGTACAACTGTATATCCTTGCTTATGAGCTACATCTTCTACGGCACGTGCAACTTCTGGAAAGAATGGATTCACGATATTTGGAACAACTAAGCCAATTAAACGAGATTTCTTATTATACAGTGAACGTGCTACTGTACTAGGTTTATAATCTAGCATCTCAATCGCTCGTTCTACTTTCTTTAATGTATCTTCATGAACATATCCATTTTTATTTAAAACTCTGGAAACGGTCGCAACAGATACTCCCGCTAATTTCGCAACGTCTTTAATCGTACTCATTCTTTTCCCTCTCCATTTCATGTAACCGTTTACAGAAAATAATATAACTTATTTCTAGAAATACGTCAATCATTTCTCACGAAAAAGCTTTTAAGGTTATACTCAAAAAAGCACCGCCATAAGGCGATGCTTTTTCATTACGAATATGATACAGTCTGTTCTTTTTCCTCTGTAGCTGGCTCTTCAGCATCTTTTTTACGATCTGACAGTTTAATCTTCTGTAAGAAAATCGTAAAGATAGCACCTACTACGATAAATACTAATCCTGTTAAGAATACAGTATGGAGTGAGTCTACTAAAGAGTTTTTCAAAATTGGTACAATGCTGTTAGCAAACGCTTCTGGCATTTGTTTTAATGCCTCTGGACTAAATAGCATCGAATATAAACCTTGTGGATCTGTATGAATCATATCTTTAAATTTCGTTACCATTTGTCCCGCTTCTTTCGGGAACGTATCTAATACAGGTACTAAATTCTTTGTTAATGTTGTACCTGAAGTGTTATTCATAATTGATCCTAAAATTGTAATACCAAATGTTCCACCAATTTGACGGAAGAACTGACTTGATGATGTTACGACACCAAGGTCTTTTTTCGGGAAGCTTTCTTGTAACGCTAATGTTAACGTTGGCATTACAAGACCCATACCTAAACCGATAACCATCATATAAGACGTTGCAGTTAATTTAGTTGTGTGCATATCCATCGTTGTTAATAACCAGAATCCTCCAGCCATTATAAGCATTCCTGTAATAATTTGTGGTTTTACACCAACTTTTAATACAAGTTGCCCACCGATAATACTCATCACAATCATTGTAATCATCATCGGCGTCATAATTGTTCCTGATTCAGCAGCACTTACTCCTACAATTCCTTGCATAAAGAATGGTACGAACATAATCGCACCGAACATTCCAATACTCATAAAGAATCCAATCGCATTTAATAATGTAAATGTACGATTTTTAAAGAAATGCATCGGTAAAATCGGTTCTTCTGCCTTTGTTTCAACGATAATAAAGCTAACGATACCAATTAGAGCTAATGCAAATAAACCGATAATTTGCCAAGAATCCCATGGGTAATCTTTTCCGCCAAACGTTAATGCAAGTAATAAACTTACAACACCGAGAATCATCGTGAAAATTCCAGCGATATCAATTTTAATTGGTCCTGTTTGTTTATGTGATTTTAATCCCATTGCAATAAAGATTGTTGCTAAAATACCAACCGGTAAGTTGATATAGAATACCCATCTCCAGTTCACTGCATCTACAATCCAACCACCAACTTGTGGCCCAATTACAGAAGCAAGACCGTATAACGCACCAAAAATACCTTGCCATTTCGCACGTTCTTTCCCCGTGAACATATCTCCGATAATAATCATAGCCATCGGCATCATAATACCGCCACCAAGACCTTGAATACCACGGAAAATAATTAATTCTGTCATACCATTTGCCATACCACATAACGCTGAGCCAACCATAAAGATAACTAGCCCTGTTATATATACGTTACGACGACCAAGTAAATCTGCTAATTTACCTGCAATTGGTACAACTGTCGTTGATGTTAACATATAAGCTGTTGTTAACCACGTCATTAAGCTTAATCCACCTAGTTCACCGACGATACGCGGCATTGCTGTGCCAACGATTGTTCCATCTAATGCAGCAAATAGCATCGCGATTATTAAACCGATTAACAACAACTTTCTATTTATATTTTCTTGTTGCTCCATGTAATCTCCTCAATTCCTCTTAGTTATTCTCTTTTTTCTCTTGTGTCCCGCAAATAATTGTTTCTAGCTTCTCAAAGAGGCGTAACAAATCTTCTCTTTCTTGTAATTCTAAATGTGAGAAATATTTTGCAATGTGCTCATTACGAGCGGTCATTGCCTCTTCTACTCTAGCTTTCCCCTTTTTTGTTAACTCAATGATGACAACACGGCGGTCATCTTTGTCGTGATAACGCTCTACAAGCTCTTGGTCAATTAAGCGATCAATCATCACTGTAATTGCGCTAGGCTTTACATACATCTTTTTTGCTAATTTTGTCGCCCTTGAAGCTCCATAATGATCTAAAATCTTTAAAATATAAAACTGCGGTGGTGTAAGTCCTGTTGCTTGCATTTGTTCTAATAACTCCGTCTGCATTTTCTTTCCAATCGAAAAGGCAAGAGCTTGAATTTTATCGATATGCGTCATATCATTTGGCATGTTATCCACCTCTTATTTAAACAATAAAATATTTAACGTATTTAAATATTAATCCCACGAACAAAATCCGTCAACAGTTTTTATTTATAAAAACGTTTACAATTTTGTCACAAAGTTGTATAATTTTCGACGAAGTTAATATTGACAGTCACGGAGAATCGGAGTACACGGCTATGAATCATAAAAAAGGAAACTTTTTTATATTTCATGGCCTTTTTATATTCTCTCTGCCTTACAACACTTCGAATTAATTAGGGGAGGATTTTCATTTTATGTTTTTCACACAATTCTTTAAACCTGCGCCCCACGCGGAACGCTTACCAGCTGATCGCGTTGATAGTGAATACCGTAAATTACGTTTACAAGTATTCTTAGGTATCTTCATCGGTTATGCAGGTTATTACTTTGTTCGAAAAAACTTTTCACTAGCAATGCCATACTTAATTGAACAAGGCTTTAGTAAAGGGGAACTTGGGGTTATCCTTTCAGCAGTTTCTATCGCTTACGGATTAAGTAAATTTCTTATGGGTATCGTATCCGACCGTTGTAATCCTCGCTACTTTTTAGCAGCTGGACTATTTTTATCAGGTATCATTAATATTATTTTCGGCTCATTTTCTTTCATTACAACGAGCATTATACTTATGTTTGTACTTCAGTTTTTAAACGGATGGGTACAAGGTATGGGATGGCCTCCTTGTGGCCGTACGATGGTTCACTGGTTCTCTATTAGTGAACGTGGTACAAAAATGTCTATTTGGAACGTCGCTCATAATGTCGGCGGCGCACTTATGCCTTCTCTTGTAACATTAGGCTTATATTTCTTTGCAAATGACTGGCATAGTATTTTTTACTTCCCAGGTATTCTTTCAATTTTAGTTGGTATTTATGTGTTAATTACGATGAAAGATACACCTCAATCTTGCGGATTACCTTCTATTGAAGAACATACTGGAGAATATCCACCAGATGAGAAAGTACAAGATCGCGAACGCGAACTTTCAGCAAAAGAAATTTTATTTAAATATGTACTAAACAATAAATTTTTATGGTACATCGCTATTGCGAACGTTTTCGTATATTTCGTACGTTACGGTGTTGTAGACTGGGCTCCTACTTATTTAGTAGAAGAAAAAAGCTTTACTCATAGTAGCTCACGTACAGCTTACGCTCTATATGAATGGGCTGGTATTCCAGGTACACTTCTTTGTGGCTGGATGAGTGATAAACTATTTAAAGGACGCCGCGCACCTGCCGGTATTTTATTTATGGTTGGTGTATTTATCGCCGTTCTTGTTTATTGGCTAAACCCTCCTGGGAATCCAATGGTTGATAGTATCGCACTTGTCGCGATTGGATTTTTAATTTACGGACCTGTTATGTTAATTGGTCTACATGCCCTTGACTTAGCGCCAAAGAAAGCGGCTGGAACTGCAGCGGGATTAACTGGCTTCTTCGGTTATTTAGGTGGAGCTGCTTTCGCTAGTGCCGCTATGGGCTTTATCGTAGATGCATTCGGATGGGATGGCGGATTCATCTTATTACTTGCATCTTGTGTACTTGCAATGTTCTTCCTTGCTCTTACTTTAAAGACAGGGTCTGCAAAACAAAAGCACGCTTAAATACTAATATTATTCTTATCAAAAAAAGAGAGACTGTTCTTTCCAGAACACCTCTCTTTTTTCTACATATAATACTTTTTTCTTACAAAAGATTTATTCCTCTCACTTATATATGTTAGCGTTTTCAAACCACTTCAACTACTAATACAACTGCATTCAATTTTTGTATAAAAAGATTTTTGAATATTTTCTCAACTTTTTCTTGTCAAACATTGTCAATTTATATTAAAATAACAACAACATACAAAATATTTAGTCTTTTCTGAAAAGATGGAGGGATAGCCATGAAGAATCCACTTCTTCGCATTGAAAACTTACAGACTTCCTTTCGCATACAAGATCAATATCATGCAGCAGTTGATGATGTGTCGTTAACAGTCCATGAAAATGAAATTGTCGCGATAGTTGGTGAATCAGGTTGCGGAAAAAGTGCACTCGCCCTTTCAATTATGCGACTGCATAATGAAGCAAATACAAAATTACAAGGGCAGCTTAACTATAGAGATAAAGATTTGCTGACTATGTCAGCCGCAGAAATGAATAAAGTACGCGGATCCAACATCGGTATGATTTTCCAAGAACCTCTTACAGCACTTGATCCTCTTATGACAGTTGGAAAACAAATCGAAGAAAACTTAGACTACCACACAAGCCTTTCAAAAGTTGAAAAGAAAGAACGCACCCTAGAACTACTTCATCAAGTTGGTATTCCAAAACCAGAACTTACATATAAACAATACCCACACGAATTATCTGGCGGAATGAGACAAAGAATTGTTATCGCAATTGCAATTGCTTGTAACCCAGCACTCATTATTGCGGATGAGCCAACAACGGCTCTTGACGTAACCATCCAAGCACAAATTTTAGACTTACTAAAATCTATTCAAGAACAAACGAAAATGGGCATCATTTTAATTACTCATGATTTAAGTGTTGTCGCAGAAACAGCCGATCGTATCGTCGTTATGTACGCTGGACAAGTCGTAGAAACAGGAAAAGTTGAAGAGATTTTTAACAACCCTCTTCACCCGTATACTCGTTCTCTATTAAACTCCATTCCATCTGCGTACGCTGAAAAAGAAAAATTGCATGTAATTCAAGGGGTGGTTCCTACATTGGCGAAGCTTCCTCGCACAGGTTGCCGTTTCCAAGCTCGAATTCCATGGATTAGACCGGATCAACACGAGGAAAATCCAATTTTACATGAAGTAAAACCAGACCATTGGGTACGTTGTACGTGCTACAAGCATTTCAACTTCCAAGATAAGAAAGGAGATGACGTAACTCATGGCACTGCTTAAAGTAGAAGATTTAAAAGTACATTTTCCAATTAAAGGTGGTTTCTTCGGCCGCACATTAGATTACGTGCGTGCTGTCGATGGTGTAAGTTTTGAATTACAACCTGGTGAAACATACGGAATCGTTGGTGAATCAGGAAGTGGCAAATCAACAACTGGTAAAGCAATTATGCATTTAACGAAAGCAACAGAGGGTAGCATTCATTTTAATAATAGAGATTTAACAAAGTTAAGTCGTTCTGAGCTACGTGAACAACGAAAAGATATTCAAATGATTTTCCAAGATCCATATTCATCATTAAATCCGAAGAAACGTGTTCTCGACATTATTGCTGAACCTCTTCGAAATTTTGAGAAGCTCTCACCTGATGAAGAACGTAGAGCAGTTCAAGAATATCTTGATAAAGTTGGTCTAAATCCAGAGTCAATTTATAAATATCCACATGAATTTTCCGGTGGGCAAAGGCAGCGGATTGGTATTGCACGCGCTCTTACATTAAAACCGAAGCTTATTATCGCTGATGAACCTGTATCAGCACTAGATGTTTCTGTACAAGCTCAAGTATTAAACTTCTTGCAGGATTTACAAGCTGAGCTCGGACTAACGTACTTATTCATTAGTCATGATTTAGGTGTAATTCGTCATATGTGTGATCGTATCGGTGTTATGTATCGCGGACGTATCGTCGAAGAAGCAACTAGTGCAGAAATATACAGTAATCCGCAACATATTTATACGAAGCGCCTAATATCAGCCATTCCTGATATTCGTCCTGAAAACAGAGAGAGACAGCGTA
Source organism: Bacillus sp. EB106-04-02-XG92 (assembly GCF_058791995.1). Classification (NCBI taxonomy): domain Bacteria; kingdom Bacillati; phylum Bacillota; class Bacilli; order Caryophanales; family Bacillaceae; genus Bacillus; species Bacillus sp. EB106-04-02-XG92. The sequence goes on from NZ_JBYTEA010000010.1 coordinate 68,517, forward strand.
AGCTTCGTCAACAAGTAAGCTCTGAATACGAGAAATCATATGAAAATTATTTCAATGAAAACGGTCGGGCTTATGATTTAAAACCAATTTCGCCAACGCACCGGGTGGCATTACCATAAGGGAGTGATAAAACATGTGGAAGTTTATATTACGGAGATTTTTAGTAATGATCCCGCAATTATTCGTGTTAAGTGTACTTGTCTTTCTATTAGCTAAGGCAATGCCAGGCGATGCCTTAACCGGCAGAGCAATAAATCCAAAAGCGGATCCAAAAGTAATTGAAGAACAACGTGAAAAGCTTGGATTAAATGACCCAGTTACAACACAATATGTTCGCTGGATTAAAAATGCAGTGCAAGGTGACTTTGGTATCTCCTATGCACATAAAATGAAAGTAACCGAGTTAATTGGAGAACGACTTGGAAATACAGTATCTTTAGCACTTGTTATTCTTATTCTTACTTATTTAATTGCCATACCACTGGGAGTTATAAGTGGGCGGTGGAATGATACATGGGCTGATCGACTCATTACCATTTACAACTATCTAGGTTTTGCTACACCACTATTTATATTTGCACTCGTTATGCTCTTCCTATTCGGATTTAAGTTTGCAATATTCCCAACCGGCGGTAGCGTAGATCCTCAAGTTGCAACAGGTACATTCGCTTACTATTTAAGCAAATTGAATCACATGCTACTACCAGCTTTATCCGGGGCATTAATTGCAACAGTTGGTACTGTTCAATATTTACGAAGCGAAATTATTGATACGAAACATAAAGATTTTGTGCGTACAGTAAGAGCAAAAGGTGTTCCAGAATCAAAAATCTATTCTAGACATATTTTACGAAATTCATTCTTACCAATTGCAGCCTTCTTAGGCTATGAAATTACGGGATTAGTTGGAGGTGCCATCTTTTTAGAAAGTATTTTTAGCTATCCAGGAATTGGACAACTATTTATACAATCTATCTCTCAACGTGATTTTAGTGTAATAACTGCACTCGTTATGTTTACTGGATTTGCAACGTTACTTGGAACTCTCCTTTCAGATATTATTCTAAGCATCGTCGATCCACGTATTCGTATTGATTAAAGAAAGGAGATGACGTTATGTTAGCAAACCCTGAAAAACAAACGGAAGTTATTCATTACGAAAAAAGCCCTTCTGGTTTCTCTATTATGTGGCGAGAACTTCGTAAAGATAAATTGGCAATGTTTTCACTTGTTTTCCTAGCAATCTTATTACTAGCAGTCTACGCAACATCTTTTATTATGAAACAAGAAGATATTGTACGAGTTGATTTATTCGCTATTTATGCTCCTCCCTCTGCTGAACATTGGTTAGGAACAGATTACGGAGGACGCGATATTTTCGGTCAACTTATTATTGGTACGCGTAACTCATTTACAATTGGATTAGCAATTACTGTCCTTTCTTGTTTAATTGGTCTTTCAATTGGATTAATTGCCGGATATTTTGGAGGAACTATTGATAATATCATTATGCGCATTATCGACTTTGTTATGGTTTTACCATTTTTAATGCTTGTAATTGTATTTATTACACTTGTTCCTACATTCAATATTTTCACTTTCATTTTAATTATGAGCGTGTTCTTATGGACCGGAAAGGCCAGATTAATTCGCTCAAAAGTATTAACTGAAAAAGAACTAGATTATGTCTCTGCATCTAAAACTTTAGGAACACCAAACTGGAAAATCATTCTTTTCCAAGTACTACCTAACTTAAGTTCAATTATCATTGTTAGCGTTACATTAAATCTTGCTGGAAACATCGGTATTGAATCTGGTTTAACTTTCTTAGGTTTTGGCCTACCAGAGAGTACACCAAGCCTTGGTACACTTGTTAGTTATGCTAGAAATCCAGATGTATTACAAGAGAAATGGTGGATTTGGTTACCTGCATCAATCATGATTTTAACATTGATGCTGTGTATAAATTTTATTGGTCAGGCGCTACGTCGTTCGGCCGACGCAAGACAAAGAAAAGGATAAGGGGTGGAAGAAATGACAAATAAGCCAAAGTTTTTCAAAGTATTAAGTACACTTGCGGTTTCAACATTACTACTTTCAGCATGTGGGGGCAGTGGTGGTAGTGAAAAAACGAGCAGCACAAAAAAAGTAGATACAAATAAATTTAGTGCATCTGTTAAAAATGATAAAAAAGAAATTAAAGATGGTTCATTAACATATGGTCTTGTTTCTAACACACCATTTGAAGGACTTTTAAATTTCGCTGTATATGAAGGGGATCCCGATAACCAAGTCATTACAATTTTCGATGAATCTCTATTATCAAATGACGAAAACTGGGAATACACGAATGATGGCGCTGCTACATATGAAATTTCTAAAGATAAAAAGACAATTACACTAAAAATTAAAGATAATGTAAAGTGGCATGATGGAAACCCTGTTACTGCTGAGGATTTAGAATACTCTTATCTAGTGATTGGTAACAAACAATATGCCGGTTCTCGCTATGACACTCAAATGCAAATGATTGAAGGTATGGAAGATTACCATAATGGAAAAGCCGAAAAAATTTCAGGTATAAAGGTAACTGATCCAAAAACAATTTCGATTACGTTTAAAACACCAAACCCTTCAGTGAAAACTGGGCTTTGGACATACCCTCTTCATAAGAAATACTTAGGAGATGTACCAATCGATAAATTAGCAGAATCTGATAAAATCCGTAAAAATCCAATTGGTTTCGGACCTTTTAAAGTGAAGAAAATTACGCCAGGTGAAGCTGTTGAATTTGAACGTTTTGATGATTATTATGGTGGAAAACCAAAACTGAAAAGCATGGTTTTAAAAGTTGTTAACCCGTCCGTTGTTAACGCGTCCTTAAAAAATGGTGATATTGACATTGCTGAAGTAAGTGCAGATCAGTATCCAAATGTAAGTAAATTAAAAAATGCGCAATTAGTCGGTAAAACTGATTTATACTATAGTTATATCGGTTTTAAATTAGGACATATGGATAAAGAAAAAGAAGAAGTAGTAATGGATAAAGAGAAATTTAAAGATGTTCGTGTACGTCAAGCAATGGCGTATGCTATCGATCGAAAAGAAATTGGTGAAAAATTATATCACGGCCTACGTTATCCGGCTAACTCACCAATCCCACCATCCCTACCAAAATATCATAACAATAAAGCTGGTTCCTATGATAAAGATGTAGAGAAAGCTAAAAAGTTATTAGATGAAGCGGGCTATAAAGATACGAACGGAGATGGATTCCGTGAAGATCCGAATGGTAAAGAGTTTAAAGCTAATTTCTTATCAATGAGTGGTAGCGATGTAAGTGAACCACTTGCAAAATTCTTTATCCAATCTTGGAAAGACATCGGCCTAAAAGTAGAGCTTCTTGATGGTCGCTTACATGAATTTAACTCATTCTACGATATGATTAAAAAAGATGATCCCAAAGTTGATCTTTTCGCAGCAGCTTGGGGAACTGGATCTGACCCAGACCCTTCTGGTATTTGGGCTAAAGATGCAGCATTCAATTACCCACGTTGGGCTACTGACAAAAACACAGAATTATTAAAACAAGGTATTTCTCCAGAAGCTGCTGATGAAAAGTACCGTAAAGATGTCTACGATAAATGGCAAAAATTAATTCATGATGAAGTGCCATTAATTCCACTTCATTATAAATTTGACTTAAAAGGTGTAAATAATCGCGTAAAAGATTATAAATATACACCAGAAGATCAATATAAATGGGGTAAAGTTAGCGTAACAAGCGATAAAGCAGAAACAGAGAAATAATAAAATAGCTCCTAGCATCTACATACATGCTAGGAGCTATTTTTCATTTATAACCCTTCTCTTACTATTAATAACAACCAATTCCTTCCCGACTCTACTATTAAAAGATTTGATGAATCATCTTTATTACAACAGCTAACGTAACAGATGCAGCAAATCCCCCTAAACAAATAAGACCGACACCTTGGCTATATGATAAATTTTGAAATGCTTTCATCTTTTTCATCCTCCCTATCTCTCCTTCGATACTTTTATTTTACCAATGGAATATTTTTCATAACATCGATTTCACTAACAACAAACTTACAAATTTGTAAGTTAACATCTTTTTAGCTTATATATCTAGTATTCCCACAATTAAGGGGCATTTATACAAAAAAAAAGACCCCAGCTATCCTAAGGTCTTAGTTACATTCTATTTCACTTTATAATCATCACCGGGCATTTCACTCGTTTTGCTATTTTATGACTTACACTACCAAGCACCATCTCTTGTAGTGTATTTAACCCTCTACTTCCAGCTATAACAAGATCTATATCCCCTGTATTTACATATTGAACGATTGTATCTCCAGGATCACCATGTAATATCGTAATTGTATAAGGAATGTTCTCTTTCTTTAATAAACCTTCAATCTCTTTTAATTTATCTTTTCGGCTAGCCGATATTGTTTCTAAATCTGTTTGGCCTTGTATAATATCTGATTTTGCTGTTCTATTATCTACTACGTACACAACTTCAACATTTGTTTCTTCACTACATTTCGCAATATATGTTGCATGTTCCGCTGCTCGAAGTGCATGTTCAGAGCCGTCACATGCTAATATAATTTGTTTGTACATATGCTGAATCCCCTTTTCGTTATCCTACTCGTATTATATAATAAAGCCCCCTAAAAAGGAGGCTTCTAACTAGCAATTCTTTTATTATAAGTAGCTAAATTTGAAATAATCTTCGAGCTTCGTTCATTTAATCCCGCTATACTTACTTTCCCGCCACTTTGTTCATACTTCATGATAACTTTATCAATTGCTGCTACCGCTGAATCATCCCATACGTGTGCGTGAGTAAAATTCAACTCAATTTCTTTTACATCTTCCTCAAATGAAAAGTGATTTATAAAGTCTGCTGTAGATGCAAAGAAAAGTTGACCATGAATTTCGTATATTTTCTTATTTTCAATATATAAATGTTTCACGTGAATCTTTGCCATATTGAATGCAAATAAAACAGCACTAATTACTGTTCCGATAATTACACCTAATGCTAAATTATGTGTAATTAAGACAATCACAACTGTTACGATCATAACAAATGCGTTTCCTTTTGGTACTTTATGAATCGTTGTTACAGAGTTCCAATCAAATGTTCCGATTGAAACCATAATCATAACTGCAACTAAAGCTGCCATCGGAATATGCACGACATAGTCACCTAAAACGAATAGTAATACGATTAAAAATCCGCCCGCTACAAATGTTGATAAACGACCGCGTCCACCTGATTTAATATTAATAACAGATTGTCCAATCATTGCACATCCTGCCATTCCTCCGAAGAAACCAGCAACAATGTTTGCAATACCTTGTCCACGTGCTTCTTTATGTTTATTACTTTCCGTATGTGTCATATCATCTAAAACTGAAGCTGTTAATAAAGACTCTAGTAAACCGATAATTGCAAGCATAACTGCATACGGTAAAATAATCCCTAATGTCTCAAGTGTAAAAGGCACGTCAGGCATGCTAAAGAACGGTAATTCTTTCGGCAAGCTTCCCATATCCCCGACTGTTTTTAACTGTAATCCGCTCATAAGTGCAATACTTGTCACAATAATAATAGAAATAAGTGTAGACGGTACAGCCGTCGTAATACGTGGAAATACATATATAATTACAAGTCCTAATGCGACAAGTGCATACATTTGCCAAGTTGCATTTTTAAAATGTGGCAATTGCGCTGTAAAAACTAAAATTCCAAGTGAATTTAAAAAACCACTCATAACAGATTTCGGAACAAACTTCATAAATGAGCTCAGTTTGAAGACGCCAAAAATAATTTGGACAATACCCGTTAATATCGTTGTAGCAAATAAGTATTGCAAACCATGATCCTTAACGAGTGTTACCATTAATAATGCCATTGCACCTGTTGCAGCTGAAATCATTCCAGTCCGTCCGCCAACAAATGAAATGGTAACTGCAATACAAAAGGCAGCGTATAACCCAACGGTCGGATCCACGCCTGCAATAACAGAGAAAGCAATCGCTTCAGGAATTAATGCTAAAGCGACGACAATTCCCGATAGTACATCCCCTCTCACATTGGAGAACCAATCATTTTTTATCGTTTGAAACAAAATACCACTCCTCTACTCTTTTCTCATTTGATTTTCTCCATAAGAAAATCTAAGCCGACTGCACGAAGGCTATTATATAACGAGTAGAGAGATTTTTGCTATGTAAAAGTTTCCTAAAAAAAAGACGCTACTTCGGTAGCGCCTTTGCTCCTTTTATTAATGCCCACCGTGCCCTTGACCACTTTCTGGCACAATCTCTAACCTCTCATCCAGTACACCTTGCGTTTCAAATGAAATATCACTCGTACTTCCTAATAAGAAGCCGTGGTTATACGGTCCAAGTGTTGGATCATCTTTAAACTTCGGCTGAATAGTAGCAAGGAAGTCATAAACTGGTTGCGAAGCTTTACCTTCTTCTAACAATACAACAGGTGCGTGTTTACCCATATGTGAAAATGGTGCTCCTGCGACTGCTAAGTCTGGTGTTTTGCTTGAAACAAATGATAAACCATGACCTGGTTTTGTGAACCCCCATCCAAATTTTGTTTTTTCATCTTTAAACTTCGCAAAGGCAACAGAATTTTCTGTTGGGGTCTCACCACTAATACGCGTTACTTTCCCGTATTTACTTAACTCTTTTTCCACTGCTTTTGAAATGATTTTTTCTGGTCCTAATACATATATATTCACTTTCTCTTTTCTCACCTTTAATGCCTCTATCGTTGCTTCTGGCACCTTATCTTTCTCTGTATATAAAAGCGGTTCTGGCATATGAGAGATCCAATTTACAGCTGGTGTTGTATATAAACGTCCTTCTTCTTCAGACGAACCGATAATAACACTATTTGGGTAGCTTCCTGTTATATCGGCATATTCTTTATCCACATCTTTAGCAAATGTAGCTGGATCCGTTTCTTTTATTTGCTTTACTTTATAATCTTTTAATTGCTCAAGGGTAGATGCACCGACATCCCCCATCACCATAATTTGTGTTCCATCTTTCGTTCCGAGCGGATTTAATCGTTTTATTTCTTTTAACGTCATTTCGGGTACCTTTTCTTTTTCTATAAATAAGATAGGCCCGTTGTTTGGGTGATGGATAAGATCGGCACTCGCGATACCTAATTGCCATTCGTTTACTGGTACTAAAATAATAGCGCCTGGCCGATTTTCTTTATGCGTTGCTGGCCATATCGTTTGCGAAGTTAATACTGCCATTTGCAGCGGATCGTTTGTGTTTAATCTCGTTACATTTTTTAAGCTTGTCGTTAATAAATCATTCGATGCACCTTCGTTCATTTCTTTCGGCGCAGTTACCTCCTGATTCATTTTCATTTCCTTTTGCTCTGTTTTGTTCTCTTCTTTCGATTCATGACTTTTATGATCCGTGTTCGTTTGCCCACATGCAGCAAGACCAACTGCTGTAATTATTGTTATCCCAAAGATTCGGGTCATCTTTTTCACTATACCGCCTCCGTATGAATCGTTTTTGAGCCAATATCATTACCTAAAATGGAATTTCAACTTTACAATAACAAGCAATTCTGAAGAAATTATGCAGATGCATGATAATCTGCACCATTTCTTCATGATTTTGACTTACAATTTAAGTAATAACTACAAATGCGGAGGTACTCTATGATCGATATACTACTCGTAGATGATGAGCCGAGAATGCTTGAATTATTAACACTTTATCTTACTCCAATCGGATATAACTGCGTGTGTGCAGTGTCCGGGGAAGAAGCTATTTCACATATAGAAAATCGAAACTTCAAATTTGTTTTACTCGATATTATGATGCCAAAGATGGATGGGTGGGAAACGTGCAAAAGAATTCGATCATTTAGTAACGTTCCTATCATTATGGTAACTGCTCGTGATCAAACAGTAGATGTCATCCAAGGGTTAAAACTCGGAGCGGATGATTACGTAACGAAACCTTTCCATGAAGAGGAGCTTTTCGCAAGAATTGAAGCTGTTTTAAGGCGAACGAATCAACACGCGCAAATCCAATATCACGGCATTTTATGGGATGAGGCAAAGCATTTCGTCTCTGTCGATAATGAAGAACTTCTTCTCACTCCAATCGAATTCTCTTTACTCGGATTATTTTTACGTCATGTGAACTACGTATTAAGCCGCGATCAGCTCATCGAACGAATTTGGGGATTAAATACAAATACAGAAGATCGAACAGTCGATTCACATATTCGTAATTTGCGTGATAAATTACGAAAAGTAAATTTCCCTATTGATCACCACTTAAAAACAGTTTACGGAGTCGGGTATCGATGGGTTGATACTCTAGAGTAAGGAGCAAAACGATGAAGCGAATTTCTATTCAACTCGGATTTTATTTTTTAATTGTTACACTTTTAATTGAAAGTGTTCTATTTGTCTTGCTTTATTATAGCCTTGTCAACAATAGAGTAAATGAAGAAATGACAGCTTTATTAAAGCGCGGAAATAGTCACAGAGATGTCCTTGAAAAGTATTTTGATAAGCAAACAATCTCCCATGTTGCACTAATGGAATCTGAAGCCGAAACCACTGTCGTTATTACAAATGCAAATAAGGATGTACTAGCTAAATCTAATGAAATTAATACTACTATAAAAAAGCATATTGAAAAGATGCAAACACGGACAGATCATGAAGGCGCAATTATAGAGAATCATTGGAAAACATCTAATTATATATGTACAGTTAGTCCCATTGTAGTAGATGGAAAACATGAAGGCTATGTGTACATGTTTCTTGGGACAGAATCCATTGAAAAGATGGTGAATGGGCTAACAAAACAATTCATTATTGCTGGTGCTATCACATTTCTATTAACAGCCATCACCATCTTTCTCTTATCACGCTTATTAACAAAACCATTGTTACACATGAAACATGCCACTGAAAAAATGAGTAAAGGTGATTTATCAGTTTCGTTAACGACTACTCGAAATGACGAAATTGGTGAACTGGCATCGTCTATTCAAACGCTTGCTAATGATTTACATTATATGAAAACAGAGCGGAGTGAATTTCTAGCAAGTGTTGCTCACGAATTACGAACACCATTAACATACGTAAGAGGTTACGCTGACATTGCTTTAAAAGAAAGCACATCTCCTGAGCAACGTTTGCGATATTTATCTATTATAAAAGATGAGTCTGATTACATTACAAACTTAGTTCAAGATTTATTTTCACTTGCACAAATGGAACAACATAACTTTTCTATTCAAGTAAAGGAAGTACATTTACACACCTTCCTGACTCGCATAGCCGAAAAAGTAAATGCCATATATAAAGAAAAACACATTAAAGTTTCTTTCTCTTGTCCTCCTACACTGGTAGTAAGCTTAGATGAGAAACGATTTGAACAAGTTATAGTGAACGTTTTAAATAACGCTTATAGACATTCGAAAGAGCATTCTCATATAAACATTTCTGTTACAGAAGAACATAAACATATTTCCATTACAATTGAAGATGAAGGCGAAGGTATTCCGCTTGAAGACCTCCCTCACATTTTCGACCGCTTTTATCGAGTTGATAAAGCGAGATCACGAGCTACAGGCGGAACTGGTTTAGGGTTATCTATCGTAAAAGAAATTGTAGAACTACACGGCGGGAATATTACTGTAACGAGCGAAGTCGATCACGGGTCTCGCTTTATCATTTCATTACCATCTATACAAAAACACGACTACTGATGGTAGTCGTGTTTCTTTATCATTTTACTTTATAATATAAATTTACAAATTGCCCAAAACGTTTCGTATCCGTTAAAGTTAAATTAATTTCTGGGTTCTTATCTTGGAATAACGGAACTCCAGAACCTAATATATGCGGTGTAATTGTAACAACATATTCATCAATTAAATTATTCTTAAAGAACTCTCTTAGTAGACTTCCTCCACCGACCATCCATATTTTAGATCCTTCTTGTGCTTTTAACCTTTTTGTAAACTCCACTACATCTTCATTTACAAACTCCACGTTTTCGTTTGAACCTTTTTGTGAGTTAGAAAAAACATAACATTTTTTATCTAAATACGGGAATGGTTCTATATGCTCTACTACATAATCGTACGTTCTTTTTCCCATGATTATTGTATCAATTGTTTCATACATTTCTGTATAACCGTTATCTCCCTCTCCTTCCGTTTCCATTAACCACTCTAAATCATCATTTTCTTTCGCAATATATCCATCTAAGCTCGCCGCAATAAATAAAACAATTTCACGTGACATCTCTTTTCCTCCTTGTGTTTCATCTTGATAACATTATGATGTAAACAATATACTAACAATAAAACATGACACTTTATGTCATGTTAAAAAGAAAAAGGTGATACATTTGTCAAAAGCTAAACGTTTATTAGATATTCTTATATTTGCTTCTGCCAAAAAGACATTTACAGCTCAAGAAATAGCTGACGAATTTAATATCTCCGTTCGTACTGTCCATAGATATATTGTAGATTTAAGTGATATGGGATTACCTATTTATGCTGAACAAGGTCGTAACGGAGGCTATAAAGTATTAACAAATAGAGTCATTCCCCCTATTTTATTTACGGAAGAAGAAGCAGTCTCCATCTTTTTTGCTTTTCAATCTTTAAGTTACTATCGAGACTTACCTTTTAACACAGAAATCAATTCCGTTACACATAAACTGTATAGCTCTCTACAGCATGATGCGAAAGCGAAAGTTGATAAAATACGTTCTTATATCGCTTTTTGGAATCCGAAGAGAACAATTAATACACCTCTTTTAAACGAAGTACTAACTGCGGCTATTGAAAATAAAAATTTACACTTTCAATATGAATCTAAATCGGGGATAAAAACAAAACATGTTCATCCTATCGGTGTATATGCTCATGACGGGCTATGGTACTTACCATCCTATGACTTCAGTAGAAAAAAAGTATTACTGTATCGCGTTGATCGTATTCTTTCTATATTATCAGCAGAAGAAAATAAAAGTACGTTCATGAATTTAGAAGAATGGTTCATCTCTAACTCTAACGTCATAAACATTCCTACCCAGTTACATGTTTTATTAACGACAGAAGGCGTACGCCAATGTAAAAGCGTTCCTTACCTTGAAGAATTCGTAGTAGTAAACGAAGACGGAACAGGATATATACATTCAACAATTGATAAAGGAGAAATTAACTTTATTACCCCTTTATTTTATAGACTTGGAAAAGATGCACGAGTTTTAGAACCGAAAGAATTAATAGATGGTTTACGTATGCGCGCGAAAGAAATTATATATATGTATGAAGACTGATAGCTCTTCCATCTTTTTATAGTTAAAATTTAATAATAGAATAAACAAAAGCCCAATTTCTCTATTTTAACTGAGAAATTAGGCTTTTAATATTAGAATTTTCCTGACTGCTACGCCTTTTCAGTAAACAGTATTTTCTCTATCGCTTCTTTTAACAAATCCTGTGTCTCTTCCAAGTTATGGCTCTCTTTCTCTCCCGGTTGTACCATATAAAACTCAGCAAACGAACGATCTTTATACCTTGGTACGACATGCATATGGTAATGCGATAACTCGTTAAAGACTCCACCATTTTGACAAATTTTAATTCCACCTGGTCTATATAATAGCTTAATCGCTTTTGCAATCAGTTTAGAAGCATCCATAATTGCTTTTGCTACAACATCATCTAATTCGTCTACTTCTACAACATGCTGCTTTGGCACAATTAAAGTATGTCCTGGATAGAAAGGTTCATGATCTAAAAAGCATGTTACATACTCATCTTCATATACTTTATATATTTTTTCCTCTTCGCTTGCTAATTTACACCCTAAACATTCCATCATATTTCCCCCTTTATAAAAAACATAAAAACGTGAGATCTATATTCTCACGTTTCTATGTTTCACTTTATTAGTTCAATTGTTTCCGTAACTTTTATACTATCTTTTACCGATTGAACAATCGTGCAATTTTTAACTGCAAGCTGCAGCGCCTTGTCCAACTGCTCTTCTGTAATGTTTTGTGCTTTAATTTTATAATGCAAATGAACACTTTCAACTGGTTTTGATAAAGCTTCACTTCTACCAATTTCCGTTTCAATTGTAAACGTATCATATGTAATACGTTTCTTTTCTAAAATTGTTCGAAAGACAATTGCACTACACCCTGCGATAGAAGAAACGAGTAATTGTAACGGTGAATATCCGTTTTCTTTTCCAATCGCTAATGGACCATACGATAAATCTGCCTCAATATCATCGTGTTTGATTGTTAGTTTCATTAGTTGTCTCCACCTTCATCGGTTTCTGCCGTTTCTTATTTATATAATAATATATGTAGCAGAAAATGATAAATGGAATACCACAATATAACGCCATTCTTTGTTCTGGAATAAACGCTAAACTAATAACAACAATACTATTTGTAATTAAAGCTAAAATAGGAACAATTGGATATAACGGTGTTCTATACTTTAAGTCCTCTAACTTTCCTCCGCCTTTTATATACTGACTTCTAAAGCGAAGTTGCGATAGAGCGATAATGATCCAACTTGAAACAGCCGATAAACCAGCTATAGATAATAAGTACATGTATACTGTATCTTCTGCAAGGAAACTTGTGAATAAAGAAAGGCCAGCTACTGCAATCGTTACAACTAGTGCTGTAATTGGAATACCACGCTTATTTACTTTCTGGAACGATGTTGGTGCCATTCCTTCATTTGCAAGTGACCATAATATACGAGTTGCCGCATATAATCCTGAATTCGCTACAGATAGTAACGCTGTAATAATAACGAAGTTCATAATATCAGCTGCGTATGGAATACCAATTTTATCAAATACGACTACGAATGGACTTTCAATTACGCCAGCTTCTTTCCAAGAAATTAACCCTACTAAAATCGTCATTGTTAAAATGAAGAATAACATAATGCGCCATACTGTATTACGAATCGCACGTGGAATTGTTTTTTCAGGATCTTTACTTTCTCCTGCTGCAATCCCGATTAACTCTGTTCCTTGGAACGAGAAGTTAACTGTAATCATCGTAAGTAATACGGCAGCTAGTCCATTCGGAAATAATCCACCTTCGCTTACAAAGTTAGAGAAAAGAGGTGCCGCTTCTTTTCCGTCATATGATATAAACCCTAGTAATGCACTACCACCAAGAACAACAAATGCAAGAATGGTAACTACTTTAATACTAGAGAACCAAAATTCTAATTCAGCATAACTTTTCGCCGAAATTGCGTTTGACGCATATAAAATAACGCCGAATACGAGACACCACACCCAAACATCAACATTCGGAAACCATCTTTTCATCATTAAACCGATTGACGTTAACTCTAAACCTACTGTCACTGCCCAGCCAAGCCAATATAGCCAGCCAATCATAAAGCCCGTTCCTGGTCCAATAAACTTCGTCGCATACTTTTGGAAAGAGCCTGAAACTGGCATTGCTACCGTTAACTCTCCAAGACAAAGCATTGTTAAATACATAATAAATCCGCCCACTAAATAGGAAAGGATGGCTCCCCCTGGTCCAGCCTGATTAATGGTGTAACCTGAACCTAAGAAAAAACCAGTCCCAATTACACCACCTAGTGCGATCATAAATAAATGTCTACTCTTCATCGTACGATGTAATTTCTCATTCGTTTGTTGCTGCATCTAAATCCTCCCCCTACAAATACCCCTATATCTTGTTAAAATTTTCTGATAATAAAAATATACACGAAAGCGATTACAATTTCTATATAAAATTAAAACTTTTCTGATAAAATAATATAAAAAATCGAATTATCACGAGATTCAGATTATAATTAAAGGAAAATAAGGTTAAACAAGGAAAAAACCTTTACATATATTGTAAAGGTTAACGGAGTTCTAATCTTCTCGATAAAATTGATAAACTATAATTTACAATAAAGTACATACAAGCTACTACTATAAACGTTGGAATCATATAATTTACATTCTGTCCGCTAATAATTTGAGCATTATGCATAAGCTCTGGCAGTGATATAACAACTGCTAATGCTGTATCTTTCAGCAATGAAATAAACTGACTAACAAGCGGTGGAACCATTCTTCTTAACGCCTGTGGTAAAATGATATGCCAAAGCGCTTGAACATACGTTAATCCTGAAGATCTTGCGGCCTCAATCTGTCCTTTTTCAATCGATAATAGACCACTTCGAACAATTTCAGATATCATTGCTGCTTCAAATATTGTTAAAGCAACAATTACAGCTGTTATAATTTCTAATTTCAATCCTGCTTCTGGAAGTGCAAAATACGTGAAAAATATAATTAAAAGTAGTGGTAAGTTTCGAATTATTTCAACGATAATTCCTAATACTTGTGAGACGACAGGTATTTTCATGTAGCGCAATATCCCTATTACACTGCCAATAATAAAGCTAAGTACAATTGCTATGAGCGCTACCTCTAGCGTTATAAGTAATCCTTTTAATAAAAACAGAATATGATCACCTGTTATTGCTCCCTTAAAATCCATTTACACCGCCTCCTTTGCTAAGCGTTTTTCTAAATAACGCACTAGCATACTGAGCGGAATTGTTAATATTAAATAAAACATCCCGACAAATATATACACATCGAACGTAACAAATGTCTTCGTTGAAATTAAGTCTCCTTGATACATTAAATCAGCTCCAGCGATAATTCCGAGTATGGAAGAGTTTTTTACTAAATTTAAAAATTGATTTCCTAGAGGAGGGATTACAATTTTCATCGCTTGAGGTAAAACGACATGGTACATTGCTTGCGTATACGTCAATCCTGAAGAACGTGCTGCTTCCATCTGACCTTTCGCGACTGATAAAATACCCGCGCGAATAACCTCTGCAATAAACGCTGCAGTATATACCGTAAGCGTAACTGTCCCTGCTACAAAACCATTTAAAGTAATTCCTATTACAGGTAAAGCGAAATAAAATATAAATGCAATTAATACGAGTGGAATATTTCTTACAAATTCTACAAAAGTTGCTCCCAACCAATTTAAAATGCGAATCGGTGCAATACGCATTACCGCTAATATTATGCCTAAAATAAAACTGCCTATTAATGCGATTACACTAGACATCACTGTATATTTAAATCCTTCTAAATACATATCAATGTTATTCGTTAATATAGAAAAATCAGGCACATATTCTCCCCTCTTTCTTTAGAAGAAGAGGATGAGTACTCTCATCCTCTCACTTTTACTATTTATCACTTTACTTCTCTGGTTTTTGCCCAATCCATTTCTCATATAATTTGTCATACTCTCCGTTTGCTTTCATGTCTTTAATTAAGCTATTAATCTCTTTCGTTAAATCATCTGCACCTTTTTGCACTGCAATTCCATACGGTTCATCCGTAAAAATTTTCCCAACAACTTCATAATTCGAATCTTGTTTTGCCATGCCGTAAAGAATTGCATTATCTGTCGTTAAAACGTCACCTTTCCCTGCTTTTAACGCCGTAAATGCCTCACTGTAATTTTCAAATTCTAATACAGTCGCTTCCGGTGACTTTTGACGAATATTATTTGTAGACGTTGAACCTTTTACTGCTAACACTTTCACACCTTTTTTCACATCATCAATACTTTTAATATCGCTCCCTTTTTTCACAAGTAACGATTGTCCTGCTTTAAAATATACATCTGAAAAATCCACTTCTTTTTTACGTTCTTCTGTAATTGTCATTGTTGCGATAATTGCATCAATATCACCGTTTTTCAGTAGTGGAATACGCGTTTTAGACGTTACTTCTTTTAATTCTAGTTTCTTTTCATCTCCAAGGATTTTTTTCGCAAGTGCCTTTGCAACATCAACATCAAATCCTTCTACCTGCCCTGTTGAAGGGTTTTTCAATCCAAATAAGTTCGTATCATTCTTCACCCCAACTACTAATTTCCCGCGCTTCTTAATTTGCTCAACAGCCCCGCCTTGCTTCGTGTTCGTTTCTTTCGCCTCATCTTTTTTACTTCCGCACCCGGCAACGACAAGTACGAATAAACATGAAAATACGATTAACGTAAACAACTTTTTCATTTTAAGCATAAAACTCCTCCTTTAATGGTTTAACACTCGGCTTAAAAATAGACGCGCTCTTTCTTGTTCAGGACTTGCAAAAAATTGCGCCGGTGTTGTATCCTCAATGATTTTGCCATCATCCATAAATAAAATCCGATCGGCTACCTCCCGCGCGAAACCCATCTCATGCGTGACAACAACCATCGTCATCCCTTCTTTAGCTAGCGTTTTCATAACATCAAGTACTTCCCCAATCATCTCTGGATCAAGAGCAGACGTCGGCTCATCGAACAACATAATTTCCGGCTGCATTGCGAGCCCTCTAGCAATTGCTACCCTTTGCTGTTGCCCTCCAGATAATTGATGTGGATATACACTAGCCTTCTCCGGGATTCCTACTTTCTCTAAATAAAACATTGCCGTTTTCTCAGCTTCCTCTTTTGAAACTTTATTTACTTTAATAGGTGCTAGTGTAATATTTTGAAGAACCGTTTTATGTGGATATAAATAAAAATGTTGAAAGACCATTCCGATATTTCGGCGTAATTCATTCATATCTGTTTTGGCATTGTGTACCTCCGTATTTTGTACAATTAACTCTCCATCTGTAATTGTCTCTAGCTGATTTATGCAACGAAGCAACGTGCTTTTTCCTGATCCTGAAGGTCCAACAACTACTACCACTTCACCTTTCTTCACTTGCACATTAATATCTTTTAATACTTGAAAATTGCCATAATATTTATTTACATTACGAAACTCTATCAACATACTCCCCCCTTCCACTAACAAAGCATGTACATTCTTTTTATATTCAAAAATAGGCAAAAAAATAACTGCCTGCTTCATTTTGCTCATAAAAAAAGCAAAGGGATTTTCCCTTTGCTTTTTCATTTCTATTCGATTAAGATACTTCTTCTTTCTTATCTTTCCCGTATTCATGCTCCCAAAAGTCAGCATTTTTAATTCCTAATGGACCTGGATCGAATACTGGATCTTTTCCTTCTTTTTTCTGCTTTTCATAATCCTTTAATGCGACTAATGCAGGTTTTTGTAATAGTAAAATCGCAATGATATTTACCCACGCCATAATTCCTACACCGATATCACCTAAAGCCCAAGCTGTTGCTGCTGTTTTTATACAACCGTAGAAGACAGCTCCTAAAAATACAAACTTTAGTACCATAGACATCCAAGGGCGGTCTTTATCACGATTTAAGTACGCGATATTCGTTTCTGCAATGTAGTAATACGCCATAATTGTTGTAAAGGCAAAGAATAGTAACGAGATTGCAACGAAACCGTTTCCAAATCCAGGGAAAACAGATTCTACAGCTGCCTGTGTATATCCCGGTCCTGGCTGTGCACCATTTAATTTATTTACGATAAAGTTTTTTCCGCTTGCATCAAATACGTTATACATGCCTGTAATAATCATCATAAATGCTGTTGCTGAACAAACAAATAATGTATCAATGTAAACGGAAAATGCTTGCACTAAACCTTGTTTAGCTGGATGTGATACTTCAGCAGCTGCCGCTGCATGTGGTCCAGTTCCTTGCCCTGCTTCATTGGAATAAATACCACGTTTTACTCCCCAAGAAATTGCTAAACCGATAATACCACCAAATGCTGCTTCTAATGCAAATGCACTTCTTATAATTAACATAAATGCTTCTGGCAATTTTTCAATATTCATAGCAACAATAACGCAAGCTACTAAAATATAACCAACTGCCATAAACGGTACGACAACTTGTGCAACGTTAACAATTCGCTTTACTCCACCGAAGATGATAAGAGCTAATACAACAACTAATAAAGCCCCTGATAATGTAGTGTTAATTCCAAAAGCTGTCTCTAAACTTACAGCAATACTATTTGCTTGCACACCTGGTAGTAAAAGACCCGTTGCTATAATTGTCGCTGCAACGAATACTAATGCATACCATTTCACACCTAAACCTTTTTCAATGTAATAAGCAGGTCCACCGCGAAACTGCCCTTGATGTTTCGTCTTATATATTTGCGCGAGTGTTGATTCCACATAAGCTGATCCTGCTCCTAAAAAGGCCACTGCCCACATCCAAAATACAGCTCCTGGTCCACCGAAGGCAACCGCTGTTGCTACCCCAGCTATATTCCCAGTCCCAACACGCCCTGATAATGAAAGTGCTAACGCTTGGAACGAAGAAACACCAGCCTCTGATTTTTCTCCTTGAAATGTCAGCTTCACCATTTCTCCTACATGTCTTACTTGTAAAAACTTCGTTCGAATAGAAAAATATAAACCTACTCCTAAACATAAATAAACAAGTGCTGGACTCCAAACAATATTATTTAACCAATTTACGAAAGCTTCCAACATTCCCCCTCCTTCTTTATAAAGAATATTCAGAATATATATAAAATTATAAGTGCATACCTAATCTAGGACAATATTATTTTAATAAAGTAAACATATTTTTGTATAAAAAAACAAAGTATATATTTATTTTATATACTTTGTTTTGAACAAAATGTATTATATATTCACAATTGCTTCTCTTTTTATAATTCTTTCATATAGCTCTTCTGATAAATTCCGGAAGTTATCTGGCATATCTTTCCCTTTAAACTTCTTTTGAAGCGTGCCATATAAACCTATATCACGTAAACGTAAAAATAGCGGTAACGATTCATACCAACTATTCGCCAGCCTGTGCTCATACTCATATCCTTTTCTTAACACTTGTAACTGTTTACGAGCAAACTCTGTCTTCTCTTCCGCTGTCCACGGTGTAAATAGAACAGAGTAATAGAGAACCATCGCTAAATCGTGTATAAAGTAATTATAAGCCGCATCATCAAAATCAAAGATTGTTAGCTCTTTACCATCATAATGAAAATTACCTGGATGAATATCACCATGCATAAGGCCGAACGTTTCTCTTTCAATTGGAAGGGCCTTTATTTCATCCATTAATACCGCAGCAATTTTTTTCACTTGATCATCTTCTAATTCATTAACAATCCCACTCTCGTCTTCTTCCCACGTATCACGATAGTCTGTTTTAGGATAGTTCATTGTTAGACGATGCAATTGGCCAATCGCTTTGCCCCATGCTTCAAAATAAGCATCTCCCCAATAAGGTGATCCTTCTCCTTTTACTTGCTCACCTTTTGCATATGTAAATAAGGAAGCGAAAAAGAAAGTTTCATCCTCTGCTCCAATTTCTTCTACAAGATTTTGAGACGTTGAATAAAGAGGTCCTGCTACCTTTGCTCCGTTCTCCGCAACATATCGTAAAAAATCTAGTTCGGCCTCTACCTCTTTTTTGGAGCGATGAGAAGAGTGGGTTAAACGTAATACGTAATCTTCACCACGATCGCCCTTCGCCTTAAAAATATAATTTTCAAAATCTCCAAGTGGCTTCTCTTCCACTGTTACACGGAATGTCTTTGCTGCTCTTGCTAAAATTTCTTTTGTAAAAACTCGTTCTACTGTTATTTCCATATGTATCCCTCCTATATATCTTCTTAATTCGACACAAATGTGAGAAGTACTGCTATGAAATTAAATAATGCATGGGCAATCATAGCCGATAAAATAGAATTTGTTCTCTCATATAACCACGCAAATACTACTCCACTTAAAAAGTTCACCGGTAATGTGTTGTATGTTGGAATATGGACAACAGTAAATATTATAGAACTTATAAGCACTCCACCCCATATAACATATCTATCACGAAAAAATGTATAAAAAACACCGCGATATAAAATTTCTTCGTAGATTGGTGATATAACTGCTGCTCCAATTACCGCGATACAGAACGAATATATTGATTTATCATTTTGGACCGTCTCCGTTTTACTATTTTCAAAAGAAATCCCCATCTTCTCCATTATCATTAATACAGCAATACTAACTACGATTAAGGCAATCAATGCTATAACTGTCCATAAAAAATCTTTCCATGAAAGCTTCCGAATTCCAATATCTTTCCAAGAGAGTTCATATCTTTTTATACAAAAAAGATAAACTATAGTAGTAAACATCACCGCCATTATAAATCCCATTAATACTCCAGCATATAATGAGTTCCCTATTATTTTTAAAGCATATTCATAAAAAAGAGATTCAACTGTTACTGGGGCAATAAGAAATATGAAAACTAATAAATATAAAATTTCTTTCCATCCCCACATACATTTCGAAATCATATACACCATCCCTCTACTCCGTATTTCCTCAAGTGTAAAAGATGACGTAACGTAACTTTCAAGGTTATTTTTTTCAAATAATCCAAGCATAAATTTCTCACAAAAAGCAAAAATTAACAGGAGTGACTTTATTCTAATAGAGGTGGAAATTATGACTGAACAGGAAAATTCAAAACAAGATAATAGCAAAAAGCATATGTTTCCATCACTTCCGGAAAATATTAATTACATTGAAAATAAGCTCTGCCACTCAGATGATATAAAAAAATTAGATGTCCCTTTTCAAAACGGAAAAGGAACGATCATATATATTGAATCTTTAGCAGATCCAAATCTAATTCATCAATTAGCTCTTGAGCCATTATTAACGCGGTCGGATTTACCTTTAGATAAAGCGTTTTCTACGTTAAATATGAAAAAAGAAACGAATTTAAATTATGGGATACAACTTTTATTACAAGGTAAATCCTTATATTTTCATGAACACGTCGACAGTTTTTGTATTTTCGAAACAGCTTTATCTTTAAAGAGAGATATAGCAGAGCCTGATAATGAAGGAGTTGTGCGCGGTCCACATACTGGTTTTGTAGAAGATCTAGCAACTAATTTAACCTCTATTCGTAAACTCATTAAGAGTCCAAATTTAGTTGTTAAGTATTTTACAATCGGTGAAGAAATGCACACGAAAGTGGCAATTGCTTATATGCAAAATATAGCGAATGACGATTTAGTTACAGAAGTGAAAAGAAGATTAGGAACGATTAAAACAGATGCACTTATGCCCCCAGGATACATACAAGAATTTATAGAGGATACGTCTTTCTCGCCATTTCCGCAGCAATTAAATACAGAGCGTCCAGATAGAACTGTTGCTAATTTAATGGAAGGGCGTGTTGCTATTTTATCTGACGGAGATCCAACAACACTCATCGTACCGGTTACGTTATTCGCTTTTTATCAATCACCAGATGATTATAATAACCGTTGGATTGTCGGTTCTTTCGTCCGAATGATTCGCTTAGTAAGTTTTTTAATTGCCTTTCTCTTGCCAGCTTTATATATTGCAACTGTCGCTTTTCATCCCGATGTGTTGCCGCTCGAACTTGTGTATACGATTAAAGCTTCATTAGAGAAAGTACCTCTTCCTCCTATTTTTGAAGCTCTCTTAATGGAATTAATCTTTGAATTGTTACGAGAGGCTGGTATTCGCTTGCCGAGCCGCGTTGGACAAACAATCGGTATTGTAGGGGGGTTAGTAATTGGGGATGCAATTGTAAAAGCTGGACTCGTTTCTTACACAATGATTATCGTTGTAGCTTTAACTGCAATCTCATCTTTTCTCGTTCCATCAAACGATATGAGTTCAGCTGTTCGGATTCTTCGTTTTCCATTAATGCTCCTTGCTGCTATATTCGGATATTTAGGAATATCATTCGGTCTCATTATAACTTTTGTTCATTTATGTCAGCTACATTCATTTCATACACCATATCTTTCTCCTGTTGCCCCGATGCGGATAAAAGATATGAAAGATTCTTTCGTAAGACTACCAATTTGGTCATTTTGGGAAAGGCCACATGATCCAAAGCCGAAAAAAATGCAACGCCAACATGTAACGAGAGAGGATGAGGACGGTGACAAACACGCAAAGTAAAATCTCGCTAGTTCAATTTACCTTTTTCGTTATTCAATGCCAAATCGGAGTGGGCATACTTTCTCTACCGAACCGTCTTCACCTAATAGCGAAAGGTGGTGGATGGATTTCTGCTCTTATCGCTGGTCTTGCAATTCAACTTATTATTTTACTGATGTGGCTTTTCTTAAAACGATTTCCTGATGCAAATATGTATGAAAGTGTTTGTATGCTATTTGGTAATAAGTTTGGAAAACTATTAGGTTTTGCTTATGTTTTTTATTTTACCCTTATTGGTATGACGGTTATGTTAAATGCTTGTAATGTCATTAAAGTATGGGTTTTACAAGCGACTCCGTGGTCTGCAATTCTCATATTATGTACAGTAGCTTGTTGTTATGTCGCTTATAACACGTTTAAAGTCATCGTACGATTTTATGTCATGGCCTCTATTCTCATTATTCCAATGGCCCTTTTAATTGCTCTAGGGCTTTCCCGAGCTGATTTCTCTTATATTTTTCCCATTACAGAAGCCGGCTGGTGGAATATAATTCAAGCATCTAAGGAAACAATTACAGCTATGTATGGTTTTGAAATCATTCTTATCGCTTTTCCAAAAGTAAATGGCAGCTCTGTCGCAAAGCTAAAGGCCATTTCTATCGCTAATGGATTTGTAACGCTTTTTTATACTTTTACTGTTTGGATTTGCTTTATCGTATTTAGTCCAAAACAAGTTGAACTTATTCCAGAACCAGTCGCTTACTTATTACGCTCCTTACATATCGGGATTATAGACCGAACTGATTTACTATTCATACCAATTTGGATGATAACTGTTGCTGCCTCTATTGCTAGTTATTATTGTGCTGCTTCTATTGGCATTGGACACATATTCAACCTTTCTAATCATAAAAAAGCTGTTCCAATCGTTGGTATTATTGCTTTTAGTGTAGCCTTATTTATAGATACACCTGAAGAATTAAAAGTAATTTCTACTTTCACTGATAAGTTCACCTATATTTTCATCGTTGGCCTCCCTCTTTTATTTCTACTTTATTCAGTAATAAGAAAGAAGAAAGGAGAACAATATGTTCCAAAAAAGAGTTAAATTACTTTTTATATTATGTACTAGTTCCCTCCTTTCTGGCTGTTGGGATCAAGAACCATTAAGGGAGGCAAGGTTAGCTTATAGCATTGGAGCTGATATTACGGAAGATAATAAACTCCAGCAAACAATCGAGCTCGTAAAAAGTTCAAGCGGAGAACAATCTTCATTCGAGAATGAAATACATTCAGCAACGGGGCATAACATAAGGGATACAAGCGATGCCCTAAAAAAAAATGTGACTGGGAATATTCGCTATTTTAAATATGGTGTTCAATTACTAGGAACCAAAATTCTAAAAAAAGGGATACTCCCCTATTTAGATGTCAGTTTTCGGGACCCAACAAATCCAACTGCTTTAGTAAAGCTTATTGCAGTAGATGGTGAAACGTCCGAGGTACTCGAAAAAAAGAAAGTAGGAAATTTACTAATTGGAGATTTTTTAAAGAAAAAAGTGAAAAGCTTAGAAGATATGAGTGTATTTCCAAAAGAAACTTTAGAAACAGCTGCTACAAAAATGTTGGATCCCGGTAAAGACTTTACCCTCCCTTCCATAAAAATAAAAGGAAAAGAAGTAATTACAAACGGGGTAGCTTTATTTAACAATGATAAATTGACTGGGCATTTACCTTTGAAACAATCGGTTTTATTCGTATTATTAACCGGAAAAATGGGAACAAGTGCCCGTATAACCCAAAAACTTACTAGCGAGGAATCAGAGAAGACATCTGATTATGTAACAATGGAAATTAGCAATCGAAAGTTAAAACGAGACTTAAAAATAAAAACCGATAAAAAAGGAAATGTTTATGCTCATATTAAGCTACAACTAAAGGTAATAGCACTTGAATCTCCAAGAGATAATCTGTATACAATGGACGATAGAGAAAAACTAAATAAAGAACTATCTAAACAACTTACGAAAGAAGCAAAAAAAATAACAACCCAACTACAAAAAGCAAATTGTGATGCTTTCGGTATCGGAAGACATCTTATCGCATATCATCCTGACTTATGGAAGAAAAAAAATTGGAATAAAGATTATGCAAAAGTAAAATTCAAACCAGAAGTAGACGTAAATATTTTGTATAGTGGTGTCTTAAAGTAAAAAGGTTGTATGCCGCGCGGGCATACAACCTTTTATTTCTTATATCGATAGACAATTGATTCATATGGTCTTAAGTTAAGTTTTGTAATGTCCTTGCTGGAATCTTTATAATTCGACAGTAGTACTTCTTGTTTCATTCCATCTAATTGGACATGGGCTGGTACTGAATACATTATTTCTTCTCCATAGAAGTTATTGATAACAAGCAGCACTTCACTCTCTGTAGTACGAGTATATGCCCAAATTTTAGGATGATTTTCATCTAAAATAGCATACTCTCCTTCAGTAATTACACGATACGCTTTTCTAAGTTCGATTAGTTTTTTATAATGATAAAATACAGAATCTTTATCTTCTACTGCTTTTTCTACATTAATCTCTTTATAATTGTCAGCAACCGCAATCCAAGGTGTACTTGCTGTAAAACCGCTGTTCATCTCTTCATTCCATTGCATCGGAGTACGAGAGTTGTCACGAGATTTTTGTTTTAAAATCCTGATAATCTCTTCTTTTGATAATCCTTCTCCTCGCTTTATATCATATATATTTAACGATTCTACATCGCGATATTGTTCGATGGATTCGAATTTAGGATTCGTCATACCGATTTCTTCGCCTTGATAAATGTAAGGTGTACCTTGCAACATATGCATAGCTGTCGCTAACATTTTTGCAGATTCATTTCGGTACGTTCTATCATCACCGAAGCGTGACACAATACGAGGCTGGTCATGATTACACCAAAATAACGCATTCCATCCCCCGCCCTTTTGCATTTCAATTTGCCAATTAGACATAATCTCTTTTAATTTAATGAAATCAAAATCTGCTTTCGTCCACTTATCTCCATTCGGATAATCTACTTTTAAATGATGAAAACTAAACGTCATACTTAATTCATTGCGCTCAGGGTTTGAATATTTAATACAATTATCAATTGTTGTAGATGACATCTCTCCAACTGTAATTACATCTTTCCCTTCAAAAACATTCCGGTTCATCTCTTGTAAATATTCATGAACGCGCGGGCCATCTGTATAATATTTACGACCATCGCTCGTCGCCGTGCTTCCGTCATCGTTTAAAAACTGTTGATCTTTTGAAATTAAATTAATAACATCTAATCGGAATCCAGTTACCCCTTTATCAAGCCAAAAGCGCATCATATCATATACTTCTTCACGAAGTTTTTCATTCTCCCAATTTAAATCAGCTTGTGTCTCATCAAATAGATGTAAAAAATATTGCTCTGTCTTCTCATCATATTTCCAAGCAGACCCGCCAAACTTAGATTGCCAATTATTTTTTTCATCACGCCAAATGTAATAATTACGATATGGACTATTTTTATCTTCCTTCGCTTCTTTAAACCACTTATGCTCCGTCGAACTATGATTTACAACAATATCCAGCATGATTTCAATGTTACGTGCCTTTGCTTCTTCTAAAAGCTCTTCAAACTCTTCCATCGTCCCGTAAGATGGATCAATGCTGTAGTAATCACTTACATCGTATCCATTATCATTTTGTGGTGATTGGTATATCGGTGTTAACCAAATATAATCTACTCCGAGTTCTTTTAAATAATCTAGTTTCTCTGTAACCCCTTTTATATCACCGGTTTCTTTATTGTAATAACTATTAAAGCTCTTCGGATAAATTTGATAAACTACACTTTTATGCCAATCCTTCATGTTCAACTTCCTCCTACTTCTGTTTTACTCTTTTTGCAAATAACCACGTTAACGTAAATGGGATTACAACTGCGATAATCATTCCGACAATAAACATTGGAATCGATTTCGGAATGATAGAAATAAATGCTGGTAATCCCCCAATTCCGATGGCAGGTGCCAATACACCATTTAACGTAATAAATATAGCTGCAATAGCCGATCCTATAATCGCTGCATAGAACGGAAATTTATTTCGTAAGTTTACACCAAACATAGCTGGTTCTGTAATACCGAAATATGCTGAGATTGCTGATGTAGATGCCATGCTTTTATCATTTTGATTTTTAGAAATCCAGAACATCGCAAGTGCCGCACTACCTTGCGCAATGTTAGAAAGGGCAATCATTGGCCAAATGAATGTACCACCGTGCTGTGCAATTAATTGTAAGTCGATAGCAATAAACATATGATGCATACCTGTAATTACGAGTGGTGCATATAATGCTCCAAACAATACTGCACCAACTACTGGTACTGTTTCATATACACCTACTAATCCAGCTGTTAATAAATCTCCAATATGACGTGTAACTGGACCAATAATTCCTAGTGCTAATACACCTGTTACGACAATCGTTGTAATTGGTACAACTAATAGTTGAATTGCATTTGGTACATGTTTCTTCAAGAAAATTTCCACTTTACTTAATACAAAAGCAGCTACTAAAACCGGCAAGATTTGACCTTGATACCCTACCTTTTCAATTTGAAATAATCCTAAAATATCGAAGTACTCAATCTTTTGTCCGTCTAAACCAGTCGCTGCTTTTCCGTAATCCCACGCGTTTAATAAGGCTGGATGCACAAGCATTAATCCCATAACAATCCCTAATATCGGACTACCACCAAAACGCTTCGTTGCTGACCAACCGACAAGTGCTGGTAAGAATACGAAAGCTGTATTCGCCATCATATTAACTAAATCCCAAAGCCCACTTAAGTTTGGATACACATCTAATAAATTTTTACCTTCAAAAAATAAGTCCTTCGCCCCTAATAGGTTGTTAATTCCCATTAGTAAACCAGCTGTTACGATTGCTGGTAATATCGGCATAAATACATCTGAAAATACTTTTACAAACTTTTGAGCTGGATTTAACTTTTGATTTCCAGAATCTTTTACGTCCGCTACTGTCGCTTCCTTCATACCTGCAAGCGTTATCAATTCAGCATATACTCGATCAACATCTCCTGGACCGATTACAATTTGAAATACCCCAGCGTTATGGAACGCTCCCTTCACTAATGAAACAGATTGTAATTTATCGTTATCTATTTTACTTTCATCTTTTAAAGCGATACGGAGTCTCGTTACACAGTGTGCAGCTTGTTCAATATTGTCTTTCCCACCAATATACTGCAACACTTCCTCTGCTGTTTTACGATAGTCTTTCCCCATATTCCCGTCCCTCTTTTCTTTTTTTGATACCGTTTACAATTATATATTAACTCGTATATATAAGTTAGTCAACACTCGTATATACGAGTTTGTCATTTTTTTATAAAAAAAGAGATGAAACGTTATTACGTTCCATCTCCTTATTTTCTCCGCGCCACATCTGAAAAATGAAAAATATCTAAGCGGTGGCGGGATTCTGTATATTCGAACTGACTTCCATCATAAAAATGCGTAAAGTTTTTCACGACAACAACATAGTCTGTTCCATTTAAATCTAAATACTTTCTATCGTCCTCTGTACATGGCTGTACTTCAATTACTCTCTGCGAATAACTAATATGAAGACCTAGTTCTTTCTCAATGTATTTATAAATGGACTGCGCTGCAATTTCACTCGTTAATCCAGGAATATATTCCGATACAAAATGATTAATATCCAAAATTACTTTTTCTCCATCAATATTCCGTACGCGTTTAATATGATCTATTTCTGTTTTCTCTTTCACATTTAATAGCTTTGCAACCTCTTTTGTCGCTTTTACTTTCTCCATTTCCACGACTTCTGTAATACAATGGCGTCCTAAACGTTCATTTTCTTCTTGGAAGCTTACAATGCCACCAAAGTTGAATTCAATGTTTTTTCGCTTTAAAACAAAGACACCTTTTCCATGTATTTTTTGAACATATCCACGCTCTTGTAATAAATCTACAGCTTTTCTTACTGTACCTCGGCTCGCTTCATATTGCTTCATTAATTCAGTTTCTGATGGGATTTTGCATCCCTCTTTTAATTGTTTATTATCAATAGACTTACTGATTTCTGTATAAATTTGTTCATACTTGCTCATCATCTACAATAGCCCCTTGTCACCTTCTAATTCTATATGTATTATACCATGCTACACTCTTCTGCCAATCTCTCACTTATTTTCCAGTATAGGAAAAATACAGGTAAATATTTAATCTTTAAAACGTATTTTTATAAAAATTTTTATATTTTTCTTTTCATTCAAAAAAACATGTAGTATACTAACTTCAAAATCAGAGGAGAAAGGGAGCAAAGAACTATGCTTACTTATACAACAATTGTAGTTACATTTGCACAAAAACATCATCATCATACGTAACCCTTGAAACCTAGCGGAAAAATTACGCGTAGGTACAAGGGTTATTCCCGTTGTACCTACGCTTTGGCGAAGAGCCATGTAGGTATTTTTTATCTACATGGCTCTTTTTTTATTGCCAAAAAGCTAGTAAAAAATGATGTTTAAGCAAAACTTACTACAAAGGAGTTAACAAAAATGGAAACGAAAAAATGGGGATTATGGATTTTAACAGCTTTTGTTATCGGAAACATGGTTGGCGGTGGCGTATTTATGCTCCCAGCAAATTTAGCACAAGTATCAGGTCCAATGGGTTCTACACTTGCATGGAGTATTACAGGTCTTGGCGTATTTATGATTGCACTCGTGTTTGGAAATTTAGCAATTCGAAAACCAGAATTAAAAGCAGGACCACAAAGTTACGCTCAAGCAATGTTCCCTTCAAAAAAAGCGGGTAAAGTTGCAGGATATAGTATGGCATGGGGATATTGGGCTGCGAACTGGGCTGCAACAGCATCTGTTATTATTTCCTTCGCTGGATATTTATCAACATTCTTTCCAGTTTTACAAAGTAAGCAAATTCTCTTTTCAACGAACGGATTTTCACTAGAACTCGGAAAAGGATTAACTTTCCTCGTATGTAGCCTTATGTTATGGGGAATTCAATATATTCTTTCTCAAAATATTGACCGAGCTGGAAATATGAACCTTCTTGCTACCATTGCAAAGATTATCGGATTTACAATGTTTATTGTAATCACATTATTTATTTTCAATGCCTCTAATTTCGGAGACGGTCAAACATTTATGAATGAAGCAGGACAATCCATTTCTTTAGGTGGACAAATCAATTCAGCTGCTATTGCAACACTTTGGGCGTTTATCGGTATTGAATCGGCTGTCATGCTTTCTAATCGTGCAAAATCTCAGCGCGATGTAAAAAAAGCTACCATTTTCGGATTAATTATCGCTCTTCTTATTTACATGTCAATTACTCTACTTACAATGGGCGCTCTCCCGCAAGATGCTTTAAAAGAGTCTCAAAAACCATTAGTAGACGCATTAAATTTAGCCATTGGCAATAAAGGTGCCTATATCATGGCTCTACTTGCACTTGTATCTTTATTTGGATCTACAGTTGGCTGGATCGTTGTTAGTTCTGAAGTACCTTACCAGGCAGCAAAGAATGGACTTTTCCCTAAGTGTTTCGCGAAAACGAATAAAAAAGGTAGCCCTTCAAAATCATTATTTATTACAAATGTGATGACGCAGATTTTCTTGTTCTCAACGATTTCTGGTACCGTGTCAGAAGCTTATAATTTTGCTATCGTTGTAGCAACATTAGCTTATTTAATTCCATACCTTGTTTCTACGCTGTACCAATTCAAACTGGTTATTACAGGAGAAACGTATGATATAATGCCTGGCTCTCGATTAAAGGATGGGATTATTACTACATTAGCATTTGTATACTCTATTTGGGTTATCAAAACGGGAACTGCCGATTTAAAAACGTTCTTCTTAGGAATCGGATTGTTCGTAATAGGTCTTATTCTTTATCCAGTATTAATGAAAAACTCGCAAAAAATGAATTAAAAAAAGAGAAGCTACCAGCTTCTCTTTTTTATTCAAAATCTGTCATTAACTTTTCTTTTAACTCTCCTACAGATAAAGGTTTCGCATAATAAAATCCTTGTACATAATCACAGCCCATAGATTGTAATAAACTTTCTTGCTCTACTGTCTCTACCCCTTCAGCAACTACTGCTAAATTTAAACTATGGGCAATTTCAATAACAGATTTTACAATCGTTCGCTCTGGCTGTGCATGATCATAATGAAATTCACGAATAAAATTACGATCAATTTTTACTATATCCAATGGTAGTTGTTTTAAATAATATAAGGAAGAATAGCCCGTTCCGAAGTCATCTAAAGCAATTAATATACCCATATTTCTTAATTCTTGTAATGTAGCAATAATATAATCAAAATGTCGAACAGCAATGCTTTCCGTTATTTCTAAAATTAAACGATTCGGAGGAAAGCCAGTTCTCCTCAAAATGCTACGTACAGATAAAATAAAACGCTTTTGCATTAATTGTTGTATGGATAAATTCACAGATAACTTTAGTCCGTCTTGATACTCTGGCAATGTCTTAAACAAACGACATGACTTTTCTAATACCCAGTCCCCTAATTTTATAATAAGTCCAGATTCTTCAGCTACTGGAATAAATTCGCCTGGCGAAATAGGCCCTTCTTCTGTCGAACAACGTGCTAAAGCCTCAATACCAGTATATTTCTTCGTTTTCAAATCAATAATAGGCTGCAGCGCCACATCTAACTCTTCATCACGAATTGCCTTTTGCAAAGCGAATTCAATTTTCATTCTACGGTTTATTTTCGCACGTAACTCATCTGTAAAGAAACAAGCCGCATTTCTGCCCTGTTCTTTCGCGCTATACATAGCTAAATCCGAATTCTTCAATAAGGTTTCTACATCTTGTCCGTCTTGCGGATATGCGCAAAGTCCTAGACTAGCTGAAATGTATACCTCATGACCTTCAAGCATAAATGGTGCCTGAAAACATGACAACACAGATGTCGCTAGCTGCCTCATCGCATCTTGTGTATAACTTTTTGTTAACAACACAAATTCGTCGCCACCCAGCCTAGCCAGGACGTCTTTCTCTCCTAGCACATAATGCAACCGTGAAGCAACTTCGCTTAAAAGTAAATCCCCTATCATATGACCTAGCGTATCGTTTACTAATTTAAAACGATCTAAATCAAAGTAAATCATACCAAATTCTTTTTTGCCTGCAATCATCTCGTTTACAGTCGTTATTAACTGCAATCGGTTCGGTAAACTCGTTAAAGCATCATGATACGCAAGTTCCCTATAACGACTTTCACTTAACCGTAGCCTCTGTTCTGCTTCTTTCCTACTACTAATATCATTTCGGATTGCTATAAATTGATATGGCTCTCCTTTTTCATTTAAGAATGGAACAATTGTTGTTTTAACCCAATAATATGTCCCATCTTTTGCTTGATTTCGAATCTCACCTCTCCATACTTTTCCGCTCAAAATTCGCTTCCAAAGAATTTGAAAAAATGATTTTGGGTGATATCCTGAATTTAAAATACGATGATCTTTCCCTATTAACTCTTCTCGTGTATATTTAGAGATTTCACAAAATTTATCATTTACATATGTAATAAGACCATTTCGGTCTGTAATCGCAACAATTGAAGACTCATCTAATGCTAACTTTAAATCTCGCAATGAAGAGTCATATAATGCATGACCTCTTTGTTCTAGCATGCGCATCTCTCCTTGCTTCCTATCTGATTAAAACACAATTTGTTTCTTTTCATAGAAATAGAGATATTTCATTTCCTAATAATCGTCCTTTGCATAAATCACGTTTTGAAATATGTCGATTAAAATAACATAATATTATTTGTAATAAAAAGCAATATAATACCGTTTCAATTATAAATAGTCGTTTCTTATCACTATAATTAGCTTACTTTATTATACCTTATTCATTCTCTTATATTGCTTTATAACTAGCTCTATGCAACACTAGTTTCCCACTATTTCTGCTTATATCTAACCACTGTACTTTACTAGCGAAATAGAAATTCGAGCACATTATACAACTATTCACGAATAATAATATAAAAATTTAAATTAGTATATATGTTTTTGAATTACAATAACAAAATATTAACATATTTTCACCTTTATTTTGGAAATATTTTATAAATAAATACTTTATTAAACTAAAAAAGAGGAAAGCCTCTTTTTTAGTTTAATACGGATATGTTATTTGTTGATAACCCGGATATGGCGTTGGATATGGTACTGGGTATGGCGCTGGATAGGTTACTGGGTACGGTGCTGGATAGTAGCCTCCACCTGCTGCACCCGTTAACGCGCCAGCTGTAAGCCCACCTAACACACCTCCAGCAAAACTTCCAGGGAAAAATCCACCGCCCCATGAGCCGCCACCCCAGCCCCATCCGCCTCCATGATGGTGGTGATGATCATGGTGATTGTGTCCTCCATGGTGGTGATGCCCACCGTTATGATTGTGCCCTCCATGATGATGATTACGATAATACAATCCGTTATTTTCTATATAATTCATGTTTCCCCGCTCCTTTTCCATTTTCTCATCTTAATAGATATTGTATGAATAATACGAACCTTGTTGGTAACCTATATAATAGGAAGAAGCCACGTAATATGGTTATCCCCTTTCCTATATAAGGGGCAAGGATTTTGTCCCTCCTACACTGTTTATTAACCAGCAAATAGCGGGCTAATAACGTAACAATATACTGTATGTAGGACAAATGCGGAAAGCATGAGGAAAATGTCTATATTTTGTAAAAAAAACAAAACACTTTATAATAAGAATGTCGGATTGTACCTTTTTATATAAGAAGTCTATATTTAAGAAAGATTAGAGGAATTTTATAGCAATGAAGAAGCCTATCGTTCAATTATTATTGGTATTTATAATTGTATCTATCGTACTCTTACTTTTAGATACGTCTATCCTCTCACTATATACCTTTTTCGGTGTATTATGGTCTCTTACAATCATAGGAATATCTTTCGTTATTTTTATCGAAAATAGATCTCCTCAAAGTACTTTAGCATGGTTTTTAGTATTAGCACTTCTTCCCGTTGTAGGTGTGCTTTTATACTCTATTTTCGGGCGTAGCCGTTGGAGAAGAAAAAAACATCTCCATCGTTCAGAAGAACAAAGAAAATTATTCCGTGAAATATTAGAAGGAAGACGAGTAGAATTATCACTCACAGTCCCCTTACATGAGCGTTCTACACATTTAACAAAAGTCGTGCAAAAATTTGGAGGCGGACCTGCCGCAGATAGAACAACTACAAAACTTTTAACAAACGGAGATCAAACATTCTCAGAAATTTTGCAAGCTATCGAGCAAGCAAAACACCACATACATATTCAATACTATATTTATAAATCTGATGAGATTGGTACAAAAGTTCGGGATGCGCTAATAAAAAAAGCAAAATCTGGTGTTATTGTACGCTTCCTTTATGATGGATTAGGAAGTAATACATTAAGAAGACGCTTTTTAAAACCTATGAAAGAAGCTGGGATTGAAATTGTTGAATTTGACCCTATTTTTTCAGCTTGGTTACTTGAAACAGTTAATTATCGTAACCACCGTAAAATCGTCATTGTAGATGGAGAAATCGGTTTTACTGGTGGACTCAACGTTGGTGATGAATATCTTGGCCGTTCAAAAAAATTCCCCGTTTGGCGTGATAGTCATTTAAAAATAGAAGGAAAAGCGCTATATAAATTACAAGCAATCTTTCTAGAGGACTGGCTTTATGCATCTAGTGGATTGAATACTTATTCTTGGGATCAATTTATGAATAGACAATACTTCCCAGGTAAAGAAATTTCAAGTGCAGAAGGTACCGTTCAAATTGTAGCGAGCGGCCCGAGCTCAGATGACAAAAGCATTCGCAATACATTATTAGCCGTTATGGGATCTGCAAAAAAATCAATTTGGATTGCTACACCATACTTTATCCCAGATCAAGAAACTTTAACATTATTACGTTTAAGTGCAATATCTGGCATAGATGTACGCATTTTATATCCTGGTAAAAGTGATAGTATTATTAGTGACCAAGCATCTCAGTCCTACTTCACTCCACTTTTAAAAGCCGGTGCCTCCATTTACAGTTATAAAGATGGTTTTATGCATGCAAAAATTGTACTTGTTGATGATCAAATTGCTACAATCGGAACAGCAAATATGGACGTACGCAGCTTTGAATTAAATTATGAACTTATTAGCGTACTTTATGAATCAGAAACGGTTCATGATATTAAACGTGATTTTGAAGATGACTTTAAGCATTCCACGGAAATCAAATGGAACGCTTTCCAAAAAAGAAGTATCAAAAAACGAATATTAGAGTCTTTCATGAGGCTCATCTCTCCTTTACTGTAAGCAATCAATGTAATATTGATTGCTTTTTCTTTTGTATTTCTCCCCTTTCCTTTTCTTTGCATACCATATTAAAACAAGTTATCATAAGATGTATTACTTTATGAAAATAATGTTAGGTGGGAAATACATGTTAGAACAATTTCATATACATGCTGATTTAAAACAACAGCTCTCAAGCATTCACGAAAAGAATAAACAAGAAGCTGGTGAAAATGCACATTTAATCGGTACCAAAATATATAAAGCATCTGATAACAGCATTATCGAAGATGCCATTACAGCACTTCTTCTTGGCAAAAACATTCTATTAAAAGGACCGACTGGTAGTGGTAAAACAGTACTAGCGGAAACTCTTTCTTCTTTATTCCAAAAACCAATGCATAGCATTAACTGTTCCGTTGATCTAGATGTAGAAGGTATTTTAGGATACAACACACTACAAACGAAAGATGGCGCATCTGAAGTTTCATTCGTTAACGGTCCTCTTATGAAAGCAATGAAGAGCGGTCATTTCCTATATATTGATGAAATCAATATGGCAAAACCTGAAACGTTACCACTTCTTCACGGTGCATTAGATTACCGTAAAATGATTACTAACCCATTTACACAAGAAGTTGTATACGGTGATGAAGAATATCGCGTAATCGCAGCAATTAATGAAGGTTACGTTGGTACAAGCGAACTAAACGAAGCGTTAAAAAACCGTTTCGTTATTATTGAAGTTCCTTACATTCAAGGTGATACATTAAAAGAACTATTATTAGCTGAATCAAAATTAAATGATGTTGCAACAATTGAAAAGTTCGTTGCATTTGCAAGCGACCTTATGCCTTTAGCTCGTGATGGACGTGTAAGTGAAGAAGCTGCAAGTATTCGTGGCATTATCGACGCATGTGATTTAGGTGTATATATTCCTGTTATGCGTGCAATTGAACGTAGTATTATCGCAAAATTAAACGATGAAACAGAACAAATGACTGTCCGTGAATTAGCAGAAAGTTATTTCTTTGAGGGATAATTCATGAGACAAATTTTTAGTGACAAAAAAATTGATGCGTCGCTGTTTCTACAAATGGAAAACTTAATGTATGCTCTTCTAAAAGAAGACGATGCCTACCTTGAGTATGGCTATAAAGCATACTACGACGAAATTGAAAAAAAGGTTGTCATTAGTCACTTTTGGGATGATCGAAAAGAAGAGGATACAGTAATCGGATTAAAAAGCGAAGTGTTTTTAAAAGCACTTGGTAATAAACATTACTCGGACATGACTTTAATTCGTTCTTATGCGATTGAATTGCAAGAATCACCCTTGAAAAAGTTTTTAACACAATTATTTGTTCTATTAGAAGATTTACGTGTTGAGGAAATCGTAAAAAACTTACGCCCTGGCACAAAGCATGTTTTTAAACGAAGAAAAGAAATGTATCGCAATTACTTCGGCTCACAAAATGAAATTAATCGTGTTCGTAACTATCACGGCGACCGTCTATTTTGTCTCTGCTACCTTTCATTAACGAGCGATAAATATGAAATGTTTAATAATGAATACTTCGAGCAAATTGAAGCAATTTTGCATGAAACATTCCAAGCTCGTAATACGGAAGATATTATGTATATCGTTGAGAAAATTCGCTATCGTTTAGAAGGCCTTCTTGAAAGTGATATGCTTAATAATTATTTCGGACATGCTCCGCTTTATTTATCTGTTATTGCAGACGAAAAGAACTGTCGCGTCGAAGATTTAGCAAATGATGATACACAACTCATAGATGACGATGAAAATAAAAACAAAATGGATGAAAGTTTCTCTACATGGCATCGTGAAAATAAAAATAACGAAAACGAGAACTTTTTACGCTTTGAATTAGAAAGCGGAACAAAAACAAACATGATGGGCGATACTGCTCGTGAATCAGAAGATGGCGACCAAGCACTTGGTTCTGTACAAGGTACTTCTCAAAAGAGTACACAATCCAACTTTGATGGTGCTGATACAGAAGAAGCAAGAGCTTCACACGCTTCTAGCCAAAACGACAGTGCATACGGTAAGTATAACGTTGGTGCCTCTCATACATTTAAAGAAGCTCGCAAAGCAAATAGCGATGAGAAAAAAGATTACCAAGCCATCAAATCAGTCGTTAATAAAGATGTTAAAGAATTAAAGAAAATTATCGAAAAAACGATTGAAAATAAAACGAATGCAAATAGTGATAAATATTACGGAAGACTTCGTAAGAAATTCCTTCGTATTTATACTGAAAAGCAGCCGCGCATGTTTTATAAAAAAGGACAAGAATCACAAGAACTCGATGTTGCATTCCAACTACTAGTGGACTGCTCTGGTTCTATGTATAACAAAATGGAAGAAACGAAAAAGAGTGTAGTCCTATTCCATGAAGCGTTGAAATCTTTAAAAATCCCGCACGCTATTAGCGGATTTTGGGAAGATGCCTCTAGTGCTAAACCTGAAGATAAGCCGAACGTTATCCATGAAGTTGTAACGTATAAAAACTCAACGTTACCAAACGTTGGGCCTGAAATTATGCAGCTTCGCGAAGAAGAAGATAACCGCGACGGATATATTATTCGTATCGTTTCTGAAAAGCTTGCGAAAAGACCAGAAAAGCATAAATTCTTACTTGTCTTTACAGATGGTGAGCCTTCTGCGCTAGACTATCAACAAGACGGTATTTTAGATACGCACGAAGCTGTCAAACTTGCTCGTAAAAGTGGTATGGAAGTAATCGGAATCTTCATCGAAGAAGGCGAAGCGAAAGAAGCAACTTATCAATTAATGAAGAACATTTATAACCATCACTTCTTAGTTGCAAATCATGCTGAAGATTTACGTCTGAAAATTAAACCGCTATTGAAAAAGTTATTACTGAAGACGATCGAATAGAAAAACAGGAGCGTTGTCGCTCCTGTTTTTCTATTTCAATCACTTTGTTTCTGGTTGAAACTTGTATGGAATGGCTACTTCTAATAATGCCTCAAATCCTCCATCGTAGAATGGGAATCGTTCATTTGCGATCCTTCGATCCACCCACTCTATTGTAGAAATTTCTTCTTCATCTTCTGCAATAAGTTCACCTGTTACTACATTTGCTCGGAATGTAAACAATAGT
Source organism: Bacillus sp. EB106-04-02-XG92 (assembly GCF_058791995.1). Taxonomy (NCBI): domain Bacteria; kingdom Bacillati; phylum Bacillota; class Bacilli; order Caryophanales; family Bacillaceae; genus Bacillus; species Bacillus sp. EB106-04-02-XG92. The sequence continues at coordinate 106,145 of NZ_JBYTEA010000010.1, forward strand.
GCATGATTCCCTGATTCTTCAAAGAATTTTTCATTGATTGCAACAAGTCCACCTGCCACGGCAGTTAAACCTGTCTCTTCTTTTACTTCCCTTACTAGAGCTTCCCCTAACGTTTCACCCTTTTCAACAGCCCCGCCTGGCAATGACCAAACGTTTTGTTCTACATTATGTACCATTAATATTTTATCTGTTTCCTCTTCATATATAAGCGCATATACGACGTCAACTCTTTGCATGTTCCTTTTCTCCTTCAATTAAAAGGGTCGATTCCTAAGAATCGACCCTTCCTATTAATTCGTCACTAACTCAGCTGTGAGCTTTTTTTTTAACTTAGCCAACATGTCCGTTGTCATTTTGTCTAAATCATATTCTGCTTTAAAGCCCCACTCGTTCATTGCTGCTGTTGCATCAATAGAGTTTGGCCAGCTATCAGCGATTGTTTGACGAGCAGGATCTACAGCGTAATCCATTGCAAACGTTGGAATGTGTTTACGAATGGATGCTGCGATTTGCTCTGGCTCAAAGCTCATTGCTGTAATATTGAACGCATTTCTATGCACAAGTTTATTTGGATCGGCTTCCATTAATGAAATGATCGCTTGTAAAGCATCTGGCATATACATCATATCCATGTATGTTCCTTCTGCAATGTATGAGGTGTATGTGCCTTTTTTAATCGCCTCATAATAAATTTCAACTGCATAATCAGTTGTTCCGCCTCCTGGAGGAGCTACGTAAGAAATTAAACCAGGGAAACGTACACCGCGCGTATCAACGCCAAATTTTTGATGATAATAATCACATAATAATTCTCCTGCTACTTTGTTTACCCCATACATCGTAGTAGGACGCTGAATTGTATCTTGTGGTGTATTATCTTTCGGCGTTGATGGACCGAATGCACCGATAGAACTTGGCGTGAAAAACTTACAGTTTAATTCACGAGCTGCTTCTAATGCATTTACAAGTCCACCCATATTTAAATTCCATGCAAATAACGGATTTTTTTCTGCTGTTGCTGAAAGTAAAGCTGCTAAATGAATAATTGTATCTACTTCATTACGCTTTGCGATATCATGTAGTTTTTGTCCATCTGTTACATCTAACGTTTCAAATGGACCAGATGTTACTACTGCACTATCTGTTTCACGAATATCTGTTGCAATAACATTTGATGCACCGTATACATCACGAAGTTTCATTACTAATTCAGAACCAATTTGCCCTAAAGAACCGGTTACTAGAATTTTTTTCATTTTCCCCACTCCTCATTTGCAAGCTATTCAAAAGATGCCCTTACTTAAATGATGCCCATTTCTTTTCCTACTTTTTCATACTTACGAATTGCTTCATCTAACATTTCTTTCGTATGAGCTGCTGTAGGCATATTACGAACACGACCTGTTCCTTTAGCTACAGTTGGGAACACGATAGATTTTGCGTAAACGCCTTCTTCATTTAGACGTTTACTAAATTCTTGTGTTAACACTTCGTCACCTATAATACAAGGTGTGATTGGCGTTTCACTTTCTCCAATGTTAAAGCCAAGTTCTTTTAACCCTTGTTTTAAATAACGACCATTTTCCCATAAACGATCATGTAGCTCTGTGCTTTCCATTAAAATTTCAATGGATCGCATACATGCAGCTGCATCAGCTGGTGTTAATGCTGTAGAGAATAAGAATGGACGTGAACGAACTTTTAACCAGTCAATTAAGTTTTGTTTCCCTGCTACATATCCACCAATTACCCCAATTGCTTTTGATAATGTACCAATTTGGAAATCAACTTTATCAGATAGACCGAAGTGCTTTACAGTTCCTGCACCTTTTCCAAGTACACCTGAACCGTGTGCATCGTCTACATATGTCATTAAATCTAATTCTTCTGCAATCTCAACAATTTCTGGTAGTTTTGCAACATCTCCATCCATTGAGAAGACACCGTCTGTAATTACCATTAATTTATTGTAAAGACCTGATTCTTTCGCCGCGATTGCTTTTTGGCGTAAATCTTCCATATCCGAATGTTTATAAACAATAATTTTTGCCTTTGATAGACGACTACCATCAATAATAGAAGCATGGTTTAATTCGTCTGAAAGAATTGCATCATTTTTATCCATAACGGCTGAAATCGCTGCCATATTACAGTTAAATCCTGATTGGTAAGCAATTGCCGCTTCTGTATGTTTAAACTTTGCAATTGTCTCTTCTAATTTAATATGCAAATCTAAAGTACCGTTAATTGTACGAACAGCTCCTGCCCCAACACCGTACTTATGAATTGCACCAATTGCTGCTTCTTGCAAACGGCTATCTGTTGCTAATCCAAGATAGTTGTTTGAAGATAAGTTAATATATTCTTTTCCGCCAATTGTAATGATCGGTCCATTTGAACTCTCAAGCGGATCAATTACGTTATAGAGCCCCTTTGATTTTAAATCCTCTAAATTTTCTTCTAAAAATTTCGCAAGTGTTTTACTAGACATTGTGAAGCCTCCCATCGTTCATGTAAGCGAATTATTGTCTTAATAGTTCTAATAATCCCTCTACTAGCTTAACACGTTTTCAGAATTTATTATAGAAAAATAGTTTAAAGTAACCGCTTACAATTCTAGATTATATATGATTCATTACAAGAAATCTATCATTTACTTTTCATATTTGGTAGAATAAAAAAAATATTTAAGGGGGCTTCAATCATGGCATTTACTGAATCTGATGTATATAATAACGAAGCATTTTTTAAACAATATATGAAACGAAGATACCGAGAAAATAGCCCCAATGAATCACTTGAAAAACCAGCCTTCTTTCAACTCATTGGTGATGTGAAAGGAAAGAAAATCCTCGATTTAGGCTGCGGTGACGCAAAATTTGGCAAGGAATTATTAGAAAAAGACTGCCACTCTTACACCGGTATTGAAGGCTCCGAACTTATGTATGAAAAAGCTAAAAAACAACTAGAAAATAAAAATGGGATCGTCCATTTTTTAAACCTCAAAGACTACACATACCCTCCTGCTACTTTTGATTTAGTAACATCTAGACTCGCCTTACATTATATTGAACATCTTGATAGCATTTTTCAAAATGTGTTTCAAACCTTAAAAACAAATGGCACCTTTACCTTTAGCGTTCAACATCCCATTATTACTTCTTCGTTTGAGAGCTTACAAACAAGTGGTAAAAGAACGAGTTGGCTCGTCGATGATTACTTTAAACTAGGCAAACGGGTTGAACCATGGATTGACCAAGAAGTTATTAAATATCATCGTACAACGGAAGAGTATTTCACATTATTACTGCAAACCGGATTTACCATTACATCATTAAAAGAAGCTATGCCAAATCCAACCTATTTTCAAAATGAAGAAGAGTATAAACGGCGCTTACGAATCCCTCTCTTCCTCTTATTTTCTTGTACCAAATAAAAAAAACGATGAATCACTCATCGTTTTTTTATCTCATTGCCTGAGCTACTTCTTTAACTACACGTCTTCCTCTTCCATGCGGGATACAAAGTGGCGTCCCAAATAATGGATCCGTACTAATTTGACACTCCATTCGGAATACATCACGTACTAGCTTTTCATCTACTACTTCTTCAGGCTTACCTTGTGCATATATTTGTTTATCTTGAATGGCTACAATATTGTCTGCATAACGACATGCTAAATTTAAATCGTGTAATACCATGACAATTGTTCTTTGTTCTGTTTCATTTAATTCGAATAATAAATCTAGCACTTCAATTTGGTGAGTCATATCTAAATAGGTAGTAGGCTCATCCAATAAAATAATATCTGTATCTTGTGCAAGCGTCATTGCAATCCAAGCCCGTTGACGTTGTCCACCTGAAAGAGCATGCACATCACGCTCAGCAAATTCTGTCATCCCTGTTGCTGCAAGTGCTTTCTGTACCATTTCCTCATCTTTTTCTGACCATTGCTTCAGCCATGTTTGATACGGATAACGTCCTTGCTTTACAAGTTGCAATACTGTAAGCCCTTCTGGCGCTTGCGGTCCTTGCGGTAAAATTGCCATTTGACGAGCGATTTGCTTCGTTTGCATACTTTGAATGGCTTGATTATCTAACAAAATGGCACCAGTTGTTGGTTTTAATAATCTAGCTAGTGAACGCAATAAAGTTGATTTCCCGCAACCGTTAGAGCCGATAAAGATTGTAATTTCACCTTTTGGAATTTCTAAATTCAACTCATCAATAATAATTGTTTCACCATAAGACAACGTCAAGCGTTTCGTCTCCAATGCTTTTTGCATATTCATCTCCCTTTATGAATTCCGACTTTTATAAAGTAAATAAATAAAATAAGGTGCACCAATTGCTGATGTAAATACCCCTGCTGGAATTTCAAGTGGGGTGAAAACTGTACGCCCAATTAAATCTGCAGCAAGTACTAAAATTGCACCAACGATCGCCGCAACCGGGAGTAATGCACCGTATAAAGAACCAACTAGTCTTCGTGAAATATGAGGTGCCATTAAACCGACAAATCCAATTCCTCCAGCAAAGGCAACTGCTCCACCAATTAAAGCTGTACTAAGTAATAACATAAATATGCGTGACTTCGTTAAAGGAACACCAAGCCCTACCGCAATATCATCCCCTAGCTCTTGCGCATTTAAATGTCTAGCAGCTATAAACGATATTACCGTTAAAATGAGAACCCACGGCGCAAGTACCATGACGTTTTGCCATGAAGAACCGTAAACAGTACCCGTAATCCATACATTCGCTTGACTCGCTTGGTAAATTGGCGCTAACAACATAAACAAAGTCGTTGCCGCTTTCGTTAATGCCCAAAAGCCAACACCAATTAAAACAAGACTAATCGGTGATAATCCGTCATTTCTCCATGCAAATAAATATACAAAAAGTGCTACAATCGTTGCCCCAATAAAAGCGGCTAACGGCATATAATGAATGCTTACAGTTAGCGCATTATTTTTATCACTAAATATAGCTAAAAATAATACAACTGCAACACTTGCACCACCTGTAATCCCGATAATATCCGGAGAAGCAAGTGGATTTCGAACGAGCCCTTGTAAAATACATCCTGCTACAGCAAGTGCGATGCCTACAAGGATAGCAATTAAAATACGCGGCATACGAAACTTATTTACAACCATATTGGACATCGCATCGCCATTTCCAGTAATCGCTTGCCATACATCATAAGGAGCAATTTTCATGTCTCCCATACCTGCACTCGCAAAAAACAATCCTATTAAAACAACTAGTAAACTGAATAAGACGAGACAAGCTCGTTTATACATTAAAAACGAGAGCCCGCCTTTTCCTATACGAAACGGAATATACTTCTTCATTTGCTAAGCCCTCTCTTACGTGCAATATAAATAAAGAATGGAGCTCCGATAAATGCTGTCATAACTCCTACCGGTACTTCTTGTGGCATAATGACATATCTTGCTGCTATATCAGCTAAGATTAATAGTATTGCACCTAACAAGCCGCTATACGGTACTCTCCACCTATGATCTACTCCAACAAGAAATCTGGCAAAATGCGGGGTAACAATACCAATAAATCCAATTGGACCTGCGACCGCAACTGAACCACCAGATAGCAGGACAATAATAAGTAGTACGAATGATTTTATTAAAATCGTTCGTTGTCCAAGCCCTTTTGCAACATCTTCCCCCATCATTAATGTATTTACTTTCCCTGCCATCATAATTGATGCGATCCAGCCTACTAATAAATACGGGAATACAGATTGTAAAATTTCTAACTTTCTTCCTTGTACAGATCCGGCAAGCCAAAATAATACCTCTTCCATCGCTTTTTCATTTAATACAAGTAACCCTTGTGTTAATGATGAAAATAACGCACTGATTGCGACCCCTGCTAATGTTAACTTAAGAGGCGTTGTCCCTTCTTTCCCTAAAGAACTAGAAGCAAATACAAGTACAGCTGCAATTGCAGCTCCTAAAAAAGCAATCCACGTGAAAGCTGATAATGATGTCACGGAAAAAAGAACAATTGCTACAACTATGAAAAACGCAGCACCTGAATTTAATCCAATAAAATCTGGAGAAGCAAGTGGATTCTTCGTTAAAGTTTGCATAAGACAACCCGCAATGGCTAAACTAGCACCAACACTAGCTGCAATTAACGCCCTTGGTAGACGCACATTTTGAATAATAATATGTTCATTGGAACCATTAAAATGGAAAAAAGCATCTAACGCTAATTTCCAACTCGTATTTGTATATCCGAAAATAATACTTCCCCAAATACAAATAATGACTGCAATGATTCCAACAAATAATCCAATCCATTTTGCTTGATTTGTTTTTAATAACATGCAGCTTTTCCCCTTCAATGTATAATGATACGTTGTAAGTGTATTTCAACTTAATTCCCATTGTCAACGACAATGAGAATTATTTTCAATATATATATTGACATTCAAAAGATAAAGGCTTAATATCATGCTTGCTATTGAAAAAAATTATCAATATGTAGGGGGTACATAATGAATTTCATGCGAAAGAAATCGTTTACAGTATTTGTATTTTTATTAGCCTTTTCACTACTTTTAAGTGCTTGTGGAAAATCAAATACGAAAGAAGAAACAAAAGAAAATACAAAAAAAGAAATGATTACAGTTGAACATGCAATGGGTAAAACAGAAGTTCCTGCTAATCCAAAACGTGTAGTTATTTTAACAAACGAAGGAACTGAAGCTTTACTTGAGCTAGGTGTGAAACCAGTTGGGGCTGTAAAATCTTGGACTGGTGATCCGTGGTATCCACATATTAAAGATAAAATGAAAGATGTAAAAGTTGTTGGTGATGAAGGACAAGTGAACGTAGAAACTATCGCTTCTTTAAAACCAGACTTAATTATCGGTAACAAAATGCGTCACGAAAAAGTGTACGAGCAACTAAAAGCAATTGCACCCACTGTGTTCTCTGAAACATTACGCGGTGAATGGAAAGATAACTTCAAGTTTTATGCAAAAGCATTAAATAAAGAAAAAGAAGGCCAAAAGGTTTTAGCTGATTACGATAAACGTATGAAAGATTTAAAAGCCAAACTAGGTGATAAAGTAAATCAAGAAATCTCTATGGTTCGCTTCATGCCTGGTGATGTTCGTATTTATCATGGTGATACATTCTCTGGTGTTATTTTAAAAGAACTTGGATTTAAACGTCCTGGCGATCAAAATAAAGATGACTTCGCAGAGCGTAACGTATCTAAAGAACGTATTTCTGCAATGGATGGCGATGTATTGTTCTACTTCACATTCGATAAAGGAAACGAGAAAAAAGGCTCTGAATTAGAAAAAGAATATATCAATGATCCACTATTTAAAAACTTAAATGCAGTGAAAAATAATAAAGCATACAAAGTTGACGATGTGATTTGGAATACCGCTGGCGGTGTAATGGCTGCTAACCTACTATTAGATGATATCGAAAAACGCTTTGTTAAATAGTATTTCCTTAACCAGCTCCCCTTCTGTGGAGCTGGTTATTTTTCAATTCACTTAAATGTCACATTATTTCGTTTTGTATTTTTATTCCCAATATGTTATATTATAAAAGTAAATAGAATATATTTTCTCTATATCAGAATAAATATTTTAATCTAAATTTTCTGATTAATCACTATTTTATTTTCTTTTAGAATTCAATTATTACATTTGAAAACGCTTATCATCTCGTTTTCAGGGCAAAATACAGTAACGGTTGAAGAAAAATAGAACATTTTTAGAAATTTTCTTTCTATTTCCATATAATTCTATTGACTTCTAAATATTTTGTAAATTAAAATGATTACATAAATATCCGTTATACAGGATTAGGGGGAAACAAAAATGGATGCAGCTTTAAAATTAGACAAAGCTGGAGAGCAACAATCACCAAAAAAACATCCACCAGGGTTGTACTTGTTGTTCTTAACAGAAATGTGGGAAAGATTTAGTTATTATGGAATGCGTGGCCTTTTAGTTCTTTATTTAACAACTGCTGCTGTTAGTGGCGGGTTAGGATTTGATAAGGCAGTCGCAGTGCAATTATATGGTACTTTTACAGCGGCAGTATATTTCATGCCAATTATAGGCGGATGGCTAACAGATCATTATATCACAAGACGCCATGCCATTACTCTCGGCGGAATTATTATGGCAATCGGAAACTTTGTACTATTCTCCATGAATACAAAAACAGGACTATTCCTTGGATTAATACTATTAGTTATTGGTAATGGATTCTTCAAACCAAATATTTCTACACTGTTAGGTGAATTGTATGGTGAAAATGATTCACGCCGTGACAGTGCATTTACTATCTTCTATATGGGTATTAACGTAGGTGCATTCTTCGCTCCACTTATTTGTGGATTTTTAGCAGAAGATTTCTTTAAAACAAGCGTTAATGGCGTTATGGTTATGGGATATAAATACGGATTCTTAGCAGCTTGTATCGGTATGATTATTGGACAAATTGTTTTCAACTTATTAGCTCCTCGCTACCTTGGTACAGCAGGAACAACAGTTGTTGGTAAAAAAACAAAAAATCAACCTGCAATCGAAAAGAAACCTTTAACAAAACAAGAAAAAAATCGCACTTGGGCAATTGTAATTTTAACTTGTTTCGTAGTATTCTTCTGGGCAGGCTTTGAACAAGCTGGTAGTTCTTTAACACTTTATACAGATAAATTTGTTGATCGTACAATTTTTGGATGGGAAGTTCCAACATCTTGGTTCCAATCCGTTAATCCAGCGTTCATCGTACTACTTGCACCATTCGTATCTATGCTATGGTTAAAACTTTCTAAATCAAAGCGTGGCGATTTAAAAATACCAACAAAAATGGCATTTGGTATGATTTTACTAGGTATAGGTTACCTTGTTTTAACATTAGCGGTTCTAAAAACTGGAAGTAGCGAAGCTGATATAACTGTTAAAGCAAACTTATTATTCATCGTTATCACTTATATGTTCCATACAATTGGCGAACTATTCTTATCACCAATCGGGCTATCAATGGTAAGTGCAATTGCACCTGTTAAATTAGCATCATTACTAATGGGTGTATGGTTAGCTGGTTCAGGTATGGCTAACTGGTTAGCTGGTAAACTTGCTTCCTTTACACAATCATTAGGCTATCTTGAAGTATTTGCAAGTATTGGTATTATCGTTATCGTCCTAGGAGTTGTACTTCTTCTCTGCTCTAAAAAAGTTGCAAGTATGATGGAATAACAAATAAAAAAGACGCTTCTAATTTTAGAAGCGTCTTTTCTATTACTTCTCCTCTAAAGCTGTCACGTTCACGTGAACGCTTTCTCCAGGATTAGATACATCATACACTTGAGCAACTCCACTCTGCTCATCACAGCTCTCAATCCATACTGGTACGCCCTCATATGTAACGTCAATTCTACTTGAAGAAGATAAGATTTGTTTCACACGTTTTACATCCATTCTACTATTCCTCCTTTTACTTACTACACTCCTTTCTATCTTTTCTTTTCCCTTTAGAATCTATTCCATATAGCAACCTGTAAAGTGATAGCCTTTTCTTCCTTACATGCTAACATTTACTCTCATATCACCTTTCTGACAAATAAAAAAAGACGTATATCCCACACGTCTTTTTCCATAATATTCAAATTTTAAGAAAATAATGTTTTTACAACTTCACTTACTTTATCATTATGAATTTGATAATACACTTCTAGTCCTCGTCTTTCAAAGCGCACTACTTTATTTTGTTTTAATTTCGTTAAATGTTGCGACACAGTTGATTGCGGAATTTCTAACACTTCCTGTAATTGTGTTACATTACAAGTTCCTCGTTGCATTAGTTCCATTACTAGGCGTAAACGTAACGGATGCGCTAGCGCTCTTAACATTTGTACATCTTCTTCTGAAATACGACATTCGAATTGATTTTGGCTCATAAAGTTCCCCTCATTTTCGTTTTTATTTTCTTTTTATTTATTTATATATCTGTTCTTATATTTCCTGTTACGACATAACTTTATCAACTTATAAAGCCGAAAATTTTTTCCATTTTAACCAACAAAGAACTCAGGAAAAATTCCTTGCTGATTTTGAATATTATACTATATGATATAACGAAAAAGCAAAACAGCGGGCTGCAAATACTTTGCTTGCAAACGTTGTTTTATCAGGCTTTTTGTTATATTTTCAACTCATTGCAACGTGCAGTAATGATATCGTAAAATACCATCTATAATTGATAACCTTTCGTAAAGTAGTTGGAGTATATTTAACCTCTTTGTTACACTAAAAGGAATTTTCAGTAAAAAAGATACCGTAACATTAAAAATTAACTTATTGCTTTTTCATTCGTATTTATTAGCTTGAACTGTGACGGAATACTTCCTATTAAGTGCATTCACTGTCCCCTTTCTAACTTGATCAAATGGGACAAGCTATACCAACCTAACAAATATTAAATACTTCTGCATCCTTTCCTATTTGATACAAAGACGGCTTCTAATATAGAGCTGTAAGATCAATAAGCAAAGAAAAGAATATGCAAATAATTTATCTAGCCCGCTCAAATCTATTTGAACGGGCTTTTTGTCTACTTTATGAACAAAGTATTTCTTTTAACACTATTATGGAATAATTATACTTTTTTACGTTGACAATAGTGTTGAAGGAGAATATACTAAGCATGTAAGTTGATTGTGAATAGTTTCACAAATAATGTGAATTTCTTCACATAAAATAGATAGGAGTTGTCATTATTATGAGTACTTGGACACAAATTTATGATCCATTAAACAATATTTGGTTATCTGCACTAATCGCAGCACTTCCAATTTTCTGCTTCATCATTTGTTTAATGGGACTGAAAATGAAAAGTTATATCGCTGGTCTTTACAGTGTGATCGTCGCTATTATTCTTGCTATATTCGTTTATAAAATGCCAGCAACAGTAGCTGTAGCATCTGCCGGATTCGGTGTTTTATCTGGATTTTATCCAATTTGTACTATCGTTATCGCAGCAATTTTCCTTTATAAATTAACTGTTAAAACAGAGCAATTCAATGTCATTCGTGATAGTATTTCAAGCATTACAAATGACCAACGTTTACAAGTATTATTAATCGCTTATTCTTTCGGTGCTTTCTTAGAAGGCGCAGCTGGTCTAGGGGTTCCAGTTGCTATTACAGCCGCATTACTTGTAGGTATGGGCTTTAATCCATTAAAAGCAGCAGGTATTTGTTTAGTAGCAAACATCGCTGGTGGTGCTATGGGTGCTATGGGTATCCCAGTTACAGTACCAGCACAATTAACTCAATTAGACGCATTAACTATCGGTCGTCAAACTGTTCTTATTTTACCATTCATTAGTATTGTTTTACCTTTCTTACTCGTTTCAATGGTCGATGGAATTAAAGGTATTAAAGAAACTTGGCAAGGTATTCTTGTAAGTGGTATTTCTTTCGCAATTACTCAGTTCGTCGTAACTTATTTCTTAGGTGCAGAACTTACTAATATTTTCGCAGCCGTTGTAAGTATGGTCTCTCTTGCATTATTCTTACGTGTTTGGCAGCCAAAATCTTCTACTAAAGAAGAAAAACAAGAAGAAAAAGAAGCTCATACATTCAATCAAATTCTATATGCTTGGTCTCCATTCGTATTCTTAACTGCATTCGTTACAATCTTTAATTTAAAACCAATTAAAGCTTTATTTGCTCCGGATGGCGCACTAGCAAACTTAGTATTTAACATTCAGTTCCCTGGTCTTCATAATGCTGTTATGAAAACTACACCAATTACAAAAGCTGATACACCTTTCGCAGCTGTTTTCAAGTTTGATGTATTCTCATCTACAACTACTGCAATCGTATTAGCAATTATCGTTTCACTTATCGTGTACCGCGTAAAAGGAAAAATGGTTAAAGAATTAATGGTCGAAACAATAAAAGAACTAAAAGCTCCAGTATATACAATCTGTAGCGTTATCGCTTTAGCTTACGTAGAAAACTACTCTGGTATGTCATCTACACTTGGACTTGCATTCTCTTCTACTGGTAATGCATTCCCTGTTCTTTCTCCAATCTTAGGATGGATTGGCGTATTCATTACAGGATCAGTAGTATCAAGTGGTTCATTATTTGCACCGCTTCAAGCAGTAACTGCAGATCAATTAAACATCGTTCCTTCTACTCTTGTTGCATTAAACGTAGTAGGTGGTACAATGGCAAAAATGGTTTCACCACAATCTGTAGCAGTTGCTTGTGCAGCAGTTGGACTAGTTGGTAAAGAATCTGTCCTATTTAAAACAGCAATGAAATATAGTTTAATCTTCTTAGCTATCATTAGCTTACTTCAGTTAAACGCTGTATTTAATATCTTTTAAAAATAAAACCCCGATCCAAGTGGATCGGGGTTTTTCACATTACATCTTCTTATTCTTTAATAAAGAAGCACCAGCAATTTCAGGGTGTGTCATTTCGAATGGATCTAAAATAATATCCAATTCTTCTTCTGTCAGTACACCATGTTCTAAACATAACTCCCTAACAGATTTTCCTGTTTCAATTGCTTCACGTGCAATACGAGATGCTGCTTCATAACCAATATGAGGGTTAACTGCTGTAATAATTCCAACACTTTTCTCAACATATTGTTTCAGCAATTCTTCATTTGCTGTAATTCCTTTAATACAATATTCACGGAATACACGGAATCCGTTATTCATAATACTAATAGATTGAATTAAATTAAATACGAGTACAGGCTCCATTACATTTAACTCTAATTGTCCTGCTTCTGATGCTAAACAAATTGTATGATCATTACCAATTACTTGGAAAGCAACTTGATTGATTACTTCTGCCATAACAGGGTTTACTTTCCCTGGCATAATAGATGAACCTGGTTGACGAGCTGGCAATTGAATTTCCGCCAATCCAACACGTGGACCAGATGCCATAATACGAAGGTCATTCGCAATTTTAGACATATTCATCATACATACTTTTAATGCCGCAGATACTTCTGTGTATGCATCTGTGTTTTGCGTTGCATCAACTAAATGCTCTGCACCAACAAGTGGGAATCCGCTAAATGTTCTCAAGTGTTTAACCACTTGTTCAATATACATAGGGTTTGCATTTAATCCTGTACCAACAGCTGTCGCCCCCATGTTCACTTCATATAAATGTTGGCGAGACTGTTTAATTCTCTTTATATCACGCTCAAGCACGCGGCTATACGCTTCGAATTCTTGTCCAAGACGAATCGGAACAGCATCTTGTAAATGTGTACGCCCCATTTTAATAACGTGATCGAACTCTTTTGCTTTTGCACGGAAAGCTGCATGAAGTTCTTCCATTGTAATAAGAAGTTCTTCTAACATCATAAGAGTTGCAATATGAATTCCCGTTGGAAACGCATCATTCGTTGATTGAGCCATATTCACATGTGTATTTGGGCTAATCTTTGCATACTCGCCTTTTTCATATCCCATACGTTCTAACGCTCGATTAGCGATTACTTCATTTGTATTCATATTAATAGAAGTTCCAGCACCGCCTTGGATTGGATCTACGATAAATTGATCATGGAATTTCCCGTCAACAATTTCTTGTGCTGCCTCTGCAATTTCATGTCCAATGTCTTTCGCTAAGTAACCAGTATCCATATTTGCAAGTGCCGCCGCTTTTTTCACAATTGCCATTGCCGTAATGAGTGACGGATGAATGCGATATCCTGTAATCGGGAAGTTTTCTACAGCACGTAATGTTTGTACACCATAATAAGCTACATTTGGTACTTCCTTTTCACCTAAAAAGTCTTTTTCTATACGTATATCCTTCGTTGCTATCATTTTCATCACCTATACTTTTCATTCTAAATCCTTATCTAAAAAATTCGCCCTCTAAAAATACGAGTATCATGCAGAAGAATTTTTCAGTATCCACCTTCACTATATAGCACCTGTTTTGAAAGCGCAAACATTTATTTTTCTATATATACTTTTTATAAAGTGAAACTTTAATCAGCCCTCACCAATCGGACTTTAATGGGCAGCCCGACCCCCACCTAAATTCTTTGCTTTCGCTGAATGTTGAGGTGGGAGTCTTACTGCCCATTAAAGTGGGATAAATATTTATAGAAAATCATTCTTCTACTTTCTTTACTTCCACTCGTTTAATTTGATGCATATCCTTTTCAAGAACTTTAAAAGAAAAGCCTGATTTTTCAATAATATCTCCTTCAGCAACGATTTGCTTTTGTACCATAATCCAGCCACCAATTGTATCTACATCATCAGCGATTAAGTGTATGCCAAATAAATCATTTATTTCACTAATAAGCACTTTTCCATCTACAATCTTACACCCTTCACTTATATGCTCTATAGGCAGGTGTTCATCTTCATCGTATTCATCTCGGATTTCTCCAACAATTTCTTCTAAAATATCTTCTAGTGTAACGATCCCAGCGGTACCGCCATATTCATCATATAATACAGCTAATGGAATTCGTTTTCTTTGCATTTGTAATAGCAAATCATGAATAGGGATATTTTCTAACACTTCAATAACTGGCCTTGTATATGGCGTAATCGAGCACTCCTCGTCTCGATTACCATCCATATAACGAATAAATAAATCCTTTACATTAACCATCCCAATAATTTCATCTTTATCTTCACCAAATACAGGATATCTCGTATATTTTTCTTGTGCGATTATTTTAATATGTGTTTCAAATGGTTCGTCCTCATATAACCCTACAACTTCCGTACGAGGTACCATAATTTCCTTTGCAACTCTATTATCAAATTCAAAAATATTATTTACATATTTAAATTCCCTTTGATTAATCTCTCCGCTCTCATAACTCTCAGATAAAATTAATCGTAATTCTTCCTCCGAATGAGCAACTTCATGTTCAGAAGCCGGATGTAATCCAAATAATCCTGTCACAAGCCTTGCAGAACCATTTAAAGCCCAAATAAACGGATACATGAATCGGTAAAAGTAAATAATTGGCTTCGATAATAGTAAGCTAACTTGCTCTGCCCTTTGTATAGCAAGCGTCTTCGGAGCAAGTTCACCAATGACAACATGTAAAAATGTAATCACTGCAAAGGCAATAATAAATGAAACTGTACTTGCAATTGCAGGAGAAAATTGTAGTTTTAAAAACAACGGCTCGAGTAAATGTTTTATAGTCGGCTCGCCTAACCACCCGAGCCCTAACGCAGTAATTGTAATACCTAACTGACATGCTGATAAATACTCATCTAAATTTGAAGTTACTTTTTTGGCTGCCAATGCTCCTCGTCGCTTTTCAGTAACGAGTTGATCAATACGACTGCTGCGCACCTTAATAATTGCAAACTCAACAGCTACAAAAAAACCTGTTAATGCAATAAGGATAGCGACCATCAATAATTTTATAATATCCACATATATCCTTTAGCTTTCTTAGCTAAAGTTACACCTCCTTTAAAAAAGAAGTTTCACTTTAGTTTCTTCATTTACGCAAAAGCAACCCTATATAAAATTCACCAATTTCAAACCTCATACAATTCTAACGGTAAACCGTCAGGGTCTTGGAAAAAGACGAATTTTTTTCCGGTTATTTCATCGATACGTATCGCCTCAGTCTCAACACCACATTGATTTAAATGTTTCACAGCCTCTTCTATATTTGTAACAGCAAATGCTAAATGTCTAAGTCCAGCTGCTTCTGGGAAGCTTGGGCGATTAAGCGGACTTGGAAATGAAAATAATTCGATTTGATACTCTCCCCCTACACATAAATCTAACTTATAAGAATCTCGTTCTTTTCTATATACTTCATTTATCGCTTGAAAACCTAATATTTGAGTATAAAAATACTTTGACAGTTCATAATTCGAACAAATAATTGCAACGTGATGCACTCTACTTATATTCATGACTTCTTTATTCCTTTCTTTACCAAAGATGCATATTCTCCCTTGAAATGAAAAACATATATAGCAGAATATCTCTTTTAGGGGGCTTACTATGAAATTTATTACTTTTTTCTTAGGACTTATCGTCGTCTTCTTCCTTGCTTATATCGCTAGTAACAATAAGAAGCATATTAAATTTAAACCTATTTTCATCATGCTTCTTATACAGTTAATTTTAACCTATTTATTATTGAATACAGAAATCGGTCTCATACTTATTCGGGTCATCTCCAGTTTGTTTACAAAGCTACTCGATTATGCTGCTGATGGTATAAACTTCGTATTTGGCGGCCTTGCCAATAAAGGTGAAATGCCCTTTTTCCTTACTGTCTTATTACCAATTGTCTTCATTTCCGTCTTAATTGGTATACTACAACATTTCAAAATACTACCATTTTTCATTCGTTGGATCGGTTACTTCCTCAGCAAAATAAATGGTCTTGGAAAATTAGAATCTTATAATGCTATCGCATCTGCCATTGTCGGCCAATCAGAAGTTTTTATTACGGTCAAAAAACAATTAGCTCAAATTCCAAAACACCGTCTTTATACACTTTGTGCATCTGCCATGTCAACTGTATCTATGTCTATCGTAGGTGCCTATATGACAATGATTGAACCTAAATATGTAGTAACCGCACTCGTTCTCAATTTATTTAGCGGTTTTATTATCGTACTTATCATTAACCCTTACGACGTGAAAGATGACGAAGATATTTTAGAGATTAAAGGCGAAAAGCAAAGCTTTTTTGAAATGCTTGGAGAATACATTTTAGATGGCTTTCGCGTAGCTATCGTTGTCGGCGCTATGCTTATCGGATTCGTCGCATTAATTAGCTGCATTAATGATCTATTCCTCATTATATTCGGCATTACTTTCCAGCAATTAATCGGCTACGTCTTTGCGCCTATTGCATTCCTTATCGGTGTACCAAGTTCTGAAATTGTCGCGGCTGGTAGCATTATGGCAACGAAGCTTGTAACGAATGAATTTGTAGCAATGATGGACCTTAGTAAAATCTCTAATAGCCTTTCTCCCCGTACAGTTGGTATTATTTCTGTTTTCCTCGTTTCTTTTGCCAACTTTTCTTCTATCGGCATTATTTCAGGTGCGGTAAAAGGATTAAACGAAGAGCAAGGAAACGTCGTTGCCAGATTTGGCCTTAAATTACTATACGGAGCTACTCTCGTTAGCATTTTATCTGCAATTATCGTAAGCATTATGTTGTAATTAGGTAAAATTTTATCATTTTCTTATCTCTATCTTTTGTATACAATAACGAATAGATGTCTTAATAAATAATCAAGACATCTATTTTTTATACATGTACAATCGCTTTTATTTAGCGTACAATATTTTTTATGTGTTTGAATATGCTTCTAGATGTATACACTTTGATAGTTTTAAAGGAGAAAAAATGATGAAATCCGACATGAACAAAGATACCCGAGCCAAAAAAGAACGATCAAAGAAAAAACGCCTCCTTTGGTTCCTTCTTATTCCATTACTGATTATAGCACTAGGAACAGGAGGCTACTCCTTCCATATATACAGTAAAGCGAAGTCTGTGTTAAGTAATGCCTATTCAGAACTGAGCCGCGGGGATAAATCCAGCAAACGTGAAAAAGCCGTTAAACCTATGACTGATAACATTTCTGTACTCATTATGGGTGTCGATGAAAGTGAAATCAGGGACAAAAATTACGGAAAAGCAACTCGTACAGATGCGCTATTACTTGCCACGATTAATAAAAACGATAAATCTGTTAAGCTTGTCAGTATTCCACGTGACTCACGTGTCTACATTAAATCACGTGAGAAATACGATAAAATTACACATGCGCACGTATTCGGTGGTGTAGATAGCACAATTGATACGGTAGAGAACTTTTTAGATGTTCCAGTTGATTACTATGTAAAATTCAACTTTAAATCATTTATCAAAATTGTTGATTCCCTTGGTGGTATTACTGTCGACGTTCCAGTAGAGTTTACAGAACAAAATAGTAAAGACGAAGCAGATGCTATTCACCTGAAAAAAGGACGTCAACATTTAAATGGAGAAGAGGCATTAGCACTAGCTAGAACTCGTCATATCGATAGTGATTATATGCGCGGACAACGACAACAGCTTGTTTTAGAAGCTATTGCTGAAAAAGCACTATCTCTTAATTCCATTAATAAAATCGGTGGCCTATTAGACGCAGTTGATAAAGACTTAAAAACAAATTTAACTTTTGATGATATGATGACAATTGCGAAAAATTCAATGGGTTCAAACTTAAAAATGGACAAATTGCAAGTAGAAGGTACTGATAAATATATAGGTGGTATTTATTATTACGTTCCAAACGAAAAAAGCGTCAATAATATTTCGACAACACTACAAGAACATCTCGGTGTTACGAATAAAAATGAACATAAAAAATTATAATAAAAAGGCTGCTAGATCTTTCTAGACAGCCTTTTTATTATATTTTTCAACATATTTCTCGTACATATTGTGACAAAAAGAGACAATTATTACAACAGTGTAACATTTTTTATAAAAACATTACACACATAGTGGAAATAATAGTATACTAGTACGTACATAATGTTATTTTCATCATTTTTATACAAAAAATGTAATACATATATTTATACGAAAATTTCTGGGGGGAAATAAATGAAGCTAAGTAAAATACTGATCGGTTCTGCAATTGCTGGAGGCATATTACTTTGTGTAGGCGGTGTTGGTGGATATCAATATGTATCCAAACTAAATAATCAGTTAGATACTACTGCACTACCAAATACTACATTTGAAGGTATTTCTCTCGACGGAAAAAATAAACAAGATATTCAAGCCATTATTAATCAAAAGGTAACTGAATTAGATCAAAAATCACTTACCTATATATCACAAAATGATAAACAAACGTACACATGGAAAGATTTAGGGATAAATTATAAAGAAAAAGACCTTATAGACAAAATCTTTAAAGAACAAGAAGGAAACGCAATGAATCGTTACAAAATGCGGAAGCAAGCGGAAAACGGTGAATTAAAACGTGACTACAAATTAACACCTAAATTAAATACAACTGCTTATGAAAGCTTTATGAAGGATAAATATAATGAAACATTAAAAAATCCTGTTAATGCTGAATTAAGTATTGAAGGCACTACAGTAAATATTAGTCAAAGTCAAAATGGAGAAAAAATCGATAAAGCAAAGTTAACTGATTTAACGAGGCAGGCCATTACTTCTGGCACACCTGACGTTACATTACCAGTTACACTATTAAAACCTGAACGTTCTACAGAGGATATACAGAAAATGGGGATTAAAGAAGTAATTGCTGAATACTCTACTCCAATGGCTGGTCGTAATGGGAATCAATCCTTTAACGTAAATAAGTCAGCTAATACTTTAAGTGGAGTTATTGTCGCACCTGATGAAACATTTAGTTTTAATGGCCGCGTTGGCGTAACGGATGCTGCACATGGTTATAAATCCGCAGCAGTATTTTCACAGGGTAAAGTGATACAAAGTGCAGGCGGAGGTGTTTGCCAAGTTAGTAGTACTTTATATAGCGCTGCTTTAAGAGCGGATTTAGGAATTGTTTCTCGAAGCAATCATTCTATGCCTGTAAATTACTTACCGCTTGGGCAAGATGCAGCAGTGGCAGATTATGGTCCAGATTTAAAATTTAAAAACAATACAGGCAATCATATTTATATTCAAGCATTTTCAAATGGAGGCAGTATTACTACACGCATTTTCGGTACAAATACTGGTAAAAATGTTGAAGTTTCTTCTCAAGTAATTAGTAGAACTAACGATAAAATAACAGCAGTTACATATAAAAAGGTAACACAAAACGGTGAAGTAATATCTAATGGACAAATTTCAAAAAGCGTATATAAAAGCGCTCCAAAACAATAAGACACTAGCGAACGGATAAATTTCAAAAACAAAAAAGGCGTGATTTACTCACGCCTTTTTCTTTTGCAATAATAATAAAAAGGTTGCAAGATGATCTTTCGTTTCTTCTAACGACCACATACGATTCCCCTGCTTCGCAGCTAATACGCACGCCTCTTCCCAAGCATCCTTTTTCTTCATATATAATAATTCATCGCGTAATTTCAAAACAATTTCTTCGTCTTCTTGCTCTATAAACTCTTCCATCACGCCTACTATTTCATCCTCATGGACACTTAACGTACAGTACGATTTAAGAAAGTATTGTAATGTCGTATACATATGTACTCCCCCTTCTTATTTGTCAGATGGATAAGAAGTAATGATCTTATATCCTAAATCTCCTGACTTATCTCTCGCTAAAACCGTAACAGTTTTTACTAACTTGTCTTTTACATTCATATTTTTCTTTATTACCGTTTTTCCAACCGGGAATGAATGCGTTGTATTTAATACGAGACGTGCCTCTTTAGAATTTTTTAACCAATCTTGAATTTCCTTATCATGCTGCTTCAAACTATCTTTTACAGCTTTCGTTGCTGTTTCCTTATCATAGTATGTACTTGCCGCTGATACTTTATCTGTCTTCAAGCGATTCTTCAAATCCTCTTCTGATTTGCCTACATGTCTTTCAATCGTATGACCATTTTTAGGCGGCCCTTCCATTTCATCTAAAATATTATCACTAATTTTTTCTACTGATGTCGATTGATTCCCTGTTTGTTTCTCTGTTTTTTGTTCTTTTCCTGCACATCCACTTAAGATCAGCATTAGTGCCAATAAACTACTCAAGAAAAGACTACTTATTCGTTTCATCATACCACCTCTTTCATGATTATTATCGTAACTCCACTAAAAGTCAATTTCACACCGAAAAAACATACACATTTTTCAAATTCCTTACCAATTTTCATGAAACCACTATTTTTGACATCCCCATAAATATACCCCTATATTTTTCGAATTATTTCCCAAGCTAAAACACCCCTAAAACACAAATAAAAACCTTTAATAACTAGGTTTTATTTGTGTTTTTCAAGAAATGAAAATATACCCCTATTTCAATATACCTAATACCCTTATAAGGTATAAATATGTTATTTTATCAACATTTTCTACATTATGTAAATTTACACTTGCCTACATAATGAAAATATGGTGTAATGCAAAAAAAGATAAAGGATTTTAAACGATGGCTGAAACAATTCAAAACTTCTTAACAGACTATTACTCAATTGCAATTCCACTTAGTATCTTAATTAACATCATCATCAGTCTTTTAGGTGTTATCCCTAGTATTTTTTTGACCGCTATTAACATACAGCTCTTTGGCGTAGTAAACGGCACAATCATTTCGATCATAGGTGAAGCCTTAGGTGCTATTATCTCGTTTTATATTTACCGTATAGGCCTTCAAAAGCTCACTCACGATAAATTAAATAAGTATCCTAAGGTAGAACGTCTTCTGTACGTAGAAGGTAGAGAGGCCTTTCTACTCGTCCTCTCTTTTCGTTTCATTCCATTCATTCCGTCCAGTATCGTGACTTTATTTGCGGCTCTAGGCAAAATGTCATTACTATCCTTCAGTATTGCCAGTACAATAGGTAAAATACCGTCCTTATTAATTGAAGTATATTCTGCATACCATGTTATAAACGGTACAAACGAAGCAAAGTGGATTGTAACAAGCGCAGGTTGTATCGGATTGTATTATTTGTGGAAAAAATGGAGAAAAAAATAAAGAAGGAGCCTATGCTCCTTCTTTATTTTTGAAGTATTTTATTAATAACTTCCCTTAAATCCTTAGTTTACACCAACAGCACTATATGATTGCTTAACTGCTGCTACTTCTGCAGAGCTAGCACCATATAAGTCAGCTGCAGCTTGTACTAATCCAGCACGAGCTTGACTAAAAGTAGTAGATTGCGTGAAATATTGCGTATTTGCACGGTAATAAATCGCTCCTACTTTATCTTTACCAATACCGTTCACAGTAACACCGTAATGCGTACCACCATTCGCTAGTAAGTAAGCCGCTTTGTTAATAATACCGCTATTTGTATGAACGCCACCGTTATCACTAGTGCCTGTGTAACGCTTAGAATAATGATCTGGATCACCATATTTTGTTGGATCACTCATAGAGCGAAGTGCATCTCCAGCTTTACCAGGCGTGTAAATATCTTCACCAATTTCCCAATCAGGGTTACGGTTATCATAATACTCTACTAATGTACCAAATACATCTGAAATAGCTTCATTTAATGCTCCTGATTCATTTTGATAAATTAAATCTGAGCTATACTCTGTAACAGCATGCGTTAATTCATGGCCAATTACATCAATTCCACCAGACAATGAAGTGAATGTTACACCATCACCATCTCCGTATACCATTTGTGAGCCGTTCCAGAACGCATTATTATACTTACTTCCGTAATGAACTGTTGATTTTAATGGTGCTCCTGCATCATTAATAGAGTTTCTATTAAAAGTAGCTTTATAATAATCATATGTTTTACCTGCATAGTAATGAGCATCTACTGCCGCTGCATCATACGCTGTATTGAAAACATTATCCGCATCTACCCATAACGTTCCCGGTAATGTAGTTCGGTTTTTCGCATCATATGTGAAAATCGTTGCTCCACGCGTATTATCTTGTAAATAGTAAGATGATGCAGATAACGTTGTATTAAGCGATTTCGTATCTCCTAATACACCTTTACCAGTACCCACTGCATTTGTTCCTGTTACAGGCTTTACAGCTGGTTTCGCTTCCTGTTTAGGTGCCTCTTGCTTAACTGGTGATTTATCTTCATTTGCTACATGATCCAATTTATTATATTTATTTAATACTTTACCACTGTCTGCTTCAATGAAATAGTAGTAGTTTCCTGGGCTCGGCTCTAAGAAGTTTAAATTTACAACGTATGCATATGTTGTTTCTTCACCATTTTGATATACATATAAGTCCGCTTTTGGTTCTACCTCATATTTAGGTGTAACACCTAAATCTTTTTGCGCAATTTCAATTGCTTTTGCGCCTTCGATCTTATTTTTATTTTTCAACTTTTCTTTTTTGTCTAAATCAGGTGCAACTGTTCCAGATAATACTTTTAAAGAACCATCTTTACTTACGTGAGCTACTTGCGTAGAACCCCATACAGGTACTCCTTCATATACTTGTTGCAAACGTAATACTGTTGAATCAGTTACAGCATCTTTCTTCGCTTGTTTCACTTTGAAAGAATCTTGTGCACTCTTTTCCCCTAACTTATAATCACCTTTTGCCGCGTTTAAGTAATCAAACACAACAGTTTCTGCTTTCTTACCAGTTGCTCCAGTTAAATCACCAGAAATAAACTCTGGTGACTGCACCGTCTCATTGTACTTCTTCGTAGAGAGCACATTTTTAGAATCTGCAAATGCAGAGCCTGTCCCTCCAAACGTTGTAACTGCCATTCCTGTCGCTAACACTAACGCTAAACTTTTCTTTTTCATGAACCTTCCCCCTAATAAATTATTTTTTGAAAAAGAGTAGTTTCATATTAGCATTATGTTTCCACTATTAATATACTAAAAATTCAAATAATTATTTTCTCAAGTTTTGTAGAATTTTGAGGAACAAATATTGAAAAACCCCTTTCCGGTTGGAAAGGGGGGAGATTATAAATTAACTTGTTCAACAGTTTTAGCTTGTTGACCAACAATATCAGGTTTACTGCTATATTGATGTATTCCTCCAGCAACTGTAAGAGTCACTATAAACGCCAATACTCCAAATACCATCTTTTTCATTTTTATTCCTCCTTATTATCATTCATTAAATCAATAACTAACCTATAATATCGATTACTTTCTTCAAATCTGGATAAACCGGAAAAATGTTCTGCTAGTTCAATGTATACTTTCTTTAATTCTATTTTATTTCCTGCAGATTTATACAACGGGATAGCCTCATTTTCCAAAAACACTTTATAATCTTTTGCTTCTTCAAAATATTTATATCTAAGCATTAAAAGCAAATATAATTTTGCATTAAATCTCTCTTCCTGTTTTGCTGCATCAATCCCCTTATCAATTAATGTCCTTGCCTCTTCCAACTCTTCTAATTTAATGCATACTAATGCCATTTCGTATATTGTATCTAAATAGTTTAAATCTATTTGTTTTTGAAGTTGTAGACTATCTAAATAATATTTTTTCGCTTGCTGATATTTGCCTTTTTTATAATAGATACTTCCCATATTGCTTAAAGTAATAGCTAATAGTACATCCTTATCAGCAAAAGATGTGGCCTCTCTCAATATGCTCTCATACATCTTTAAAGCTTCTTCATACTGACCTTTTTCTGTATAACTTACCGCAATAAGGATTTGGCAATTAATTATGTTTCTAAACTTATATTCACTACGAAATCCTTCTAATGCCATATTTACAAAATGAATTGCAAGATGATGAATATCTAAATGAGTATATGCAAGCGCTATATTATAATACATGCCTGTTTCATGATACCCTTGTTCCTTGGCCATTACTTCTGTTTTTAATAAGTAATCTAGCCCATCCTTCCATCTATACTGTAAACAGCACAATAACCCTCTACTATACATATATAATAACTTCTGAAATGGAGAATATTTTTTATATACCTTCTTCAACTTATCTAATTCTTCTTCGAGTGCAGAAATATCCCTTTTCATAATTAAATAACGTGTATAAAGTAACTTATAATAATTTATAATTTCAAAATCCAAAACATGCTTCATTTCACCTTGTAATTCTTCATATATGCGCTCTACTAGTTGCTTGTCTAAATGAACGAGTGCGTTTAACCATTCATCCAGCTTCCCCTTCACATCTTCTTCTACATCTCTCAAATCCGTCACGGCAATTTCTAATCTTGCGCAGAGCAATTGTAGAATCTCTTCTGATGCTTCGATCTTTCCATTTTCGATTTTACTTAAGTATGAGACAGAACAAATGCCCTGACATAATTCTTCTTGTGTCATTTTTTGCTGTAGCCGTTTATAAAAGACTTGTTTGCCTATTTTTTCTAATGTTTGTTGCATTGTCCTCCTCCATTCTCATTACCCCCATTACTCTAATAATACATAAAATCTTGAGAAATATAAATTGATAAATGTTAATTTTCTAAAAAATATGCAATATTTCATTTTTTTCCCTCTTGACTATACTTTCATATCCATTCTTTGCTACGAGCGATGAAAAATTGGTATACTATAACCAAATTATGGAGGTGTTTTCGCGATGACTTATTATAAAGACGATAGCTATGCCTTACATACAGATTTATATCAAATTAATATGGCTTATACATATTGGAAAGATGGTATTCACAATCGCCGCTCGGTGTTTGATTTATACTTTCGAAAGCTTCCATTCGAGAACGGTTATGCTGTTTTTGCTGGTCTTGAAAAGATTGTAGAGTACATAGAAAACTTCAGCTTTACCGAAAGCGATATCTCTTATTTAGCAGAATTACAATTTGAAGAAGAATTCCTTCATTATTTAAAAAATATGAAATTCACTGGGACAGTTCGAAGTATGCAAGAAGGTGAAGTTGTATTTAATAACGAGCCTTTATTACGTGTGGATGCACCGCTCGGTGAAGCACAAATTATTGAAACTGCCCTGTTAAACATTGTGAATTACCAAACATTAATTGCAACAAAAGCAGCTCGTATGAAGCACGCTGCAAATAACGATGAACTTTTAGAATTCGGCACAAGACGTGCCCACGAGTTTGATGCTGCTCTTTGGGGCACACGCGCTGCCTTTATTGGTGGTTTCTCATCTACGAGTAACGTACGGGCCGGAAAGCGATTCGGAATACCCGTAGCCGGCACACACGCTCACTCTTTCGTTCAAGCATATCGCGATGAATATGTCGCATTTAAAAAGTACGCTGAAACTCATAAAAGATGCGTCTTTCTCGTTGATACATACGACACTTTAAAATCAGGTGTTCCAAATGCGATTCGCGTCGCGAAAGAGTTTGGAGATCGTATCGATTTTTATGGCATTCGCCTTGATAGTGGTGATATGGCTTATTTATCAAAAAAAGCAAGAATGCTACTAGATGAAGCTGGGTTTACAAATACAAAAATTATCGCTTCTAGCGATTTAGATGAATACACAATTATGCACTTGAAATCTCAAGGAGCAAAAATTGATGTATGGGGCGTTGGAACAAAATTGATTACGTCCTTTGAACAACCTGCGTTAGGGGCTGTATATAAACTAGTTGCGATTGAAGATACTGATGGAAAGTTAAATGATACAATTAAAATTTCATCTAACCCTGAAAAAATTACGACTCCAGGACTGAAACGAATTTATCGCATTATCAATCGAGTTAATGATCATGCAGAAGGCGATTATATTGCATTAGATTCTGAAGAACCAGGAAAAGAAGAACGATTAAAAATGTTTCACCCTGTTCACACGTATATAAGTAAATTTGTAACAAACTTTGAAGCCCGCGAACTGCATAAAGACATTTTCGTTAACGGCGAAAGAACATATGAACTACCAGACATATTAGATATTCAAAAATACAATGAACAGAGTCTCGCGCTATTTTGGGAAGAGTATATGCGAACTTTAAATCCCGAAGAGTATCCTGTCGATTTAAGTCAAGAATGCTGGGATCATAAAATGAATTACATTCAAACTGTTCGAGAACAAGTTGAAAAAAATATACAAAAATAAAACAGAGAGGCTCCTCCTTCTCTGTTTTTTTTCATACTATATATATCTTTATGAAAAATATATTAACATAATAAGACAAATATTTTTTATTTGTAAATTTTAATATTAAGTTATTTATAAATAAAATAATATTTGCTATTATTTTAGTGAGTCAATTTCAACAAAATAACCTAAAAAAGAGGACGCTGATTGCGTCCTCTTTTTTATAAATCTTTCACTCGTAGTACACGCATTGCATTTAACACTGCAAGTAGTGTCACACCCACATCTGAGAAGACCGCTTCCCACATTGTTGCAATACCGAAAGCACCAAGTAATAAAACTAACCCTTTTACACCTAATGCAAAGATGATATTTTGCCATACAATGCGTCGTGTACGTTTTGCAATGTGTACAGCTGTTGCAATTTTTGAAGGCTCATCAGTCATAATAACGATATCTGCTGCTTCAATGGCTGCATCTGATCCTAAACCACCCATTGCAATACCAACATCTGCCCTTGCTAATACCGGTGTGTCATTAATACCATCACCAACGAAAGCAACTTTTTCTTTTCCGTGCTTCGCCGCATCAATTTTTTCAATCTCTTCTACTTTTTGTTGCGGTAATAGTTCTGCATGAACTTCATCTAAACCTAATTCTTTACCTACAGCTTCACCAACTGGTTTTGCGTCACCAGTTAACATGACTGTCTTCTTAATACCTAATTCTTTTAACTTTTGAATTGCTTGTTTTGAATCTTCTTTTACCTCATCAGAGATAACAATATAACCTGCATATTTTCCATCTACAGCAACGTGAACTAATGTACCTACTGTTTCTGGTTGCTTAAATGTAATGTTTTCTTTTCTCATTAATTTAGCATTACCTGCAAAGATTTCTTTTCCTTGCACTTTAACGACTGTACCATGACCAGAAATTTCGTTATAATCATCGATTATTTTTTCATCAATTGATTTTCCATATGCATTTCGAATTGATTGTGCAATTGGATGGTTAGAATACACTTCAGCAAATGCTGCATACTCTAGTAATTCTTCATTTGTAATGCCTTCGCTTGGTTCCATTTTTGTAACTTTGAAGACACCTTTTGTTAATGTTCCTGTTTTATCAAAAACAATATATTTCACATCATTTAAAGCTTCTAAATAGTTACTTCCTTTTACTAATACACCACTTTTAGATGCACCACCGATACCTCCAAAGAATCCAAGAGGAATAGATACAACTAACGCACATGGACAAGAGATTACTAAGAACACTAACGCTCTATAAATCCAATCTGCAAATGTAGCTCCTTCTAAAATAAGTGGTGGAATGAACGCCATAATCGCTGCGGTAATAACTACAACTGGAGTATAGTAACGCGCGAACTTCGTAATAAAGTTTTCTGTTGGTGCTTTTTTACTACTTGCATTTTGAACTAAATCTAAAATTTTCGATACAGTTGATTCACCAAATTCTTTTGTAACTTCAATCGTTAATACGCCATTTTGATTCACAAAACCACTTAGTACATCATTTCCAACTTCCACTTCACGTGGTACAGATTCACCAGTCAATGCTGAAGTATCTACCATTGATGTCCCTTCAACTACTTTTCCGTCTAACGGTACTTTCTCACCTGGCTTTACGATAATATAATCACCGATCTGTACATCTTCTGGTGATACTTGTTTCGTTTCATTTCCAACCTTTACATTCGCGTAATCAGGACGAATATCCATTAATGAAGTAATTGATTTTCGAGAACGGTTTACCGCAATACTTTGGAATAGTTCCCCTACTTGGTAGAATAACATTACTGCAACGGCTTCTGGATATTGCTGAATCGCAAAAGCTCCTAGTGTTGCAATTGCCATTAAGAAGTTCTCATCGAACACTTGGCCACGAGTTATATTTCTTACCGCTCTCCAAACGATATCTCCACCTATTAATAAATACGCAAGAACGAATAACGGAATCGTTATCATTTGTGGTAAGCCAGCTAGTGCAGCAATTGCTGTCAAAATTCCACCGACCACTAATCGTCCTATCATCTTTTTCACATTTGCTTCACCGTGGTCGTGACTATGCCCGTGGTCATGACCACCCTTTTCTTCACGAACAACTTTCACATCTGGTTCTAACTTTTGAACGACATTTGTTATATTTGCTACAGTCGCTTCTAATTCTCTTTTATTCGCTACTTCAACTCTTAATTTCTTTGATACGAAATCAACAGTTGCTTCTGAAACGGTCGGCATTTCTTTCACTTTATTTTCAATCTTCATCGCACAGTTTGCACAATCTAAACCTTCTAATATAAACACTTCTTTTGCTACTTTTGTGCTTTTTTCTTCTTGTACTTTAATGTGCGGTTCTAATTTTGTAACGAGTTGTTTTGCTTCTGTAACAACTTCGCTTTCTTTATTTTGTGCTGTCTCTAAAATCATTGTTTTTGTCGCGAAATTTACAGAGCAAGAATTTACTCCTTCTATATTTCCAACACCTTTTTCAATTTTCATTGCACAGTTCGCACAATCTAAACCTTCTAACATCAGTTTCTTTTTCACTAATGCTTCAGCCATCGTTCTCCCTCCTCGCGTTTTTTATTCTTCCTCGTTTACGTGTTCAAACGCTTGCTCGAAGATATGAATTACGTGCTGGTCAGCTAACGAATAATAAACGACTTTTCCTTCTTTACGATTTTTTACAAGTTTCGCTTGCTTTAATACACGAAGCTGATGTGAAATTGATGATTGTGTCATTCCTAATAAATACGCCAAATCACAAACACACATTTCAGCTTCAAATAACGCATGTAATATTCTCGTACGTGTACGATCGCCTAATACTTTAAATAATTCTGCTACTTTACTTAAACTTTCATCAGTTGGAATTGTTTGTTTTACTTGATCAACAACTTCTTCATGAATTATCGTTTGAGAACATGTCTCTTGTGGTGTTTCTACTTTATTTTCAGCCATTATAGCTCACCTCATCATTTGAACATATGAACAATCATTCATATATCTTACACTCTTATTATATGAGCGTCCATTCATATGTGTCAATAAAATCTCATACATTTTTTCGAACATTTTGTTCACATTTTAATACGGCTTACACATATTTTCCGCATCCATTACATTCTCATACAAAAAAGGATGTACATTTTCCCCAAAAGAAAAAAGCCTTGCGCGCTCCCTAGACGCACAAGGCTTACTATACTTATATCCCTTTTAATTAAGCTTTTAATTAGCTTGTTCTAAATTATCCTGCGAACTTCCATCGTCTTTTAAATGACTATGTTTTTTCGAATAAACAAAGTATACAACTACTCCAATTGCTAACCAAATACCGAAGTAGATCCATGTTGTTAATGGTAAGTTAAACATTAAGAATAGACAACATGCGATTGAAATAATAGGTAGCGTTGGTACAAGTGGTACCACAAAGCCACGTTTTAAGTTCGGATGTGTTTTACGAAGAATAATAACTGACACACCTACCATCGCAAATGTTAATAATGCTCCAATATTCGCTAAATTCGACAATTCTTTTAAATCGATAAATCCAGCAATTAAAGCACTACCAATACCTGTTAACCAAGTTGAGAATACTGGCGCTTCTGTTTTCTTATTAATTTTCGCAAATGATTTTGGTAATAAACCATCACGGCTCATCGCGAAGAATACACGTGTTGTTGCATAAATGTAAGCAAAGATTACAGCCATAATACCAATTACAGCTCCAACTGCGATTACACCTGCTACTTTATCTTGTCCTACAACCTCAAGCACATATGCCATAGCTTCTGGTACATCTAACTCTTTATAAGAAACCATACCTGTCATAACGAGACAAACTACAACATAAATGATTGTACAAATAACTAACGAAGCAATAATACCAATCGGTAAATCACGTTGTGGATTTTTTACTTCTTCAGCAGAAGTTGCTAATGCATCAAATCCTAAGAAAGCAAAGAATACTGCTGCTCCTCCGGCAAAGATTCCGCTCATACCGTATGGTGCAAATGGTGTCCAGTTTTCTGGTTGTACGTAAAACGCACCAACTGCAATAAATAAAATAACAATACCAATTTTAATTAATACCATTATGTTATTCACACGCTTACTTTCTTTCGTACCTCTTGATAGTAACCAAGTTAAAACTAAAGTAATGACTACTGCTGGTAAATTCACAATCCCACCTTGTGATGGAATCTTTAACAGCTCTGTTGGGATTTCTAATCCAAATCCACTCACTAAGTTATTGAAATAACCTGTCCATCCACCAGCTACTGCGGCAGTTGTTACGACATATACGGATAATAATGTCCATCCCATTAGGTGGGCAATAAACTCACCAATTGTCGCATATGAATATGTGTATACACTACCTGAAACTGGAAGTGTAGACGCAACTTCTGCATAACATAATGCTGCAAATCCACAAACAATCGCTGCAATCATGAATGAAAAAATAACTGCTGGACCAGCATCTCTTGCTGCTACTAATCCTGTTAATACTAGAACTCCTGTACCAATTATCGCACCAATCCCTAGCATTGTTAGGTCGAATGCCCCTAGCGTTTTCGTTAAAGTTTTACTTTTACTTTCCCCTAACAGTTGCGTAACGGATTTCTTTTTAAATAGGTTGGCCACGATGTATGCCCCCTTTTGCCAAGAAGAGCTAAGAGATATTCACTCTTAGCTCTTATCATGTTGGTTTATATATTGTTCGATTTTGTTTTGTATAATGCTTCTATTAGCAAGATACTGTTTCTGCTTCTAATAATTCTTTAGCACCTTTGTACTCTACACCGTGAGCTTCTGCAACTGCTTCAAATGTTACATAGCCATCTAATGTGTTAATACCTTTTAGTAATGCAGAGTTGCCTAGGCAAGCTTCTTTGTAGCCTTTGTTAGCAATTTGTACTGCATATGGTACTGTTACGTTTGTTAATGCAAGAGTTGATGTACGTGGAACCGCACCTGGCATGTTTGCAACTGCATAATGAACAACGCCGTGTTTTTCATAAGTTGGGTTATCATGAGTTGTAATACGGTCAGTTGTTTCGAAAATACCACCTTGGTCAATCGCGATATCTACAACAACAGAACCTGGTTCCATTGATTTAATCATTTCTTCTGTTACAAGTTTTGGCGCTTTTGCACCTGGGATTAATACTGCACCGATTACAAGATCAGACTCTTTTACAGCTTCTGCAATATTGTAAGGATTAGACATTAAAGTTTTTACTTGGTTTCCGAAAATGTCATCTAATTGACGAAGACGTTCTGCACTTAAGTCGATGATTGTTACATCCGCACCTAGTCCAACTGCAATTTTAGCAGCATTTGTACCAGCTTGTCCACCACCGATGATTGTTACTTTACCACGTTTAACCCCTGGAACACCTGCAAGTAAGATACCTTTACCGCCTTTGTTTTTCTCAAGGAATTGTGCACCAATTTGTGCAGCCATACGACCAGCTACTTCACTCATAGGTGCAAGTAATGGTAGAGAACGGTTTTCTAATTGTACTGTTTCATATGCAATAGAAACAACTTTCTTTTCGATTAATGCTTTTGTTAATTCTGGTTCTGGAGCTAAGTGTAAGTATGTGAATAAGATCAAACCTTCACTGAAGTGTTTGTATTCGCTTTCAATTGGTTCCTTAACTTTCATAACCATTTCCATGTTCCAAGCTTCTTCAGCTGTATCAACAATTTTTGCTCCCGCTTCAACATACTGAGCATCTGTGAAACCAGATCCTAAACCTGCACCCTTTTGAATGAATACTTCGTGATTGTTACGAATTAAATGTACAACACCTGCTGGTGTCATTGCCACACGGTTTTCGTTGTTTTTAATTTCTGCTGGTACCCCAATACGCATAATGAAATGCCCCCTTATAATTAACAGAAAAAAGAAAGTCTTTTTTCTTTTTGTAATAATTAATAACTTATGTCCTTATTCTAGCATAACTTAAAAATTATGAAAACGCTAACATACCATATTTTTAAAGTTTATATATTTAGAATAGTGTAAATATATGGAACATTGATTCTATTGGCCTCTTTATTCCATCTCATTATCTATCACTCTATTTTTATTATACTCCTTCAAAATAAGTAGTAATCATTTATTATTTGACAATAATGTAACGATGTAAGAAACCTCAATGCTTCCGTATACATATTCAGTTATTAATTTACACAATATTTTAGAGATATATTCTTTTTATAAAAAAACAGCTGCAGGCATTTAGCCAGCAGCTGGGTAACTGATAAATAACTTAGAAAATAAATCATCTGTTGTTTCAGTAATTTTATCAAACAAATCACTTTCTTCCGCTTCTTGCTCTTTTAACATCTTAATTGTTTCACGTGCATCTTCAGGGTAATCAGTAATGATACCATCTACGTTTAATTTATAATATCCCTTTAAACTTTCCATATCATTTACTGTCCATACGTAAATTGGCTTATTTAACTTCCTTGCTTCTTTTACTAACTTCTTATTTAACATATATTCTTCCGCTACGTAAAAATCAGCTTTCACATTCTTTAAGTTGGCTCTACTTGCATACAGTATATATCCGACTTTTATATCTGAATTTGCACGCTTAAACTCTTTAATAAGCGGGTAATGTAATGTTTGAATGACACATTGTTTCTCAAATTCATTATCTTTAATCGCTTTTAATACTTTGTTTACGAAGTCTTTTTCGCCACCATGTAGCTTCACTTCAATATTAAGCTTGATTTTCCCCTTTGCCAGCTTAATGATTTCATCAAGTGTACTTATTTGTCCTGAAAACCCATCTTGACTAAGGGTAAGCTGTCTTAACTCGTCCATCGTTAAATCTGACACATGAACATTGGCATTAGCAAGACGTTTTAGCTTCAAATCATGTATAACTGCTAGTTCACCGTCTTTCGTTTGCAGTACATCAATTTCAGCATAATCTGCTTTCGCATCAATAGCCCCCTGCACAGCTTCTTTCGTATTCTCTACACCTTTTGAAATATAACCACGATGAGCCATAATAATTGGCTCTTTATATGTGTTTGTAATAAAGGTCACAATGAAGGCAACTACCATTCCCGCAGTAATTATTCCTACAATATATACACCAATAAATTTCCAACGATGTTTTTGGAAGAAACATTTATCTGCTTTTGTTTTCGAATAATCTAATCCTTCTTCTAATAAAACATCTTCAACCGGAACCTTTTGTAAATACAATCTTGTTAACGCCATAATGTAAAACGGCGTCATAATAAAGCTAAATAGATACAATGTACTTGTTAAGAAGACTGAAATAGTTGACTCTGCTAGTAGTGCAAATGTCCCTTCGGGGTTTGTAAATTCATATACTCCCCACAGACAAAGCAAATAAATTCCTACACATAAAAGAAAGACGATTCCTACAGATATGAAAAAACCTACTAAAAAGAACAATACTTTAAAGAAGCTTTCTTTTACTAAGTTTGCGCTTTTGCGTGCTGCCGTGCGGAACGGCTTTTGCTCTAAAACGATAATAGGTAAAACAAAAATCCAACGAAGATTTAAATAGGCAACTACAGCAAAGAAAGTATAATACCCAACTTGCCCCATTGTTGTCTTAAATAGTTCACCTGTAATAAAATTAGGAATTTGAATCTCAGGAATCAATGCAGATTTATATCCCATACTTAATAGTGGTAATAGTACAACTGCATACAAAACAAAGCCAGGTAAGCAATATGTAAACAGGGAAGGTAAATACGTTACTGTTTTATACAGAATTGGACGTAATCTCACCTTTTGCCTTTTATGAGCGAAGTACGAAATGATAATGAGTACTGCAAACTCTGTAAAGATAAGGAACAATGCCAATATAGATAAAATTACAATCGCCAAAATCCCGTATGGTGTTTTTAAAAATGCTAATAACTCATCATTTGTTGCATTTGCATACCCACCAAAGTACAACAACTTATTGAAAATAATACCGAAAAGTGGGATAAACACAATCGCTGCTAACAATTTATAAGCAAGTTGGAATGTTAGCACATTCCAAAAGGCAAATCTAACAGTTTGAAAGGAATGTCTCATTACTCCTGGTATAGATAGTCTTTTACGGTGTTGCATATATTCCTCCACATTCTAAAACGATTTTTGAGATGGATTCCACATTTCCATTTCTAACCCATCCCTTTAATAATAATATATTCCGCTTAACATGAACACTCTTATACATACAATGAAAAAAGTGATGGCTACTTCCCATCACTTTTTCATTTCACTCTATTTTTTCTCTAATCCTTGTCCAAATGCTTTCAAGAAACTAAAACCAAATGTAATGGCTCTATTAATATCTGGATCTTTTAACACTTTAAAGAAATCCATTACTTTTGTTTTTTTACCACTCTTTAATTCATCTGTTGCAAATTGCAATCCAGTGACTAAACTCGATGTGATTTGCTTTGTTACTTCTGGGTCAACTGAGGATAGCGCTTCTCCCGCTCCCATCATGTTGTTGAGTGCATTTTTAACTGGTTCACGATTTAATTGCTCCACAGCGATTTTTGAAACATCCTCTTTCGCAGCGAGTAAACTAATCGCCGCATCTAATATACCAGCCTTCTGCAATTGTGCTAAAAGCTGCATCGTTTCTTCTACTGCTTCGCGATTATTAGATAGCTCATTTAGAAGTTCATCTGCTACTTGCTGTTTCTGTTCTTCCTCTGTTACAACTTTCTTTTTTATTAACGTAATTTCTTTCGCCACTATCTCCGCCCCCTAGTCCACAAGTGATACGTATTGTTTTCTTTGCCATTTTTGCTCAATTTCAACACCATTTTGCGGATTACGCTTTTTATCTCGCGGGTTTGAAGATGGTAACGGACGGTTTCCTTTTTCACGTAATACACGCATTTTCACCATCGTTTGTTTATACGCCGGTGTACACGTATACAAGTCTGTTGCCGTCCCAGTTAAAATATTAATCGCTTCTTCATTTATCGTTGCATGCATTGGTAAATATAGCTCTTTCCCCGTTACACGGTCAGTAATAAGCGCTTGTACTTTAATTTTTCCAAATGGTGATGCTAATTCTACAAGTCCACCATCTTTCACATTGCGCTCTAAGGCAAGTTCAGGTGAAATTTCAACGAATACTTCAGATACTTTAGATAAAATACCAGCTGATTTATTCGTCATATTCCCTTCATGGAAATGTTCTAGCATGCGTCCATTATTTAAAAGTAAATCATACTCATCTGGCGCTACAACCGGTGGTACCCATTCATCTAATGATAAACGAGCAAGTTTATCTGGGAAGTTAAATCCGTCTACATATAATAGCGGTGTATCACTACCATCATGACTACCCCAACATAAACTATTCCAACCTTCTAGACGGTCGTAAGTTGCTTGAGAATATAACGGTGCAAGTGACGCGATTTCATCCATAATTTCACTTGGACTTTCATAATTCCAATCCCCGCCTAGTGCACGAGCAACTTTTTGTAAAATCCACCAGTCTGGTTTGGAATCACCTAGTGGTTTCAATACTTCATATAATCTTTGAATGCGGCGCTCTGTATTCGTAAACGTTCCTTCTTTTTCTAAGCTTGGTGCCGCTGGTAAAATAACATCAGCAAAACGAGCTGTTTTTGATAGGAACATATCTTGAACAACGAGGAAGTCTAAATTCGCTAAAATATGTTGCACATGGTTCGCATTGGAATCGACTAAAGCCATTTCTTCACCCATGACATACATACCACGTAGTTTTCCTTCTTCCGCCGCAAGTAACATTGCAATATTATTTAACCCTGGTGCTTTCGGAATAGTTGTGCCGTACGCTTTTTCAAACTTCGCACGAAGCGTATCATCTGATACCGCTTGATAACCAGGAAGCCAGTTTGGTAATGTTGCCATATCACAAGCACCTTGTACGTTATTATGCCCTCGTAATGGATATGCACCTGCACCAGGACGACGATAGTTACCCGTAACAAGCAGTAAATTTGAAATTGCTGCCGATGTTGTACTTCCTCCTGTATTTTGCGTTACACCCATTCCCCAAAGTATACAAGTACCATCTGCTTCATATACCATACGAGCCATTTCTTTCAGATTTCCTTTTGAAATCCCCGTAATTTCTTCTGTATAATCAAGCGTATACTTTTCTAACATTTTGCTATATTCATCAAAGTTCTTCACATTTTCAGCTAAAAACTTTTTATCGTGCCAATCTTGATCAATAATATATTTCGTAATACCAGCAAGCCATACGTAATCCGTACCTTGGCGCGGGTGAATAAATAAATCCGCACGCTCTGCCATTTCATGTTTACGTAGGTCTGCTACAATTAGTTTTTGCTCATGCAATTTATGAGCACGTTTTACACGCGTCGCAAGTACAGGGTGTCCTTCTGTTGGATTCGCACCAACGATAATGACAAGGCCTGCTTCAGCTATATCTTTCACTGTTCCAGCATCCCCGCCCATACCGACAGTTTTAAATAAACCGTCTGTCGCTGGAGATTGGCAATAACGGGAGCAGTTGTCCACATTATTCGTTCCATATATTTGACGAGCTAGTTTTTGCATAAGGTAATTTTCTTCATTTGTTACTTTCGAAGAAGAAATAAATCCAAATGCATCGCTGCCGTATTCAGATTTAATATGCTGCATGTTAGAAGCAACAACTTCTAATGCTTCTTCCCATGAAGCTTCAACAAACATATCTCCTTGGCGAATTAATGGCTTCGTAATGCGATCTTCACTATTTACAAAGTCCCATCCAAATTTTCCTTTTACACATGTGGAAATACCATTAACAGGTGCATCTGAAACAGGTTGAACTTTTAGTATATGGCGATCTTTCGTCCATACTTCAAAGGAACAACCGACACCACAAAATGTACAAACGGTTTTTGTTTTATTCACTTTCGTCTTACGCATCGCAGCCTCTACTTCTGAAACCGCTAAAATACTACTATATCCAGGCTCTACATCCTTTACAAAATCAATCATCGGATCTAACACATCTGGTTTTAACCCTGTCATGAACCCAGCTTCACCTAACATTGATTTTTCCATTAACGCATTACACGGACATACTGTTACACACTGCCCGCAACTTACACAAGATGAGTCATTTATACTTACACCATGATCCCATATAACACGTGGACGATCTAAGTTCCAATCTATCGATATAGTTTCATTAACCTGTAAGTTTTGACATACTTCTACACACTGCCCACAAGCAATACACTGATTTGGATCATACCGATAAAAAGGATGTGACATATCCACTTCACAAGCACTTACTTTCGGCTCATACGGATATTTCTGTTCTTCAATTCCCATCATATGTACCGTGTTATGGACTTTACAGTTACCATTATTGTTATCACAAACAGTACAATACAATAAATGATTCTCTAATATTCGATCCATTGCCTCAGTTTGTGCCTCTTTTGCACGCTGAGACTGTCTTTCAATTTGCATACCGTTCTCGAGTTTCGTTGAACAAGCACGCATTAACTTTCCATTCACTTCTACAATACACGTATCACAAGTTTGAATTGGATCTACTTCTGGTACGTGACAAATTTGAGGATGTTCCAAATTACTCTCGTTAAATAATTGTAGTATCGTCTTTTCACCCGCTGCGGCAAATTCTTTACCATCCACGGTTACACGGACTGTCTGTTCTGCCATAGTTTCCCCTCTCCTTACAACCAACTGTACAAAATTCGATTATGAATCCGTTTTCAAAATCGCATTACTGTACATATTTTTGAAACGCTCTGCGCAAATACTTTTCTTATGAAGTCGATTCTAGGTGTTATAAGGTATAACTACGAAAGCTTGAAAATATCACTATTCTACTGTTCTATTATATCGTACATATACAATAATAACCAAAATAATCTGTGATCTTCTTGCTAATAGGTGTTTTTATTTCCCTATTGTTTTATGATAAATATGGGAGAGAAATACATATAAAAGGGGAATTTAATATGGAGCCTACGCAAGAGACTTATACAATTGTACGCTATCAATCTGGTACATTTTCAAAACAACTTGATGAGATTGTTACAGAATCTCCTATTACTATTAAATTAAATGGTGAAGAGTATGTAACAGTCGTATGTACACCAAATTACATCGAAGATATGGTAATTGGTTTTTTAATTTCTGAAGGAATTATTTCTTCCTATAAAGATGTTGGAGAACTATGGGTTCAAAAAGATAACGGAATTGTCCATGTAACCTCATCAAAAATAAATCCACTCTATCAAAATTTATATAATAAACGATACATTACTTCTTGCTGCGGAAAAGGTAGACAAGGTTTTATTTTCGTTAACGACGCAGCAAAGGCAAAAGATTTACATGATATACACGTGAAAATTACTCCTGAAGAATGCTTTCACTTAATGAATACTTTACAACAATCTTCCACTACATTTCGCCAAACCGGCGGTGTTCACAATACCGCACTATGTGATCGGAACAATATCCTCCTATCAAGAATGGATATTGGAAGACATAACGCATTAGATAAAATATATGGCCACTGTTTGCGCAACGATATATCCGTTAAAGGAAAAATCATTGCATTTAGCGGGCGTATTTCATCCGAAATTTTACTTAAAGTTTCAAAAATCGGATGTGAAATTGTTCTATCTAAATCCGCTCCAACAAAACTCGCATTGCAACTCGCTCACGATTTAGGCATTACAGTTGTAGGATTTATTAGAAATGGATCTTGTAATATTTACACACATCCACATCGAATTGACGGTTATCAATCGAATAACTAAAATAACTCCTCGGTTGAGGAGTTATTTTAGTTATGAAAATGTAATATATTAAACACTTGAATAGTTAATAAAGTTAATATATAATTTCATTACATATTAAAAACAAAACATTGTAGCATATATCTTTTCATTCTTTTACAAATTAAAAGAGACTGCTAACAAAACGCATACACAATTTTATAAAAGTAATAAATTTATTTTATCCCGCTTTAATGGGCAGTAAGACCCCCACCTCAAAATTCAGCGAAAGCACAGAATTTTGAGGTGGGATCAACTGCCCATTAAAGTCCGATTGGTTCAACTAATAATCAGTGGGGATGAAGAAAACCCCACTGATTAAAGTTTCACTTTATTTGAAATCGACCAAGGAGGTTACACCTATGGAAATTCGCTTATTAACGACAGAGGACGCAGAAATATACTTAAAAGTTTGTATGGAAGGTTTAACGAAGAACCCGGAAGCTTTTAGCTCTTCTTATGAAGATGTTCTTAAACATGAGGATCCTGTAGCTGCTATGGCAAAACGATTAAGCAATCCGGATAAGTATACTCTAGGTGTCTTCAAAGATAACGATTTAATCGGCATTGCTACTTTAGAAACAAAACCATTTATTAAACAAGAACATAAAGCAAAAATCGGTTCCGTTTTCGTTTCCCCAAAAGCGCGTGGCCTTGGAGCAGGACGAGCTCTCATTAAAGCAATTATTGAAAATGCCGATAAATTACATGTAGAACAACTTATGCTCGATGTTGTAGTTGGTAACGCTGGTGCCAAAAAATTATATGAATCATTAGGTTTCCAAACTTACGGCGTACAAGAGCGTTCATTAAAACATAACGGTCAATATTGGGACGAGGAACATATGGTTCTGTTCTTAAATGATTAATACTTCGATATAGTTTTAAGCATCTTCTTATTAAGGAAGGTGCTTTTTTCATTACAACAATGTAATCTTCATGTCACCTTTATCGATCGTACCAAACCTTTCCATTCATTATACTAAAAGTATAAAGTGACACTTTAATTAGTGATGAAATGAACGTATAGCATTCAATTGATAGGTAGAGGAGAATGTGACATGAGACAAAACAAACGAGCTATGCTTTTAATATGTACTACAGCAATTATAACTTCTGGGTTAGCAATTTTACCTTGGTTTATTATATAGAACGATTCCCCTAATAACGAAAAAAGCTTATCGCTTCTCAAGAAGCAATAAGCTTTTTTTATATTATAAAATCCCCAAAATTTTATTTACACAACTTATAATAATAACCATAGATACGGCAATGCACATGACAACCGTATTACGATCTTGCTTTTCTTTTTTTGAAATTTCTTCTTTTGGATTCATGTGTATGATCTCCTTTTAAAAAAAGTGTGAGATAGGAAATTTTTCTTATCCGATGCGAGGTGAATACGAAAACCCTCTCTATCTCACATACACAATAGAATGGAATTGTCATTTTATAAATAAAATGACATGACGTTATGTCGCAACATAGGGTATTTTGTGTCGCTACGTTTTCTATTATAAAAAATAGTTGTGCAAAACTAGTGCATTTTTTATGTCAATTACTCTGAGCGAAAAATAACTCTTCCACTCAATCACATAAAAAGAGTTTTTTATTATTTTCATGTAAACTATACAAGTAGAATGAACAGTTTGGGGTGCACAAGATTATGGTAAAAATTTTATTAGTAGACGATGAAGAACGCATGTTACGATTATTAGATCTGTTCTTAAGTCCTCGTGGCTATTTTTGTATGAAAGCTACCTCTGGCCTTGAAGCACTAAAGTTAATAGAACAAAAAGACTTCGATATTATTTTGTTAGATGTTATGATGCCGAATATGGATGGCTGGGATACTTGCTATCAAATCCGTCAAATTTCCAACGTTCCAATTATTATGCTAACAGCTCGTAACCAAAATTACGATATGGTGAAAGGCCTCACTATGGGCGCGGACGACTATATTACAAAACCATTTGATGAGCATGTATTAGTTGCAAGAATTGAGGCTATATTACGCCGTACAAAGAAAGATGGCTTCGTTAGCTTCAATGGTATTGAGTGGGATAAAACGAAACATACTGTCACAGTATATGACGAAAAAATTTCACTAACTCCTATCGAGTTTTCGTTACTTGGACTATTTTTACAAAATACAAATCGTGCTTATAGCCGAGATGATTTAATCGAAAAAATTTGGGGTTATGAAACAGACATTGAATATAGAACAATCGATTCACATATTCGCAATATCCGTGATAAATTACGCAAAAAAGGATTTCCAGTTGAAAATTACTTAGAAACTGTCTATAAAGTCGGATATAAATGGAAAAGTGAATAATTACTTCGGT
Organism: Bacillus sp. EB106-04-02-XG92; assembly: GCF_058791995.1. Taxonomy (NCBI): domain Bacteria; kingdom Bacillati; phylum Bacillota; class Bacilli; order Caryophanales; family Bacillaceae; genus Bacillus; species Bacillus sp. EB106-04-02-XG92. The sequence goes on from NZ_JBYTEA010000010.1 coordinate 148,048, forward strand.
CAGTGGAAAATATCTTACCACTGACCGTTTATTATGAATAAGGTATGGTGAGAACATGAGCAAACTTTCCCTTAAAATCGGGACATACTTTTTATTATTAGCTTTATGCATCGAAACAATTGCTTTCGTTTCTTTTTACAAAAGCATTTCAACAATGCGGATTGAAGAAGAAACACTTGCTCTTTTAGAAAAAGGTAATCGCTATAGTAAAAAAATTAAAATTCGCGAGAGACGGGATGAATATTATAAAGAAATGCAACACGCTGAACACAATAAAAATCCTAAACGCCCCGTGTACCCTGAGTTCGAGATTGCAAATGCGGCTGCACACTTAGTTGAATCGGAATCAATTTCTAACTCCGATATAGCTATCATTATTACTGACCATAACGGCAAAATTATTTCCACCTCAGAACCCGTAACAAAAGAAATGCAAAAACAACTTACTTGTAAAACAGAATCTGTCCCAGAAAGCGGATTAATCGTCGAAAGAAACTGGAAAAAATCAAAATTCATCACAACAGTAAGCCCACTTAACACAACAAAGTTTCAAGGAAAGTTATATATGTTATTAAAAACATCTTTCTTAGAAAATATGTTACTTAAACTCATGAACCAATTCCTTATCATTAGTGTTTTAACAATTATTTTAACAACTATTTCTGTCTTTGTTTTTTCTCGTGTTATTACAGAACCTCTTATAAAAATGAAGAGGGCCACAGAAAAAATGTCAAAATTAAATACGCCAATTCACTTAGGTATTAAACGGAATGATGAACTTGGGAGCTTAGCAAAAACGATTGAAGATTTATCAAGTGAACTAACTTATATGAAAAAAGAACGCAATGAATTTCTCGCTAGTGTCGCCCATGAACTATTAACTCCATTGACCTATATGAAAGGTTATGCGAAGGTAGCAAAGAGAGACTCTTTAACGAAAGAAGAGCGAGAAGAATACTTGCAAATCATTGAGGATGAAACAGATAGTGTCACTGATCTCGTCCAAGATTTATTTATGCTTGTACAGTTAGAACAACACCAGTTTGTTATCAAAAAACAAAAAGTAATCCTTAAACCATTTTTAGAACGAATGATTGAAAAAACAAAAACAACATTAACAAATAAACAAATGCAACTCCATGTATATTGCAAAGATGATTTAGAAGTTTGCATAGACGAAAGACGTATGGAGCAAGTTATGTTAAATTTATTACACAATGCTTATCAACATTCGCCAGAAAACACATCTATTACGATACGTGTACGCACGGAAACAGATTCTTTTACAATAAGTGTAGACGATGAAGGAGAAGGTATTCCTGAAGAAGATATCTCACATATTTTCGATCGTTTTTATCGCGTTGATAAATCCAGAACGAGAGCTACTGGAGGAAAAGGTATCGGACTAGCTGTCGCAAAAGAAATTGTAGAATTGCATAACGGTTCCATTCTAGTAAAAAGCAAATTAGGAGTAGGAACAAGCTTTATAATTGAACTACCTTTTGAATAAGATACGTGTGAAAACACCAGTAGTAGTAAACACTACTGGTGTTATTTTGTTCATAAAATCAGCTCATATAAGCTAAGCTTTTGAAATTATTCTTATTTCAATATAAAATAAAGGTACATTTGTCAAAGATTTGGAGGGTGATATAATTGGATATCCATGTATTAACAAAAGATGAAGCGGAAATTTACTTAGAACTTCGTGTAGAGGGATTAAAGCAAAACCCTGAAGCTTTCAGCTCTTCTTATGAAGATATTATTAATAAAGAGTGTGCAATTGAATATAAAGCACAAAAATTAGCACAAGATGAAAACTATACGCTAGGTGCATTTAAAGATGGAAAATTAATCGGGGTTGCAACACTGGAAACGAAACCATATGTAAAACAAGAACATAAAGCTAAAATCGGTTCTGTATATGTGTCTCCAAAAGCACGCGGACTTGGAGCAGGAAAAGCACTTATTAAAGAATGTCTTGAACTTGCTAAATCTTTAGAGGTAGAACAAGTTATGCTTGATGTTGTTGTCGGCAACGATGGAGCAAAAAAACTTTATGAATCATTAGGATTTAAAACATTCGGTGTACAAGAACGTTCATTAAAATATAACGGACAATATTGGGACGAAGAGCATATGGTCTTATTCTTAGATGAAAATAAATAATAAAAAACATCCTCATGCTTGGAGGATGTTTTTTTACTTTCTTGTACACCATGCCTTATGTAATAATTGAATCGCTTTCGCAATTTCTTCTTCTGATAAAATCGCAAACCCAAGTAAAACTACATTTTCAGGCGCAGTACCGTCTTTATAGTACGTAGAAACAGGATATACTTTAATACTATATTTTGCCGCTTCTTGAATGAGTTCCTCTTCTCGCATTCCATTATGCACTTTTAATAAAATGTGCAATCCCGAATCTTCTCCTATCACTTCAACACGATTAGAGAAATGCTTTTCTATTTCAAAGACGAGTCGATCCCTCTTTTTCCGGTAAACGACACGCATTTTATGAATATGTTTTTCCCAATAACCTTCATTTAAAAACTTTCTAATCACTTCTTGGTCCATTCTTGAAACACTTTGTGTATAAAACAAATATTCCTTTTGATATTTTTCAATTAAATGCTTCGGTAATACGATATAGCTCATCCGTAATGAGGGCAACAAAGCTTTTGAGAGCGTCCCCATATAAATAACTTTCCCATCTGTATCTAAACCTTGTAGTGCCGGAATTGGCTTTCCTGAATAACGAAATTCACTATCGTAATCATCTTCAATAATATATCTGTCTTCCTCTTTCTTCGCCCATTGTAAAAGCTGCGTCCTTCTCGTAATAGGCATAATCATTCCATATGGAAACTGATGAGAAGGAGTTACAAATACAACATTTGCATCGCTATTTTCTAAATCTGCCATACAAATTCCGTCTCTATCCAAAGACAACATTTGAACCTTCTTTTCTCCTTGTTCAAAAACGACCATTTTCCTATGATAACCTGGGTTTTCAACTGCATAATTACTTCCCTTCAACAATTGAAAAAGTAACTTCACTAATATTTGTGTTCCCGCTCCTAATACAATTTGACTAGCTGAGCAACGCACACCTCTAGATTCATACAAATAGCTCGCAATTTCCTCCCTCAGGATCAATTCTCCTTGAGGGTGTCCAAGAAAAAGCAACTCATTATTATGTGGCTGCCATACATCATTTATAAGCTTGCGGTACGTATTGAACGGAAACGTATTCGTATCAACTCCTGTTTGAGTGAAATCAAATGTATAGTTCTCCTCCCTAAACGGAACCTCTTCTACTTTCGCTTCACTTCCTTCTACATAAACCATTTGTTCAATTTCACATACAAAATAACCTTTTCTCGACGCCGATTCAATATAACCTTCTGCGAGTAATTGCTCATAAGCTGCTTCTACTGTATTCTTACTCACTTGTAAATAGCTCGCCAGCTTTCTTTTTGCAGGTAATTTTGTAAAAGCCGGAATCGTTCCATCTTTAATTTCTTTTTTTATATACTCATACAATTGTACGTACAATGCCTTTTTACTATTCATATTTAAATTAGGCGTTAATTCTAACATCATATCTGACCCCTTAATAAAACCGAAATCTGATACTTTTTACAGTACCAGAAGTTATATATAATTCCTTTTATCATGTCACACATAAAAAATCAAATACCGGAGAGGAGAAACATGATCATGAACAATAGTAGACGGATTGGACTCATTATGATTATTACAGGAGCTACCTTATGGGGATTATCTGGCCCGATGATTCAGTGGCTATTTCAACATACTAACGTATCATCAGTTGATTTTTTAACAATTCGCTTATTGCTTGCGGGAATATTTATTTTATCTTTCTTACTTATAAAGAAACAAAGCATATTTCAAATTTGGAAACACCCTAAACATTCTATACAACTTATTATTTTCTCTATTCTCGGCATGCTCGGTGCGCAATACGCCTTTATTGAAACAGTTCATATTAGTAACGCGGTTACAGCGACATTATTTCAATTTCTTGGCCCCGTTCTTATTACCATTTATGTCGCATTTGGACAAAAAAAATTCCCGGCTTCTATGCAACTGCTCGCAATTATAACAGCACTAACGGGGACATACTTTATTATTACAAATGGTTCAATTGAAAATATTGTTTTATCAAAAGAAGCCATTATTTTTGGTCTATTAACAGCAATTGGATTTGCATTTTATACCCTTCATCCAGCCTCTCTTATTAAAGAATGCGGAACAACTGTAGTAATTGGCTGGGGGATGTTAATCGGTGGCATCGCCCTGCTTATTTGTAATCGCTCGTTTGGATGGAATCAGCTTGCACAAACTTTTACACTAAAAACATTTTCTATGCTTATTCTTATCATCATAAGTGGCACTCTTTCTTTCCTCCTTTATATCGGTAGTCTGAAATATTTAACAGCAACAGAAACAAGCATTTTATCTAGTATTGAACCACTTGTAGCTGCCATCGTTTCAATCGCTTGGCTGAATGAATCCTTTGGAGCCTATCAATTATTAGGCGGCTTATGTATCGTTCTTTCTGTTATTTTCTTAACGATGCCACAAAAAGAGAATGAACCTACCTTTTCAACTGAACAAATATAGAAAATGTCAAAAGAGGTCGTACAAAACTTACGACCTCTTTTGACGTTTTAAAGGAATTGTCCCGCTTTCTGGCAAATACAATTACACTAACAATAAAAATTAGGAGTGTGACACCATGAAAAAAATCGGAACTATGCTACTTTTCTCCTTTCTCATCGCTGGATGCACACAAGCGCAACCTGATTTAGAAAAACCTAAAAAAGAAACTATCGCAACGTCATCCACTCAAGTTAATGCACCTTCCTTCTTTCACCTTAGCGTTTTAAAAGATGTAAATTGGGAAGAAACACCCTCCTTCATACAAGAAAAAATACCTTTAAGAGGTATCGAAGACAAAATCGCAATGGCTGATAGCCCTATTATCGCAAATGAAAATAACGAAATGATGTGGTACTTTTTAGATCCTGAAATGCCAACTGGAAAACTATCTATTATTGCACTAAAGCAAGGATCAGTAACTCCAACACCAGTACTCTTTCAACAAGAAACTTCCAAACCAACTTGGACTACTTCAAATACAATCGATTCCACTACAAACGAACTCCCTCTCACTATGTCACTACCTTCATCTGGATTATGGGTATTAAATATATATGTAAATGAAAAATATTATGATCAGTTTGTAATTACTGCTGAATAAAGTGACAAAACTAAAACACTTTCTTACAACAATGTAATTTCTAAGTCATATACTTCGATAGTTTAAGTATCTCTCTTCTCTTATACTTAAAGTAAGAAATGACACAAGGAGAGATGAGAGATGAAAAAAATGACAAAAGTGATCGTAGCAGTAACTGAGGTTTTAGTAAATGGTAAACAAGTTGCAATGGAATTAAATAAATAGTGAAGAAACAAAAATAAATAATTTTACACTCCTTCATTATTTTGATTTCTTATCTCAAAAAAGCAGTGCCTTTTAGGCACTGCTTCTAGCTATTAATAACTTGGCATTTCTGTAATTTGTGCCACACCTGACTCAATGGCTGCTTTCGCTACAGCTTCCGCAACACTTGGAACAACTCTTTTATCTAACGGATTCGGGATTACATAATTCGCATTACGTTCTTCTTCCGTAATGATGTTAGCGATCCCATATGCTGCCGCTAATTTCATCTCTTCTGTAATATCTGTCGCGCGCACATCTAACGCACCGCGGAATATTCCGGGAAACGCCAATACATTATTTACTTGATTCGCATAATCCGAGCGCCCAGTTCCTACTACAGCTGCCCCAGCCTCTAATGCATCCTCAGGGAAGATTTCCGGAATTGGATTCGCCATTGCAAACACAATTGCTTTCTCATTCATCGTCTGTACAAGTTCTTTCGTTAATACGTTAGGAGCAGATACGCCAATAAAAATATCAGCTTGGTGAATTGCTTCTTTCAACGTTCCACGCACATGTTCTCGATTTGTCTTTTTCGAAACTTCAATTTGCGCTTCGTTCATCCATGTTTCACCTTCACAAACAATACCTTCTAAGCTAACTAACGTAATGTGCTTTGCACCAGCCTTTAATAATAGTTTCCCAATTGCAATTCCTGCCGAACCCGCACCGTTAATAACGATTTTTACATTATCCATTTGTTTGCTAACAACCTTTAATGCATTAATAACAGCTGCTAAAACGACAATAGCTGTTCCATGTTGATCATCATGAAATACAGGAATATTCGTTTCTTCTTTTAATCGCTTTTCAATTTCAAAACAACGTGGTGCTGCAATATCTTCTAAATTAATTCCTGCAAACGTAGGCTCTAAATTTTTTACAAGGGTAACGATTTCATCCACATCAGTTGTACCTAAACATAACGGGAAAGCATCTACATTCGCAAATTTCTTAAATAAAATACTCTTTCCTTCCATAACAGGCATAGCTGCTTTCGGTCCAATATTCCCTAAACCAAGTACCGCAGTTCCATCTGAGACAACTGCCACCATATTACCGCGTGCTGTATAGTCATACACTGTTTCTTCATCCGCCGCAATTGCTTTGCAAGACTCTGCTACACCTGGTGTATATGTCAGGCTTAAATCATCCGCTGAATTTACTTCTACTTTACTTGTAATTTCAATTTTCCCTACTAATTCTTTATGCAGTAACAATGATCTTTCATTAATTTGATTTTCTAACATACTTATAATCTCCCCTTAATTTGACAAGCTAGCTATATGAATATAGCTAGCTTGTTTGATTATGAAAACATTTTTAATAAAATTGTCGCTGTTACAACCATTGCTGCCCCGCCTAAACGTGTTGAAATTTGCGCAAACGGCATTAATTCCATACGATTTGAAGCTGATAAAATAGCAACATCTCCAGTTCCACCTAAACCACTATGACATCCCGTTACAATTGCTGATTCAACTGGATACATTTTCATCACTTTCCCTACAAGAAAACCTGATGCTACCATTGTAAGAACAACTGATGCGCACACAACAACATATCCTACTGAAAGAACTGCTGCTACGTCTTTTAGCGGAATATATAGCAATCCTAGTCCAACCATTAACGGCCAAGTTAAATTCTTCGAAATGAATTTATATAAATGGAATGCACCTTGCTCCATTTTTGCTGGCATTAATTTAAAGTATTTCACAAGTGCTGCCGAGAAGATCATAATGATTGCCCCAGGAATGCCGATGAACTTAGAAGCAAATCCTCCGAAAATGAAGAACGTACACGCAATTAATAAACCTGCTCCCATTAATGAGAAGTCAATTGGCTTTTCTGTATTTTGTTCTTTTAATAACTCGGCTTGATTGTCGGTTTTCACTAATACACCGTTACCACTAAGCTCTGGTTTCTTCTCACCTAAACGCTTCATATACCCTGCACTCACGATTGCGAACATATTTCCAATAATAGCCGCTGGAATAAGCTGTGATACAAACGTTGCTGATGATTCGTTTAAAATATCACTATAAGCTAGCGATAATGGTAAAATCCCTTCCCCGATACCACCACTCACAATTGGTACGATGATGAAGAAGAATGTTTGCTTCATTTCAAATCCAAATAGTGAACCGACCAATAATCCTACTGCTACAGAAGCTAACGTCCCTACTACTAAAGGAATAAACATACGAACGAAACCTTGTACTAACACTTTACGGTTCATTCCTAAAATACTTCCGACTACTAAACAAGAAATATATAAATATAAGAAGTTCGATTTTTTCATTAACATAGTCGCAGCTTCCATTGAAGCTGGATTCATCCAGTTAAAAAATACAAGTAATGATGGAATAAATAACGAAAGTATTGCCGGACCGCCGATATTTTTTAAAATTGGAATTCTCATCCCAATGTCTCCTAAGAAAATACCCATGATCATAATAACTGCAAATCCACCAATCATATCTGCTGGCAATTTATTATATACAGATGCCCCATAAATAATAGCAGCCAATACTACATATAACGGTAAAGGTATAACACCGATTTTTACATTCATAATTTTAGAAGCGAAAGATTCTCTTTGTACTTCATTTCCTTCAGAAAATGATACCGCTTCCATATTCTTTTGAATTCCCATATGGCACCCCCTTGTTTTCTTAATAACAATATTAAAACGCTTTCAATAGTAAAAATAGTTTTTGTAAGTTTTGTAATTGATTTTGTAATTAAAAAAAGTATAAGCGACTTATAATAAGTCGCTTATATGTAAAACTCTATTTTATTTTGGTCAATACACCTTAATTTACTCACCGGTCTCCCTACATGTTGATACACCATTTCGTTTTCTAATACTCCAATTTCAGTCAAAAACATTACATACTTTCGAATAGAAACCCTTGAAACACCAACTAATTGTGCCATTTCATCTGTTGTAAACGCTCGTCCATTCAGCGACTCAATCTTCTGCCAAATTAATTGCATCGTTTGCTTCGTTAATCCTTTCGGAAGCTCTTTAGTAACAGTAGACTCTCTTTTTTCTTTTTGCAAAATTAACGAATCTAATTCCGATTGACTAATTTTTTGTTGTTCTTTCATGAAAGTAAGTTTTTCTCGATATATAGTTAACGCCTTTTTAAATCTTTCAAATGTAAATGGTTTAATTAAATAATCTACTACGCCATATTGTAATGCTTTTTTAATACTCCCCATATCATGTACAGCTGAAATCATCATAATATCGATTTCTTTTTCTTGGTTCCGAATATACATTAAAAGCTCAAATCCAGTCTCTTCAGGCATAAAAATATCAAGTAATACTAAATCTACTCGTGATCCCTCTAATACTTCTATCGCCGATTTTACGGAGTTAACTGCTTGAATAAGTTCGAATCCTCCTACTTGCTCTAAATAATGCGTATTTAACATTGCTACCATCGGGTCATCTTCTACAATTAAAACTTTAATCATATTTACCTCTCATCCCTACCTTTAGGTATTTCAATTGTTATCGTTGTTCCCTTTCCTACTAATGAATGCATATGAATTTCCCCATTTATTCGCTGTATACTTTCTTTTACAAGATACAAACCATAACCACGGTTATCTCCCTTTGTGGAATAACCTTTCATAAATAATGCCCCTATTTCTTCTTCTGGTATACCTTTCCCCGTATCTTGTACTGTAATGATTAATGTATCACCATATTGTATCTCAAGTTCAACTTGCTTCTTTTCACAATTCGTCACTGCCTCTAATGCATTATCAATTAAATTTCCGACAATCGTAATTAGTTCATGAATAATACTTTCATCATCTATTTCCGGCATGTAAGAGTCTTCACTTATGATTAATTTTATATTTTTCTCTCTAGCATAGCTAAGTTTCCCAAGTAAAAAACCAGCAAATACTGGACTTTTTATTCTTTCCATAACCCCACCAATTTCATATTGATGCTCTGATACCATACCGCTTATATACTTCTGTAATTCTTCATACTGCTTCATGTGTGTAAGCCCTAATACAACATGCATTTTATTCATAAATTCATGTGATTGTGCCCGTAATGCTTCCGCATATAGTCTAATACCAGTTAATTCTTCTGCTAATTTTCTAATCTCTGTTTTATCACGAAATGTTGCAATCGCACCAACTATTTCTCCTTTTACATATAAAGGAACACGATTCGTCACAATCGTAATTCCATAAATATTTTGTTCTTCGTTTAATTGTACCTCTCCCGTTTGTAATACTTCTTTTATACGTGAATTAGGCATATACAACTCAACATCTTTACCAATAAAATCTTCTTCAAGACCACTTTTCTTAAACAATCGTTTTGCCTCATTATTTATTAAAGTCACATTGGCCTCTTTATCTACAGCAATAATACCTTCCTTTACAGATTGTAGCATCGTATTTCTTTCTTCAAGAATTTTCGCTATCCTGTGAGGTTCAAGCCCAAATAAACTTTTCTTTATATGTCTAGCTAGTAATATTGCTCCTATCATTCCGACTAGTACTCCAACTCCAACTCCAATATAAATAATATGTCTACTTTCCTTAACTCTCTCTTTTACATTATCTGCTGAAATACCAACGGCTACCGCTCCAAGTTGTTCACCTGTTTCAGAAAATACAGGTACAAACACTCGCATTGAAATACCTAAAGTTCCTTCTGCCAGCGATACATGTTCCATTCCTTTCAATGCAGGCCCTTCATCTCCCCCAATAAAATGATGACCTATTTTTTGAGGATTTGGATGTGATTTTCTTATTCCATTCATGTCCATAACTACAATAAATTGAACACCTGTGTTTTTTAATACTCTATTTGTATACGTTTGGATTGCAGAAGTATCTGCTTTCCCAGTCAAACCCTCGATCACAATCGAATCATTCGCCACAATGTGTGCAATTGTTTTTGCTTTCTCTGCTTGGCTATCCTCCGTCGTCCGTTCTACATTATGACTAATTAATATATCTGTCACAAGTAAAGAAAAAATTACAACTGTACAAACTAACAATGTAATCGTTTTCCATAAATTCCATAGTCTTTTTCTTTTTTTCATCCCGTTAATGACTCCCCTAATTACTGAATAGAAAAATAAGTAAGGTGATATTATTTTCACCTTACTTATTTGCTGTTATTATACTTTAAATTTACTAGTCATCGCTTGTAGTTCTTCGGCCATCTCAGCTAAATTTTGCGAAGCTGAACTAATTTCTTCCATTGAATTCATTTGTTCTTCTGTTGAAGCAGCAACACTTTGCATACTAGCTGTATTTTCTTCTGCAGCCGCTGCAATTTCATCAATAGCATTTGTCACTTCATTTGCATCTCCAGCAATTCTCTTCGTTGTTTCTACCATTTGATTCACTTGAGAAACAATATGTGTAGTAGAACTTAAAATTTCTGTAAAGCTTACTTTCGTTTTTGTTACAACATCAAGACCTTGTTGAACTTCTCCATTCACATTATCCATCGCCTTAACTGTATGTTCAATATCAGCCTTAATTTCTGCAATTAAATTTGCAATCTCTCCAGATGATTCTCCTGATTGCTCCGCTAATTTTCTAACCTCATCTGCTACAATAGCAAACCCTCGGCCCTGTTCACCTGCTCTTGCTGCTTCAATAGCTGCATTTAAAGCTAATAAGTTCGTTTGAGTAGCGATATTTTGAATTGCTTCAGAAATAGCTCCTACCTGCTTTGATTTCTCATCAAGAAGTTTAATAATAGCATCTGACTCAGATACCGATTTAGAAATAGACTGCATTTGTTTTGCTGTTTGTTCAACCAATTCTTCCCCTTCTTCAGCTCTTTCTTTCGCATGTAATGAGGAAATAGAAATTGATTCCGCGCTTCCATTTACATCTTGAATTGCAGTATTTACTTGTTGTAATGTAGCTGCACCTTCTTCAACACCTTGACTTTGTGATTCAGCCCCACCTGATACTTGTTCCATTGCAATTGTAATTTGATCTGTCGCATCATTTGCTTGCTGTACGCTCGCTGTTAACTCTTCAGCCGATGCAGCGACATGTTCTGCTGAAAAACTAATTTGAGTAATCACATCTTGTAAAGAGGCAGACATTTCATTAAAGGAATTCCCTAATTTCCCTATGTCATCCTTGGAATGGATTGTAATTTTCTCTGTTAAATCTCCCTTACTAATTTTATGTGCCGAGTCAGCTATTTTTCTTAATGGTCTTGTAATAGACTTTGTAATGAAATAAATTAATACACTACCAAATACAATAGCGATAGCAATAACAATAAAAGTCTTATAAAATACTGGATTCGCAGCTTGGGTAATTTCTTCATCAAACATAACTCCAACTACTTTCCAGCCCGTTTTCTCATTTGTTGCAAAGATTAAATTCTTTTTATCATCTTGTTCTGTATAAGAGACATTTCCTTGTTTTTCTTCATAAATCGGTTTAATCCAAGGATCAGTAACTTTTGCACCTGGTTTTCTAGATGGATGACTAACAATTTGCTTATTTTGATCTAAAATAACTGCATAACCTTTTTCACCAATGTTAATCATTTTGGAAATTTTCAAGATGTTATCTAAATTTAAGTTAATTCCTATAACACCTTTACCATCTTTTACTTCTTTTGCAATTGTCACTACCATATTTTTTGTAGATGCTGATTGATATGGTGCAGTAACAATTACTTTCCCTTTATTTTCATGTGCTTCTTTATACCAAGATCTATCTGTTGGATTATACCCATCATCCATTTGGATAAATGGTTCTCTTATAAACTTTCCTGTCTGCGTTCCAATATAAATACCTTCTACTTCTGGATGAAGTTTTATATATTGCGCTAACTTCGTCCTTACTATTTCTTCTTGTCCGTTTGGATATGTATCCTCTGTTAAGATGTCTGCAAAGTATGCTGCATCAACAAATTTCTCTTCTATATTTTGAGAAATAACAGTATTTAAAATCGAAATGTTTTCCTTTGCTTTACCTGTGATTTGTTGTTCAAAATTTGTTTTGGCAGTTTGATATGAAACACCACCGATAATAAGTCCTGGTATAGTTAAAATAAGAAAAAATGAAATGATTAATTTTTTCTTGATACTCATGCATTTAACCCAGTTAAATATTTTTTGCATAATAAGCCTCCTTTATGTAATGTGAATACTTGTGTAATTTTATACAAGTAACATATATAAAACAATATATAATGATAACATGTATTTTTTTTGTCAATTATGCATTTTTACATATTCACTACTTCTAAAGATTTAATCATAAAAAATAAGAGAACTTCAGCTTATATAATAAGCTGAAGTTCTCTTATTTTTTAACAGAAATCTTACAATTCCTTACATCTATTTCCTTACTAATTCATTTAGAGCTTTTCACATAACTAATCGCCTGACTCCCCATTTGTATCCAGGCCTTTTCAAAGTTTTCTCTCGGTACTTTTACATCTAAACTATCACTTAGAGGATCTCGAATGTATACAAATTCCTTATCATATCCAACAAGTACTACACAATGTTCATTATACGTAATAGAAACATCTCCACTATTTGTTTCCCATGTAGTAAATTCATCTTCATCTAATGGCGCAAATGTTGCATTTGTAATCATAACTACCGGTTGTCCTGCCTTTACACTCTTATAAAGTTCTTCTATACTCTTCCCTGTTAAATCCACAGCTTTATTAGGTAAATACTTTTTCGCTAATTGAAAAAGTGGTCCATGATATACACCATATCCAGATTCAGAAAAGGTATAAATATTCCCTACAAATCCTTCATTCGGATTTCCACGTACACCATCTTTCATAAAATCAACTTTCTTTATTTCATTTGCTAATTTCATCTTATCCACTGTAATGCCTGCGTATTGTAACATCATCGCTAAGCTCGTCACTTCACAGCCTCTATCTAGCTCTGGTAATTGCTGAATGAAAGGTACATTTGATAAGATGACCTTTTCACCATTATTACTAAACTCCGTTTCTTTTCCACTTTGTATATTGAAGAAGGTTAACTTCTCCACATACTTTGTAATTCCATTTGCATATACATTCCATGCTGCTATAGCTAGTAATACCATACATATATACCACTTCCATCTCCTTATCATTCTCACGCCCTTTTTAGTTCGTTAAATAAGAATAAAACATGTCAGCATCCGTGCGAATCACCGGTACAAAATTTAGTTCTTTTCCTTTTTCAGGCTGATCTTTTTTTATTTTTTCGGCTAATTCTTGAACGTTCATATTCGTTTTATCCATATTAAGCTCATCTGCCATTTGTAATACTTTTTGCTCATTAATTTCTTTTAATACTTGATATATATCTTTACCATACAAATCAATATGATATTTTTTTGCTTCTTCCTGTACTTTTTGTTCATATACTTCTTGTGCTAACGTTTCTATCTCTTTTCCTTTTTGGGAAATACCTAACTTCCCTGCTTCCTCTCTTACTTTCGTTCCATAGATTTCTTCCTCAATGTCCTCTATTTCTTTTCCATTTGTTGAGATACCTAATTTATCCGCTTCATCGTTAATTTTAATCGTATTAATTTGATTAATTAAATTTACAATCGTTGTATTCTCTATAGATATGCCTAGCTTTAACGCCTCTTGCTTTATTTTTGTTTCATAGATTTCTTCTGAAAGAGTTCCAACGTCTTTTCCTTCAATCGAAATTCCTAACTGTTCTGCTTCCCTTCCTACTTCCGTCTCATGGATTTCTTTTTCTAGCGTGATTTGTTCTTTCCCTTCCGTTTCAATCCCTAGATTCTCCGCCTTTTCTTCTGTATGCACCGCATGTATCTTCCCATTGTTTAATTGTTCTTTGCTTCGCTGTGTGTAATCTGTCTTTCCTTTTGATGTTTCAGAAGGAGAGGCACCGCCTAATATACTTAAACTCATTACTCCAATAGTGAATACCGTCATCATTTTCTTTTTCAAAATTAATTCCTCCCTCTTACACGTTCTTTTCCATCATTCCCTATACATAATCGAAATAACGTTATGACCGATATAATCTGCTCAAATACCTTTTTATAATCGCTTCTTCATAGGGCGAACTTTCTGTATATCATACATGTTATAAATAGTTTCTTAACTTTCCCTTAAAAAAAGACGACCTTGTAAAAACAAGATCGTCTTCTCACTTATATTCTTTGGTTTTTAGGAAGAATCACTTCAAAACAAGTGCCACCTTCCCATTTGCTCTCTACTAATATTTTTCCATAATGCTTTTCTACAATCCAGTTCGCGATTGAAAGACCTAATCCTGCTCCTTCTGACGCACTTCTCGCTTTATCTCCTTGATAAAAACGATTAAATAGTTTTGGTATATCCTCATCTTTCACTCCTATTCCATCATCTTTCACTCGTATACGAATCGAACTGTTCGTTTGCGTACAATCGATTTCAATATGACCACCTTTATTCGTATACTTCATCGCATTATCTAACAATATGACCATCATTTGATGAATTCTCTCTCTATCACCCATAAATGATATATCATTCTCTACTTTCAATATCATCTCTTTTTCTTGATAGGAAGCAATCTCCCTATATGGATCTACTATTTCTTCTAACAATGTATCCATTTTAAATGTTTTCTTATCCATCTCAATTTGATTAGAATCCGAACGTGCTAACAATAATAAATTAGCCACAAGCTTAGATAATCGTCTACACTCCTTTGAAATCGTAGAAATATCCATCGCTTTTTCTTCTATTATCGCAGATGGTGATTGAAATAATATATCTGTTTTGGATTGAATAACCGCAAGTGGTGTCCTTAATTCATGTGATGCATCCGAAACGAATTGCTGCTGTTTTTCCCATGAATTTTGAATGGGTACGAGTGCCCTGCCAGCTAAGAAAAAGCCAATTCCTATTGCACATAAACTTCCTACGCTACAACCTATCACAAGAATTAAAAATAAAGTATTTAACATTTCTTTTTCAGCTGTTATATCCCTTACAATTTGAACTATTTTTGTATCTTGTTGAAATGCAAACGTTCTAAAATATTGCCCTTGCACTTCTATATCTTGCAAAGTTCCTAATTTCTTTGGCGAAAACTTTTCCAAATTGTCTTCAAAGATAAAACGACGTTTGCCATTTTCAATACCTATCTCCACTGTATTTCCAAGCCAAGTTAACTCCATTATCCTTGGATCCCCAATTGGAGGATATCCCCTAATTTTTTTAGGTAGTTTTTTATCATCTGAATTCTTTCTATGCTGAACGGCTTTTTCTATCGATTCATTTACTCCACTATAAATACGCTTATATGTGTACGAATAAATGATACTACCTAATACGCCTATCAAAATGATAAATACTAATGAATTCAATATAGTCAATCGAATACGCGTCTTCTGAAACATACTTCCCTTTTTCATTGTTCTTTTAATATATATCCAATACCTCGAACGGTTTGAATATCTTTCTGATAACCGAATGGCTCTAATTTTTTACGTAAATGATGTACATACACTTCTACAATTGCCACTGTCGTATCTGAATCAAATCCCCAAACACGATCAAAAATTTGTTCACGCATTAAAATCTTTCCGCTATTTTGAACAAGGTACTCTAGAAGCTCATATTGTTTTAATGTCAGCTTCATACTTTGTCCATCTACTTGAACGTCTTTATCTTTTCCGAACAGTTCAATCCCTTTATAACGAATAGTCTGCTTCGTTGTTAAACTACCGCTTCGTCGTAATAAAGCACGAATTCTCGCTTTTAACTCTGGAGCCTGAAACGGCTTAACGATATAATCATCGCCACCAAAATCCAGGCCTTTCACGCGATCTTCTAAAGAATCTCTCGCTGTCAAAAATAGGACTGGCGTTTCAATCTTTTCATCACGTATTTTTTGAATTACTTCAAAACCGTCCATTTCTGGCATCATCACATCAAGCAAAATAGCGTCATATATATTTTGTAATGCTAGAAATAATCCATCTTCTCCATTCAATGCTGTATCTACTTCAAATTCATCGCGTAATATTTGGACAATAGACTCTAATAACGAAGCATTATCTTCTACTACGAGTAAGCGCATATTCTCACCTTCCGCCATATTGTTCAATTCTATTTATAATTACATTTTAACGTTTTTATCGATATAACATTTGAAAGACTTATTATGCAAGCTCTTCCTTAAATTTAGCTTAATAAAAAATTGAAAGAAATAAGATTCCTCTTATCTCTTTCAATTTTTTACTACGTATACCTTTTTGCTCGGCAATTCTAAACAATTTAGCTGGCCGCCATATACAGCACCGCCATCAATTCCTATAATACGATTGCTCCCAAAATATACGCCACAATTCTCACTACCATGAAGCGTTTTTGTTTCCGTATGACCAAATACAACAACCTTTTCACCACTATACCCACTATGAAACTCATTACGAATCCACATTAACGTATATGGTTCACATTCCGAAACCTGCTTCATTGGCTCAACACCCGCATGTACAAATATATACTCTTCTGTTTCAATGTAATGATCTAATTCTTGAATGAACTTTACATGCTCCTCTAAAACATGCGATTGTAACATTGGTTTTTGGAAGGCTTCCTCATTGACCACAATATCTTCTTCTACAAAGCCATAGCTGTATAAAGTCTTATCTCCACCATTCCTTTTTACCCAATGATTCCATGAACGCTCCTCATCTGTCGTTAACGCCTTAATCATCATATCTTCATGATTGCCCTTTAGAACGAGGGCTCCCTCTTCTTTTAACCCTTTTACCTTTTCAATTACTGCACGCGCATTTGGACCACGATCCACATAATCTCCCAGTAAAATTAATTGATCCTGTTTTGCATCATATTGAGCTTCTTCCAGTAACTGTTCAAACTTTTCTATTTCTCCATGAATATCACTAATAACAAGAACCCTTTTCATATTATCCCCCTGCTTTCTAAGTCACTCTCTTTCTAATTATATTTCAAAACAACAGAATCCTTTGAACTCATATTCAAAATCATATTTATTACAAATAAAATGATTATCCTTACAACAATGTAAGTCTCTTGTCATCCAATTCGATAGTTGCAATTGCTATATTTCCTTATACTAAAAGTAAGAAATGAAACAAAAAACAAGGAGAGATGAGACATGAAAAAAGTGATGGAAGTTGTAGTAGCAGTGGCAGAGGTTTTCGTAAATGGGAAACAAGTTGCAATGGAGTTAAACAAATAATGAAAAGGACAAGATTCATTCTAGACCCTTTACTCATATAAAAGAGATAAGATTTCTTCATTTTTTTGATCCCTTATCTCCTAAAAGAAAGCCGTATCCTTTTGGATATGGCTTTCTTATTTCCATGTTCATTTACACACTTTATTATTCCTAGTTGGTTATAAACAAGTAAAATCTCTGCTTAAATTGTTTTCTCCTCCTTATTTACTGTGTATCTATCCCTCACTTCAAACAATTTTTTCAAAACAAAAATCCCATTCAAATACACATTACTGAATTCATCATACGAAATGACTTCTTCATTCTGTCTATCTAAATGGGATTATTTCATACTTGTTATTCCACCGGTTGTGGTTGTGGCTGTACGACTTCATTTGCTCCAGCTACCCTCAACATATTTGCAATATCTTTAAAACCTCTTTTTTCAGCATATTGCAATGGCGTAATATTTTCCTTATTGGCCATATTTACATCTGCCCCGTGGTCAATAAGCATCTGAATTACTTTCTTATGATTTTCACTACCATTTCCTAATACGATTGCTTCTACTAAAGCTGTTCCACCACGAGCATTTCTATAATTCACATCAATATCTGTATGCTCTAACAATTCTTTTACGACCTCTACATGGCCACGTTCAGATGCAGAAATGAGTGCTGTTCCACCTGATTTAGTAATTTCTTTCGTATTAACCCCTGCATTAATTAGTAGCTTTACAATGTCTGTATATCCTTCTCTACTTGCATAAAGAAAGGGATTACTTTGTTTCTCATCTTTACTTTCAATATTAGCACCTGCACCAATTAACGCTTTAACTGTCTCTACGTGATTTTGATACGTTGCTGCAAGGATAGGCGTTTCTCCGTTGTCACCTTCTACATTTATATTGGCTCCATCTTGAATCAGCTTCATAGCTGTTTCTGTGTCTCCAAGAGTCGCAGAAAGTAGCAACTGTTTGTCCATTAAATTTATACTTTTTTCTTCTTTAGATTCTTCCTGTTCTTTATGCTTTTCTCTTTTCTTCTCGTTTTTCACATGAACCGGTTTCGATTCTGGCTCCTCTTGCTTATCGCAAGCCACTACCGTCATTAAAAGTCCTAATAACATACATAATAAAATTTTTTGTTTTCTCACAACTACAGCTCCTATGAAAGATAATGTTTTCTTAACCATTCCTCCATCACATACAATAACTCTTCCTGATTACATTTATCCATAAGCCCTTTATATTCCTTCTTTAATCGGATTATCTAAACTTATACCTATGTTTCTCAACCTATATTAGCGAAGCAATTAGTTTAGCACGATTTTACCGCATTTGTATACATTTCTAAAAAGTACATACATGATTGCTTTAGGTTACTATATTCCATTGTAACCGTTCTTCTAAAAATTTTACACCTTTTCTATATTTGCACTTGAGTAATACTAAAAAAGACAACTATATAGTTGTCTCTTTCTAGTATTAATGATGACCACCGTGATTTCCCTTGTTCGGATTCCCCGTCATCTCTTTATTCATTTCCCATTTATGCTCTGCTAGCTCTTTATACGAAAGAACTTTCCCCTTATAGTTAGATACAAAGCTCTTTGCATCTTTTTTGTTTTTAAATGAAATAACATTATAAGCCATTGGTGTTGTAATTGTTTTATCATATACATAAGTGGCGTCTTCTAACGTAACCCAATCCTTCGAATCATAATCTCGAACAAATTTTTCTTTCGTCTTTTCACCTGGATTAATCTCCATCCATTTATACATACAACCGATATCATCAAACTTTAACGCTTTTCCATTTTCTAAAATAACTTCTGTTGCAAATTGATTATCCATTACCCCAATTTGGCAAATATCACACTTATCATGTTTCTCATCAATTGCCACAGCCTCTGCTCGTTTCTTACCACATCCTACTATTGTAAAGACAAGGAATAAGCATATAGCAAGCATCGCATACTTTGTTCTCATTTTATTTCCTCCCTAACCATATCTTCTACAAGGAGCATATCAAAAACTTGTGTGCGATTTGTGAAAAAACAATGTGGCTTTTGTAATATAGGGAACAAAAAAGATGTGTAGTCATTTCTACACACCTCCCATCATTCACAACCTGTAATTAATAAATCATCTTCTAACTTAACTAATAATGTATCTGTATTAATTTGCTGCCCAGCAACTACATTTACTAATCTTATATTTCCACTGATACCGACCGCAACTTTTTCAAATTCACCGTTATTTTTTCGGATCATCATTAACTTTTCCCACTCATATACGTAAGAAGATTCATTAACAAAAATTTCTTCTACCGTTCCTTCATAAGAGCTATAAATCTCTTCCATTCTCGTTTTCATATATAATCTACTCCCTATGTCACACTTCAATATTTTCATCTTATTCTACCATTCTTATGGAGAGCAGCTTACTTTTTAAAAATTCAAATTAACTCCCGTGAACAAAATGACCAAAATAAAAATTATGCTTCTAATGATGTTATTTTTCAAATTATTTACCATTTGGATGGATGCTTTTATGATAAACAAAAAAGGTTTTTTCTGAATTTTCATTACATTTTGAAAGCGCAATCATTTTTTGAGGGGGAGATTACATGTTAGCACTACTTGGATTTGCAATGGTATTTGTCTTTATGTTTTTAATTATGACGAAACGTATGTCCGCACTAGTCGCGTTAATATTAATTCCAATTACTTTCGCATTAATTGGCGGTTTTTATGCAAATATGGGACCTATGATGTTAGAAGGGATTCAAAAACTAGCACCTACTGGTATTATGCTTATGTTTGCTATTTTGTATTTTGGAATTATGATTGATAGTGGTTTATTTGATCCTGTAATTAGTAGGATTTTGAAATTTGTAAAAGGAGATCCTTTAAAGATTGTTGTTGGTACAGCGATTCTTACTATTATCGTTTCATTAGATGGGGATGGAACAACAACATATATGATTACTGTTTCTGCAATGTATCCACTATATAAACGCCTTGGAATGAATCCACTTATATTAGCTGGGGTTGTTATGTTAGGGGCAGGAGTAACAAATCTTACACCGTGGGGCGGACCGACGGCTCGGGTTATGAGTGCTCTTGGACTAGACGCATCAGAACTCTTTACACCACTTATACCAGGAATGATCGCTGGTGCAATTTGGGTCGTTTTCGTTGCTTACTATCTTGGCAAAAAAGAAAGAAAACGTTTAGGCATTATGGATGTACAATATTTAAAACAAATGCAAACGATGGATGAGCAAGCTGCTACAGTAGAAGCTGCCGTTCATAAACGCCCTAAGCTTCTATGGATTAACTTTTTATTAACTGTTACCTTACTTATCTGCCTTATACTAGAAGTTATGCCGTTACCTGTTTTATTTACAATTGCTTTCGCGATTGCTGTTATGCTTAACTATCCGAACTTAGAACAACAGAAAGAACGTATTGCTTCTCACGCAGGAAATGTATTAGCGGTTGTTTCTCTCGTATTTGCCGCTGGAATTTTCACTGGTATTTTATCAGGAACGAAAATGGTAGATGCAATGGCTCAAAGTGTAGTCACTCTTATACCAGATGCTCTTGGACCACAACTACCAATTATTACAGCACTTCTTAGTATGCCGTTCACATTTTTCATGTCCAATGATGCATTTTACTTCGGCGTATTACCTATTTTAACGAAGGCTGCCGCTGCTTACGGAATTAGTGCAGCTGAAATGGGACGCGCTTCTTTACTTGGTCAACCTGTTCATTTATTAAGTCCTCTTGTCGCATCCACTTATTTATTAGTCGGAATGGCCAAAGTTGATTTTGGTGAACATCAACGCTTCACTTTATTGTGGGCAGTTGGAACGACAATGGTGATGTTGATTACTGGAATTGTAATTGGGATTATTCCAATATAATAAAAAAAACAGTAGAGGACACATATCCTCTACTGTTTCTTTATTATGAAGAAACAAGAAAATACCTTCTTTCTGGTCTCCCTACACTCCCATATGTAAGCTCCGCATGTACTTTCTTTCCTGATATTAAATATTCTAAATAACGCCTCGCTGTTGACCTGCTTACTCCTACCATTGCACTTAACATTTCTGCTGTAATTCCTTCTTCATTCACTGTTAACATATGCTTTTTTATTTTTGCTAAAGTTAAAGGGTCTATCCCTTTCGGAGCATACTCTATTTCATTTCCCTTTACGCCTCTTTGAGACCATAAATGTTCTATTTGTTCTGTAGATAATTGATTACTTTTCTTCAGCTGCACAATCTTTTTTTGATAACTTTCCAAACTCGCCTTAAATCGATCAAACATAAGCGGCTTTACGATATAATCTGTTACTCCGCCTCGTAAAGCGTGCCTTACTACATCTGTTTCTGATGCAGCTGTAATCATAATAATATCTGTATCGTGTAAATTATGCCTAATATATGTGACAAGTTCCGTTCCTTGCATATCAGGTAAGTACACGTCTAATAAAACGAGTTGTGGCTTCACAAACTCTAGCCATTCTTTCGCTTGTTCTCCAGTCGTTGCTGTTCCAATTACTTTAAATCCCTCAACCTTTTCAGTAAAACGACGATGAATGTCCGCAATTCGAATATCATCCTCTACAATCAATACTTCAATCTCCTCACCCATTACAATTCGCCTCTCTCTTTTGGTAATGCAATAATAAATAATGCACCACCTAAATCCCCTTTTTCTATTGCGATACTTCCATTTAAATCTTCCACTAACTCTTTCACTTTTGCTAATCCATAGCCTCGCTTCCCGCCTTCTTTCGTCGAGAAGCCTTTATAGAATATGCTAGTAATGACTTCATCATGAATCCCTTGTCCTGAATCTTCCACTTCAATTACTATTTCTTCTCCGATATCAGTTACAAACATTCTTACCTTCTTATCATTCTCTTCATTTCTTTCAATTGCTTCAAATGCATTCGTAATTAAATTTCCTAAAATAGAAACGACGTAATTACTCTCAATGTGTGGGCTTAATTGGTCTAAGCTACTTTCGCGATCTAGCATAAAATCAATCTTTAACTCTCGCGCTCTATTATAGAATCCAATTAAAATTCCACCTAACCATGGATTTTGAATTCGCTTCATAATAAATTGAACAAAATCTTGATATACCGCTGTTTCTTTATGAATAAGCTCTAAAGCATCTTCATATGATTCTAACTGAATAAGACCTGAAAGCGTATACAATAAATTGTTATATTCATGTGTTTGCGCTCGCAACGCCTCTGTATATTGCTTCGTCTGAGATAACTCTGCTGTTAACTGATCCATTTCAGATTTCAAACGTAAGCTCGATACAACGCCGGTTACTTTATTTTTCACTTTAATAGGTAGACGGTTCGCAATCACAGCCTGCCCTTTTATATTTAATTGACGATCAAACTGTTCTTCACCAGTTTGAAGTACATCTAATATCGTTGAATTAGGAATTACATTTAAAATAAATTCTCCAATAATATTTCGTTTTTCATCTAGCGAAAGAATATCATAAGCTGCTTGATTGACTAAATTAATCATGCCATTTTGATCAATAACAATAATCCCTTCACGTACAGATTGAATCACTGTACTATGCTCTTCATATAAAGATGAAATTTCCTCTGGCTCCATCCCAAACATCATTCTTTTTATACTTCCCGCTAAATATATAGAACCAATTATCCCGATTAAAAGACCTATTATTGTAATCCAAAATACACGCTTTCCATACACTTCTACCGCTCCATGAATATCATCCATCGAAAATCCAACAGACACCACGCCAATAATTTCATTCTCCTGATTACGGATTGGAACTTTCCCGCGTAATGAAGGTCCTAATGATCCAGTTGCTTTCGAAACATAAGATTTCCCTTCCAACAGAACTCCTTTATTATCTCCACCAACCATTGCTTCTCCTATTTTATCTCGCTCTGGATGTGCATATCGAATCCCCTCTTTATTTCCAACTACAATAAAGTCAGCATCTGTATCAATTCGAATTTTTTCTGCAATTGGCTGAATGATAGAAGCTGGATTTTCTTTTTGAAAAGCTTCCGTTATTTCAGGTATAGCCGCAACTGTTTTCGCAACATGCAACGCCCGTTTCCCAATTTGCTCTTCTACCGTTTCAGACAATATGTAATAAAATAAATAGCTTGTTAACAGAAGTACAACTAAAATAAGTGTACTAATTGTTAAAGTAATTCTCGGTTGTAGTTTTAATTTTTTCAATTTCAAAACCATTCCCCTAACATGATTAAAGATATAATTTAAAGAATATACAGTCTTTTTTGATTATACTTAAATCATAACATGGTTACTCTATATTTCTTTCTTTTTCTCTTCAAAAAAAAAGAAACGAAGTACAATTACTACCTCGTTTCTTAACATTGTTATTATACTTTAAACTTTCCAATCATCTCTTGTAATTCTTCTGCCATTTGCGATAAATGAACTGCTGCCGCATTGATTTCATCTACCGATGCTAATTGTTCTTCTGAAGAACCAGCAATATTTTGAACGCTTGCTGCATTTTCTTCAATCGTAGCTGCAATTTCATTAATAGATGCACTAACTTGTTTTGCATCTACTGTCATTTGTTTCGCTACTTCTACCATACTATCAATTTGTACAACTGTATCATCTGTAGATTTCAATATTTCAGCAAAGCTTTGCTTCGTTTCATTTGCAACTACAAGTCCCGATTGTACTTCTGTTCCAACTTGCTTCATAGAACTTACCGTTTCTTTTATGTCAAATTGTATCTCTTTAACTAGTTTTCCAATTTCCGTAGAAGACTGTCCTGATTGTTCTGCTAACTTTCGTACTTCATCTGCTACAATGGCAAATCCTCTTCCTTGTTCTCCAGCTCTCGCAGCCTCAATTGCAGCATTTAATGCTAATAAATTTGTCTGCTCTGCAATATGTTGAATCACCTCAAGGATTGCTCCAATTTGTTTCGACTTATCATCTAATAAAACAATCACTTTATCTGATTGTGAAACAGACTCATGGATTAATTGCATTTGATTCACAGTTTGTTCAACTAACTTCCCACCATCTTCAGCCTTTTTCTTCGTATACATAGATGCTGTGGATACTAATGAAGAACTATCTGCAACACGCTGAATTCCTTCTGTAACTTCTTCTAATAATGTTGCGCCTTCTTCAACTTCTTTCGTTTGTATTTCCGCTCCGCTCGATACTTGCTCTATTGCTTGTGTAATTTGTTCCGTCGCTTCACTTGTCTGCTTCATACTAGCTGTTAATTCTTCTGAAGATGCAGCTACATGACTTGCTGAAGTATTTATATTGAAAATGACCTTCTGTAATGATGCTGCCATCTCGTTAAAGCTTTCTCCTAGCTGTCCAATTTCATCTTTAGAGTGAACTGTAATGGATTCTGTTAAATCACCTTCACTAATCTTTTTCGATGATATAACAAGTTGTTTTAACGGAGTAATAATAGAAGCAATTATGAAGTAAATTAAAATCCCTCCAATTATTAATGAAATACCAATAACAGTTATCGTTTTATAGAAAATAGGTTCAGCCGCTTCAATAATTTCTTTTGCAGGCATAATTCCTGCTAATTTCCATCCAGTTATCTTATTTGTTTTAAAAGTGATATGACGCTCTTCACCATCTAATGTGAAATTAAAATCACCTGTTTCTTGTTTGTACAACTCTTTTTCAAGCTTCTCTTCTACCTTATCTCCTGGCTTCATCGTTGGATGTGCTACCACATTTTTATCTTGATCAAAAATTGCTACATATCCTTTTTTACCGATATTAACCATCTTTGAAGTGTTTACGATATCATTAATAATTAAATCAATACCGAGAACACCGCTCTTATCCTCATTTTGTTTTGCTATTGTAATAACAATATTTCCTGTCGTTTTTGATTTATATGGAGCTGTAATAATTACTTCTCCACTTTTTTTCACTGCCTCTTTATACCAATCTCTTTCTGTAGGATTATATCCTTCTGGCATTTGAATAGACGGTGATTGAATAAACTGCCCATTGCTCGATCCAGTATAGATGGCTTCTAGTTCTGGATGTAACTTATTATATTCTTCTAGTTTATTTTGGATATTTTGTATTTGATCCGTTTGGTAACTTGATTGTGTAAATAATTTCGTAAAATAAACTGCATCTACTTTTTTACTATCCAATTCTTTATTAATTACATTATCCAAAATTTTTATATTATCTTTCGCCGTTTGTGAAATCGTTTCATTAAAGTTTGTCTTCGCTTGTTGATAAGACGTCCAACCAATTACAATACTTGGAAGAATTAAAACAATAACAAATGATACAAGTAACTTTGTTTTTAAACTACTGCTCCTTAATTTCCCTTGAAACATATTTCTACCCCTCCATACCGTTTTAAATGTAATTGTTTTACATTTAATTTCTTTATATAAATCATACGATTAAAATGTATCAATCGACTTCTTATCTCTTTTTCTCTTGAAGAGTTGATACATACCTTTTTCATTCTATATAATTTATATAATTAAAACAATATATAAAAATGTATATTATTCGAAATATTATAATTCACAGAAGAACCTCTAGTATCTCACTTACTAGAGGTTCCTCCCACTTTGCTATTCTTTATCTTTTGCTACTTCTTTTTTCTCATCTTCTACTACAGATACAACTGGTTTATCGTTTGACAATTGTTGTACTGCTCCTTTTCCAGCAAATCCTTCTAATAACTCTTTTAAGTCAATACCAGAAGAAGCCTTTAATGTTTCTTGCATCGTTGCCATTAAATCAGTCGCATAACCTGCAACTTTTCCGGCGCCGCTATTTTTACCACCGCCACCTGTATCGACAACTGTAATTTTATCAATATTGCTAAGTGGGCTTGCAATTTCTTTCGCATAACTTGGAAGCATTTTAAGAACCATATCCATAATTGCCGCTTGGCCATATAACTCGAATGCCTCTGCAATTTTTTGTTTCGCTTCTGCCTCTGCTAAACCTTTTAATCTAATAACATCCGCTTCCGCTGTACCTTGTGCTTTTTGTACTTCTGCTTTTGCTTGACCTTGCGCTTTTTCGATTTCCGCCTTCGCTAAACCTTCTACACGTACTTCTTCTGCACGAGCTCTCGCTTCAGCTTCAATCTTATATTGATCCGCATCTGCCTTTTTAATTTGTTTCACTTTTTCTGCTTCCGCTGATTGCTCAACAGCATAGCGATCTGCATCTGCTTTTTTCTTAACTTCTGCATCGTATTGCTTCTCACGACGCGCAATCTCTTTTTCTTCTAATTCAATTTGTTTCTCACGCTCAATGATTTTAACGCGCATTTGCTCTTCTGTAACACCTTGTTGTGCTTTCGCTTGTTGTAATTCGTAAGAAAGGTCCGCGTCTGCTCGAGCTTGTTCTTGCTCTCTCTTATAAGATTGTACTTTTAACTCTTTATGTTTTTCAGCTTCAGCGATTTGGGCATCACGTTGATATTCAGCTTCTTTCGCTTCTTTCTCAGCACGAGCTTTCTCGATACGAGCTTCTTTTTCACGCTCTGCATTCGCAATAGTTGCATCACGCTTAACTGTCGCAATTTGCGGCTGACCAAGTGCATCTAAGTAACCGTTCTTATCCATAATTTCTTTAATTGTAAAGGAAACGATGCGAAGACCCATCTTCTTTAAATCTGTCGAAGCTACTTCATGCACCTTTTGAGCAAATTGCTCTCTATTACTATACGCATCTTCTACTGTCATAGAAGATAAAATCGCACGTAAATGACCTTCTAAAACTTCTTTTGCTTCTATTTTTAACTCTTCTGTTTCTTTTCCTAAATATTGTTCAGCTGCTGTAGAAACTTCTTCAATTGTAGAACCTACTTTAATAATAGAAACACCGTTTACTGTAATCGGAACACCTTGCTTCGTATACGTATCACGTGTACCAACTTCTAATTTGTAGTTTAATAAGCTTAAAGGCTCTGCTCTTTGCATAATTGGAACTACGAAAGTACCGCCACCGCGAATAATCTTAATCTTCTTTCCATCATCAGTGGTAACTACATTTTTCCCGCCACCAAGCCAGTTCCCTGTAACAATTAATGCTTCATCTGGGCCAACTGTTCGATACTTCGTAATAAATACTAAAATGAGTAGAATTAAAATTGCGAGTAACACTCCACCAATAATTAATGGAATCGTCATGTAAATCCCCCCTTATAATTTTGGTTTTTTTAAAGAATAAGCGATGTTTTGTACAAGCAAAACACCATCTTGGACTCCCTCGATAATAACCTCAGTTCCTTGTGAAATATCTTTTCTCCCAATTGTTTTAGCTGGAATTGCATTACTTCCAAATTGAGAGGAGATTAATACTTCTCCAAATCCTTCTGTAGGAATTGTCGTAATGACTTCTCCCTTGCAACCAATGAATTCATCCATACGTTGCACCGTATTTTGTTCTGCTTCTGCAATCGGCTTTAAAATTAGTATTTTCATTATGAATACACCAATAAAGGATATAGCACATGCAGCTCCGAAAATAAGAATGCTATTAAAGGAAAATAAATATTCTCCTATATAACTAAGTCCACATAACATGGCGAAGAAACTAAGTAATAAAGTAACAACGGATACCGATCCGCCCCCAAAACTAAATATGGATTCAAATATATCTCCAAAAAAGATATAAATCACAGTGAGTATAGTAGCAATAATAAATCCATATAAATAAATTGTCTCAAGTGGATAACCAAACAAAACCATTTCTTATCCCCCTCTCTTAAACAATCCCTTTTTTGTTATGTGTATGCCCCACCTCTTCCAAAGATTATCGTTCTTAATTTTCAGTCATTTACTCTTTAAAGAAAAGCCTGTAAGACAGGCCCCCTAAAAAAGAACAGGAGAAACCTATTGTGACAGGCTCCTCCTAGTAAATAACCGATATATTATATATCTATATAATATACTATTTTCCACAAAAAGTAAAGTTAAACATACATTGGAAAATCACTTATTTTACTGATAATTCATATGTTCCATCGCCATTATCATATTTATATACATACAAATAATACTTACCTGGCTTTGCATTCACTTTTGCCTCTATATGATTTCCATTAGCTTGACCGTAAGCTGCATAATTTTGCATATCTGATTCATGGTGAAGCACCCATGTCATCCCGATTCCATACTCATTTAAAACGGAAATATCAATATCTTTCGCTGATGCTACATTAAATGTATAAACATCAGTATGATCTCCGCCAATAAGACTACCTTTCATAGTATTGTTTAACCCAATATGATTCGCTTCCTCGGGACGATTATTTGGTTCTGATTCTGTTAAACTTCCATCTTTAATCGTGACCGTTGTTTCGCTTCTGCTCTCTTCCCCTTTATCATCTTTTACTAGTAACGCAACTTTGTAAGTTCCTTCTCTTTCATACGCATGTACTGGATTAGCCTCTTTACTTGTGCTTCCATCTCCAAAGTCCCATAAATAAGAAACGATTTTTCCATCTTCATCTTTTGAGCCATCACTTTTAAATTGAATACCTTCTTTTGCAAGTCCATTATAAGGACCATTTATATGAACCGTTGGAGCTTTATTTTCTCCGTCATCTTTTGCGATACCATGGAAAACTACATCATATTCAAATTGATTTGAGCTATTCACACGGTAATTGACGAAGTACGCTGTAACCGTTTTGTAGCCACTCCATTCTTTTTGTGCCAGTTGTTCTAGAGCTTCATTTACTTTCTTACTCATTGCATTCCAATCTTCTGACTCACCTTTGGTTACACTACCTGTAAATTTGCCTTCTAGTGTAAATGTATTAAAGAATTGAGAGCTATGTTTTGTCATTTTTACATCTTTCATCGGTAACGTATCACTAATTTCTTGCTCTACTGCTGTTAACGATTTTGGTGCATGTTCAGCTAAATAATCATCTGCTACTTCCGGTACATTATATTTATCTTGATTATCGATTAACTGCTGCATATAATCTTGGTACTCTTTATTTAGTTTAGAATCTTTACTTAGTTTTTCACGATATACATCATAATTTTGCACGTCATTCGCTCGAATTAAATC
Source organism: Bacillus sp. EB106-04-02-XG92 (assembly GCF_058791995.1). NCBI lineage: Bacteria > Bacillati > Bacillota > Bacilli > Caryophanales > Bacillaceae > Bacillus > Bacillus sp. EB106-04-02-XG92. The sequence continues at coordinate 177,933 of NZ_JBYTEA010000010.1, forward strand.
TTGAATTTTATCAAACGTTTCAAATTGATGTGTATATAAATAAGATTGCAATGCGAACGAGTAATTATAGAAATCCCAAGAACCATATTTAGCAAATAATGTGCGCTCTGCTGTATAACGGCTTGCCGGATCAGATGATAATCCACTAATGATGCTCTTTCTCGGTACTACATTATTTGTACGAGTAGAACCTGCAAAAAATTCAGCATTCCCTTCTTGGAACCAAGTTAATCTCTCATTTTGATACATATCGCCTCTTCCAAATAAACCTGGCACTTCAAATCTCCCTTGAAGATAATGAGTAAACTCATGACGGAATAACTCTTCTAAACTATAAATACTTTGTTCTGGCGTACGTTCATATGTAAAGAATGTTCCTGTTTCTTCAATATAAATTCCACCGTTGTTTGTTTCATATCCATACAATTGTCTATTTAGCTGATATTCGTCTGGAGTATTATAGATTACTATCGTTAATACGTCGTCCGCATTACCTGGCTCTAACGCTTTGTCATTTCCAATTACACGATGATACTGTGCTTTTACTTCCTTTGCAGCCCAGTATAATCTCTTAATTTTTTCTTCTGATACTTTATCTCCTGTTTTAAATACGATAGATCCATCGTCGAATGTATATGTTTTTGGTAAGTACTGTTCTTTTCCTTCTTTACGTATTTTCTCTAAATCTACTGCATTGCCGCTATAATCTTTCCCGTTATAATTTGTTGTAATTTGTTCTACTGCAACAAAATATGGCTCACTTAAACGTGGGTACATATGCATTGCTTGTGTAACAACCTCTAATCCTTTATTTGGATTACTATGAAACTTCCCTAAACGGCTAGCGAAATAAATTCCATTATTAACGAGCCACTTATTTTCTGGTGTTACTTCATTTAGAAGAGCGATACGATTTATTTCATTAATAAACCCATCTATTTTCCCATACCACATCGTTTCATTCGCTTCTTTACGAGCTTCAATTAAGTAAGACTGTATATCATAGTCAATCCCTTGCATCATATCGTATACAGCTTGTCCTTTCATACGATCGTCTACATACGTACGAAGATTATCATTATATTGTTTTAAAATATTAGCTGCATATTGAACCGTTTCTACATCACTTGAAGCGTTACTGATTAATTTACCGTATGCCGATACGACTGAATCTTGCTCATATGTACCTAGCTTAAAGTTTGGATTTGTTGCGATTGCTTTTAAAGCAGGTAAACATTTATCCTGGAAGCTTCTCTCATTTAAATCGCTTAATTCATTATTGTAAAATGCAAGATAAAAAGCTGAACGTAACACTTCCGTAAACGTTTGAATTCCTTTTGAATCATCTTTCGTAAATGTACTACCTCGATGAGCTAATTCATCTATAACTACTTGCATTTTTCCTTTGTTTTTATAAAAAGCCTTTGCATCTTCATTGAACTGGAATAAGTCTGTAATTTGATTCCACTTAATACTTCCTAGTGTTTCAACTAATTCTTGATCATTCATTTTATTTAAATCAGCCATTGAATAGCTTTCTTTCATTTGCTTTACTTCGGAGCTCTTCATAATAGATGCTGGTCGCTGTGAAAAGTCTCCTACTTTTAACCGTTCTTGAAACGATAATGTTTCCTCTGCTTTAGAAACGTGTCCAATCTCATCTACTGGCTTTTCAATTCCAACTGGTTTCGAATGCAATACATTATATGGCACCTTTTCTTCTGCTGATGCATGAGTTTGAATTGCTCCCAGCGATAGAGCCATTGTACTAATGCTAAGCATCACTTTATTGATCTTTGATTTCTTGTTCATATCCTTGCCCCCTATTTTAATATTCCATTCAAGAATTTAACATAAAATCTGGATGTAACAATATAAAATGCAATATTTCATATTATTTCTTCCTATAATTTGTACATATCGTGAACACATTGCTCTTTACCTCCTAAAACAAATTGCATCCTTTCACATTATAAAAAGGGAATTTTTTGACAATTAAAAACTTAATTGTTATGATTATTATAATTGTTAACTTTATTAAATAAGGGTGGGATTCTATGATAAAAAAAGAAAACAGTGTATTTTATATCTCCTTCTTGCTAACAACATTATTCATTATATGGGGAATTACCCCAGCAAGTTGGATACAAGGCTACGATTTACAAAGTGTTACATCTTCTTTAAACTCATTTATCCTCAATAAATTTGGGTGGTTTTACTCTCTACTTATGACTACAATGATTATTTTGGCTGTTTATTTAGCATTTTCTAAGTACGGTTCTATTCGTCTTGGTAAAGATGGAGAAAAGCCAAAATATAATTATCCATCTTGGCTATCCATGTTGTTTGGGGCAGGAATGGGAATTGGACTCCTCTTTTATGGAATCGCTGAACCGGTTTCACATTTTACAGATCCATTAACAGGAAAAGCGGGGACAGAGGAAAGCGCCAAGCTCGCTATGCAATATTCATTTTTCCACTGGGGACTCTTTCCGTGGTCACTATACGCAATGGTCGCTTTAACAATTGCATATTTCACATTCCGCAAACAAAAAGGTAGCACTATCGGGGCTACAGTTACTCCATTATTTAATCGATCGAAAAATTCTCGTATCGGAAAAACAGTTGATATTCTAGCTGTTTTAGCCACAGTATTTGGCATTGTACCATCTGTTGGGATTGGTGCTCAACAAATCGCCGGAGGATTAAGCTATTTATTCCCTTCTATTCATAACACTTTACTTACACAGCTCATACTTATCGCCATCTTCGCTGTTTTATATTTAACAAGTGCACAAACAGGCTTAGATCGTGGGATTAAATATTTGAGTAACTTAAATTTCTCTCTTGCAGGTATATTACTCGTCTCCTTTTTACTTTTAGGACCAACTGTATTTATTATGAAATATTTCACATCTACACTCGGTTCTTATATCGGAGCTTTACCTAGTATGGGATTAAATTTAGGAGCATTTAATGAAAAATCTTCTTCTTGGATAGAAAACTGGACTATTTTCTATTGGGGATGGTGGATCTCTTGGTCTCCATTCGTCGGTACATTCATCGCCCGTATTTCTAAAGGACGCACAATAAAAGAATTTATTTTTGGAGTTGTATTAGTCCCAACTCTTATCTGCACATTTTGGTTTGCAGTATTTGGCGGTACCGCTATCCATATGGAAATGTTCCAATCGCTTGGTATAGCTGATGAAATCGCAAAAAATGGTACAGAGATTGGATTATTTGCTGTTATTTCACACCTACCATTCTCTACATTTTTAACAATTATCGGGTTAATTTTAGTAGCCACATTTTTCGTTACTTCTGCCGACTCGGCAACATTTGTTGTTTCAATGCAAACGAGTAACGGGAGCTTATCACCGAAAAACAGTTTAAAACTTATATGGGGATTAACAATCGCGATTATTGCAGCTCTTTTATTACAAGCCGGAGGGTTAAATGCACTACAAATTGCAGCTATAATCGCAGCACTACCATTTTCTATCGTAGTCGTCCTTATGGTTACTTCACTCTTTAAAGAGCTACGAAAAGAAGATGTTAATTTGCAAACGAAAGAAGTTCCGAAAAAAATAAAAAAGGTTATGTAACGATTAACACCTCCTATAAAAGAAGAATTCGGTCCTCAAATTAGTCCTGCATCCGTTATTACTGAGGGCGGCAAAGTAAATGAAATAAAACCCATTCGTATGAACTATATTTCTCATACGAATGGGTTTTTTACTCCACTATATAGTGTTGTAAACATGCTTTTTCCTCAAAACCTACTTTCTTGTACAACTCCATCGCACGATCATTATTCGTATTCAAACATAGTTCTATTTTTCTCATCCCTTGGAACGAGAAAATATACTGAACAGCAGCTTGTAATAACCGCTCTCCGACACCTTTTCTTCTACTATTTTCAGCAGTTGCAATAAATTCGATATGCGCTTCTTGAAACTCCGGATTTACTTCAACATATACGTAACCTTCTAACTTATCATTCTTCATGCTTACAAATAATTTATTCGTATCACTTAGACGTTCAATAATCTCATTTCCTTCATAATATGTATTAGGAAAAACATTATTGTGTAAAGAGATAAACTGCTCAAATACTTTTGGTAAAGCTTCTTCTACATTACATATACTACGTTCTTCCACAATATTATTGCTTAAACTGAAAATACTATGTCGCTCTTGTTTTTTTGCATGTAAATCCTTCATTAAGCGGGCACAATTATTATTTTCCACATGATAAAAACCATAAAACTTTTCAATATGAAAAGGCATCTTTTCGATAAGTTCCTTCCACATATGTAAAGCCACTTCTTCCCAATTCGCTGACAGAATAAACGGTCCCCAAATTTCTACACATTTTTTTACTTCATCCACATCGAATCCTAATACACCTATTAAATTAGTATTCTCATAAGTAGCAACAAAAGATTGTTCCCATCCTATATCCGAAAAGTCATGGATAATTGTCTGTAACAACTCCTCTTTCTCATCTCCACAATAGCCAACATGATGAGTAGCATCTTTATTCATATTCGCAATAAATGCTGCCACCTCTTCAATTTTTAAAATAGAACTTACATACATAACCTCTCCTCCTTCTCTAATATATTCACACCTTTCCATTTATCTCCTTCTAAAAAAGACATCATCGTAAGCATATTTCAAAATGAAATCGCCATGATAATGTCTTCTCAAAAACTCATATAATTATTTTACGTTATAATAAGATAAAACGTTTTTATTTCTTAAATAATCTCTTTCTAAATATAAACATACTCAGTGCTGAAAGAACTAATGCTACGCCTGAAAGTAATGTTGATGTATTCTCTTGTCCACCTGTTGCTCCTAATGATTTCTTGCTTTCTTCTTGCTTATTAACAGCTTGTTTATTTTCTTTCACGTTTTGATTCTCTACTACTTTTTCTTTCACAACTTGATTGTTCGCGCTTTGTTCTTGAACTGCTACTGAGTTATTTACTGCGTCTTTTGTACCTTCAATTTCTTTTACTGGTTCTTTTACTTCTTTTGATCCTTCAACTCCTGTTGTTGGCTCTTCCACTTCTTCTTTCGATCCTTCAACTTCTTTTGTTGGCTCTTTTACTTCTTCTTTCGGGCCTTCAACTTCTTTTGTTGGTTCTTTTACTTCTTCTTTCGGGCCTTCAACTTCTTTTGTTGACTCTTCCACTTCTTCTTTTGATCCTTCAACTTCTTTTGTTGGCTCTTTTACTTCTTCTTTCGGGCCTTCAACTTCTTTTGTTGGTTCTTTTACTTC
>NZ_JBYTEA010000010.1:183325-199835 GCF_058791995.1 Bacillus sp. EB106-04-02-XG92
TTCTTTCGGTTCTTCAACTTCTTTTGTTGGTTCTTTTACTTCTTCTTTTAGTTCTTTTACTTCTTCTTTTGGTTCTTCAACTTCTTTTGTTGGTTCTTTTACTTCTTCTTTTGGTTCTTTTACTTCTTCTTTTGGTTCTTTTACTTCTTCTTTTGGTTCTTTTACTCCTTCTTTTGGTTCTTTTACTTCTTCTTTTTCAACTATATTCTGGATTACTGTTCCGTTAAAACTTATACTAATTTCATCCGAATCTAAATCAAATTTATATACCTTTTCACCTGGAGTACTCCATTTTATTACTCCATTGTTAAACGTTCCACTCTCGCTTGTTAGTTCAATATTCTCAATGCGTTCCCCTTCTAAATCATATATAGGAACTTGAATTTCTTCATTTACTTTCGCTTCATCTAAAAAGATTTTTTGTCTTCCAACATCAATTGTAAACCACTGACCTAATTGTATTAACGGCCTTACATCCCGAATCTCATTTCCAGCTAAATTTAAACTGAGTAGGTCTAACATTGAGGCAAAAACTGATACATCTTTAATATGATTATCCGCAAGATTTAACCACTGTAAATTTTTCAATGAAGATAAGGGGGTTATATCTTCAATTTGATTATGAGATACATTCACATCGTTCAACTTTTCTAAGTTCGAGATAAATTCAATACTCTTCAAACCTACTCCTTCTAAAGTAAGTTTTTCTAAGTTCGTCATGTACTCTAAACCTGTTATATCTTTTATATCTTTTCCTTTTTCTTTAAATATTTCTAAGTTTTTAATCTGCGATAAATCTTCTTTTGTAATAAGAGCGTTTAAATTCTCTCTACCTAAACTCTCTTTATTAATATGTTGTTGTAAAGTTTTATCGAGAATTACATTTTCCTTTTGTTCATTATCCTCTTTTATTTCATCTAACCTTTCAACAACATTTTGAATTACTGTTCCATTAAACTTAATACGATTCTCTTCTGGCTTTATATCTAACCTAAATTCGTATGTTTTTTCACCGGTAGTACTCCATTTAACAGAACCATTATTAACTATTCCATCTCCATTCTTTAATTGAATAGTATCGAGTAGCTCTCCTTGTAAATTATAGATAGGTATTTTAACTTCCTTATCTTTTTCCACATCATCTAAAAAGATTTTTTGTCTTTGAACATCAATGTACATTCTTTTTCCTAACTCTTGAACCGGTCTAACATCACGAATTTCGTTTGACCCTAGCTTTAAATCATATAAACCTGTTAATTGACTAAGTGGGGTTATATCTGAAATATAGTTTTCTTCTAAATTAAGCGATTGTACAGTAGATAATCTTGATAAAGGTTCGATGTTTTCTAATTCATTTTTAGCAAGATCTAACTCTATTAATTTTTTCATTGGTGTAAGATGTTCAATATTAGTAAGTCCATTGTTACTTAAAGATAATTTTTTTATATTTTTTAATTGCTCAATCCCAGCAAGATTAGCATTACTAATTTGATTATTTGCTACAGTCAAATTCCTTAAAGATGTTACTGTAAATAATGGTTTAATATCTTTTATATAATTACTATTTAAATCTAGCAGTTTAATCTTCTTCATTTGACTCAATGGGCTTAAATCAGAAATTTTATTGTTTCTCAAACTTAAACTCTCAATATGTTCTAACTCAGCCAAAGGTCCAATATCATTAAGTTCACCATAAGTTATACTTAATGATTTCAATTGTCTCAATTTCGAGATAAATTGTATATTTTCTAACGTAACTTCTTCCAACATTAAGCTTTCTAAGTTCGTCATATATTCTAGACCGCTTACGTCTTGTATTCCTTTACTTTTAGCTTCGACGACTATTAAAGATTTAACTTTTAATAAATCTGCCTTAGTTATTGGCGTATTTAGATTCTCTCTATTTAAATTATATTTATTAATATGCCTTTGTAATTGCTTATCTACTATTACATTTCCACTTTCATCCTGTTGATCCACTTTATCCTCTTTATTTTCCTTTTGTTTTTCTGGAACATTGTTTTCTAAATTTAAAGCATTTATTTCAAACTGCACTTGATATTTATTATCATAAGCCATTGTCGGAATATAAATATGCATTTGCATATTATATCTTTTTCCTAATTCTCCTACTTCAAACTCAATCACTTTCGTTCCATTTTTCTTTTTATCTTCTGATATGACCTTTACATCATGAAACACACCAGGAGTATGAATATCTTCTGTTTTTAAGTATTTGAAGAAATCACTATCATTTAACGTTGCCGTTACAATTTTCTTTCCATTCTCAATTGTTAACTTAGGATCCTTTATATAAACAGCTGCCATAGACTCTTCATTCGTTTTATCTTTATATGCTTTCATAACAGCATCATATGTACCATCTTCTAAAGCATGTCCAGTTTTATTCGCCTCAATCGCTACGGCTGCTAAAGCAGGTGTTGAATACGTAGCAAATGGAAGTGATAACGCCGCAGCGATAATCATCGCATTTATATGTTTTCTTTTATTTTTCTTCAACTTTACATCTCCTCTAAAATATATAAATCTAAATGTAATCATATCTCGAATAAATGATAATGATTTTCATTATCATTGTCAACTAAAAAAATAAAAAGTTAACAAAAAATAACCCCTTTTTAAAGGGGTTATGCCATTTTCTCTCCTGCTTCTTCTCTAAAAAAGCTCTTCATCGCATGGAATACGTCTGCTTTTTGCTTTAAAATATAATATCTGAAATTCTCATCTTTAATATTTTTATAGGCTGACATAAGTGTACTATGACGGTTGTACTGATTCACTTCCCCATACCCAAACATATTACACTTCTTCATCAACTCTTCAACAAGCTTTACACATCTAGCATTATCTGATGTTAAATTATCACCGTCTGAAAAATGGAATGGATAAATATTATAGCGGTCTGGTGAGTATTTATTATCAATTAGCTCGAGTGCTTTTTTGTATACAGAAGAACAAATTGTTCCGCCACTTTCTCCTTTTGAGAAAAACTCTTCCTCTGGAACTACTTTTGCCTCCGTATGATGGGCAATAAATTCAATATCTACTGTTTCATACTTTGTGCGTAGAAATCTCGTCATCCAGAAAAAGAAGCTCCGTGCCATATATTTCTCCCATATTCCCATCGATCCACTCGTATCCATCATCGCTAATACAACAGCTTTTGAATCTGGCTTTAATACTTCATTCCAAGTGCGGAACTTTAAATCCTCTTGATGAATTGGATGGAAAGATGCTTTACCACGCATCGCATTTCGTTTATATGCGGATATCATCGTTCTTTTCTTATCGATGTTGCCCCATAATCCTGTTTTTCTAATATCATTAAATTCAACTTGTTCAATCCGGTTTTCATCCATTTCTTTTCTCTTTAAATTAGGTAATTCTAATTCTTTGAAAAATGCTTGCTCTAATTCTAAAATAGAGACTTCAGCTTCATAATAATCTTCTCCAGCCGCATCTCCTGCTCCTTGCCCTTTTCCTGGTCCTTTTTGCTTTTGACCACCTGATCCATCTCTCGCAACGACATCACCAACTTTGCTGTCACCATTTCCTTGCCCAACATGTTTGTTTTTATCATAATTGTACCTAATCTTATATTCATCTAAAGAACGAATCGGTATTTTTACAACATCCTTACCATTAGACATAACAATGCTTTCTTCTGTTACAAGATCGGGTAAATTATTCTTAATTGCCTCTTGTACTTTCTCTTGATGGCGTTGTTGGTCGTCATATCCTTTGCGATGGAGGGACCAGTTTTCCTGTGAAATCGTATAATTTGGTTGGTTTTCTTCACCCATTTCTTTCCCTCCTTACTGTAATTGTCTTCCTATATGAACAGCAAGCTAGAAATTTTGTTTTATACTGTGCCAGCTAGAATGAAAGGTAACTGCCCATCGAAAATCATCCCATAAACATATATAACGTTTTTCATATAATACTCCGAGCATCCTAAACAAAATTTTGCCACTCACATACTAGAAAAGAATCATTCAGCCTTTGATAAGAAAGAAACACAATGCATAGTTGCACACATTTACACTTTGCAACATATTGTATTGTGTTGGCTTTTTTCGTATGAATGGTTGGTTACTCTATCATATGCATATTGTAAAAATAATTGACAATAAATTCATGAAATTGCATCTTAATTTATTATATTTGGACAAGGTATGACACTTTACACATATGAATGGATAATAAAACGCTGTCCCGCAAAATACAAGAGACAGCGTTTTGTTATCAAACTATCGGTTTAGCAGGCTACCTACATAGCGTAATAATTCATTCGCAGATGAAGAATTATAGCCGTGCTCATCAATTAAGCGTGCAACAACATCATTAATTTTCTTAAGCTGATTTTCGTCTGGTGTTTTCGTTGATGTTGTAATTTTCACTATATCTTTTAAATCAGCAAATAGTTTTTTCTGAATCGCTTCGCGAAGACGCTCATGTGAATTATAATCAAAGCGTTTTCCTTTACGCGCATAAGCAGAAATGCGAATTAAAATTTCTTCACGGAATGCTTTCTTAGCATTTTCTGAAATTCCAATTTGTTCTTCAATTGAGCGCATTAGCTTTTCATCTGGACTCATTTCTTCACCTGTTAATGGGTCACGTAATTTTGATTTATTGCAATATGCTTCAACGTTATCTAAGTAATTATCCATAAGTGTCTTCGCTGATTCTTCATATGAATACACGAATGCTTTTTGTACTTCTTTCTTCGCAATTTCATCATATTCTTTTCTTGCTAATGAGATGAAATTCATATAACGCTCTCGATCTTCATTACTAATGGATGGATGCTGATCTAATCCATCTTTTAAAGAACGAAGTACATCTAATGCATTAATAGATGGTACTTCTTTTCTAATGATTGTCGAAGAAATTCGGTTAATTACATAACGAGGATCAATACCGCTCATGCCTTCATCTTGATATTCACGTTGTAGCTCCTCTACATCAATTGCATTATAACCTTCCACCGTTTCTCCATCATATAAACGCATCTTTTTAATTAAATCAATATCCGGACGCTTCGGATCTTTTAAACGAGTTAAAATTGTAAACATTGCTGCAACGCGAAGTGTGTGTGGTGCAATGTGAACATTGGATACATCACTTTCACGAATCATTTTTTCATAAATATGTTCTTCTTCACTCACTCGTAAATTGTATGGAACAGGCATTACAATAATTCTTGAGTGTAATGCTTCATTTTTCTTGTTTGCTATGAAAGAACGATACTCCGTTTCATTCGTATGCGCTACAATTAATTCATCTGCTGAAATAAGCGCAAATCTTCCCGCTTTGAAATTCCCTTCTTGCGTAAGCGATAATAAATGCCATAAAAACTTCTCATCACATTTTAACATCTCTTGGAATTCCATCATCCCACGGTTTGCTTTATTTAATTCTCCGTCGAAACGATATGCTCGTGGATCTGATTCCGAACCATATTCTGCAATTGTTGAAAAGTCCAGACTACCTGTTAAATCGGCAATATCTTGTGATTTAGGATCAGATGGACTAAATGTACCAATCCCTGTACGACGATCTTCCGAGAAGAAAATACGCTCTACAACTACATCCTCAATTCTTGAACCATATTCTTGTTCTAGACGCATCACATTGAGTGGCGATAAATTCCCTTCAATTCTAACTCCATACTCATCAAAGAAATCATCCCGTAAATGGTGCGGAATTAAATGCAGCGGATCTTCGTGCATTGGGCATCCTTTAATTGCAAAAATTGCTCCTCGATCTGTTCGTGAATATGTTTCTAATCCTCGTTTCAACATCGTAACTAATGTTGATTTCCCTCCACTAACAGGACCCATCAATAATAAAATACGTTTTCTAACATCTAATCGTTTTGCAGATGGATGAAAATATTCCTCTACAAGACGCTCTAAAGCATCCTCTAATCCAAATAGCTGATTACTAAAGAAATTATACTTTCTTCTACCATCTACTTCTTCAATTCCAGCATCTTTTATCATATTGTAAATGCGAGAGTGTGCTGTTTGAGCCACCCATGGTCTTTCCTTCACAAGCTCTAAATACTCCGCAAACGTACCTTCCCATTGTAAACGTTCTTCTGCTTCTCGATGCTGTTCAATTTTTTTTAGAATATCCATTATAGCTCCTCCCCCATCTCCTTGTTCAATCGGATTATTATAAAAGGTATGCTAGGATGTCCTCAAACATTCTTTAAATCAAAATGAAATATACAGTAGTGCTATAAAATTCTCTCCAAAATTCAAAGAAAATTCTGTATAATATAGGTATTAAAGTTTTTACACCGCTATTCATTTTAAATAAATTCTTTTCTTCCAAGAACATTACATACATTTAGATCCATATTTCAGATTCATAAACTGAAAAAATAGGAGGGATATTAGTATGAAATTATTATTAATTTTAGGTGTATCACTCACATTTCTTACAGCTATTTTTACATCTGGTTACAATGATAAACCTGGTACACATAAAAAGTGATGTGCTTTTAGCACATCACTTTTTTTATGAATTATTTATAATATATATTTTCTACATCATATTTTGATAGTGGTTTGCTATAATAATAACCTTGTACAAACTTCACATTCTTTTCCTTCAAAAATTGTATTTGTTCCGCTTTTTCTACGCCTTCTGCAATTACATTCAATTCCAAAGTATGAGCTAAATGAATAATTGCAGCTGTAATATTCGTATCGCGTTCATCTACATGTATACCTTCCATAAAAGAACGATCGATTTTCAAAGTATCAATTGGATACGTTTTTAAATAACTTAAAGATGAATATCCCGTTCCAAAATCATCTAAATGAATCTTTAAATTTTGTTCTTTCAATTGCAGCAATACTCTTTTCGATATGTCCTTATGTATAAGGGCTCCTTCTGTAACCTCTATCGCTAATAGATGGGCTGATACATTGTACTTATGTAAAGCTCTTGTAATCATCTCTATTAATGTAATAGAGCGAAAGTGTCTGGCTGAAATATTAACTGCAATCGGGACAACTTCATATCCTTTATTTAACCATTCACGTATTTGCTTACATACTTCATTTACTACCCATTCATCAAGCTTAATGATAAAACCTGTTCTTTCTGCCAGCGGAATAAATTGATTAGGAGAGACAAATCCTAATTCTTTATTTTTCCACCTTATTAAAGCTTCCATGCTAGCTATTTTTTTCTTTTCAATATTAATTTGCGGCTGATAATATAAGAAAAATTCATTTTTTTCTATAGCACGATGTAATTGGTTTTCTATTATAAATCTTTGTTCACGTTCACAATCTAATCCACTGCAATAAAAATGATAATGCCCTTTTCCTTTTTCTTTCGCTTTTTCCAAAGCAGCATCCACTCTTTGGAATAATATTTTTTCATCTTCCCCATCTGTTGGAGCCATTACAATCCCGATTGACGCACTTAAATACACGTCCTCTTCCTCGATTACAAAATGTTCACTAATTTTTTTCAATATACTTTTTGCAACTACCTCTACACGTTCTTTCGTTATATTTTCTATTAACATAACAAATTGATCATCGTGTTCTCTAAATAAGTGCATACCGCTTATTTGGATACTGCTTATTTGGATACTGCTTAAACATTCTGTCACTTTTTGTAACACTTTATCTCCTTCTTTATGACCAAAAGTATCATTAATAAGATGGAATTCATCTAAATCTATAAAGATAAACGCAAAATCTATCTTCTCATTTAATAAATCATTTAACTTATTTGTACATGAAATTCTATTCATTAATCCTGTTAACTGGTCATAATAAGCTAAGTATTCCGTTCTCATCTCATTTAATACTTGCCTTGTAACATCCCTCGTAACAATATAAACCCCAACAATTTCACCGTTCACAATAATTGGAATAGTTCTCAAAGAAATATAGAGCTCGTACCCTTCTTTATGAACATATTTCTTTGAAATAATTTGTTTCGCTCTTCCTTGCATGGCGCCTTTAAATATAATTTGAAAATCTTTTTCATATTCTTTATTAATAAATTCAAAAATAAATTTATTATTTAATTCTTCATATCGATATCCAAATATTTCATACGTTGCTGGATTCGCATATGTAATTCTCCCTATAGAATCTATAGATATAATGGAGTCATTATTATATTCTAGTAATGACTTAAACAACATTTGTTTTTCCTCTATCTCTGCCTTTTCCTCAACCTGAGCTGTAATATCTCTTGTAATACTAATAATAAACTGACATACTCCTTCTTCATCAAATACAGGATTAAGTGAAGACTCGTAATGTGCATTACCATTTGGTAAACTAACTACATCACAAAAGGTATGTGCTTTCGCTTCGCTCGCTACTTTTGCATATTGCACTTGTAATATTTCCGCCGTATCTTCTGGCAATACTTCACCGAACGTTTTTCCATAACACTCTTCGCTTAGCTTTGCATAATCCATCCCTATCTTATTTACATAAATATATTTAAAGGTTTCATCATCCATAACTTTTACAATAAATACTAAATCTTGAATAGCATGTAATAACCCTCTTCTTATTAACTCCATATCTATCATACTTAAAAAGGTATTTTGATTACTATATCGTTCCTTCATATTTATCTCAACCCGTCTGATCAATTTTTATTCATATATCCCCATTCTATATGAATATGTACCCTTTTTTAAATGTATGATTACATATTTATTTTTATTTTTAGAAAAAAAGTCGCCATATGGCGACTTTTAATAAACAATTTCTAAATCTAATCCTGGATAATTTTGCTGACGGAATGCTTCATAAATTAAAATAGCTGCTGTATTAGATAAATTTAATGAACGCACTTTATCAGTCATTGGAATACGTAAACAGTGATCGAAGTTTTCTTCGATTACATTAGCTGGTAAGCCGTTTGTTTCTCTTCCAAATACAAAGTAGTAATCCTTCTCACGTTTACTATAATCAAACGCTGTATGAGCTTTCTCGCCATACTTTGTTAAGTAGAAGAACTCACCATCTTTATTTTTTTCATAAAACTCTTCAATTGAATCATAATACGTAATTTTCACGTGCTGCCAATAATCTAATCCTGCACGCTTTAACATTTTATCATCCGTTGAAAATCCAAGCGGTCTAATCAAATGTAATTCTGTCCCAGTTGCTGCACAAGTACGAGCAATATTCCCTGTATTTGCTGGAATTTCTGGTTGATATAAAACAACATGTACTCCCACGCGATATTCACCTCTGTTTTTTGTCTACTACGTATTATACCACTTGAGCGGAAAATCTCTACCCATTAATAATATGAAAGAATTTATATTTCATTTGTGGTGTATATTTACTAGAATCTTCATAGTTCCAATAACGCCGACGGCTATTGGCTGAATGTGCATTTACAAGTGGCATACCATCTGCGTCTTTTGCTACTACAATCGTCGTATGATTCCACCTACCATCATCCTCGAAATCATAAGCGATGACATCACCAAGAATAAGGTCCTCAGGCCTTTCTACAGCTTCAGCTCGAAGTCCTGTTGTAGCACCTGACAAATACCAATAAAAAGAGTGTGCGACAGCCCAGCTCCAACTCCACTGATTCTCCCTTTGCCACCATCCTTTACGAATATTAGGATATCCATTCATTGGTACTTCTCCAGTATGAAGACATTGAGAAATAAAATTTGTACAATTATCAGGGAAATTACGATATACAGGGTTTCGATCATCCCACCAACGCTCTGCATATTTCACTGCCTCTAAGCGATTGTACTGATAAGAACCGTATTTCTCTTTTGTAACTTCCCTTTCTAATGTCTCACTCATTCCAACTGCTTCTGGCACTTCAATAGCATAATCACCTATTACCCGGCTATTATTTAAACAAACTCTTCGTTTTAGTTGTTCCTCTTCGATATAAAATAATTCTTTATGCTTGATTAAATATTTAAAATGTATTTGATAATCAATTTCTTGATGATTGCTATTATTTAATTGTCTCATGAAAGAAACATCCGCAGTTGCTTTCACTATCTCTGCATTACGCTTTTGAAACAATTCTTTCTTTCTCTGTGCTATTTGTAATAAATCTTCAGCAATACCATCTACATTTGTTCGTTTCTCTGTTATATATGCTAAAAATTGTTGTACTTGCTTTTCAATATTTATTTTTACAACCATTTCGTCTCCCTCCCATATTACAATATGAAAAAGGGAGATATTATCTACTCTTTTTTCTGCGCTAACAATTCAAGTCCGCGATTCATTTCATGAAGAACCTCTTCATCTTTCTCACGTTGCATTGCTTTTTCAATGGCTTTGCCCACACCATCTCCACCAATTTTTCCAAGCGCCCATGCTGCTGTTCCGCGAAGTACTGGTCTTGGATCATCTTTCATAACACCGATTAAATCAGGAATTGCTGATGCCTCTTTAAAATGCGCAAGTGCCAAAATCGCATTTCGTTGTAACGGCTTTTTACCTCTCCACGAACCAGACATAATCCCATATTTCTCTTTAAAATCACGATTGCTAATTGTTAAAAGTGGTGTTAATAATGGCTTAACTAACTCAGGATCTGGTTCCATCTCAGGATGATTATGAAAATCCATTCCTTTATTTTTCGGACAAACAGTCTGACATGTATCACATCCATAAATACGATTTCCTATTTTGTCGCGGTACTCTTCAGGCAAAAATCCTTTCGTCTGTGTTAAAAATGCAATACATTTCTTCGAGTCTAACTGTCCGCCTTGTATTAAAGCACCTGTAGGACAAATATCAATACATTTTGTACAGCTCCCGCATTGATCTTCTATCGGCTGATCTGGTGGGAAAGGAACATTTGTAATCATTTCTCCTAAATACACATATGAACCAAATTCAGGTGTAATAATAGCACAATTTTTACCGCTCCATCCAATACCAGCACGCTCCGAAACAGCTCGATCACTTAATTCACCCGTATCAACCATTGACTTAACTTCTATATTGGGAAGTTTTTCGATTAAATATGCTTCTAATTTTTGCAAACGATCTCGTAAAACAAGATGATAATCTTGTCCCCAAGAGGCACGACAAAAAATTCCGCGACGTTCTCCGCGCTTACTTAATGGTGCATTTTTTAATTTTGAAGGATACGCTAATGCAATCGCAATAATTGATTTAGCACCCGGGAGTAGAAGCTGTGGGTTCGTTCTTTTTTCTATATCAGGCTCTTCAAATCCAGATTGATAATTTAATTGTTGCTGCTGGATTAACCGCTGCTTTAATTCTTCAAATGGTGAAGCACTAGCAAAGCCTATTTTATCTATACCAATCGTTTTACTATACGCAATTACATCTTGCTTTAATTGTTCAAAATCCATTCCTAATCGCCTCCTCAGATGAATCCATCCTTTATGTAACGATTTATTGGTTAGCAATTCACTTTCGGAATACTATTCTTTACTTCTATTTTCGCATACAATTATGTTTTCCAAACATTAAAAAACGCAATGCCTCGTTTATCTCGGAAACGAAACACTGCGTTGATCACAATTTATAGAAAAACATTTAATAAAATTTGGAGCGGGTGAAGAGAATCGAACTCTCGACCAGAGCTTGGAAGGCTCTTGTTTTACCACTAAACTACACCCGCAAATATGAAATAAATATAAGATATTAGAATAACTTATGTAAAGTAGTATAGCATGTACAAAAAGCGGAAGCAAGAATTTTATCGAAAAAAGTCGAAAAAGTGATGAGATACTCATCACTTTTTCAATTCTTTATCAATCGCCTTCTTCATACTATCGAAATCAGGATTTGCAAGATTCCCGTTTACATATACTGAAGGAGCACCTTGAACTTTTAATTTTTGAGCACGATCTGAATCTTTACGTACTTTTTCTTTTATTTCTTTACTGTGTAAATCTTTCTTAAATTGTTCTACATCAACTTTAGGAAGCTTCTCTTTCACAATGCTAAGAAGTAATTCTTCTGTAATCCATTCTTCCGTATCTTTCTTTTGACTTTGATAAATCTCATCATAGAAAGTCCAGAATGAATCTTTATCTTGTTTATAAATTGCTTCACCAGCAGCTGCACCTAAATCAGAGTCTTTTCCGATAAATGGGAAGTTAATAAAGTATAACTGCACTTTGCCTTTATCGATATACTCTTCTTTTAATCGTGGTAATACTGTTACATCCCAAGTACGACAAGCAGGACATTTGAAGTCTCCAAATTCAACTACCTTAACTGGTGCATCATCTTTCCCTAAAGATTGTTGTGTGGAATAAGCAAACATCTCATTCCCTTTATCCTTTTTGTCATTTATGATGCTATACGCAATTGTTCCGATTACAATCAATACTGCGATAGAAAAAACTATACCAAGAGCCATGAGTTTATTTGATTTCATATACATTCCTCTTTAAATTCATATTCTGTATACAGCATTGTACACAATACACATAATATCAACACTTATATACGTCACGCAATGAACACGCTCACATAAATTACAAAAATACAATAATTGTGACGATATTGTGTCACAATTTGTCACAATTTATTCAAAAAAAGGAAGCCCCTATGTAGGAACTTCCTTTAGCTTACTGCTTTTTCACGAGCACTATTTAACATCGACTGCTCTGTTTTTATATCATGACGAATTACTAACTTCTCACTAACTGCTTGCACATACTCATCATGATTGATATAGCCTTCTTTCTCCATCAGTCTCAAAACGACATTTCGTCTCTCAACTGCTTTATCGTAATTTTGTGCAGGAGAGTAATAAGCAGGTGCCTTTACTACAGCAGCCATCATCGCACTTTCAGCCAACGTTAATTGGCTCACCTTCTTACCGAAGTAAAGATTGGCTGCTTTTTCAATTCCCCATGCTCCTTCTCCGTAATAAATATTGCTTACATATAATTTTAAAATTTCATCCTTCGTAAATGTACGTTCAATCTTTTTCGTATAGAAAATCTCTTTCCACTTACGAGAAAAAGTACGTTCATTCGTTAAAAAAGCATTTTTGGATAACTGTTGTGTAATTGTGCTTCCGCCTTGCACAACACCACCAGCTTTTATATTTTCAACAGACGCTCTGACAATCGCTATATAATCTAAACCGTTATGATGATAAAACCTTTTATCCTCTGTCGCAATAAATGCATGTGTTAATGATTCTGGCACCTCTAATTTAGCTGGTACATGTAATTTACTAATATCACTTTTCTCGATCATTACATTTCCAATGAATAATAATGTAAAACTTAACAATAATAATAAAATAATGGCTTTATAAAAAAACTTAGTCATTGGATTTAATGCAACTTTTTGATGATAGTTCACCCTAGATAATACTCGTTCTTTCATCTTGAACACCTCTTTTCCACACAGCGTATAATTCTTACTTTAAGAATACCTTGTTGTAAAAAAATATCCCATCGATTTCTCTTACACGTACCTTACATCATTGTAAGGTATAAAGTGAAAATTTAATTAGGCCGCACCAATCGGGCTACCCGACAAATAATGGGGTAAAAAAGTATTGTATCACAGTCCTTTTTTATGTACTATTCATCTGAAATATTGAATATAGATTAAGTCAAACCAATAACAGAGTAATCCTTAAGGCATCTCTATTAAAGCAACCTATTTCCATTATATCATCTACAAATATATATATTTGTAAGTATCTAGTAATCTAAATGTGCATAACATATCATACATTATAAAGAACAAATGTTCTAAAAATCAATACTAGTACTATTATTATTTTGACCTTTTTCTTAAACAGTATACAAAAAAAGAGTAGTGATTTGATTGTATTTCAAACCAGCTACTCTTTTCTTTACAATCTACCTATTAAATTATACGGCTGCACTTCCCACGTTTCGTACGGAATGCAATGTGTTGCTCTCATCGCATCAAGCGTTCTCGATTGCATATGAGGACGCGTTATATACTCATCTATGTTCTCTTCATTTAAAGCAACAAATTTAGCCTCTTGTATTTCTTCAGGTTGAATTTTTATTTCCCCGCTCACATATGCCACCTTAAAAACAACAGATAAAATATGCATAGAAGCATTATAATAAACTCCTGTAATACCGATAGGCTTCACAGTTAATCCCGTTTCCTCAAGCATTTCCCTACAAACAGCTTCATCGAGTGCTTCCCCTTCTTCCACCTGTCCTCCTGGCAACTCCCACGTATCCGATCTCCAATGTACTTTAACTAATAACACTTCGTCTTTTTCATTTGTTAAATAACCTGCTACAGCAACGATATGCTTCGGTGTTTTATGTTCCATATTAAGCCTCCTAGCAATAATGAATATTTCACATATCCCTATAAGCATATTCCCTGTCTATAACAAAATCCCTTTACTCATTTAAATTCATAAAAAGAAGCCCCTATCCGTTAAACGAAAAGGGGCTTCTATCGTATTATTCTCCTAAGTCTACGTTGTGGTAAACTTGTTGCACATCTTCTAAATCTTCTAATGCATCAACCATTTTTTCAAATTGTACTTGAGCATCTTCAGGAAGTTCTACATCACTTTGTGCAAGCATTGTTAATTCTGCAACTGTGAATTCTTCAACACCAGCATCTTTAAGTGCAGATTGTACTGCATGGAATTGATCAGGTTCAGCATACACGATAACAGCATCTTCTTCTTCAAGAATGTCACGTGCATCTACATCTGCTTCCATTAAAATTTCAAGAACTTCATCTGATGTTTTACCTTCAAGACCGATAACAGCTGTCGCATCAAACATGTAAGCTACAGAACCGTTTACACCCATGTTACCACTGTTTTTGCTAAATGCAGCTCGTACATCTGCTGCAGTACGGTTTACGTTATTTGTAAGTGTATCTACAATTACCATAGATCCATTTGGTCCGAATCCTTCATAACGAAGCTCGTCATAATTTTCTTCTGAACCACCTTTTGCTTTTTCAACTGCACGATCAATAATTGTTCTTGGTACATTGTAAGTTTTCGCGCGTTCTAATACAACTCTAAGCGCTTGGTTTGATTCTGGATCTGGCTCACCTTGTTTTGCTGCCACATAAATTTCACGTCCAAATTTCGCGTATATACGGCTTGTATTTGCATCTTTTGATGCTTTTTTATCTTTAATATTATTCCATTTACGACCCATACTTTCCACTCTCTTTCCCGTTTTAAATCTACATAAAAATATTAATATGAAATATAATGTGTATTCAACACATTTTTAAAAGAAATATAAAAAGTTCATTTTTGATTCATATTACAGACACAATATAAATCACTATCATTTTGTTCTTTCGACAAGTTATATTATACATGAATTCTTACGTTTATTACGAATTTTAGAAGCACATAGTATAATTTAACAAAAAAGACTCTAACATGTCTGTTAGAGTCTTTTTATATTACCGATTTCCATAATATTCCCATAATTACTTTCTATTGCTGTATAATAAAAATAGGGAAAAATTTGAAGAGAAAATGGGGGGAGAATTATGACACATTCAAATGAGAAAAAAGGACACGGTCTTAAAGGGATAGGAGAAAAGCTAAACCCAACTATCTATCAAGTGAGATTCATGAAATTAGATGCACCAATTCAATTTGAGTCGTTTCCTGAATTAAAGGAATTAGGGGACTGGTTGAGTACTTCAACGCACATGTGGGCGTGCCACTCAACTATGTACAAGTACAACA
Source organism: Bacillus sp. EB106-04-02-XG92 (assembly GCF_058791995.1). Classification (NCBI taxonomy): domain Bacteria; kingdom Bacillati; phylum Bacillota; class Bacilli; order Caryophanales; family Bacillaceae; genus Bacillus; species Bacillus sp. EB106-04-02-XG92. The sequence continues at coordinate 199,067 of NZ_JBYTEA010000010.1, forward strand.
AAGAAGAGTTTAAAAAGAGATTTTTAGAAATTACAAACTTAACCGTTGATAACGTACTAATATCTACTGGTGCTGTCGGATTTAACTTCATGTCACCGGGGTGGAGAAATTCGCTCTAGAGTGCTTGAAGGGAATATTGTATATACAATATTCAGCTGACGCTTTATAGAAAAATAGAACTAAAAGGATAAAAATGAATGTTTATTTTTATCCTTTTAGCGTTTTCACTTCAAAGTTGATAAGTGCCAATACATAATCCCTTGCCTGTTGATGAAGAGTAACTATTTCTTTCTCAACTTCCTCTGTTTAACATTCATCATTTAACTGTAAATTTTCTTTATAGTTAGCTTGTGAAATCACCGTAAATACAAGTGAAGCGAACTGTTCTGATACCTTACAAATTTTGTTCAATCTGAATTAAATCAGAACATCTGTCTTTTTGTGCTTATTCCGTCGTGTAATGAAAACAAAAAAAACTCTATACTAATTGTATAGAGTTTTTTTACGCCGTTCTTGATACCGATGGTCGGGGTCGAACCGACACTCCCGAAGGAACACGATTTTGAGTCGTGCGCGTCTGCCAATTCCGCCACATCGGCACAAAAGAAAAGGCGGCAACCGGATTTGAACCGGTGATAAAGGTTTTGCAGACCTCTGCCTTACCACTTGGCTATGCCGCCATATAAAATTTTATTGGAGCGGAAGACGGGATTCGAACCCGCGACCCCAACCTTGGCAAGGTTGTATTCTACCACTGAACTACTTCCGC
>NZ_JBYTEA010000011.1:0-54895 GCF_058791995.1 Bacillus sp. EB106-04-02-XG92
CATCAGCTGTAAATTTAGCCATAGAAAAACTGCACCTCCAATTGTTAGACTGTGTCTAACAATTGGGGTGCAGTTCAATCTCATATACTCTTCTTCCCATAGCTAATAATACGATTTATCCGACTAATATTTATCTAATCTATTTCACAATTACATCTATCATTTTTAAAAATTTCTCCACTTTACCTAAAACTCCCATCGTTCCAGGAATATCAATTCTTCCTTTTCCATCTCCCACTCTATAATCCCTCACCACAGCAACTGTCATATATCGCCCATTGCCAAACCTAGGTTTCTCCATATTAAAAGAATAATTATGACTTCGTTCAATCAGCGCTTTACTCCACTTATCCCTAAGTTCTTTTCTTCTATCCTTATCAGCAACATGTATTTTAAAACATAAACGTCCTTCTTCTAACTGCAAATACTGCTTACAATTATTATCTTCTTGTTCATTCCACCATAAGGCATAGAACCCACCATTCGGATTAGCTACATACCCATATTGACCTTTGATCCCGCGTTGCTTTAACTCCTCATAAAACCCTTCCCAAGCTTTACCTTTCCATTCGCTTAATGGAAGTGTCTTATATGAATCATATTTTTGCTCTATTTCTCTTAAATAAAAATAGTAATCTAAAAATATTTGATCTTGAACGCCTCTATCTATATTTTCTTGTAAAAATTCAAGCATTTGTTTTCTTGTAAACAACATATACTTTGCATCAATCACTGCTGAATAATCACTTTGATTACCTATTTTATAGTAGATGGGTAATAGGTCGCTCTCTTTGTATTTTTCTAATTTAACCACTTCTTCATAATAACGCTTCAATTGATTAGAATGCTCTTTTGTATATGTTTTATCTTCAATTAAAATAGCCTGATTACCGTTAACTTCAATAAGTATATCTAAACCTTTAAATTGTTTCGTAACCTTAATTTCTTTAATAGAAGCTGGAAAGTTCTTTTTATGTAAGTCATATATTCTTCTAATAAAATCTATACCAGCTTCATGTAAGCATTTATCAGTTTCTTTATAGACTGGGTTCGCCCACTCTGCTAGCCAACAAATAAAAGCATCTTGCGACAACTCACTTGTTCCATGTGAAAATAAATTCGGTCTCTTATCCATTACTTAATCCCCTTTGTATCTAAGCACTATTCCTCAACATGTAATACTTCTAAAACTTCCTTAAACAACACCGATCCTCTCCCAACAACCAACTCCAAAGGAACCTCTTTAACTCGCCCATCTCTCCCCACCATAACAACCTCCTTCTCATAATCAACCCAAATCTGAACATCCTGTACATAATAACTCTTAATAGAAGAAGCCTCATCTAAGTTGTTATGATCCAGTTCCACCTTAACTTGCTTCGTAAAACGACGCAGTGTTTTCCAAAGAGTTCGTTCTTCCTTTGATTTCATGAAGAGTTCTGGGAGTTCTTGTACTTCTTTTAATAACGACATAGTTGTTATTGTGTATGTTTGAATGCCATATCCTACTGGGCGGATGAGGTGGTCTAGTTTTTTCCATGGCTCTAGTTCGAAATGTACATACTCATCGTTTTGTTGCATTTGAATATACTTGATTTTGGCTACGTATTGGATTCCGCCTTTTTCTCCGTGCCATTTTTTCGGTGCATATAATGCTATGTACTTTGCTTCTTGCCACCCTGGTTTTAGTTGTGTGACTGGTAGCTGATATAAGCCTTCTTTCCTATATGTTTCATAGTCGACTTCAGTTTTTACGCTGCCCACTAATACTTTTTCTTCTAGTGAAGACTGCCATTCTTCTTTTGTCCCTCTCGGAAGGATGCCTTCTCTTATAATTTCTTCTGGGCTTTTTTCAATGAGATGGTCTAGAAATTGTTCGACTAGTCTTGTTGCGTTTGGTAAGAATGGAAAGCCACCGATATTTACTTTTTCGATACTTTTATAAAATGGATGGTTCTCGTACGCTTCCTCTTGGTTCCATGGGAATAATACGTACGCTCCGTAAGCTGTCCGCTCAAAAGGTCCATCTTGTTCCACAACTAATGCATCTCTGTAGCGGTGCATTATATTAATGTCTTCTTCCATTGGGCCAGGAGTACCATACTTCTTTTTATAATAAGACCTTTCAGCAAAATCAATTCGGTATTTCGCATCAAAAATGTATTGATATTGATAGTTCTTTCCCTTTTTCTCAATAGCGAGCATCGTATCTGGCTTTTGTGTAACTGTTGGCAGTCTACCGTTCCTTTTCTGGAAATACAGTTCTATTACTTCACCAGTGACTGGATGCTTGAACGTTCTTTTTGCAGTTTTACTTTCATCAAGCGTTACGTATAACCCGTCTTGCTTAACTTGAATAACATCTTGATGGAGCGGTATATACTTTTTCGATAGAATTTGTCCAAGTTTTAAATACGTCCAGTATTCGTATAATCTAGCAACATCTTTTACCGACATTTTGAATATTTGTCCTCGTAATGTTAAACCTCGCGATAGCATTAAGAAGATTTGATACGCATCTCTATAGCCTGCCGCCATTTGGATAACGAGTGAAAAGACTGAGCGATCTAATTTTCCTATTCCTCGCCAAAATGGATCGTTCACTTCATTTTTCATTCGATACTTCATATTTTTTACACGCTCTAGTAAATCTTCATCAGTTACACCACGTGTATATCTAGACTTTGGCTCTAGCGTCTTAAGTAAATCTTCTATTTTATGTACGACTCTTTGAATCATCCATTTAACAAATCGATTTTCCAGCGTATCATAAGATACTTCCTTATAAGCTGTAATACCTTTAGTCGGTATACTGTTTTCTCCTTGCAGCAAGTGTGGTCGCTTTCGCAAATAGTTCATTCCGACAGAATCCAATTTACGAATTTTTTCTCCTCGTACAAGTTGATGCCTAGTCATAAGCGTATGATGCGGTTGCCTTTTAATATGAGAGATTGACTTCATAAATCGCTCAAAGGAATCATTTAAAATACGATAAAATTCACTCTTCGATGGATTGGTAGCGTAAATTGCAGATGCTCCTAAGTAAGTTCTCTTTAGTAGATGAAACGCTAAATTATAAATTTCATCATTTACCTCATCTAATAAAGCTTTATAATCATCCTTATAATCAAGTTTTACTGGAAAAACTTCAAATGTAACGGTTAATAAAGTTTCTTTATCATCTTTAATTTCAAACGTTGTATTTCCTACTTCATTCGGAAAAGAAAGCTTTCCCATTAACACGTGAAGTGATCCCATTTGAATGGAACTAACTTGCTTTCGAAATCCCGGATGTTCATGATAAAAAGAGAGCTGCTTGTTATTTTTCGGAACAACAACAAGCTGATAACTTCTATTTTCAAAAAAGATTGGTGGGTGTTCGTTCCATTCATCTAGCCTCTGCAATCTCGCATCAAATACAGAAACGGATTCCGCCTTCCCATCTACACGAAAATACATCATTTCATCTACGTGCATAGCTTGATATTCTTTTAAACTCTCGTATTTTTCATGATAAGGATTTCCCTTAATCGTCAATGATAGCTCTTCTGTTTCAATCTTAACTAGCTCTATCTCATTATTAGATCCAGAAAGAGGTGAAACCATCATACTCGAACCTCCTTAACATATGAGATAGCTTGTTAGCTGAACGAGGATACTTAGCATATGAAGCGTCATTATTAGCACTATCATATTCTTCATTTGCACATAATACATACAACTGCTTCAATACCTCTTCTGTTCTTCCATCGCTCCCCGCAATACGCGGTAAAATCTTTTGATATATTTGATAATCAAGTGCTTCATCAAATGACAATAACTTTCCTTGTTCGTTGTATGCCATATAGAAACAAATTTCATCTCGTATACGGTATCCAACTTGAGCACCTACTGATTCAAGTATTTTATTTATTTCTATTAAAACGTTCGATATACTTCTTACAAGATCTTCATTTTCTTTAAAGCATTCTTTTAAATGAAGATACTTGGTTGCTAAAGAGCTATTAGAAACAATTTCAGCTTCCTTCTCTTCCATATCCATTAAGAAATTAAAATAATCTAAGTTAACGGTATTAAACTCAATTGTATTCGCGCGATCTAATACTTTCTTACTTAACGGATGTGTCGTTTCATCCATATTTACCGTCCCGATAATATATATATTTGATGGAATCGTAATATGCTTATTCGTAATTGATTCTGGAAGAACTGGTGACGTAACAATTTTTCTATCTTTCCATTTACGACTTTCAATTACACTTAAAAAGTCACTAAAGTAGTACTCCACTCGAGCTAAGTTCATCTCATCCAACACTACAAAGTACGGTCTATTTGGATTTGCATCTGCAGCTTCAAGCACCTTAATTAACGGTCTTTCTTGAAACTCGCCTTGAAGATTCACATAGCCAAGCAAATCAGAACTATCACTCCAATCAGGTCGAACTGGAATGAGCGTAAATTGTCCATTCTCTTCTGTTGCCCCTAAACTCTCCGCAAACCACTGCACAATTTTCGTTTTCCCTGTACCTGAAATACCTGATAAAATCACAAATGGCTTCGTCTTTAATGAAAGGAAGAAATTAATAAGATCTTTTTTCTCATAAAAGAAACCTTTACTTTGAATATAAGAAGACACATGATCAATAATGGATTGCTGATCTAAATGAACTTCTTTCCTCCCATAAATCACTTCATATTTCGTTCCTTCCTCTTTATACGCTATGAATCCCTCATAATAGCGAAGCATTTCTTCTAGATCCTCTACTAACTCTTTTTCACTTGGCATTTTATTAGCATCGTACGCAATATATGCAGCTGTTGAATTCGCATAGCCTTTCGCTTTTGAGCTTGTCCCTAGGAAAATCTCATCATCTTTTTTCACATTTTGGGACATATGTATTTGCTCGCGAATTTCTTCTTTAATTTTATCCAATTCCTCTTTATCCGTTTTAGTTACTCCTTGCGCTATCGTTAAATATAATCGTTCCATATCTTCACTAAATAAGTAAACGATATAATAACCTCTCTGTGTGGATGTCGTAATATCTTTATTCATAATTGCAAGCCACGGAACAGCAGCCCAGTTTCCTTGTCCAATTGATCCTGTGACAACATACTGATTATGATCAATAAATGGTAACCTCGTTATTTCCGTTGTCATCTCATTCCTAACAACCGCTCCCATTTTATGACCCGCAAATCTTTCTGTTCTTGCCTGTAAATACTCATTCATAACAGTTAAAAACTTTTCACGTAAATTACTGTTCATACTATCGCCCTTTTCCCCATCATCTTTTACATATTGTTCAACAGGAATCCATTCATCATTAATTAGTCCTACTTGTTCAAGCCAATCTAGTAGGTTATTTGTTCGCCGCTTCGCTACTGATTCAACCATCAAATTATCTCCTAATGAATTTCGGACAATCGTCATTCCCAAATCAACTAGAGCTGCTTTCTTTTCATCCTTTGAATACTTCTCTAACAACCCAAGAACAAATAAAGCATGACGGAAATATTCTTGTTTTAAAACTAGCTGTGCCATGTAGTTTTTCTTATCTTCCGATTGAACATATTCGCTTAATAGCAGCTGATTCATTTCATGAGATTCATTCAAAAAGCCCAACAACCTTAAATCTTGACGCGCGCGAGACTTCCTACTATATAAATTTCCATCCATTTGTTCACTTAACGTACTTGGATTATATGTACCATTTATTATCTCTTCTAAGAAGAGTATGACTTTATCATATTTTTCACTTGGTAGATTATCGGTTTTGAATTCTTTAAATGTAATAGCTCCCGATTCTTTTACATCCACAAATGGAAGCTGTGAAAAGAAAGCTACCAAGAAAGTATTACATTCACCCGCTTGTCCAAAATCTTCACTCTTTACTGTACGCATAGCGATAAATTTTCTCCAAGCATCCTTAAGAATTTCAAAACTCACTTTAAAATAAGGTGATGCTTCTTCTTCATATTGCTCACGTCAAAATTTAGCTTCAACGTATAATCTTTCATCATCTTTATTTATAACCAAATAAGTTTTATCACCATTTATATCTTCAACCTGCTCCGTTAATTTAGCCAATTCAATTATGAGTTGCTCTAACATTTTCATCCCCACCGTTACAATTAATTACAATTACTACTATTTTACCAAACTATGTATAAAAGAAAAATCATACACCATACCGTATGATCTACTAATTCCTATTATTCCTCACTAACTCCCCATACTCCTGACTACTCCGCTCAAGAAATATCCTAGTCTCCCCACTATCCTTATAATAAGAATTCCACCCCCGCTCCCTCAAAATCCCCTTCCAACTATCACTCTCCACCATCCTCTTAATAACACTATCCCAATAAGCAACCTCTTCCTCCGTCATATCTTTCGGGCCCATAATACCTTTCCAGTGCTGGAAGATAACGTTGATTCCTTGTTCTTTCCATGTTGGGATTTCTGGTAGGCGGTCTAGCCGTTTTGGTGCAGATACAGCTAGTATTTTTATTTTGCCGTATTTGTATTGTTTTTCGGCTTCGGATAGGGTCATGGTTGCGGCGCCTATTTGTTTGTTCGTTAGGGCGTTTATGATTTTTTCTTTGTTTTCGTAGACGAAGAATTGTAGTTCGACAGGGTTTATGCCGAATGCTTTGCTTACTTGTACGAAAGATAGGTGATCGTCGTTTCCTAGGCCTGGGGCAACGCCGATTTTGAAGTTTTTCTTGTTTTGTTTTAGTTGTTCCATTAGTTGTTTTGCGTTTTCTATGTTTGATTCTTTTGATACGACAACGACTTCCCAGTCTGATGCAAGTAGCGCGAGCGGGGTGAAGTCTTTATATGTTAGTTTACTGTGGCCTAGTAGGTTGTTCGTTATGAGTAAGCTTGAGTTAATCGCCAGTACGTGACCACCTTTTTGTTTCGTATATTTCCATCCGACGTCACCGCTGCCACCTACTTTGTTTGTGACTGTGATTGGTTTTGTGAAGATTTTTTCTTCTGTTAGTGTTTTTTGCATTGCCCGTGCTGTTAAGTCCCAGCCTGCGCCTTGAACGTTTGGTGCAACGATTTCTACTTTGTCGATGTTCACTTTATTCGTATGGGATTTTTCCGAGGAACAACCAGCTATTACTCCTGTCATGATCCATATACATAGTAATAATCGTTTTTTCATAGTCCTCGCCCTATTCGATATTTTCGTTCTGGTCGTCCGATAATGCCGTATGTGTACTCTACTGTGCATTCGCCGGTCGCTACTAAGTATTCTAAATATCTTCTTGCGGTTGTTCTGGAGGCACCCATTTGTTCTCCCATTTCTTCTATTGTAATGCCCTCTTCGAATCCTTTTATAATCCCTTTCACTTTTTGCAGTGTTAACGGATCCACACCTGTCGGTAAGTTTTTTATGTCTTGTGTTTGCGAAATGCCGAAGAAGTTATCGATGAGTGCTTGATTCACTTCATCGTTACTACGTAATAATTGCTTCTTTCTTTTATAGTCTTCAATTGTGCGAACGAATTTTTCTAACGTGACCGGTTTTATAAGGTAGTTGCTTACGCCGTTTCGAATTGCTTTTTCTAACATATGGTTTTCATTTGCCGCAGTAACCATAATGACGTCAACGTTTGGAAAGTTAGCATGGATTTTTGGCAATAAATCCGTACCGATTCCGTCTGGTAAATAGTTATCTAATAGAAGCAAATCGATTTCTTCCCTTTGTAGTAGTTCCATCGTTTCTTTCGCGTTCAATGCTTTTCCAATCACTTTTACGTCCTTTATTTTTAATAAAAACTCTTCCTGAATTTGTGCGACGCGGAAATCATCTTCTGCAATTGCAACCTTCAACATATGCCCATCCTCCTGTTTGTCATATACTTTCTCTCAATGTTTTCGGAAGGTAAATTGTAAAAATTGCTCCCCCATTTTTCTCGTTTTGAATTTCAATTGTGCCCTCTAGGACATCTACCATTTCTTTTACATTGGCTAGTCCGTAACCACGATCATTTCCTTTCGTTGAAAATCCTTTTTGAAAAATGGTCGTTATTTTTTCTGCCGGTATCCCTATCCCACTATCTATTACTTCAAATACAATATCGTGCCCAATATCCGTAACAAAGAAGGAAACATTCTTTTCCTCTTGCCCACTCACCGCATCAAATGCATTGTCGATTATGTTTCCAAGTATCGTAATGAGGTGCGAAACTTTTATATGATCTGGTAATGGATGAAGTGCACTATCTCCTTCAATATGAAAATCAATTTTCTTCTCAGACGCTGTTCCGATTTTCCCTAATAAAATAGCTTGTACTTTCGCATCATGAATTTGATGGAATAAAATATGGTTTTGGTTTTGATGAATATTAGATTCTTGTTGGATAAATTCAATCGCTTCTTTGTAATGTCCTAACTGAAGTAATCCTGATAAGACGAAAAGCTTATTTGTAAATTCATGTGTTTGAGCACGTAAGTCCTCTGAATACTTTCTTACCTCAGATATTGTGTTCACAAGGTTTTGCAGTTCTGTTTTATCTCGAAAACTACATACAACACCTACCGTACTGTTATTTTCGAGTATCGGCGTCCTATTTAAAATAAACACTTTATCTTGAAACGCGATTTCTTGATCGTTTTCTAGCACTCTCTCCATATTAAATTCTGGTAAAACTTTTGAAATGTGCTGCTGCATATAATCACCATTTACATGTAGCATCTCTTCTGCCGACGTGTTCATCATCGTAATAAAACCATTTTGATCAATGGCGATAATCCCTTCTTTTATAGATAGTAATATCGCACTTCGTTCCCGGTATAGCGCTGCGATTTCATTCGGTTCCAAACCGAGTGTATCTTTACGAATGCTACGTGCTAAGAGAATGCCACCCACAATTCCAGCTAGTAATACAGCTAAGGAAAAGAGTATAATTTCTTTCGTTCTGCTCAGTATGTTAGATTCAATACCTTTTATTAAAAACTCTACTGTTACAACGCCTACGACTTGATCGTAGTCTCCGTTATGAACAATAATGGGCGCCTTCGCCATTAAAGCAGGACCACTTTCACCATTTCCTTCAAGCGTATAATAGCCACCAAAAGTGAGTGCCTCATAGTTATATGGATTGTTACTCTTTGTGCCAATTAACTCCGAATTAGAATGGGAATACATCACCCCAAAGCGATCTTCTATAATGACATAATCTGCGCCAGCTTGCTCACGAACTTGTTCCGCAATGGATTGAATCGTACTTTTATGCTCGTTATTTTGAAAAGCATCTTTTATAGCAGGCATAAAAGAAAGCGACTTCGCTGTTTGTAGCGCTAGCTGCTCCACTTGGCGCTTCGTATCAACGGACTGAATGTACACAAATATTCCCGCTAATAGGAGAACGACAAATAAAATTAACGCAATAATTAAGCTTACTATTTTCGTTTGTAATGACACTTTGCGTGATTTCTTCATGCTTCATATCCTTTGATAAAATATTCAAAACTATCAATCTCCTTTTTCTATTATTATGACAAAACTAATAATGAAGCAACTATAAAAACTCTCCATGTACATAAAGTACAAAAAGAATAAAATTGTCATAATATTGAGATTTCACTCTACAGACAGTACAATTCAACTATAATGAACACGCTTTCATAATTATCATTTTATTTATAAGCACGAGGAGGAATGATTATGGCTCAAGCAAAATCTAATCGAGTCGCCGGCAATATTTTCAAAGGTTCAGTCGGCAATTTAATTGAATGGTATGATTGGTACGTTTACTCTGCTTTCGCTGTTTACTTTTCAGCAGAGTTCTTTCCTAAAGGAGATCCAACGAGCCAGTTACTGAACACAGCAGCTATTTTCGCAGTTGGGTTTTTAATGCGCCCTATCGGCAGTTTATTAATGGGACGCTATGCGGATCGGCACGGACGCCGGGCAGCGTTAACGCTTTCGATTACAGTTATGGCTGGTGGTTCTTTAATTATCGCCTGTACCCCTAGTTACGAAAGCATCGGTATTATGGCACCAATTATTTTAGTTCTTGCCCGTTTACTACAAGGATTATCACTTGGGGGAGAGTACGGAACTTCTGCCACATATTTATCTGAAATGGCTAGTAGTGGTCGCCGGGGCTTTTATTCAAGCTTCCAATATGTAACGCTCGTTGCTGGACAAATGGTTGCGTTAGGCGTTCAAATTGTTCTTCAGCAATTACTAAGCGAACCAGATATGAAAGCATGGGGATGGCGTATTCCATTCATTATTGGGGCGATGGGCGCAGTAGCTGTATTATGGCTTCGCCGCACGATGGATGAATCGGAGCAGTTCGCAAACATAAAATCACAAAAACGCGAAAGCGCAGGAACCGTTCGCGCTCTTATGAAACACCCGAAAGCAGTATTAACAGTAGTCGGCCTAACATTAGGAGGCACTGTCGCATTCTATACGTACACAACATATTTACAAAAGTTCATGGTAAACACAGTCGGTCTTCCGAAAGAAGTTGTAAGCTGGATTAACTTTGTCGCACTACTTATTTTCGTCGTACTTCAACCAATTGCGGGGCTACTATCCGATAAAATTGGACGCCGCCCACTATTAATGGCTTTCGGTATTCTCGGAACGTTACTAACAGCACCGATCTTCTTCTTCCTAGAAAAAACGACAGAACCAATCGTAGCATTCTTACTCATGATGGTCGGTCTTATTATCGTTACTGGTTACACATCGATTAACGCAATTGTAAAAGCAGAACTCTTCCCGACTGAAATTCGCGCACTTGGCGTAGGTTTACCGTATGCACTAACCGTTGCGATATTCGGCGGAACAGCCGAGTTCATCGCTTTATGGCTAAAGAGCATCGGAATGGAATCACTATTCTACTTCTACGTAGCTGGATGTATCGCGATCAGCTTTATTACGTATTGGCGTATGGATGAGTCATCGAAGACTTCGCAGATTGAGGCGGAGCTTGGTGGTGGGGATACACTAGCTAATAATAAGTCTAGTTAAAATTATGTATTCTATAATCTTCGTTTATCTGAACTCGATTTGCTTTATCTAAAAAAGCATAATTCATTCATATATAATTTAAAAACCTCTACTTATATGTAGAGGTTTTTGTATGACGAAAAAACACGTATTATCGACAATTGCAAAAAGCCGGAGATTTTGCCGATGTAGAATCCATTGGTACTCACACCATGCGAAAAACCTTCGGCTATTGGTTCTATAAACAAACAAAAGATGTGGCTATGTTACAAGAAATTCTTAACCATAGCACACAACACATCACCCTGAAATATATTGGAATTAATATAGAGGAAAAAGATAATATTCTTGATGCATTTCAAATTTAATTTACTTAAAATTACTATTTCAATCATCATAAAAAATAATGAAACTGTATAAAAAAGACCTTTTATTTTAAAATAAAAGGTCTTTTTTATACACATATATGTATTAAGATTTATATTTTTTTACTGTACAAGGAATAGTTACAATGTACAAATCTATAGCATAGATTGTAACCCAGATACCTTTACCTTCAGCTTCTAACTTTTTATCTAGTTGAGACAAATGCTCTGAAACTTTTCTTTTTCCCCATCTTCTAGGAAACCATTGAAAAACCTTAGGAACATTATATTTTTTATTATACCAAGTATTCAATCTCCAAAAAATGAAAAAAACCAAAACAATAATTATGATACGAAAAATATCAGAATATAAAATTCCTAAAACCATATTATATTTTCTCCATTTCCACTAAAACTCAGATAATTTACTTCTTAATTCTAATTCATCCTCTGTTTCGAAACCCTTAAATAATAAATGAATTATTTGATTATGATTAAAAAACACATTATATTCTTTTGATAAATTACCATGAGGATATGGGCAAGAAACATAATCCCATAATTTATTATCAGCTTGTTGTTGCTTTCTTCCATAAATCATAAGAGGTTGATTAATTTCTTCTATGTAATCCTGTAAAATTATATTGTGGAAATTCCCCTTTAAATCCTTAATGATTTATTCATATTTTGAATTCCCCTATCACATAAGTAATATCATTTCTTATTAAATTTACTGTGCACTAGTTCAAATAATTTATTTGCACCAAGTGAAATTGCGCCAATAATAAGAACACCCATAATAAAATAAATCTTTTTAAATAAGTTGTAAGGAGATAAAATAGCAACTACAAGAAGTATTATAATTGCAACGAATGTGACTAATTTCCCAACTTTAAATGCTTGCATATCAGCTTTCCTCCTTCTAGATAAAAACAGCCAATATAGTCATACATCACAGGTTCTTTAACCATAAGTTTTTGTTTCCTTCCATAAATCACAATACTTAAAATTCAATAAACCTCTTTAAAAGGTTTCATGTGTTCTACCCCCATCTTCTATATGCTTCCTTAAATAATAATACCTATGGAGTTCCATAATGAAATGAAACAACATAAACGAAAGCATGGAGTATACACACATTAATACAATTGCTATCATCTTTTGTGTTGCAAAACCAAGACTGATATTAGCAACGAGTTGACTCAATCCTATAAAAGCCACTACTCCGAAACCAGAGTTTTCTTTCGATGATTTTGATTTTTTGATTGGTTCCTGAAGTTTTTTAATATGATTTTTATAATAATGATTCAAAGCAAAAATATACAAACCAACCGAAAAAATAAAATAGATAGGAGTTTGTAATCCTAACATTCCATATGCAAACTTTTGGGTTATAACTAATAATCCTACTGAACATACGATTCCAAATACCCCACGAAATAGAGTGTATTGTAATTGCCGCTTCCTAGGATTTATAACAATCCATATTGCCCATACATTTAAAAAAGCAACTGGTGGAACTATTATGTACATATATATCGGTTGAACAGGATTCGCAAAAGCAGGTAAAAGCACAAATATATCTGCTATCCCAATCACAAGAGTAATTATAGTCGATCTTATATCATTTACAGCATAAAGAGCCATATAATATTCAAAAACTTTTTTATTAAAATCTGTATTTTTTTTCATGTTAATTAAACCACCCCGCTACTGTTCACTAAGTTTTTTTCGCACCCGTTTTCACCATATCTTCTAGCTTAACTACTGTTCCAATTGGTAATAGTTTCATTGATAATTTTTCCTCCTAAATATTAAATGAATTTTCCGAATTATAAATCTACTATTTTTTCTTATTTTCTATACGTTTATAGATATACTCTACTGTAAAGTATGCAATAACATTGCAAATTAGCAGCAAACCTATAAGTAAAATTTTATCTTCTAACCGTATAGTAGAAGAAGCCCCAATTAACAACATAAACATAATACATACAGTAAAAGTCAGAATTCTATTTATTGTACGCATATCTTAATTACTCCAGTCTTATATTAATCCCGTTTTTTTGTAAATTTATCATAAAATTTCTCTTGCGCCCACCGTCCGAATTTCAAAAAACATATTAAACCTGCTCCCAAAAGAATGAGAACGATAGTTCCTAACAACTTTTCCCACCAATTGTTGGATGGAGTAATCATTAACCCTATAATAGATACGGATATTACGATATAAACTAAAATATATAATGGTTTATACGATGGTGTTTTCATATCATTTTTTCTCCTCAGGTTTTTCAAATTTAAAACTACTTTCCACAGTAAACCCCTCTAAAACAGGAACTGTTATACCAGTTTCTTTTCCAGCGCTACCTTTCAAACCTATTGCGCCCAATCACAAGAGTAATTATAGTCGATCTTATATCATTTACAGCATAAAGAGCCATATAATATTCAAAAGCTTTCTTATTAAAATCTATACTTTTTTTCATATTAATTAAACCACCCTGCTATTGTTCCAATCGGTAAAAGTTTCATAGCTATTTATTCTCCTTTTTTCTAAATTTATCCATAATATTATGAGCAACTATATTCCATAGTAAAGAAAGTACGGTAACAAAAAGTACAGCTAAAGAAAAATAAATCCTATCCTTCCATGTATCATGTACAATCATGCCCAGTATAATCATTATTAACGCACCAACACATATAACTATTTTTGAAAATTTTTGCATTCTATTATCTCGCTTCCTTCTCAAACTTAAATGAAACTCCTGCGGAATCTATAACCATACCCACCTATTATAATCTCACCTTTGACACTTCTATCATAATCACCTAATACAGGTATATAATCAGGTATCTTAATTTTAGTAATTTCCGCTTCATATGTTTGCAATACTATCAACGTTTCAAATGTCCTTTATACATTCCTTATTTAACCCCAAAATATTAAAATATGAATATTATAAAAATTAACTATCTACTTCCCATCAAAATTATGGTAATCCTATTAAACCTGGGGTTACCCCTTCTACCTTTGCCCATTCAAACGAGCACTCAACTAACATTTGATTCTTACACTTAATTTTTAATAAACCCTCTTCTTCTATCGTATTTATTTCAAAATAATCAATTATATTTTCTGTACCTAAACCTTTTATTGTTAAATTATGAATAGTAAAGAAAGATATCTCTACATAAATTACATCCCACTTATTCCATCGCTTTGGCTTGTTTTCAACATTTTCCTTTGTCATCAATTGAATAACTAAAGTCGGACCATCTCTTTTAAGACGCACCTCTAATAACTCTGATTCTTCCAACTTTGGTATTTTCCCAAAAATACTAATTAACGCTTGTGGATTTAAAAATTTAAATTGATCAATCATTTTTATACTCCCTATTTATTATTTCTCTTCTCAAAATAATAATGATCCTCCATACCATCTACCTGTCCTGTTCGTGTATTGTATTCAGGTCTTACATTATGATGCGGTGGATGATCTCCAACTCCACCTTCTCCAAACTTATGAGCCTCTGAATGATCTTGATTGACCTTTTACTTCATATGTAAATTCTCGAGTCATAATAGGCTGTTTATTATCATTTAATATCCTTTTACCATTACTATCTGTTAATGGTACCATTTTTTTACTAATCGGGTGTTGAAATCTAGGTATATTTAATTGTCTTTTAATTTCTTTTAAACTAGCCCCCCTAGATTCATGAGAATTTTCCCCCTCAATCTTCTTAACTTGGGGATAATATTAAAAAGACTTATGCGTAATTCACATAAGTCTTACTTTTGTTACTCATAATTAATTATTATTTGTCTTTGCAATCACATAAGCTAGAAAACACTTCTTAAAAGGACGAACCAATAATGCACACTCTACAAAATAGAATTGATATCTATTAAATATAATAATCAGGATTTCCTTCCATTTTTATTAAAAATTCTTCTAAAGAATCCGCTATTTTCGTTGAACCATAATATATAGGACATTGACCTAATTCATTTTCCTGCTTAAATTTAATTGTTAAAAAGCTAATCTCTGATACTTCAAAAAATACTAGTGATTCTTCATCATCGACATCGTCCAAATTAGGATTATATTCATAAATATCTTGTCTTAAACGAAAATCTACAACAGAAAATGGGTCCATGAATCTGTTAATAAGAGTCTTATTAGTCTTTAAAAATCCATAGCCAATTTCCTCATAGAAACGCTTTAGTTCTTTTGGAAACTGCATTTTCAACAAATCTTCTGCTTCTGCTATCTCTTCTTTTGGTAAAGGATAAAAAATAGGTGTTTGATTAGATTTAACACTCTTGTCTGCTACAACATATTTTTTCAAAAAGTTAAACATAATTTTTACTACCTCCTTACTAAAGAAGAGTTGGTTTCAATGCTTCCTCAAGCATTGTATTGAAATCATTATATGTTTCCATCACTGTACCAGATGGTTTATCAAGTTCTAAGTAAGTACCTTCAGATATGTTTTTACAAAACCATGCTATATCTGAATCTCCAAGGAAAAGGTACTCTTGTTGCCACTCATTCTCATACCAAATCTTATTATTTTCTAAAAGTCCATAAACTGTTTCATCTCTTTCTGTTTCTAGTAAAGAAGGGTCAACTCCATAAATTATCAGACCATCAAATTCGAAGCCATTTACAGTTCTAAGAAATTCCTCATACTCATTAGGCAAATCAATATTAAAGCTTTCTTTAACACGTTCTCTTAATCTTTGAACTTCAGTATCTTTTGCTGGTTTATTCAGTTTGAGGTTAAAACTTTTCATTGTTTTTTCAACTTCTAAAAGCGTATCTTTCCACATATAAAAACCTTCTTTCTCAATTTATTCCCCTTTAGGATAAATATTATATTTTGGTATAGGCCAATCTATATCAATACTCTCTCCATCTTGTAAGTGTCTAGTTAATGTAAACCATTGCTTCAGCTTCTATCAGTTATTTTAGGCCTTTCTTTTACATGTTTGCTTCTGAATCCCATACCTCTATAAATTCAAAACCTTTTAAATCACTTTCTAACACTGTATTTCTAAATTCATCTGATACAAAAATGGAAGGAATATGTAATATTTCATTTAAGTAAACTTTGAATATTGTTTGGTTCTTAACCAGATTAGGTAAGAATGCGTATTTTTTGAAATCTATTACTAAACCAGAACGTAGTTTCTTTAGTATAGCTTTCTCATAGTCAATAGCATCTATTGCATTTAAAACGTTAATTATATAATACACTTCTCCCGTCACATCATGAATTAGGGGAAGAAATTCTACATTATCACCAAGTATAGACTCTAAGAATTTTTTAGCTTTCCCACTAACCATTGGTGTACCAACTTCTCCCCAAAAATGAGGCAAATCACTTTGATTTCCTTCTTCTACACATTTAATACGTATTTCTCCCCATGAATCAGATGCTTTTACTGCTGAGTCAATTTTTCCTTCAAAATACTTTTTAGAATCTTCTTCTAAGTTCAATAGTTGAAAGGATTCATAGTCATCAAATGAACTCTTTAATTCCCAAATCTTCATTTTTACTCTCCTTTGTTATTTTTCTATTATAAGATTACTCTTTCTTCGGTTTATTTAATTTTAATTCACCATTCAATAACCGTTCTCTTATATCATGTAAGGCGTCAACAGCATCTTCTTGAGTACCGTCCCGTTTCTTAACAAGACTTAATACTCTCTCTACTTCAAGTATGTACTCTGAACTATGATTTCCTATGTGTAAGACTTCAGTAGTCACGTATTCATTAACTTTATAAGGTAAAAATACTCCATTAGCCGTCGAATCATGGTCTATCCAAATTCCTTTAATAATTTTTGTGCCTTTTCTGCCCTACTATCGTTCCAAGGTGTTAGATGATGTGCTGCATTAGAATATGGGGGTGGTTCAATCCCTGCATCCTTAAGTTCTTCACGTAATATTCTAGATGCTGTATACGAATCAGAGTACATATTAATTACTATAAAAACAATAAAAACTTCTTCTTAACTTGGGGATAATATTAAAAAGACTTATGCGTAATACACATAAGTCTTACCTTTGTTACTCATAATTAATTATTCGTCCTCGTCTTCATAATCACGTAAGCTATTAAGCAATTCAGTAAAAGATGAACAAACAGGATAAATTGCTTTTTCTATCTCTTCTTCCTCATGTTCCCAAAATACAATAGTTGGTGATTGAGAATTATTCCGATAATCAAAGCATAAGTGATTTCCAAACGAATCTTTGCCAAAAGGATATACCTTATCTACTAATCTATCTTTTATATCTTCATATACTTGAATCATGGAATTTCTACTTTCTAAATCAAAAGTTAAAAGTTTACTAAACACATTTTCATCTTGATTAGGTATATCAAATATTTTAGGGCGTGGATAACCACCATCATATTTTTTCACACATTCAATAAAATCAATAGGAAATTTAACACCCAAATATTGTTCTACTTGTTGAATATGTTCATCTGTAATTTCTTTTTTATTTACCCCAATCCAAGTAACATTATTCATATATAGTCCCCCTTATTCATCACTATCTTTGCCCCCAATTTTATATCCGCCAGTATGACCAGTTTTTCTATGCAATTCATAATCTACGAGTTGCATTCGTCCTGTGTCTTGGTGGTGATGCCATGTAAATGCATCAGGTACCTCCCCATGTTTAAATAATTCTATTTCTTCTTCTGTGAATTTTGAAGCCAATTTAGGGTCTTTCACTATTTGTTCATATAATGCCTTACTGCATATTCTATCATGTGTTGGTCTAGATTTTTTGAAGTCTGCTTCTTTTAGTGTTACTTCAGCTTTACTCCACAACCCACAGCAAAGTCCTAAGCCATAAATATGAGTTAATTTTCGAACTAAATCCAAAGTTTCTCACCTGCATTTTTGTTTAATTTCAACAGAATATATGATACATCACATTTGAGATGCATACAGGCATTATAAACAAAAAGAACGCCATAATCTCAATATACTTTCATGTGCCAAAATATATGGACCGACAAACCAAACAAAAAAAGACCACCAAAAGGCAGTCTCTCAAAACTCAATCCTATTCCCAACTCCACTCTCCACCGCTTTTTCATACAAATACTTCGCAACGATAATGTCTACTACTGCCAAACCAACTGATTGGAAAATAGTAATCTCTTCGTCGTTTTCGCGGCCGGCTTTTTCCCCGCTTATGATTTGTCCAAGTTCGGTGTGGAGATTGCTAGTTTTATCGGAATTTGGAGGTCACCTGTTTCTAGATCACATTCAATTAAGCAATCCTACAAATGCCTCTTCTTCCTCATCTATAAAACCTACAAATATAATTTCTTCAATAGCATCATGATTAAATACAAATGTATAATCAGGATCAATATATCCTTCTGGATAAAAACAGCCTATGTAGTCATACATAACCGGTTCTTCAACCATAAGTAGTTGTTTTCTTCCGTAAATTACAACCTTTTTTGTCCCACCTTTTAACAGAACAATAGAGCCATTTGGTAACAGCTTTTCTTTAGAAAATTGCATAATTCTCCGCCCTTTCTTATACGGCTTATATATTTTTCAAAGATTATTTGAATAGCGCAGAATCTCACTTGCACCATCCTGCCGTTTTCGATTAAGTATTATTTATCCCTATCACCCAAAATAGAAAAAAGATATCTCTGCTATCTAAATGTAATTCCACATTCATGAGATTAACTCTCCCTCCTATTTTTTCTATCCTTTAACCAACTATAAGAAGAATGCGATTATATACTTGAAATGCAACAAATCCTCTTTAAAAGCCTATACGTATTTTCCCTCCATCTTCTATATGCTTCCGTAAATAATAATACTTATGGAGTTCTATAATCATATAAAACAAAACAAACGAAAACACTGTGCATGCAGACATAAATACAATTGCCCCCATCTGTTGTGTTGCAATGCTAAGAATTATATTAGCAATTAACTGCCCCGATCCCGCTGCAATAGCTGCTACTTTTACACCACCAGTTCCTTTCGATGATTTTGATTTTTTTCTTGGTTCCTGAAGTTTTTCAATATGATTTTTATAAAAATAATACAAAGCAAAGCCATACAAACCAAATGAAAGAATAAAATAGATGGGAGTTTGTAATTGTAACACTTCATAAGCATATTTTTGCGTTATAACCAATAATCCGACTGAACATATGGCGCCATATACTCCTCGAAATAGGGTGTATTGTAATTGTCGTTTCCGAGGGTTGATAGCAATCCATATCGCCCACAAATTTAAAAAAACAACTGGAGGAGTTACTATATATACATAGAGTAATCGAAAAGGATTCGCAAAAGCGGGCAACAGAATAAATATGTCCGCTCCCACAAGAACAAGGGCAATTATTTGGAATCTTATTTCATTTACAGGATAAAGAGCCATATAATGTGCAAAAGCTTTCTTATTAAAATCTGTATTTTTTTTCATGTTAATTAAACCACCCTGCTACTGTTGACTAAGTTTTTTTCGAACCTGTTTTCACCATATCTTTAATACTATTCTAAATCACCATCCCCTTTTACACCTTCTGTGAAATATTATTCCCTTCTCGAAAAGAAGATCAACCCATTAATACGATCTAGAGGCTTATCAAAAATTTCAAAAAGCCAAAGATTTTGCCGGTATCGAATCTATTAGGACTCACACCATGCGCAAAAGCTTTGGCTATTGGTTCTATAAACAAACAAAAGATGTAGCCATGTTACAAGAAATTTCGAATCACAGCACACCACAAATTACACTTAAATACATTGGTATCAATAAAGAAGAAAAGGATGATATCCTTGATACATTTCTCCTTTAATTTCTTTTAAAATATATATCAACCTATTAAAAAGCAAATAGTAGTCTTCTTTTTCTAATTAAAATATTAAAAACCAAAAAACTAGCTTTTTTGTGACCAATTAGCACAAAATCTCGTTCTGGGGATACAATAAAATTTTAGCTTGATGGCAATGTGGCGGTAACCCTTTTATAATGATTTTGGGTAAGTTATAAATAGTCTCTACCTATTAATATTGTATAATTCAATAAATTTGTTAAGACTGTCTTCTAATCTCTTAATTTTGTTTGGATACTTTTTTGAATAATCCTCACACATTTTTTTTAAATAATGATAAAGTGTTTGATAATCAATTATTACCTCATCACCACTGTATAATGCAAATTCTACACCTTCAAATGAATCTCCATTGGCAATATCATACTCATCCAAATCTCCTGGAAAAGTACATACGCCATATTCCTCTCCAAATCCTACTCCTTCACAAACTGAATTGATTACCTTTAAAAATCTTTCATCATCTACCATATTAAACACTGCTTGTATAGGGAAATGAGTTAAATCTATTAAATCCTCATCTTTTAATCTAAATTCTCTTTGCATACATATCTCTCCTCGTATATCTTTAATTTATTCTGGAAAAAAAGAAGAAATTTCTCCATCTTTATGGTATCCTCTCCAAGTTATCTCTTTACTGTCAACACCTGTCCATTCTCTTGAAAGAACTCCATCACTAGTTTTTAATTTAGCGTCATTAGCTGCTTCAATTCCACGGTTAATAAATTCCTTATCACTTATAATTTTAGGATCATAAATGGTTTTTGTGAATACTTTATTTCCATACTCTCCTGTAGGAGTGCCATCCATATTTAACTTAGGCATATTGTATTCTACTGTTTTTACACCTGGAATTTTTGAAGGTGATTCACTGACTATTTTTATATCGTTTTTAAAGAACTCTTCACTGTTGTGTGCTCCACCAATACCTCTCCTTCTTGGAACAGAGGGGTCTATGTTTTTAATATGATTTTCTAATTTAGGAGTCGCTTTAAAGGTATTATCGACTTCTTTTTTAACTCCACCACTAGATCCATTAGAAGAAGACTGGAATTTTTGAAGAGTATCCTTACCATTTTGAATTGCATTACGCCCAACAAATACACCATGTCCAACAAGACTAACTCCAGCTGTTGTAGCAGCTGCATCAAATGTAATAGCAATTGGTGATGCTAATCCACCAGTTCCTACTGTTGCGACTAGAGTTAAAAAATTAGAGCCGCCTATGACGGTAAGACCTTCTAGAATTTCTATAATGGATGCCGCTCCTGCTATAATATTTCCCGTGAACCTTCCCGCTTGATAAGTTAACTTGCTTTCTAATTCATCATTATCAGGTGATTCTAGTCCAATAACGCTTTCGAAAGCCGCGCTGCCAGCGCCTTGAAAAAATTCTTTCATAAATTCCCAAGTACTGATAGCTGTTTTTTCATACCATGGTCTATTGGCTTCTTGTTCTCGTAAAGCAATTGCTTTTTCAATTTGTGCTTTACGAGCTTTACTTTCTGTAATTACTTGAATAGGACCCGTCCACTCCATATTCAACCCTTGTGTACTAAACGTACCACTTACAGCACTAAATCCTTTTCCACTTTGAACTTCAGCAAGACCTGCAGCAATACTAGATGCTAGTTGAAGTGCTGTATCATAATTACTACTAGAAGTATAATTAAATTCATATAGATGCTCTAGTTTTTCTTCAAGTTTTTTTCTCATCTCAACTAAAACAGCCACAAGTGCATCTATTCCAGGCATTGGTGTAACGGCATTCATCATTTCTATACTTGCAATCGATTGATTGATTTCCTGTATTTGTTCTCTTACTTCTTTTTCAATAACATCTGTAGAAGCCACTTGTGATTGAAATTGAATTGGAAAACCATCATTCTGACGAATCAATTCTTCACATAAATAAATGATCCCTTGCGCTAAAGGACGAAAAGTTTGTACAAAAAATGATTTTGCACTGCTATAGGTTTGTCCTTGTAGAACAGTATCAATTGCAAAAGCGTCAATCGACTGAATGGCTTGTTCCATACCTTGAATAGTAGCGATACATACAGCATTCATACTTTGAGTTTGGTTTTGTACTTCTCCCAAATACATATTTAAACTCATGAATTGGTCTCCTTTACTAATTGTTGTTGCTGATATGAAAGGTCGTTTTCTAAATCACTAAGATCTCGTTTTTCTTTAAACAATGTTTCTTTTTTGTTTTCCAATTCAAATGTGACTTTTCGTTCAATATGTTGTGCATCTTGATACGTATTCATAAAAAACTGAGACATTTCTCTATCACCATGCCAAGTTCCTAAAATTCGATCAAACAAACGACGATTTCGACTTCTACATTCATAAAAATCTGCTTCCGCTTGTTCTTGAGCTTGAATTGCAGATTGATTTCGATCCTGTTCTTCAAATACACTTCGTAACTTTTGATTTAACTGTGTAATTTTGTTTTCAATATCTCGATCCATCTTTTTCCTCCTACTATTTTACTTTACGTAGGTTGTCACATTAGCGAAAAGTATTGTGAAGTTCGTTATCCATTCTCTCAAATTCATTAGATACCAAATGAATATTATCAACCGCTTGTTGAAAGGCGGCGGAAAATTGTTTCGTCAAGTCTAGAACTTGCTGATTCGCTTCTTGTGATTTGAAGTTAACAGACAACGTTGTACGCGTCGCCTTTGTTATAGAACGACTGGTTGCACTTTGAATCCTATCAGAGGCTGATCCCATTTTCGTAGCAATTTGCGTTGCTTTTTGTAAATTACTTTGAAATTGTCCCATTCTTTCAAACCCTTTCTATAAGTCTTCCAAACGCATCAAAGAAATCTCATTAAATATATATCCCTATCAATATGACTCGCTAGGCATACAATCAAATGAGCCATACAATATAAGCTGTATGGCTCATTTGAAATGCTTGTTATATAGAATAAAGCGTTTTTAATTCAAACCGAAATTACGTGATAATTCTTCATCATGAGAAGCAACAGCCTCTGCAGTTTTATTAAGCTGCATATTAATTTCTTGTAATAACTGTGCGAAGTTTTGTACTTTTGGCTTTAATTGATTGAACTGTTGATCAAAACCTTCGAAAGCACGGCCTTCCCATTCTCCTCTTAATTCATTTTGTAAGTTTTGTAATTGACTTAAAATGTCCTCAATTTGATTTGCACCTTGTCCATATTGAGTCGCTTTTGATTTAAGCTCCTCTGGTGACATACGAATTTGTCCAGCCATTTTCATTTCCCCTTTAATACATAATGAGCAAAATATAAATTGGTTAATTTTACTAAATACAATTATAATATTTTATTATGAATTTTTAAACATTTTATCTTTCTATTGAATATTAGAATATTAATATTCAATTTTTCTTGCTTCACAAAATTCCATGCAAAAAAAGACCACCAAAAGGCAGTCCCTCAAAACTCAATCTTATTCCCCACCCCACTCTCCACCGCTTTCTCATACAAATACTTCGCAACGATAATATCTACTACTGCCAAACCAACTGATTTGAAAATAGTAATCTCTTCGTCGTTTTCGCGGCCGGCTTTTTCTCCGCTTATGATTTGGCCGAGTTCGGCGTGGATGTCGCTTGCTTCAAATAAACCTTCTCGCACTGGAACTTGAAGGTCACCTGTTTCTTCTAGTGCTGCTTCTTTTGATTCGACTACTACTTTGTTTGCTCCCGCGATGGCGTGGGATGGTAGTTCTTGCATGCTTGGTCTAAATGAGCCGACGGCGTTTACGTGGACGCCTTTTTGTAGTTTTTCTGAGAAGACTGGTGTGGATGCGTTCGTAGTTGTGACGATGATGTCTGCTTCGCTTATTGCTTCATTTGCATTTGTGTGAACATATGCAGGTTTGTTGAATCTCTCTTGTATATATTCCACAAATGCATACGCCTTTTCTTCTGTTCGATTGTATAAAATGACTTTTTCGATAGCTCTTACCGCAAATACAGCTTCAGCAATTCCCTTCGCCTGCTCACCCGTCCCGATGATACATAAAGTTTTTGCGTTATGACGAGCTAAATATTTTGTCGCTACTCCTGATAAGGCGCCTGTTCGAATCATCGTTAAGTAGGATCCTTCTAAAAGTGCGAGCGGTTCTCCCGTTTGAAAGTCTGATAGCATCACAATCCCGTTTATCGTTTTCTTTCCTATCTTTTTGTTCTCTGGGACTACTGTTACTACTTTTAAGCCAAGTGCCTCAAGCCCTTCCGCTACTGAGGGCATAATTAATGCCGTATTTTTCTCGTTCGCAAATGGCAATGAGCCTCGAATTGGTGTGATCGTTCTTTCTGCGGAAAATTCTTTTAAAGCAAGCGCCGCGTATTCAATGACTTCTTTCATATTTACTAAGTTTCGTTGTTCGTTCGCGCTTATGACTAGCATATCTTTCCACCTCCTCCTTCTATCCTAACAAAAACCCTCGATTTAAATCATCTCTTGGGTCTACAACGAACTGATGAAATCCTGTAATAAATGCATGCCCCGTTACTTTCGGAACGACAGCTTCATATGTATCTACTGCGGTTACCGACAATACTTCCCCCTCGAATTCCCCGTCAGTAATACATTCGTGGACGAAAATTTCTCCCTTTTGTAAGGCACCTTTCTCAAAAAGAGTTGCGATTCTTGCGGAAGTTCCTGTGCCGCAAGGAGAACGATCTACTTGCCCATCAGCAAAGATTGTTACATTTCGTAAAGTTGCGTCTTCCCCTTTCGGTTCATCTGAGAAAATAACGCCGTATATTCCTTTTAAATCTTCTTCAAGTGGATGCTTCACTTCCATCTGGCTCTCAATGTAGTGCTTAATTTTACCGCCCCACGCTTGAATTACAGGTAAGTCTTTAAAATCTACCTTCAAACCAAATTCTTTACTATCTACTACCGCATAAAAAGCTCCGCCAAATGCGATATCTACTTGAAATTCATAGTTATCTATTTTAATAGGAACGTCTTTTTTGTATACAAATGAAGGAACATTTTCAAATGATACGGACTCTACTTCGCTCCCGTTATATTTTGCGTACGCAATGACTTCCCCAGCAGGGCTATCAATAATGAACTGTTGTTTCTCACCTGTCACTTCAAACATACCTGTTTCAATTCCGACTGTAATAACAGCAATAATGCCATGACCACACATCGTACTCCATCCTTCGTTGTGCATAAATAATACGCCAAAGTCAGCATGAGCACTTGCAGGCGGTGTAATGATACAACCGTACATACCGTGATGTCCTCTCGGTTCATACATAAGAACTTCGCGAAGATGATCCAAATGTTCCATGCAGTATGCGCGTCTTTCTAGCTGCGTGTCTCCTTTTATTTCCGGCACGCCGCCTGTAATAATTCGAAGCGGTTCCCCAGCTACGTGAGCATCAATTGTCGTGTACACTTTACTAACCTTCATTTCTATCTCTCCCCTATATGTTGATACTATTTTCATTGCAAATATCATGCCAACGCATAGGATATAAATTTGTATACATTGTGTAAAAAAGCATACACTACTGTCTATTTGTTTATACACTGTCCGGAAATTATTTTATGGAACACCCTGATACAGCCAGGCTTATTATTTTCAATGGAAAGTTACTTCCACCCCCAACATATACTGTTCAAAAGCAAAAAGGAAGTGATCTAATGTACTACGGAACAAAAGGCTGGTACGTAGCTGAATTAAAAAAATTAGGTGTGCGCTATCACGAAGGACGAAAACTAGAAAGTTACCGCGGACATATCTTACGCAATTTACTAATCGCACAACAAGAAAAATTAAAAGAACAGTAATATACTAATGTAGCGATATCGGCGATTCGACATAGGATATCGACTTACCGACAAATCACTCCTCCATTCCACCAACCAATCACACAGCAATACAAACCAAAAAAAGGTCACCCAAACGGGTGACCTTTTTTTCTTATTCACAAACGAGAATTTGTCTAGTAAATGATCCTTTTCTTGTAACACAGCGATCTGTAATTTCGAATCCTGCTTCATGGATCATGTCGTCCATTGTTTCCATCGTGACAACGACTACTTTTTTAGCGATGCGGCGCGCACTTGAAAGAATGGAGAGCTGATCTTCTGGTGTCGCGTGCGTAAATAAGTCGTACGGCATATCGATAATGGCAACGTCGTAGTTCTCAGTAATTTCCTCGATCGGCCCTTTTGTTACTGTTCCTTCAAATCCGAAATGTGCGATGTTTTTTCTCGTTCCAAGCACTACAAGTGGATTTATATCTCTACCAACGATGTTAATTCCCATAGAAAGTGCTTCTACTACTACTGTTCCAATACCACAGCACGGATCAATTGCTCGTACTCCCTCTGGATTTGGTACAGCGATATTGGCAACTGATCTCGCAACACGCGTGCTAAGAGATGTCGAATAACTATGCGGTTTTTTTATGTGATGATACCAAACTGGCTCGCTTTCTACATAGTGTCCGAAGTACCAACGTCCTCCAAGAGGAACAATTCCGAATACACGCTCTGGATTACGAACATCCGCTTCTCCTTCAATATGCATGCCGAGGTCGCGTTCAATGAGACGTCTTTCTCCATATTCAATTTTATTCTCTCCAACGAGGTCATTGATTTTAACGAATATAACTTTAAATGACGCCCCTGCCAAATCAATTTGTTCTACTTGTTTTAAAATGCTTTCTAAGTCATCTCCTTCATACATAACCTCAACGCGCTCTTTTATAAACGCACTTCTACTCGGGTCAATTTTGACATCACTTTTCAAAATATTAACGTGAGACTCCGTTCCAAAGAACGAGCGCATTTCCAAATAACATAAAGCACGCTCCTCCTCGCGAAATGCGTACGTATATATACATGCAGGTGTTTTACTATGATTATTCAATCTATGATCATCCTCTATATCGTTATAATTACAATTACTACAATACTTTTTCTTATAAAATTAAATGATATCATATGCCGGAAATAAAGAGAAACGTTAATAAATAAAAGAGACTGCCTATTGGCAATCTCTTTTGATTTATTAGCGGTAAGAAGATACGTTATTACCCTTTGCTTCGTAATAATCTAAAATACCTTGATAAATCGCTTCTGCTGCAGCTTGTCTCTGTTTTGGTGTAGCAATTTTATCCGCATCACTTTTATTATCTACAAATGCTAATTCTGTTAATACAGCTGGCATTGTATTTTCTCTAGTTACGTATAAGTCCTGATGTCTCACACCACGATCTTTTGTTCCAAGTGCTGCTACAAGGCGGGCTTGAATTTTTTTTGCTAATAAAATACTGTCTTGTACATGTGGATTCGTTGCTCTTGGCGCTGCTGACTTATAATATAATGTTTCTGTACCTTGTCCATTTTTCTTTTCAGAACCATTAGCATGGATACTTACAAAAATATCTCCATTATTTTTTTGAGCAAACTCTACACGTTTCTTTAATGAATCAGGACCACTTGTTCCTGGGCGTGTATCATCTGTACGAGTGAACATCACAGTAAATGGTGCCTTTTGCTCAAATATTTTCTGTAATCGTAATGATACGTCTAATACTGTTTCGCTTTCTTTCTCATAATAACCTGGATTACCCGAGTCAATTCCACCATGACCTGGATCAATAATAATCGCTTTACCTTCTAAGAAGTTACCTTGCTTCACTGGGTTTAATTGATTTTTATCAACCCACTGGAAACCACTATTTGTACGGATACGAATCCAGCTATCTTTTTCTTCAATAACTACTACTTTTTGCGCTTCACGTTTCGCTAGCACTTTAGAAGAATGTGACGCTTCTGCATATGTTGTAAATCCTTCATTAATAACTTCTGTTTTTTCTTTTAAAGGTGTCCACTTCTCACCTTTGCTCGTTACAATTTTAATCCATCCATCTCGCTCTTCTTTTACTACAACTTTTTGTGGATCATGTTGCATGTCAGTAATTCCTGAAGATAAAGATGGTTGATGATATGTAATGAACTTACGATCTATATACATTTCCTTCGTTGTTTCTTCTGGTTTGCTAGTGTTATCATTATTTTTCTTTAACTTGTCCGCTTTATACGTCATTTGCGCTGCTTGCTCACGTGGTATAGAAAGATCTGGACTCCAAATTGTTTTCCCAGTACCAGCAGAAATCTCTAACGCTACTAAAATATTTGCTGCTTCTTTACCGAAATGACCTTCTAAATCAGTAAATTTATTCGTAATTGGGGCTTGTACTAAACCTTGTAATTTATAAGCCTTCACAAGCATAGAAGCCATTTCAGCACGCGTTACTTTTCCATCAGGATCAAATACGCCTGCTCCTCGGCCTCCAATAATATTTTCTTTTTCAATTGCTGCAATAAACGGAGCTGCCCAATGATTTTTTGAATCATTAAAAGATGGTTTCCCAGCTGGATCCACTTTTAATCCAATTGCTTTCGCTATAATTGTCGCTGCTTCCGCACGTTTTAAAAGACCTTTTGGCGCAAACGTATCACTTGTCATACCGCTAATTACATCTCGCTCTACTAAATAGTAAATTGCGTCTTTTGCAAATGAATCGTCTGCAACATCTGAAAACTTCTTTGTTTCTGCTAAACTACTAATTGGATAAGCTAGTAAACTTGCTGCTAACATACCAGCAGCTATTGCCTTGTACTTCATAAAAATTAAATCTCCTCTCGAAATCTCACGTTATACAATTCTCTTAATCAAACTAATATTAAAAATATTAATTGGAAAATAACTCCTATAATAGTTTATAACATTCTACCACTGTAGTAAATATGTTTCCTGCCTAAATTATTAAAGATGAATATATAAGGAACAATGAATATAAAAAGTGATTCATTACCTACCAAATGAAAAGCTGATTAAAAATAACATTTTTAATCAGCCCTCTCTATTTTCTATGAAATTATGCTTCAATTAAATGAGACATTACATATGCATATACTAACGCTTCTGTATGTGCAATCGAACTTTCATGTGTACGCTCAAATGCATGGGAAGAATCAATACCCGCTCCAATTAATGCATGTTTCACATCAAATCCAGCGTGAATCGCAGCTGATGCATCTGATCCATAGTACGGATAAATATCTACTTTATATTCAATATTGTTCGTTTTCGCAAGCTCTACTAAATGTTTACGCAGTGCATAATGATACGGACCGCTAGAATCTTTTGCACAAATAGATACTGTATATTCGTCAGATGCTTGTCCATCACCTAACGCCCCCATATCAACCGCTAAATATTCAACCGTTTCTTCTGGAATGTTAGAATTACCACCGTATCCAATCTCTTCATTATTAGAAATTAAGAAATGAGTTGTATATGGTAATGTTACGTTTTCATCTTGTAATCTCTTAATTAATTTTAATAAAATTGCAACACTTACTTTATCATCTAAATGACGTGATTTTATGTATCCACTGTCTGTAATTTGAACACGTGGGTCAAATGAAACGAAGTCTCCTACTTCAATGCCTAATTCGCGTACTTCATCAGCTGAAAACACACGCTCATCAATACGAACTTCTATATTTTTCTCATCTCGTTTCGCTTCACCTGCATCTTTATATACATGCACAGATGTTTGATGCATTAAAATCGTCCCTGTATATGTCTTACCGCTTGATGTTTCAATTTCGCAATATTCCCCTTCTACAGAGTTCCAGCGAAATCCACCAATCATAGAAAGACTTAGACGACCGTCAGGCTTAATTTCTTTCACCATCGCACCTAACGTGTCAACGTGTGCCGTTAATAAACGGTGCTGTGCATCATTTTTCCCTTTTACTGTTAAAATAAGAGCACCTTTATTATTACGCTTCGTTTCTACACTCCACTCACTTACGTAGTTTTCAATAAAACGAATAATTTTCTCTGTATTCCCAGACGGACTTGGAATAGAGACAAGCTCCTTAATCAGTTCCATCGTTTCTTTCGTATGATGTGCCATTGTCGTTTCCTCCTCATTTTCTCTACTATTTAGTATACCGAATTTACTATAAATCCTCTACTAATATAGTTTAATTTTCTAAATTATATTAAAATTCGCTTTAACAAAAAAACATAGCGTTATTCATGAACACTATGCTTTCTAGCAACCTATTCTTCTGACACATCTAATAAATAAATGCCTCTCTCAAAGCCACCGCGCTCTATTTCTTTTTGCTTGCGAAGACGTTCTACATCTTCAATTGTTGCCCCTTCTGCACGCGCTAATGAAATAATTACTTCCAGTGCATCTGCAAGAGAATCAAGTGCATGTTCACGTTCTTTCATAGAAGCAAATTCACGAATTTCTTCCGTTCCAATTTTCGCTAAAGCTTGTATGTATGCTTGTCCTGTTAACTTTTGTGCTGTATATGTTTTTCCAGACATTAAAATTTTCTCCGGAACACGATCTCTTACTAACTTGTTATATGCTGACATCATTCATCCTCCTATGTTTAATAACATCCGAGCTCTGCTTTATAGAAAAACCATTTTTTCTTCACACATGCACTAAGCATATCAATTCCTGATCCATGTGCCCTTACATGCGGAAAGAAATAGTGCTCTGATTCTTCTTCCTTGCCATATAAAGTTTGGTATTCGGCTGGAATTGCTTCTTTTTTCACATCTGTTTCTTTCGTCACTTCGCCAGAAAACGCAACGCTTGGATGCCCTTCAAAAAACAACGCAGTTCGCACCGCCATAGATGGTGTCCTATGCAACGCATAATATGCTATTACAATTATGCCGATAACACCGATAATTTTTTTCATATATTACTCCTTAAAAAAAGTGCTAACACAATTATACTAAAATGTGTTAGCACTTTCTCCCCTTTACCCTAAATTAACGGGTAGTAAAACTACCATTCATTAAAGTTTCACTTTATTCCCCTTTAAACGCTGGTAAACGTTTTTCTAAAAATGCAGCAATGCCTTCTTTATGATCCGCTGTTTGTCTCATCGCATATTGGCCGCGTTTTTCAAGTTGCAATGTTTGTTCTAAGTTAGAACGATTAACTTCACATAAAATTTGCTTCGTTTGAACCATCGCTTTAATCGGCTTTCGTGACCATTCACTAATTTTTTGCTTCACAGCCGTTTGGAAATCCTCACCGATTACTTCATCAATTAAACCGATATCAAGCGCTTCTGTCGCTGATAATTTCTTTCCTTCCCAAATAATTTGCTTCGTCATATTTTCACCAACGCGCTTTTGCAGGAAGAAATGGCCGCCGCCATCTGGAATTAAAGCGATTCCAATAAAGTTCATCGCAATAATGGATGAAATATCCGCCATCACATAATCAGCTGTTAATGCAATACTTAATCCAAGACCAGCAGTTGGTCCATGAATCGCACTAATAACAAGCTTTGGCATCGTATATAAAGTCACGACAACTTCAGAAATAGTATTCATAATACCATCAAACTTACTTTCATCGTTACTTGAAAGCATCGATTTAATATCTCCGCCCGCAGAAAAACCGCGGCCATTTCCGCATAACACAACAATATGTGCAGAACTCTCCGCTACTTCTTTCAATTTTTGTAATAGCTCTTTTAACGTTGGCTCATCTAATGCATTTAACACCTCTGGGCGATTGACCATAACCGTTGCAACGTGCCCTTCATATTTCACAATGACAGATTCTGTTTTACTTGTTACTTCCATTATATATACCCCTCTTTTCTACATAAAGATTATACTTATATAATTATAGAAAGGCATTGAAAAACCCTTCTTTTTTCTTAATTTTCTGTCTAATAATCGCGTAATTTGCATATAATCTTGTATAAAACATACAATTCCGTTGAAAAATATAGCAATTAAAGTCGGTTTATCCATACTTTTCATCTATTTACCATTACAATGAAATGGTGTATTCTTAAGTTTGATATAAAAAATCAAATATAGAAATTCATTTTCCTTCCTATTATATAGAAGTGCTGAAATAAAGGAATGAAGAAATGGAGGCACATATGGTTACAAAGTTAAAACAGACGGCTAACTCCTTCCCGCATTTCCTACTGCTATTCATTGTGTTTCAACCAATTTTAGATTTATTAACATCTTTTTCAATCTATGTATTACACATGAGTGCAACAGTCGGAATCGTAGTCCGTTTCGCCTTTATGCTTCTTGCATTAGGTTATCTACTTCTTCACCATAAACAACAAGGCGCGAAAAAGTATATTCTTTATTTATGTCTCTTTGGCATCGTACTCACAATCGGCCTTGTGAATAATGTAATGGTTAAATCTCCAGTTTCATTTGGAGAAGAAGTGAAATTTATTTTGAAAAGTGTATATCCAATTGTACTACTGTTTGGATATATTATCGCACTAAAAGAATTAAAAAATAATGAATATGTATTTCATAAAATCATTACGTATTTCTTATATGCAACATTAATTTTGAGTATTTCACTCATTGCAGCAATGGTAACAGGTACAGACTTCCAAAGCTACCCGCACTCAAAAATCGGTTCAAGAGGCTGGTTCTTTGCAGGGAATGATTTAAGTGCTATTTTTGCAATTATGTTCCCAATCGTTGTCTTATACTCAATTCATAAAACAACGTCTTTCTCAAAATTCTATTACTGGATTCCAACTGTACTCGCGATGTATGCAAGCCTTATGGTCGGAACGAAAGTCGGATATGGTGCAATTATTGTTACGCTCGGCGTTGCGCTACTATTCTCATTCATTCAATATATGATGCATCGTAAAAAAGAAGGACAAGGATTCACATATCTTGTAAATACAGTCGTTGCTGCTGTCGTATTAGGTGGTTTACTCGTTCTTACACCGCAAACTCCTATCGCAAAAAACATGAGCATACACTTACAAATATATGAATACAAAAAATCAGTACAAGAAGAAAAAGACCGAAAAGAAGGAAAAGAAGTTCAAGAAGAAGAACATAAACAAGGCGAACTAACAGACTCTGAAATGAAAAGTTTAATTTATAGTGATCGCGACAAGTTTTTAAAAGTATATAAACAATACTATAAAGAAGCACCACTATCTCAAAAACTATTTGGAATGGGATACGCTGGGAACTATACAACGAAAATGAAGTTAGTCGAAATGGACTTCCACGACCTATTCTTCGCATTTGGTATTGTCGGATTCCTTATGTACTTACTGCCGCTTCTTTATTTCGGTATAAAAATATTCATTCGCATCATCACAAACTTCAAGAAACTATTTAGCGTAAAACATATGCTACTAGCTAGCACACTCGTCCTATCACTCGGGATCGGCTTTATGTCTGGACACGTATTAACAGCACCAGCCGTAAGTATATTCTTTACTGTCATACTTGCTTATATGGTTGTTGATTTGGAAATTGAATAACATTGAAATGCCATGCCCCTATTTTAAGGGCATGGCATTTTTTATACTTCATAACAATCAAACAGCATAAAGTGAAACTTTAATCAGTGGGGGTTTTCTTCATCCCCCACTGATTATTAGCCCTGCCCATTAAAGTGGGATAAATCTCCCGCTTGCAAATAACTGCATTATATAGAAAAACCCCTTGTAGGAAATTTCCTACAAGGGGTTTTCATCAATAATAGATATAGAATCTATTATTATTTAGCAACTACAGCAGTTGATGCAGTTACGTTACCAAGTGATAACTTGTTACCTGCAGCATCTGTAATATTGATTTCTGGGTTGTATG
Organism: Bacillus sp. EB106-04-02-XG92; assembly: GCF_058791995.1. Classification (NCBI taxonomy): domain Bacteria; kingdom Bacillati; phylum Bacillota; class Bacilli; order Caryophanales; family Bacillaceae; genus Bacillus; species Bacillus sp. EB106-04-02-XG92. The sequence goes on from NZ_JBYTEA010000011.1 coordinate 33,963, forward strand.
CACCTTTTGGTACTACACTAATTGTTGCAGCTTGAGCAACGTTTAGATCTTTTTCAGTTGTTAAGTAAACAACATTTTTCTCTTTTTCGCCGCCATGCTTAATACCTTTAACTGCTGCATTGTTGCCATTTACAACAACTTTTAAGTCATTGATAAATTGAGCGTCATCTGCAGCGAACTCTTTAACGTTTTCATTAAATGTAACTTTAATTGTGTTTGAAACTTCAGCTTCATTCGTAGCTTTCACATAAACAGCGCTTGCTAATTTTGGAGCTGTGTTATCAGAGAATTTAATTAAGCTTTCAACTGGAGCTTTTGTTTGAGCGTTAGCTACTACTTTGCTTCCAGAAGCAGTTAATACGTTTGTGCTAATTGTAAATTTAGCATCTTGAGCTTTTGCGAAATAGTTTTTAGGTAAAGAAATCTTAACGATTTGTTTGTTACCAACGAATTCTGCAGTTGTACCTGCTGGTAATGCTTTACCGTCAATTTTGTAATTCTCTACATCTTTCGCGTTACCGCTCATGTCTTCACCATAATTTACAGTGATTACATCGCCTGCGATTGAAATAATGTCAGCAGTTTTTTCTACAACAGGTGTTACGATACCTGTTTTACCAACAGTTGTAATAAATGCTTCGTTGCTATTTGTGTTTACAGAATAAGAAGCTAACTCCTCATTTTTAGCAAACTTAATAGCACCAGCTTTTAATTCTACTGAGTAAGGCTCATCTGTTACTTTACCATTATTAGGAGTAACTTTTAATACGTCACCTTCAGCTACGAAAGTAGATTCTACAACTACTCCGCCTTTGTCACGTACTACGATTTGATTAGCATCATTCACAGCAATTTTACCATTGAATTTAACTAGTAAGTTATTACCTTCAATTTTGTTTAAGCTATCAGTAGATACTTTTGGTGTAGCAGTATCTTCAGTTAAAGAAACATTCATATCAACTGGTTTACCAAGTAAGTTTACAGTATCTTTGAAGTTTTTAAGGTTAACACTTAAGTCAACGTTCTTTTCACCGCTTGCATATAATGGGTTACGAGCATCCTTTGTATCTTCTTTAATAGAAACGATGTATGAAGTTGCATCTTGTGGATCAATTGTAAATTGTACTACACCGTTACCACCAACCGTATCATATGCTGCTGTCGGGAATGTGTAGTTACCTTTTTTCACAGTTACTTCTGGGTGTTGGCTTAATGGCTCAGAGAATGTAACTTTGAAAGAACGGTTGTTAATTGCTTTAACTGATTTCACTTCTGGTGCTGTTGTATCAGAAGCTACAGTGTATTTTGTAGTTAAGATTGATGCTTTATTAGCATTTACGCGTAATGTATCTTCAGCATCGTATACAACTACTTCATGATCGCCTTTTGCGAAGATTCCTTTATCAGCAATTGCAGAAGTTGTTAAAGTGTATACACCTGGTGTTTTACTTGCAACTTTTGCACCTTCGATTTTAACGCCGTCAATTTTAACGTCAGCAGTTTCTTTTACTGGTTTGTTAAATGTTAATTCAACTGCGTTACCAACTACGCGTGCACCTAATAATTCTGGAGCTTTTGAATCAGAGAATGTCTTTTCTGAATCAAGGTATTTTTCTACAGGTTTTGAATCAGCACCTAATACGCCTGTAGTTGAATGTACTGCATATTTGTCAGAGTTAGCAAATGCTTTGCCAGCTACTAATTTGAACGTTACGCTCTTACCGTCTTTTGAAAGAACACCTTTTTTACCAGCTTCACCTTCAAAATCAGCAGATGTTAAATCAGCACCATTTTGTTTGAAAATGTAGTTACCTTCGTTAATTGCAGATTTTTCATTTACTGGGTTTGTGAATGTAACTTTAATTTCTTGCGCGTTGATTGCACTTACAGATTCAACTTTAGCATCTGTTTTTACTTCTGGATGATAGTTCATAGCATTGTAGATGAACTGAGCAGCTTGCTCACGAGTTACAACAGCGTTTGGATTGAATTTGCCTTCACCTTCACCAGCGATAAGACCTAGGCTTGCAAGAGTTTCAATTGAAGATTTTGCAGTTGCCCAAGATAAACCATCGATGTCATTGAAAGTTTTTTTGTTGTTTTCGTCAGCTTTGAAACCGTATGCGTTAACAAGAAGCTGTGCCATTTGTGCACGAGTTAACTTATCTTTTGGACCGAATTTATTGTCGCCTAAACCACCCATGATTTTGTTAGCTTCAGCAGCTGCAACGAATTGAGCATACCATTCTTTTTCATCTACATCTGTAAATGGAGTTTTTGTTGAACCAGTTTCGATACCTTTCGCTTTTACCATGAAAGTAGCTACTTGAGCACGAGTTACATCTTCACCAAATCCGAATAGGCCATCACCCATACCTGAGATAATACCTTTTGCAGCCATAGCGTTGATTGCATCTGCAGACCAATGTCCTTTAGGAACATCTTTAAATGCACTTTCTTCTGCTGCTGTAGCAACTGGAGCTACTACGCCAGCCACCATTGCAGCTGTCATTGTACCAGCCATTAATTTGTTAAAAGACTTATTTTTTGCCATTGATTTATTTCCTCCTTGAGAAATATAATACTAGCTTTAGAAATATGTATTTGAAAAACTAGTTATTTACTAAATTCATATATTAATTTACAAACACTTTTTGAAAAATAGTAATTTATCAGCCATAATAAATACTATCTTTTTCCAAAAAGTTAAACCATGTATATAATACGTCATAATTCTTTTTTTTAAAAGATTTTTTTATCGCATAATTCGACAAATTTATAATGTTTGTCGAATTGTATATTTATCAACTTTTCTAATATGTAAACGTATATACATCGTTTGTATTTAATATACAAATAGCATTATAGCACATAATACAAATGAAATGACAATCTACACTTTTTAAAATTATCGACATCCTTCGACAACAATTAGCTTTATTTTTGTTATTTTGTCGAATTATTTGTTATTATTTTCTATAAAACGGAATTTTTTTCATATAAATGTTATTAAATAGCATTTTACTCATTCTTGCATCTTATTCGAAAAACAAAAAGACTGATCACCTAAGTGATCAGTCTTTTTGTTTTCTTTATTAATGTTTTACGTACTGCACATTTTCTTTTGCAACATACGCTTCATTTACAGCAGGATCATCAGAAATGATTTTAACCCATGCTTGTCCATTTATCGTTTCTTCGCCTGTAATCGTAACAACTTTATTTGCTGCTAAGTTATACAGTCGTTCATTCGACGTACGAGGATCTTTTTTCGCTTCTACCTTATTCGTTACACGTGCAAGCTTATATTTGTTGTACTCTTTTTTACCTAAGTACGAATCAAAACGGAACATATGCCCAGCTACTTTTTTACCCCAGTTTGCATCAGATGCATATTTCATATTTAAACCGCCTGCTTTATCACCTGTATATGTTGCAGTATAACGCCAATGTCCTGGATTTAAATAACCTTCACTCATATATACTTTTGCAGCATGTTCAATACAATCTTCTTTTGAATTAAATGATAGACCGTTACCAAATGGACTATTATCTGTTGCATTTAAGCCAAATAAATTATTTTTTTCTCGTGCAAGCCTACTTGTCCCAAAATCACTCTCATGAGCGGCTAATGAATATAGGAATAATGCATTTACATTATACTTACTTTCTACTTCTTTAAATTTCGCACCTAAACCGATCAATGGAGAATCGGCTTTAACTGATTTTATATAACTATCTAATTGTTCTGCTGTGTACTCTGTTTTCGTACGTAATGATACGTAATTAAAATATTGATAGAATGTTTCATTTCCGAATGTTTTTCCATCTACACTATACATTGATTGCCCTTGCTTCATGAAAGAAGGGGCTGCACCAAATCTATATTCTGTATATTTAGGTGTGCTTGTATTATACGTGAAATATCTGTGATATAAATATCCATCTGATTTTACGTAATAAGATGACTTCTTCATTTCATTTTCAGGAATTAAAGTAACTTCATTTTTCTTTACATAACCAGTTAGGTCAGAGAGTTGCACTTTCACACGATCTTCTCCAACTTCTAACACTTTAAATTCAGTTCCATACTGAATGTACGTATATACTGTTTGTAAATTATCACCGTACACATTAATTGTATCTCCAGAAATTTGCTTCGCCGCGGCAAAGCCACCTTTAATCCATACGTATTCATTTTCATATTTCACTGCATTGATGCCTTTATTTTGTGCGGCTGTAACAGCTTCTTTATATGTAGTGTAACGCTCTACTATTTTGCCTGCATCATTTAACAATACATAATTCTTTGTTTCTACTGGTGTTTCCCCACCATTATTTCCAATTTTATCAAGCATTAAGTTCAGCATCGCCGAAGCCATACCTCTTGTTGCTGATAATTGTGGTCTAAATGTATTATCTTCTGGGTATCCACTAATAATTTTAGTAGCTACCATAACTTGTACATGTTCTTTATAGTTAATACGATTTGTATCAGCAAATGTAAGTGGGTTTACAGTTACTTTAATATTTTTATAGTCTAATGCATGTTTTACCATTACTGCCATTTCTTCACGTGTAATCACATCGTTTGGTGCAAAAGTCTCAGGACTACGCCCTTTAATAATTCCTGCTCCGAATGCTCTACTTACACCGTCATATAAGCCGTATGATTTAGGCACATCATTAAAATTCGAATCTGCTTGTGGAAGTTGCAGGGCTTTCGCTACTAATGTAGCAAACTCCGCTCTCGTTATCTCTTTGTCAGGTAAATATACATTATTTCCATACCCTGACATAATGCCTTTATTAATAAGAGTACGCATATGCTGCTCAAATAGATGACCTGTAATATCATCACTCGCCGCATAACTTGAAATAGGAGTTAAAAGCAATGACCCCGTTAACGCAACTGCTGTAATACCTTTTGAAAATTTCTTCACGGTTATGTAATCCTCCTCGTAATCTACGAATTTATTATTCCAACACCGATTATATACTAATTATATAAACATGATAAACAAAAATTAACATACAGCCATTTTAAAATAAGTATTTTATTATACAAAAATAACGTATTCCCTACTAACCTTCTTATGTATCCCCTTCCTTTTACAACCGTGAAACCCTTTATGATATAATGACGTAGTTATTTCTGTTTATATAGAAATAACTACAAAGATATTACATACGACGGAGGATCATTATGCCTAGATTATATGCATTTGCATTTAAATCACTGCAAATATTAACATTGTTATTTTTTGTAATGACTCTTATATACTCATTGCAATTTTTAATAACTGAACCGAAGTACAATCATCCCTATTTCCTTATAGTGGCACTTATCATCGTTCTAATCGGTATTATATTCATGTCTATCATCGTGAATCGATTTTTCACTCAAACACAATTTATCATATTTCTTTGTTTACTAGCATTCACCCTTCGTCTCGCATGGGTGTTAACAGTTCAAACAAATGTCGTACAAGATTTCGAACAAATGTATAACGGAGCCGTTGATGCAGCAAATAACAATTTCTCATTCGCAGACAAAGCATATTTTACTACTTGGGTATATCAATTAGGCTTTACAATGCACCAAGCTGGTGTCATCAAATTGTTTGGTGAAGGTGTACTCGCGATAAAATTATTAAACATACTGTACTGCACTGGCATTACGTACTTTATATACCGCATAGCTACGCATCTATTTAATGAATTTAGCGGTAGAGTTGCCGCACTTATTTTCGCAGTGTACATTCCTAACATTATGATGACTTCTGTACTAACAAATCAGCATCTCGCAACATTTCTATTCTATGCTGGTTTTTATCTTCTCGTAAAAAAAGGAATCTCGCATTCATATGCATGGATATTCGTTAGTATCCTTATTGCATTTGGCGATATTATGAGACCGATTGGTATTGTTATTTTACTAGCTCTCATTCTTTTCTTACTGATCACTCATATAATTGGTGATCAAAAATTGAATAAAAAAATGGTTATATCAAAGCTAATTGGCATGATTGGCATTTTTTATATCGTGCATTTCATCTTTAGCTATACATTAATCGCTACAGGGGTTACACAATATCCATTGTCTAGTAGAGACCCTTATTGGAAATTTGTAGTCGGATTCAATCCTGAAACAACAGGTGGATTTTCTTTCCCTGACCATAAACTTGTTTTTCAATATCCAATTGGCGAGGAACGTTTCGAAATTGAAAAACAGCTCATTAAAGAAAGAACTTCCGATAAAGGACAACTATTATTGTTATTCAAAGATAAATTTAAAGTTATGTGGGGAGATTATGACGCAGCCATTTATTGGGGATTAGAAGGACATCCAAAACCCGAATTATCAAAATTACTGTGGACGTTAGAAAGATTATGCTACGTAAGCATGTGCCTATTCGCTTGCATAGCTTCTATGAAAACGATAAAAGAACAACGAAATAAAACGTTACTGTTCTTCTCATTATTAATTTTAGGTTACGCAGGCGTGCACTTCTTCATTGAAATTCAATCGCGTTATCGCTACTTTATCATACCGACATTTATGATCATACAAGGTTACGGTGTCTATCTCATTACACAATATACGAAAGAAAGATTTCGACGTAAAGAAATACACTAACAAAAAAAACACTCTACTTTTTCTGTAGAGTGTTTTTTTCTATATGATAAATAATTTTCTGAGCCGCTTGTTCTCCTTGAAGTTGCAGCTCATCTACTCTTCTTTGCAGAGATTGCTGTATTTCTTCATGCTGCATCACTTGCTTCTTCGCAATTTTATATAAATCGTCAGCACTCCAGTCTCCATCCACACTTCCTATAACCGGTTGATTCACTTGTCTTAAAAATGAATCGATTTTTGGATCGTATGAAATTCCAACCATCGGTGTTTTCGCGACAGCCGAAAAAATAAGAGCATGAAGACGCATACCAATTAAAAGGGTACATTCTGATAAAATAGATATTTTCTCATCAATATCCATTTTATACGGAAGCATATACGTCTCTTCCCCCATTAAATCCACTACATCACGCGAAGCATTTTGATCAAACGGGCCATGCATCGGGACGAATAAAATTTGGTACCCTTCTTGCTTTAATTTTTTTAAAGCAATCGCTAACTTTTTTATATAATCTTCTTTTGCATTCCAGTGACGCACACTCACTGCAATTATTTTCCCATGCAGAGAATGTTTTTGTAGCCAATCTGATTGTTTTTTTCGTTTCCATGTTAAAACTGGATCTGGAACAAGTTCAATATCCCTTTTCATGCCAAGTTCTTTTAAGTATAAAAATGAATCCTCATCTCGAACTGATATATATGCAGCTTTCGACAAATGCCATTTCACTAATAGTCGATTATGCCTTTTGGTGATTGGACCTATTCCTTGTGAATAAATGTAATATGGTTTTTTTAACATACGAGCAAACCCCATAATACCCGTATAGTACAAAATACTTTTTATACTCGTTTTATCTTGGAGGAGGCTCCCTCCGCCACTAATAAGCCCGTCACTTTTTTTAATTGCATCATAAACCGATTTGATACTCCAACGATCCACCGCTTCTACTCCGTACATTTTCCTTGTATAGTCAGGGTCATTTGACAGCACAACGAGTTCAATATTCGGATTCTCTTTATGTAACGATTCAATAATCGATTGTAGAATAGCTTCGTCTCCAACGTTATAAAAACCATAATATCCTGATAAAACTAACCGCACTCTTAATCTCCTCCAACATTTGGTAACCAATTATTTCACACGTCATAACTGGCACCAACTCCTTACCTAAAAAAGCATCATCACAATAAGCCCGTCCGAATTCCAATCCTTACATTTCATATTTCTATATTTATTTTTTCAAAAATGGTATTTGTTTTGTTGATATCCAATTTAATTTCAAAGCACATACCGCATACAAAATTATTGCAATGGTAATTGCTATACCACTATATAATAACGCAATAATTCTTGAAGATGTAACATCTATCATAGTAGATATTTCATATAGTCCTAATCCTAAAATACAAGATACACCTATTACAATAAAAAATCTCCCTATATGAACAGAATAGGAAAGATATTTTCGAATGTACAGATGATTTATGATGCAGATTAACACATATATAATCAATGTACTATACGCCGCTCCATCTATACCAAACTTTCTTGCTAACACAATGTTTAACAATACTTTCACAAAACTTGCACCAATAACAATCCATGCAGCTTGGGCAGAGCGGTTAATTCCTTGTAAAACTCCTATTGATAATACCATAACTGACGTGAAATACGAACTACCAATCATAACAGCTAACATACTGCTTCCTTTCGCATCTGTAAACAATCCCACATTTAACGGAACCGTTAATGCCATTAACCATATCGTTAACGGGGCTGTTAACACATGCATAAGTGAGTTCGTATTTTGAACTGTCATTTTTGCTAAATTCATATCTTTTTTTGCTAGCGCAGACGTTAATAATGGTATTAATGGAAATACAATTGCACTTGCAAAAACAACAATTAATTGTGTAAATGCAGAACCACGGCTATATATACCAAATTGCGCTTGAATTTCGGCCGAAGATCCTTGTAGCACGTGCGGCACTGTCAGCGAATCTACCAAATTTAACAATGGCATGGATAAAGCTCCAATAGCAATTGGAATAGATACTTGCAATATTTTCTTTCCATCTTTTCTCAAATCTCTAAGAGAATATGAATCTCCCTTATAATGGTATGCACTCTTATTATACGTCATACGTAAATAGATAAGTGAACTTATTACCCCAAGAAAAGATCCAATCATTGCCCCACTAGTAATAACAGCACTACTTTCATTCCAATATACTAATATATAAGCGATGATTAACATAAAAAATACTCGTACAAATTGCTCAATGACTTGTGAAACTCCCGTCGGTTTCATATCACCGAAACCTTGAAAATATCCACGATAAACCGCCATATACGGTGCAACGAGTAACGCCAATGACGTAACTAGTAAGGGCCCCCTCGTTTCTTGTCCACCAAGCATACTTGCAATTTCAGTAGAAAATAATATAATCACCAAACATCCAAATGCACCGAAAGCCATTCCTATAATCGATGCAGATTTAAATAACTTTGCAATTTGTTTTTCTTTATTTTTTTCTTTTAACTCTGCAATCAATTTTGAAATTGCTAGCGGAACACCAGCTACTGACAATGTGAGAGCAATCATATATACAGGAAATACGAGGCGAAAAATACCAAGCACTTCATCTCCTGCAATATTTTGTAACGGAATTTGAAAAAAACTACCAAGTAATTTCGACAAAAAAGTTGTAATTGTTAAAATTGCTGCACCTTTTACAAACTTCTTATTCATGTACCTTCTCTTTTCTTTTATACATATATTCTTAAGCGTATTGTTACAAATTATAGAGACCGTATTTTATCTCATTAAATTATCATACCAAATTTCTTATATATTGAATACTTTCTTTTTTACAGCAATTTGAAAGTATACTTACTCCAAAAACGAGTTCACTCAAACTTCCTACCACTTTCCATTTCTACTTTTTTCTAGTATAACTATACTATAATGTATCTATTGTCAGTAAGAGGAGTGTTACAAAAATGCTGAATTCGGTCAAGAAATTATTGGGAGATTCACAAAAAAGAAAGATTAAAAATTATGAACAACTTGTGAATGATATTAATCAATTAGAATCTGTAATGGAAACATTATCAGATGATGAATTACGCCAAAAAACTGTTACTTTCCAACATATGTTACAAAATGGAAAAACAGTTGACGATATAAAAATAGAAGCATTTGCTGTCGTTCGAGAGGCTGCAAAACGAGTGCTTGGTCTTCGTCACTACGATGTTCAGTTAATCGGTGGCCTTGTATTACTAGAAGGAAACATCGCTGAAATGCCTACAGGGGAAGGAAAAACTCTCGTTTCTTCTTTACCTACTTACGTACGTGCTCTTGAGAAAAAAGGTGTTCACGTTATTACAGTAAATGATTATTTAGCAAAGCGTGATAAGGAATTGATTGGACGAGTTCATGAATTTCTTGGGTTAACAGTTGGATTAAATATGGCACAAATGGAATCTATGGACAAAAAACGCGCTTATGAAGCTGATATTACATACGGAATTGGCACTGAGTTTGGTTTCGATTATCTTCGTGACAATATGGCATCATCTAAGTCACAACAAGTACAGCGCCCCTATCACTTTGCTATAATAGATGAGATTGATAGCGTTTTAATTGATGAAGCTAAAACTCCTCTTATTATCGCTGGGAAAAAATCAAGCAGTTCTGATTTCCATCATTTATGCGCGAAAGTAATGAAATCATTCCAAGACACTTTACATTACACTTACGATGCAGAAACAAAAGCATGTAACTTTACAGAAGATGGAATTACAAAGATTGAAGATTTATTTGATATTGATAACTTATATGATATAGAGCATCAAACTTTATATCATTATATGATTCAAGCATTACGTGCACACGTAGCTTTCCAACTAGACGTCGATTATATTATCGAAGACGAAAAAATTATGCTTGTTGATATTTTCACAGGACGTATTATGGATGGTCGCTCTTTAAGTGATGGGTTACATCAAGCACTTGAAGCGAAAGAAGGCTTACCAATTACAGATGAAAATCAAACGCAAGCATCTATTACTATTCAAAATTTCTTCCGTATGTATCCAGCCTTATCTGGTATGACAGGTACTGCAAAAACAGAAGAGAAAGAATTTAACCGCGTATACAATATGGAAGTTATTTCAATTCCAACGAATCGTCCTATACTTCGTGAAGATAAAAAAGACGTCGTATATGTAACAGCCGATGCGAAATATAAAGCTGTCTGTGCAGAAGTAATAAATATACATAAGAAGAAACGCCCTATATTAATTGGTACGATGTCTATCCTTCAATCAGAAGCCGTTGCTCGTTATTTGGATGAAGCGAATTTACCTTATCAATTATTAAATGCAAAAAGTGCTGAACAAGAAGCTGATTTAATTGCATTAGCTGGCAAAAAAGGAAAAATTACAATCGCTACAAACATGGCAGGACGCGGAACGGATATTCTATTAGAAAAAGGTGTTCATGAGCTTGGTGGTTTACATGTAATCGGAACCGAAAGACATGAATCTCGCCGCGTCGATAATCAGTTAAAAGGGAGAGCTGGACGACAAGGCGATCCTGGGAGTTCTCAATTCTTCCTTTCACTAGAAGATGAAATGATGCAACGCTACGCAGGTGAAGAGGTAGAAAAGCTAAAAAAATCACTTAAATCTGATGAAAACGGTTTAATTCTAAATACTAAAATTTATGATTTAATTAACCGTACACAATTAATTTGTGAGGGTAGTCATTTTTCAATGCGTGAATACAACTTGAAATTAGATGATGTCATAAACGACCAACGTAATGTAGTTTATAAACTTCGTAATAACCTTTTAAACGAAGAAGTAAATATGATAGAGATTGTCATTCCAATGATCAAAAATACACTAACTGTTATTGCTAAAGATCATTTATTAGAAGGAATGCTTCCTGAAGAATGGGATTTCACTAAACTAGTAGAAGCTTTAAAAGAAGTTTTATCTACCGAAGAAATTCCAGCATTATCTGCTAATAACGTTCATTCCGCTGAGGACTTACAAGAGCTATTAAAAGATACTCTTACAAGTTATATAGAGCGTATTAAAGATTTAGAAAGTAATGAAGATGCACAAGAAGTATTACGTCAAATTAGCTTGCACTTCCTTGATTCTGGTTGGACAAACCATTTAAGTGCAATGCAACATTTAAAAGAAGGTATTGGCTTAAGACAATACCAACAAGAGGATCCGGCACGCCTTTATCAAAAAGAAGGTTTTGAAATCTTTTTACACACATTTAGCCATTTTGAAAAAGAGGTTGCTTTATATTTAGCAAGATATATAAATGTCCCACAAAATATATAATGAGGTGAATTGCATGCTATCATTTTTAAAAAAGGCAAGAAAAAAAGGTAGAGACTCTGTAATTTCTGGTTCTCAATTATTAGGAACCGAAGAAAATAGTAATCATACAAAAAACGTAAAACCTAACTTATACTTCCATCCTTCTTGGAATGAGGTTTCACAAGAACAGAAGTATATTTATCAATTTTTACACAAATCTTTGCCTACCTTACAAGAAAATCAAATTTCACTAGCTGGTATTGAAAGTAAAAAACATGAAAATGCTTATTATATTACTACCTTCATTCGTAGCAGTGTAAAACATCCAATTCAATTTGAAACTCTTACTCTCTCTTTATTAAATAAAAATGGAGAAACGTGTGCGCGTCAAACATTTGATTTATCACACTTAGAAGAAATCCCATCAAATGTAAATATGCCTTGGACTTTCGTCTTTGAAGAAAATTCAATTACGGGAGCAACGCTATCAGCTGAAGACTGGCAACTAGTATTTGAATTAAAAGGAAAACATTCATTAGATTTAGATCCTATATGGCAAGAAAAGCTACCTGCAAGTGCAATAATAAAATTACAAGAAATTGTTGCTAACTTAAATCCACCTGCAGAAGATGAAATTAACTTCCAAGGGCTAAACGCAGTTGTAGAAGAAAACGGAGATTTGAACGCAACTATTTTAATTCGTAATGGCTATAACCAAAATATAACCCTTGAGCAACTTCCATTGCATATTTCAGATCGCTCTGAATCTACCGTTGCAGAAAGAATATTTGTATTAAAAGATTTTCAAATTAAGGCCAATTCTACGAAACCTTGGACCTTTACATTCCCGGCTGATTCAGTATCAAAAGAACCAATCGATTTATCTAAGTGGAAAGCCTTTATCCCACAATAACCGTCATTACTCGCTAAGCGAATAATCAAAAACGCGTCGTATTCTTTTATGAATACGACGCGTTTTCCTATGTAAACTTTTATGTAATTCAACTACAAACGTTCAATATGATACGCTGCTTCCAACTTACAAAAATCCTCTATATTGTTTACTTCGTGATCTTTTAAAATTTTCAATTGCTCTTCAGTTGGCTCTTCATTAATAAGCTCGTTAATTTTTTCATTCACTTTCACTGCTAACGCTTGATGGAAATCTGGATGTTCTTTCAACTTGTCATCTACTTTATTAATCCAAGTTGACTTTGTATATAGATATTGTTTCCACTGTTCAACAAATTGTTGTATGTCAAACTTTGCTTCGTTCCATTCAATTTCCTTCATATACTTCTCAAAAGAAGCAACGATTGAACGTGTAATCCCGACTTTTACTCCATGTGGTAACTGTTTGTACATCAAATATTCCCTCCAGCTTAAAGCGATTTCTTTTCAGTATAAAGAAATCTTAAAATTCTTACACTTATTATGATAGCATACTGCTAATCTAAGATGTTACTATACTGCTAAGTGTAATAATTGTCAACAGACGTATAACATCCAGATATTCAAATTCAATACATACATATACGAATAATCAAAAACCCTCACATTTTATCACGTGAGGGTCCTTATCTCTAACTTGTTTTGGCCGTTAAAAATTGTAATTGATCCCTCTGCTCAGCACTTGCCATCGTCACAATTATTTGTTCAATACTCGGATGCACTTGCTCCAGCGTCACATTCGCACCTACTTTATCCGATTGCTCAACAAAGTTCAGCAACGCCATTGCGCCCGATACATCCATATAGCGCACATCTTTCATACGTAAAATAACCGGAGACTTTACGTCTTGTAAAGCATAAAAAATACGATCCACTGTTAGGAATGAAAGTGGGCCTTTAATTTTATATGTTGCTTCCTTCTCTTTTACAATAGAAGCTTTACGTTCTTTACATTTCACCATGTATATAATGAACGAAAGAATAATACCGAACGCAACAGCAATCATTAAATCAAACTTCACTGTGACAACCATCGTTACGAGCATAACAATAACATCACCTTTTGGTGCTACATGCATTTTCTTCATGCTTTCCCAATCAAACATGCCAATACCAGTTAAAATTAAAATACCTGATAACACAGCAAGTGGAATGTATTGCACGACTGACCCAAGTCCCATAATGAAAATAAATAATATAACACTATGCATACTTGCTGAAAGCGCCGTTTTACCGCCGCTTCTTATATTCACGATAGACCGTACAGTTGCTCCTGCCCCTGCTAATCCGCCAAACAACCCGCTCACCATATTACCAATACCTTGTCCGACCAGTTCTTTATTACTTTTATGACGTGTCCCCGTCACATTATCCATTACAACCGATGTTAACAACGAGTCAATCGATCCTAATAAAGCAATACTAAGCGCTGGTAAAATAAGTTCTGCGATGCCTGTTCCACTTAAAGATGGAATATGAAGCGTCGGCATCGCTTCTGGAATCGTCCCAATCTTCTCAATCACCTTATTTAATGACAAGTTTCCGATAACCGGTAACTTCACTGTAAGCCCTTCTAACGCCGAAGAAAATAAAGGAAGCATAGTTGTCACACCTACTAATGCAACTAAACTAGATGGAATCGCCTTAATCCACTTTCCAGAAACAATCATGACAATAATCGTTAATACTACGAGTAGAAAACTATTTTGCACATGCTTTATTTCACCTAAAATAATAATTAATGCGATACCGTTCATAAATCCTGAAACGACAGAATATGGGATATATCGAACGTAAGAACCAAGCTTACATACACCAAATAAAATTTGAAACAGTCCCGCCATCATAAACGCTATAAAACTCGCCTCTAATCCGTGCGTTGCAATAACTCCTGTTGCGATAACGGTAATCGGTCCAGTTGGCCCTGTAACTTGTCCAGGTGTACCACCAAATAACGCCGCAAATAAACCTGCAAAAATCGCACCATACAATCCGACTAGTGCACCCTCAGACGTTCCCGTTGCTGCAATACCAAATGCAATGGCAAGTGGCAACGCAACAATCGCAACAGTAAAACCTGCTAAACATTCCTTTGCTATTTTTTGAAACATATAAATAACCACCTTCACATTAAGTCCACATTCCATTGTACACCTAAAAGAATACATTCGTTAGTCCACTTTTTACAGTATCGTGACGTAAACGCATTCAATTATAGCCTCTCCTTACCTTTGGAAACCATTATAACTATGCTATAATAGATAAATTAAATCTTTTATTATATATTTGGAGGCACTATGCTAACTTTTGAAGAAAAATTATCAATCATTGAATCTTTCCCTGAATTAGAAAGAAAAAACGTATCATTAAAACGCGTGAACTTTCACTTTGAAGAAAGTCGTTTAGATAAAAAGAACGTTGTTTATCACTTACATCCAAACGGAAACGGATTTGTATATGCAAGTGGTATTAAAGGTTACAAAACGGATGATAAAGGTATGGTTAACATCCGCGAGTTTTCAGCAGATGAATTACGCTCAGTAATCGAGCAATCAATTGAATTACTTTCACAAGAAGAAGTAGTAGTTCCTGTAGAACCTGCGAAAGAAGAAGAATGGCATAACGAAGACGGTCATATCCTTACTCTTATCTCAGAGGACGATATGTGGAACGTGTACGCTGGTGTAAACTTAGACGGTACATTCAACTCTTATCCAGAAGCTGCGGAATACCTTGATGAAGAAGGATTTTCACGTAAATAAAAGTAGAAAGTGGGCATTCCAACATGACCATCAAACAATGTTGCGAACCCCATTTCATTCAACGATTTTTATAACAATAAAAACCCCTCAAACATTCATATGCTTGAGGGGTTTTTAACCAAAAAGTAGAACCGCTGAAAGTTCTTACATTAAGAACAAAGTGGAATTATTCCTAAACCAATTAATAGAGCTGCAGCTACTGCTGGAATTGGTACAGGAATTTGAATACCTTCTACAAATAAGAAGTATTGACCACTTACTATTTTAAAACAAACTAATTGCATGGCTATTCCTCCCTTCTGTTAAATTAATACATTATATTAATTAATATTATTATCTATATAATTAAATATTTCGTTTTCAAAAAGTTACTATGTTACAATCTCTTCACCTTTCTTTTTCACTATATAAACTCCTTCCTCACACTATCTCTATTAATTTTCATAACATGATTTAGAGGAGGATTAAAAATGAATACAACTGCTAGATTAGTAAATTGGAAAGAGCATGGAGATATGATTATTTTGGAATGTGAATCAAATGGAAAACGCTTTGAGATATCAACGTATAAACAAAGAATATATAATGCCCACCTTTTGTCAGATGACGTGTATGTTCGTTTAGATTCATCTGATAATATAATTGGAATAAATATTTATAAAAAATAAGAAAAGCCCCCTATTTGTAGGCGGGCTTTTCCTTTATTATAAAATAACAAAGTATACTCCCTTTTTCTTATGAAGTTTATGTAATTATACATATTCACAAAAAATAAACTAAATGAATATTACATGTAGTAAAATAAAATCTGTGGACACGTTCTATAAAGCAGATTCTTTTAAAAGGCGTAACATATCAATCATTATAGGGGATGTGGCGTTACTCCAATACTAAGTTTAAATCTCTTTTATTTTTTAAACTAACAATTAGTGTATATAGACGATTCTGTTTTATAGTATGTGTTTACACTTATAACAAAGGGGTAATACGGATAGAATCGTATGAAATGAAAATGGTTCAAGTCGGAAAGAGGCACCTTAGGGTGTCTTTTTTTGTACATTACATCCCTTTAGTTCTTTCACATTGTTTCAAATACATAAATTACTCTTCTTTACAAAGAAACGAGAATTAAGTGAAGATTGATTGATCTTCACTTAATTCTCCACCTCTACAAAAGAACAAAGATATTGCTTCGTCTATTTAAAAACAGGCGAAAATCACATAGGTATAGTACATCCGGCACTTTCTATTTTTTCGCACCTTTCAATGACTCTCTCAGGACAAATTTTTGTAATTTTCCACTCGCATTACGCGGAAGTTCATCCACAAATAAATAATGACGCGGACGTTTATAATCCGCTAATTCATCACTTTCTTTACAATATATTTCTAAATCATTTTCTGTAATCGCTTCATCTTTCTTTACGACAACAGCCACAACACGTTCTCCCCATAATTCATCTGGCTCGCCAAGCACCGCAACATCTAATACACCAGGATGACTATGAAGGAAATCTTCAATTTCACGTGGATAAATATTAACGCCTCCGCTAATTACCATATCATCCACACGATCTGCGACGAATAAATAGCCATCTTTATCGAAGTAACCTAAATCACCAGAGTGATACCATCCTTTATACATCGATTTTGCATTTGCTTCTTCTCGGTTATGATAACCAGCCATCATAGTTGGGCCGCGCAAAATAATCTCCCCTACTTCATAAGGAGGTAATACATCATCTGGTTCTGCTGGTGCATCCTCGCTTGGTTTTACAATTCGAATTTCATGACTAAAGCACGGTGTTCCCGCTGAACCTGCTTTCGTAATTTGATCTTCTTCTACGAGAAACGCAACAACCGGTCCCATTTCTGTCATTCCGTATATTTGTACAAGATCAATATAAAGACGTTCTTTACATTCTTTCACTAGTGCTGGAGCCATCGCCGCTCCTCCATATATACCAATCTTCATCGATGTTAAATCGTACTGCGTTAAATCTTTTTGCAGTAACATATTCCACATCGTCGGTGCTGCAAAAAATGTCGTAATCTTCTCTTCTTGAATCGTATGTAATACTCTATCTGTATCAAAGTGATGTAAAATAACATTCTTTCCACCAACTTGAATGCGCGGAATGATTCCAGCGTTTAACTCACCACAATGATATAAAGGCGCCACTACAAGCCCGGCACTATCTCTATTATATTTTAAGAAATACGTACAAATCATACTATGCTCAGCCATTTCACGATGGCGATGTAGTACGCCTTTCGGATGACCTGTCGTACCGCTCGTATATAGCATAGAACAATAATCCATTTCATCAATTTCAATATCTACTTTGTCAGAAGATGCTGCATTCACTTTTTCATGGTAAGAACTAGCATAGGAAGGTGTATCGTCTTCTACATACCAAAAAGACGAATTTGGAAAATCCCGTTCAATGATAGCAACAGTTGATTCAACCGCTTTTTCAAAGACTACTACTTTCGAGGCTGCGTCCTGGAGAATATACGATAACTCTTTTGCTTTTAAACGGAAGTTAATCGGGTTAAAGATTGCCCCAATTTTCGCACAGGCTAAGTAAACGTTTACAAACTCACGGCAATTATATAAGTAAACAGATACAGTATCTCCCTTTCTTACCCCTTCTTTCAATAAAGCTTGCGCCGTTTTATTTATTTGCTCATCCCACTCTTTATACGTCCAGCGAATATTTTTTTCCGGCTCTACTAACGCCTCTTTATTCGGATACTTACCAACAGCTAAATCGAATATTCTCCCTATCGTCATGTACATGCCAACAATTTCCCCCTTTTCTCTTTCATAAATCTATCATTTCGTCCATAAGTAGACATTGTCCTTTAATGATTTGACTAATTTTTCTGATTATTATCGACATAGTTTTACAAAAGGTTCCGCTTGTCGGTAAGTGAAATTATATCAGCGATTTTTTGAATATATCAATCGTAAATTGAAATATATCAGCGATTTTTCGAATATATCGACCGTAACTCCATTTATATCAGCGATTTTTCGAATATATCGACTTACCGACAAAAACTGACAAAATAAAGTGGAACTTTAATCGGCCTACACCGATTGGTTCCCGCAAATAGCAGGATAAAAAAGAGGCTATTCCAAATTGGAACAACCTCTTTCTTCTTATACAAATAGCTCTTCTAAAATTTTCAGTTTATCTTCTGTATATTTTACGAAGCCATCGTTATATGATTTTGGATCTTTCGGATTTGCGAAGTGCGTAATTGCACCTGTCTTCGGATGAACAAATTTACTTGATGCACCACAGCCAAGTCCTATAATTGATTGAACTTCTTCCATAATAACAATGTTGTAAATACTTTCTTGCGTCGGCATTGCATAACCAACGTTCTCTAAGTTACCTAAAATATTCTTTTGACGGTATAGGTAATATGGTACGTAATTATGCTTTTGCGTCCACTCTTCTGCTTCGTGCATCATCGCTGTAATTTCTTCGCGACCTGCTACTTTATATTTACGTTTGTTTTGCGTCATTTCAGAAGCACGTTTGAATGATAACGTATGAACTGTTAACGATTCTGGCATTAACTTTTCTGTTTCATCTAACGTATGCTTGAAAATATCTAACCCTTCACCAGGAAGACCAATAATTAAGTCCATATTAATATTGTTCATTCCCATTTCACGAGCTAAATGATACTTCTCAATTGTTTCTTCTACAGTATGGTGACGTCCGATTGCTTTTAATGTTTCTTGATGGTATGACTGCGGATTAATACTAATACGGTCAATATTCCATTTATTTAACACTTCTAGCTTCGCTGGCGTAATTGTATCTGGGCGACCTGCCTCAACTGTTACCTCACGCACATTTTTCACATCTGGGAACGCTTCATACATTTCTTCATACAGCATATCCATCTCTTCTGCTGTAATACTTGTCGGTGTACCGCCGCCGTAATAAATCGTCGTAACTGTTACACCTTTTTCTTTTAAAAACTTACCAATTTCGCGAACTTCATAATGTAAACCACCTAAGAATGAATCAACAGAGCCTTGGCGTCCATTAATTGCATAAGCCGGGAATGTACAATATGCACATTTTGTTGGGCAGAATGGAATACCGATATAAATACTTACTTCCTCTTTCAAACGGTATAAATCTGGAACTACCGCTAATTGGCAATCAACAATACGCTGAAGAAGTTCAATTTTCTCTTCATGAATTAAATAGCTTTCACGAAGTTCTTGATGCGCTTCTTCTTTTGACATACCATTTTGAAGCATTTTATGAAGAAGTTTCGTCGGACGAACTCCCGTTAAAATACCCCAGCTTTGTTCAATGCCAGTTAACTGCTGAAGAACAGAAAGATATACATAAGAAACAACGTGTTTCACTTGCTTCATACGCTCTTTTTCATCTGTGAAAGCAGATAAATCTTTTGCGAATGTTTCTTCATACACATTTCTAGTCGCAACATCTGTTAAACGAGCAGATGCTTTTACATTCTCTTCAATGTGTATATCAACGATAAGATTTGCTTCCTCTTGTTCAAATCCAATCGTACTATCTTCAAAAAATAAGCCGCTAATATTTTGCAGCGGACGTAAAAAACGATCATCTTGTAACGTTTTAATTGAAATTAACAACATTATCACCTTTTCATTTGCAAACTCTCTTTAGTTTACTTGAAGGGCGTTTGCAGGTCAATACAGAAGGTTTTACCTTATTTCTTCTATTTAAAAACTTAAAGGCAGAAAAGATAACATTCTCTTCTGCCTTTTATAAACCTATTAGCCATTTTTAGTCATAAATCTTAAACGCATTCCTAATAACAAAAGAATTACACCTATAAATGGAAGGTAATTTGTATTATGCCCTGTAGCTGGAAGTTTTTGATTATTGGAACTGCCTTGCTCTTTTTCTGGTAAGTTAGGCTTTCCTACTTCTTCACCTGGCTTTTCTGTTTCTCCACCTGACGTTTCTGTTCCTTCACCCGGTTTCTCTGTTTCTTCACCTGGCGTTTCTGTTTCTCCACCCGGTGTTTCTGTTTCTCCACCTGGCGTTTCTGTCTCTCCACCTGGCGTTTCTGTCTCTCCACCTGGCGTTTCTGTCTCTCCACCTGGCGTTTCTGTTTCTCCACCTGGCGTTTCTGTTTCTCCACCTGGCGTTTCTGTCTCTCCACCTGGCGTTTCTGTCTCTCCACCTGGCGTTTCTGTCTCTCC